>NZ_JAXCFU010000001.1:715680-1102412 GCF_055362685.1 Micromonospora sp. SYSU B005 | reverse complement strand
CGTCTTCGGCCCGGTCGCGCCGGCGAAGATCCGGGCCGTGCCCACCGGCGGGTAGTCCAGCTTGACCTTGTCGAGCTGGACGTACCGACCCGACGTCGTCACCGTCTCGCCGGCCAGCAGCGCCTTCAACGCCTCGACGTGCTCGCGCAGCAGCGTCAGCGGCGAGCCCACCCGCGCTCCGACCTGCTCCATCCAGTCCTGGACGCCGTGGCCCACGGTGAGCAGCACCCGGTCGGGGAAGAGCCGGTGCAGCGTGGCGGCCTCCATGGCGAGTGCCGCGACGTTGCGGAACGGCACCGGCAGCAGCCCGACGCCCACCGCCAGCCGGTCGGTCCAGGCCAGGGCCGCGGCGGCGGTGGCGATGCCGCTTTCGAGGAAGCAGTCCTCCCAGAGCCACAACTGGTCGAGGCCGGCCTCGTCAGCGGCGCGTGCGACGGAGCGGAGGCGTTCGGGTGGATTCTGGGGCCGGAACACCACGCCGAGGGTCGTCATGACGGCCAAGCCTAGCCGCGGAGGGGCCCCGCCATCCATGCACTTTCCGGGAGGACGACCCGCTCAGCGTGGGCCGCCCGGCCCGACCAGGCCGGTTTCGTAGGCGACGATGACCAGTTGAGCCCGGTCCCGTACCGCCAGCTTGGTCAGCAGCCGCCCGACGTGCGTCTTCACGGCGGCCAGGCTGATACCGAGGTGCCCGGCCAACTCCGCGTTGGACAGGCCCCGGCCGATCAGCGTGAGGACCTCCCGTTCCCGCTCGGTCACCCGAGCCGTCGTGGCAGCGGCCGGGCCGGTTCGGGCCGACGGGCGAACTCGTCGATGAGCCGCCGGGTCACCGTCGGCGCGAGCAGTCCTTCTCCGGCGGCCACCACCCGGATGCCGGCCAGTAGTTCCGCCGGCGGGGTGTCCTTGAGCAGGAACCCGCTGGCTCCGGCCCGCAGTGCCCCGTAGACACCGGCGATGCCGGGCCGGTGGGGCAGGGCCTGGTCGGGGCCCAGCTCCGCTCGGGCGAAGGAGAACCGGGCCAGCGCGGCGCACGCCAGGTAGCCGACCGGCGCGAGCAGCGCGATCCCGGCGTCGCCGTGCGTCGCCGGCGGGGAACAGGTGCCACCGTCCACCCAGGCCAGACAGCACAAAGGGCCTGACCCGCGTTTCCACAGGTCAGACCCTTCACGATCTTGTGCGCCCGAAGGGACTCGAACCCCTAACCTTCTGATCCGTAGTCAGATGCTCTATCCGTTGAGCTACGGGCGCCTGGTGCTCGGCCAGTCTACACAACCGGCTTTCGCGCGGAGACTCCGGGATTCGAACCCGGGAGGGGCTTTAAGACCCCAACCGCATTAGCAGTGCGGCGCCATAGACCAGACTAGGCGAAGTCTCCCTGGTGACCCACGAGGTCACCGCGCCCGAGGATACAGGCCCGCACCCGCCCGGGGCAAAGCGGATACCGGGACCGGCCCTCGCCACCGCGTTTCCGTCGTGTGCCGGATCACGTCCACGGCTACGCTCCATCGATATGCAGGAGCAGCCGCCGAGCGATCCGCCCCGTCGCGAGCCCGCCCCCAAGGCCCGGCGGAGCCGCTCCCCACGACCGACGTTCAACCCACCGACACCGGATCCCGCCGCGGAGAACGCGACGAGCGACACACCGCCGCCCCGGCGTCCGCGCCGGTCCGCGCCCACTGTCGTCTTCCAGCCGCCGACGCCGGCCACCGCCGCACCGCCGGCACCGCGCCCGCGTCCGGCCGCCGATCCCTCACCAGCCGATCCGGGTACGCCCGCCGAGCAGGCCACACCGGAGGCTTCCACGGCTCCTTCGGGTACGACTGCCGCACAACCTCCGCCGAGCGCCGGGGAGGGCACGGCCCCGACCGATGAGAGGCCAGTCACGGCGGAACAGGATCGAGCCGTCGAGCCTCCGGCAGCGCCGGGCGCACCACCGGTCGGGGCAGAGGCGCCGAAACGGACGCGTCGCGCTCCCGCCGCCAAGAAGGCCGCCCCGGTCGCGAAGAAGGCGACCCCGGCGGTGAAGAAGGCCGCCCGGAAGGCGTCGCCCCCGAGGCGGGAGACGGCGATCACTACCCCGGAGCCCACAGAACACGAAGCGCCACAGATCGAGGTCACCGCCGCCGACACCACGGCATCCCACGCGGGGCAGTCCGCCGAGACGACGCACGTCACGGTCGTCGCGCGGGCACCCGGACAACCCGACGTCACGCGTACCCCGGAAACGGGCTGGCGGGCGGTGGGGCCGCAGCTGCGGGACCATCCCGGGTTCGCGCCGGAGCTGCTGGCCCTGGCGGCGGTCGACGCGCTCGGGCCGCGGGCCTCGGCCTGGGCGGAGCAGGTCCGGCGGGCCTATCCGGAGGCGGACGCCGACGGGGTGGCCCGGCTGGCGACGCGGCGGTTCGTCCGGATGGCCGGTACGGGTGGGGCGCTGGCGGCGGGCGCCGGGTTGTTCGCGCCGGTCGCGGAGCTGGCGTCGGTGCTGTGGACGCAGGCGAACCTGGTGCTGCATCTGGCGGCTGCGTACGGGCGGGATCCGGCGCACCCGGATCGGGCGGCCGAGCTGCTGGTGCTCACGCTGGTGCACCCGGATGACGGCACCGCGCGGGCGGCGCTGGCGGCGGCTCGGGCGGCTGATGCTCCGGCGGAGGGTCCGTGGGGGCGGGTGGCGGAGGCGGCCTGGCGTCTGGCCACGCCGGTGGCGGCGCAGGCGGGCGGCTGGCTCGGGCTGCGGTTGGCGGCCCGGTTGCTGCCGGGCGCGGCGGCGCTGGCGGCCGCGACGGGCGGTACGGCGACGGCCGAGCGACTCGCCGCGCGGGCGGTCGCCCGGTATCGGGCGTGATCGGCACCAGTTCGGCGAGCTGGCGCGGTCAGGCGGGGCCCGATGCCGCCACTTCCCCGACCTGGCGGCGGACGGAACGCGTGCCGGGCCGGCGCGGTCAGAGCCAGTCGAACCAGGACTTCGGCAGCATCGCGTAGCCGACGAACGCGAAGATGTCGAGCAGCGTGTGCGCGACGATCAGCGGGGCGACCCGGCGGGTGCGCAGGTAGAACAGCCCGAAGATCACGCCCATCACGGCGTTGCCGACGAACGCGCCGAAGCCCTGGTAGAGGTGGTACGAGCCGCGCAGCAGCGCGCTCGTGGCGAGCACCGCGCCGATCCGCCAGTTGAGCTGCCGCAGCCGGGTGATCAGGTAGCCGACCACGATCACCTCCTCCAGCACGGCGTTCTGCACGGCGGCGAGGATCAGCACCGGCACCGTCCACCAGAGGTCCGGCAGCGCGGCCGGGACCAGCGTGGCGTTGAGCCCGAGCTGCGCCGCCGCCCAGAACAGCGCCAGCCCGGGCAGGCCGATGAGCGCGGTCAGGCCCGCGCCCCGGGCCAGGTCCGAGCCGGGCCGGCGGAAGTCGACACCGAGCGTCCGCGCCGGGTCGCCGGGGTCGCGCGCCAGCAGGTGTACGGCGAGCAGCACCGGCAGCAGCGCGAAGACGATGCCGAGCAGCTGGTACGTGAGGTCGAGGTACGGCCGGGCCGACGCGGAGGTGTTCAGCGCGGCGGTCTGCTTGGACAGTCCGCCGGTCGCGGTCAGCTTCGCGATCAGGGACACCAGGGCGTACACGGCCGACTGGCCGAGGGACAGACCGAGCACGAGCAGCGTCTCGGTGCCCAGCATCCGGCGGGAGACCGGACGGGCCAGCTCGTCAACCGTCACCGGACCATGAAAGCACTTCGGCGACCGGGCCGGACGGTCGCACAGTCTGTGCGACCGACGTACACGCTCCGTGGACATTCTATGCGGGCCGATCCGCCCGTACGGAGAAGGAGCGTGCCCCTGTGGAGAACTTCGCGCGGCTGCTGAAGGAGAGCTGGACCCTGGTCGAGGAGGACCGGGAGCGGCTCAGCGGTCACTTCTACGCCCGGCTGTTCCTCCTCGACCCGGAGCTGCGCAAGCTCTTCCCGGTGCAGATGAACGGCCAGGGGGACCGCATCCTGGAGGCCATCGTCACGGCCACCCAGACGGTGGGCGACCCGGAGAGCTTCGACGAGTACCTTCGCGCGCTGGGCCGGGACCACCGCAAGTACCACGTGTCGGCCGAGCACTACGCGACGATGGGCGTCGCGCTGCTCGACGCGCTGCGCAGCACCGCCGGGGACGGCTGGAACCTGGAGTACGACCAGGCGTGGCGGGAGGCGTACGCGGGCATCAGCGCGCGGATGCTGGCCGGCGCGGAGGCGGACGAGAACCCGCCGTTCTGGCACGCCGAGGTGCTGACACACGAGCGGCACGGCCCGGACACGGCGGTGCTGACCGTGCGCGCGCTCCAGGATCCGCTGCCCTGGCGGGCCGGCCAGTACGTGAGCGTGGAGGTGCCGCGCTACCACCCGCGGGTGTGGCGGACGTACTCGGTGGCGAACGCGCCGAACGAGGAGAACGTGCTGGAGTTCCACGTGCGGACGCCACCGGGTGCGGCCGGTTGGGTGTCCGGCGCGCTGGTGCGCCGCACCAAGCCGGGTGACCTGCTGCGGGTGGCCGCGCCGATGGGCTCGATGACGCTTGATCCGGAGTCCACCCGGGACGTGCTCTGCGTGGCCGGCGGGGTCGGCCTGGCGCCGATCAAGGCGCTGGTGGAGGAGCTGACCCGGGTCAACCGGACCCGCTGGGTGCACGTCTTCTACGGCGCGCGCCGCCCGGACGAGCTGTACGCGCTGCCCGGCCTGGAGGACCTCGTCGCGTCCCACCCGTGGTTGTCGGTGACGCCGGCGTGCAGTGAGGACCCGGACTTCGGCGGCGAACTCGGTGACGTCTCCGAGGTGGTCACCCGGTACGGCCCGTGGACCACGCACGACTGCTACGTCTCCGGTTCGGCCGCGATGGTCCGGGCCACCCTGCGGGCGCTCGCCGCCGACGACGTCCCGCCGGACCACATCCGGTACGACACGTTCGGCAACCTCTGAACCTTGCTCCCCCCGAGCCGGGTCGCGTGCCCCCGCCCCCTGGGGCACGCGACCCGGCCCCCCGTTTCTCAGTAACGCCAGGGGGTTCCGGTCTCGCGGTACTCCTCCACCGGCACCAGCGGCACGCCGGGTGCCATCCGGTCGACGTAGAGCCGCCCCTCCAGGTGGTCGATCTCGTGCGCGACCAGCCGCGCCATCGCGTACTCGTAGGACGTGATCACCCGGCTGCCGTCCCACAGGGCGTGTTCCACGTCGATCCGCAGCGGCCGGGGCACCAGGCCACGGTGGTCGAAGAAGGAGAGGCACCCCTCGTACTGCTCGTCGGTCTCGGTCGCGGCGTCCACCACCCGTGGGTTGAGCAGCACCACCGGGTCGGCCGCCCGGTCGGCCGGGCGCACGAGCGCCGCGGACCAGCCGATGCCGAGCTGGGGCGCGGCGAGGCCGACGCCCTTGCTGAACGGGTGCAGCTCGTCCAGGCGGACCAGCATCCCGGCGAGCCGGTCGATCACCTCCCGGGCGTGCTGTTCGTCGGCCGGCAGGTCGAACTGGCGGGCCCGCTGCCGCAGCAGGTCGTCGCCGCGCTGCACGATGCCCACTGCGCGCATCCGGTCGCTGGCCCGCACCCGGGCGCCGCCGGTGGGCGCGTTGTCCGGCTCGGCGTCCGGCTCGGGGCTGCGGAACCGCCACTGCATCCGGTAGCGGGCGTTCAGCGGCGGGTCGTCGGTCCCCCAGTCGAAGACCACCCGGCCGCCGTCCACCGACCGCTGGATCGGGGTACGCAGCGGCCCCTCCTCCGCCGACAGCGAGGTCTCCGCGCCCCACACCTTGGGGTCGAGGTCCGCGGGCAGGTCGAGCCGCACCGCCAGGTGCCGGGTGGGCAGGCGTACGGCCCGCTGGAACCAGGGGCCCCACTTGTCCCGGCCGACGCGGTACGCGTACTCGATGGTGACCCGGTCACCGGGGTAGAGCGGGAAGCGTCCCTCGTCGTTCTCGAACAGCAGCCAGATCTCCTTGAAGGCGTCCCGGTCGTGCTTGGCCCGCCAGTGCATCGGCTCGCGCCCGTTGCCGTCGTCCCGGTAGGCGTTGAGTTGCAGCTCGGCGAAGGTGAGCGGGTGTTCCCGGTGGTGCCGGTTGGATCGGCCCGGGTCGTTGGGGTAGCGGTCGACGGCGACCCGGACCAGGTAGCGGGTGACCGGTTCGGTGCCGGCGTTGTACAGCTCCCGCCGGATCGCGCAGTGGTAGCCGTCACCGGTGTGGGTGAGCGTCGCGACCTCCCGTTCCACCACGAGCCCGGTCCCCGGCGGCAGCCACTGGCCGGGGACGGGCGGGTCGCGGTGGGCCACGCCGGCGCGGCCGTGCCGCAGCTCGTCGTACTCCCGGAAGCGCTGCCAGATCGCGCCGCTGGCCTCCAGGACGGCCTCGGCCCGGCGGGCGAAGTCCTCGGTGGGCCGGTGCCGGCGCCCTTCGACGTGGCTGACGTAGGACGGGTCGAAGCCCATCATCGTGGCCAGTTGCTTCTTGGACAGCCCTCGGCCGGTCCGGTGCCGGGCGAGTTCGGCCGCGAACGAGTCCGCGGCACGCTCGATCGGTGAGGTCGTCATCAGCTTCCTCGTACGCGGGAAGACCATTTTCACGTTGAGTGGCCGAACGTGTACGGAAACTGCCTCGTATTCGACACTCACCTTGACTTTTCAGCGGCGTGCATCGATCCTTGTGCCGTCTGCCGCCGGCTCTCCGGCGGCGTTTTCCGTCTCCGAGGCCGGGTAGTACGCGACGGCCGTGGAGTGACGCGGGCCTCCCCGCGATACCGCGGCACCTCTTCCCCTCCCGCCGGGAGGGTGGTTAGGCTAGCCTTAGCTTGGGTCGACGGCACGCGCCGACCGCAGGGCGACAGGACAGGGGACGGCCAGGTGACTGCGGTGATGCCGGGGCGCGACGCCGCCACCCCGCTCGCCCCGGTGACAGCGACCCTGCGCGCCATGTTCGGCACCGACGACCTGCCCGGGCTCGCGCCCGGCCTGCTGGTGCACGACGAACTGGACCGCTGGTCCCCCGCCACCCGCCTGATCGACGGCACGCTGCTGTCCGAGTTCCTGACCCGCGCCGGGCGCCGCTGGGGCGGCACCCCGCACGCCTGTGCCGCGCTGGCCTGGAAGTCCTACAGCTACTGGACCGCGCTCCCAGCGGTGCTCGGCTGGGCGTCCGCCCGCCGGGTGCCGCTGCTCGACCCGGCCGACGTGCTCGTGCACTTCGAGGACCACCACCAGCTCCTCACGCTGGGGCTGCGCGCCTCCACCCCGGTGGCGGTGCTGCCGAGCGACCCGCTGGCGCTCGCCGGCGCACCGGGCGTACTGGTGGTCCCGGACGAGGCGGCGCTGCTCGGCGCGCTGCGCGCGTCCCTGCTCGACGCCCACTTCGCGCCGCTGATCGACGCCATCCAGGGCGAGGTCCGGATCGGCACCCGTACGCTGCTCGGCTCGGTGGCCTCCGGCATCGCCCACGGCATCCTGCGCGCGTCGGACGCGCTGCCCGGCTCGGCCACCGCGGCCGTCGGCACGCTGCTCGGCGCGCTCGACCTGAGCGACCTGGTCGAGCTGGTGCCCGGCCCGGCCGGCGAGCCGACAGTGCAGCGGCGCACCTGTTGCCTGGCGTTCACGCTGCCCCGGCCCAAGGTGTGCCAGGGCTGCTGCGTCCGCCAGGCCTGACCGCTCAACCGACAAGCGGCCGGACATCCCACAACCACACACCGCCGGTACGCCTCGGCGTGATCCCGCTCAGCTCCGTCATCGCCCGGCGCAGCGCCTCGGCCTGCGGAAGCCGGGGGTCGAGGATCACCGCGCCGGCCCGCCAGTAGCGCAGGTCGTCAACGGCGGCCACCCGGTCCTGCGGCGTGATCGGCGGAACCGCGTCGGTGCGCCGTACCGTCTCGAAGAACGTGCTTGTGGGGCGCGGTGGCGCGGTGAAGAGAGCGATCCGGTCCCCGCCGGGGCGGGTGTCCGGATACAGGAAGTAGCCGCGGGCCAGCGGCATGTCCAGCCGGGTCTCGGCGGACCAGCGCAGCGGGACCGCGTACGTGGTGTCGGGCAGCGGCAGCGTGACGATGCTCCGCCCGTCCGCGACATAGGGACGCCAGGCGCCGGAGGTGACGAACGCCGGGGTCGGGTCGAGGCGCTTCGCGGGCAGCGGGGTGGGCAGGATCGGCAGCAGCGCCATGGCGAGCACGGTGACGGTGACGAACCGGATCTGGCCGCGCGCGTCCGGGTGCCGTACGGCGAGCCGCCGGACCCGCTCGGCGCCGAGCGCGAGCAGCACGCCGATGATCGGGGTGAGCGCGAGCGACCAGCGGGTGGGCACCACCGAGTGCAGGACCGGCAGGTTCTCCAGCGCTGCCCACGGGCCGGGGATGCCGGTGTCCTCTCCGTCGTAGCGGATCTCCCGGCCGAGCGAGAAGAGCACGAACACGAGCCCGACCGCAGCCAGCCCGAGTACCACGGCGTTGCGGCGCATCCACCAGACCAGCGCGACCACCAGGACCACCAGCGGCCAGCCGAAGAACGCGTTCTCCTCGGTGGCGTTCTTGACCAGCGGTTCGCTGCCCCGGGCATCGCCCGCCACCGACTCCCGGGACCAGGCCACGTACGCGGCGAGGTCGGTGGAGTAGCCGCGGATCAGCGTGGAGAGCCCGCTGTACGCGCCGGGGCCGAAGAACTGGACCCAGAGCGGGTACGCGAGCAGCGCCCCGGCGACCACCGCGGCCACAGCGAGCCCGGCGGCGAACGGGCGGGCCGCCGAGCGCAGCGCGGGACGGCCGAGGGCGAGCGCGAGCACCACCACGCCGAGCCCGATGGCGGTCATCAGCAGGATCTCCAGATTGAGGAACGCCTGCCAGACGATCACCAGCCCGAGCAGGACGCCGTTGCGCAGCCACCGGCCGGGTTCGGCCAGGCGCAGCGTCCGCCAGATGATCAGCGGTACCACGAACTGGCTGACGATGTTGGGGTGCGAGTTGGCGTGCGAGACCATCGCCGGCGCGAACGCGCAGAAGGCGGCACCCAGCCACGCCGGACCGCGGGACTTCACGACAACTCGGGAGAGCAGGAAATACCAGGACACGCCGGTGGCGGCGAGCCCGAGAGTGAGGAAAATCAGAAAGGACCAGCGCGGACCTGCCCAGAGCGTTATCGGGGTCAGCGGCAATGAAACGGATAATACGGACGTATTAGCCATGAGATTGACGACATCCGGCACATTCATCCGGTCCGAGGTGAACGGATAGGCGAAATCAGTGACGACGCGAGCACCATGCGCCATCATCCATTCGAATTGCGCCTGATCTGTCCGATTGTCCCGGATGCCATTGCGCGGGTCGACCCACAGTCGAGCGGTCACCCAGCACGCGAGCAGCACGAAGCTGAGCACGGCGAGCGCGTCCAGCCGCCTGCCCTGCCCCGATTTCGGCGTGCTCGCGCCGCTTTCCGGAGTAGTCATGACATTTCAGAGCGTAGTCAGGGTATGACGGGCACGTGCAATGTTCCGGGGAATCACGTACTATGTTCCGAGTTCGCCGAACGCCGAACAGGCACCCCTCCGGATCACAATTCGGCCCCCCCCTCCGTCCCCCGATTTCCCCCTCAGCCATCCAGATGGTTGACTCTGACGGTCCAGGCGCGGGTCAGTCATATCGTGAGGAATCGACGCATGGCAGAAATCACTGGGGATCAGCGCGTCCAGTCCGAGGTGCTCGAAGGCCTGGCGACGGCTGTCAACCACCGGCAGTGGTTCGTCGAACTGGCGGTGCCCTACCTCGGTGACAACCCGATCGAAATCGGCAGTGGCCTCGGCGACTACGCCTCCGCCTGGGCGGCGTACGCACCCCGGATCACCGCCACCGAAGCCGACCCGGACCGGCTGATCCAGCTCAAGGAGCGGCTGTCCGACCACCCCGGCGTCGAGGTCCGGCAGATGCTGCTCCCGCACCACGAGCGCGGCGACTACAGCGCGGCCGTGTCCTACAACGTGCTGGAGCACATCGACGACCACGTGGGCGCGCTGCGCAGCATGCGGGATCTGGTCCGCCCCGGCGGCGCCGTGGTCATCATCGTACCGGCGTTCCAGTTCGCCATGAGCCCCGCCGACATCGCCACCGGCCACGTCCGCCGCTACACGAAGAAGACGCTCGCCGCGGCGATGACGGAGGCGGGCCTCACCGTCGAGCGGATCCACTACGCCAACGCGCTCGGCCTGATCGGCTACTTCATGGCCACCAAGGTCTTCCGGCTGATGCCGAAGGAGGGCCCGATGGTCAAGGTGTACGACACGCTCGTCCTACCAGTCACCAAGGCCGCCGAGCAGCGCGTCCGGCCGCCGTTCGGCCAGTCCGTCTTCGCCGTAGCCCGCGTGTAAGGAAGGGCCCCTTGTTAACAGACGTCTGTTAACAAGGGGCCCTTCCTTACACCTCACTCCTTGATCTGGTACGTGGGGCGGATGACCGCCCGGGCCAGGGTGTGGAACGCCAGGTTGAAGCCGACGAAGGCCGGGCTCGCCCCGGCGGGGATGTCGAGACGGTCCACGTCCACCGCGTGCACCGCGAACACGTACCGGTGCGGGCGGTCCCCGGCCGGCGGCGCCGCGCCCCCGTAGCCGGTGTCGCCGTAGTCGTTGCGGACGCTGAACGCGCCGTCCAGGTCGGCCTCACGCACGCCGGTGGGCAACTCGGTGACGGACGCGGGCAGGTTCACCAGCACCCAGTGCCAGAAGCCGCTGCCGGTCGGGGCGTCCGGGTCGAAGCACGTGACCACGAAGCTCTTGGTCTCGGCCGGGAAGCCCGACCAGGACAGCTGCGGTGAGACGTTCTCGCCGCCGGTGCTGCCGTGCGCGTACCGCGCGTCCATCGGCTCGCCGTTGTGCACGTCGTCGCTGGTGAGGTCGAACGACGGCACCGTCGGCAGCAGCTCGTACGGGTCCGGGGCGATCGGTCGTTCCAGGGTCATCGAAACGGTCCTTCCGGGTACGCGAATGTCCTGCGCCCCTTCATACCCCGTTGGCCGCCCCACCGTGCTGTCGGCGCACCATCTCGTTGATCCAGACCGGCGCGTACGGGGACGTGCACCCAGGCGGCGTCGGGTAGTCCTTGAGCACGCCGAGCCGCTCGCCGATGCCGATCGCACGGTCCCGGTACGCGGCGTGCTCGATCCCGATCTGCGCCAGGCAATGGTTCATCGCCCACTGGAGGCGCTCCGGCGCACCGGCCATCTCCGCCTCGATCACGTCGAGCAGGCCGCCCAGGTCCAGCCCGTCCGGGTTCCGCGCCACCCGCTCGGTGGTCAGCGCCCAGCCGGCGCTCGCCACGACCGGATCGGGAGCGGCCGACCAGACCAGGCGCAGCGGCTCGGCGTGCGGGCTCTTCTTCACCACGTAGTTCACGAGCCAGTCGTGCACCTTCGGCGTACGCGCCTCGCGCAGCATGGCGTCCAGCTCGTCCCTCCCGTACGCCTTCGGGCGGCAGATCAGCAGCGCCAGCAGCCGCGCCGCGCTGTCGCCGGTCGCCCACAGCTCGCGTGCGAGGTCCTGCTGCGTCTTCAGCCGCTTGGCGATCGCCCGCAGCTTGCCCAGGTTGACTCCGTGGTCGTCGCCGTGCCGCTCGTTGACCGCGCGGATCTTCGGGTCGTCGAGCGCGGCCAGCTCGGCCGTCACTCCGGCCACCGTCGTCGTCTCTGCCACCCCGGCCTCCCGCCGTCGCCGCAACCCGCAGCCTACGACGCCCGGATCGCCGGTCGCCGGTCGCCGGTCGCCGGTCGCCGGTCGCCGGTCGCCGGTCGCCGGAGAAGAGAGCACCCGAGACCCTTATGCCTCTCGGTCATATTTATGCCCCAGAGGCATAAGCCGCAGAGGCGATGGCTACTTCCGCGGCGACACGCCGATGCGTCCGCACGCGCGGCCGGCCGACGGCGAGATGGGAGTGGGCGGAGGGTGTGGGATTCGAACCCACGAAGACATCGCTGCCTTACCGGTTTTCAAGACCAGCGCCATCGGCCACTAGGCGAACCCTCCCGGCACGCCCCCGAGGGGTGCGCGACCGGGACCAGTCTGCCACGAACCCCGTACCGGGCAAGCCGCCGTCCCACCTCCCCTGCGAGAACGTGTGCGTGCGGGAGCACCCGGCAGTGGTGCTGATCAGCGGAATCACGGCCGCCGGCAAGTCCACAGTGGCCGACGGCCCGGCGCGGCAGCCGTCCCGGACGGTGCACCTGCGCGGCGACGGGCGGATCGGGTAAGACTGAACCATGCGCGCGATCACGATCACGGAACCCGGCGGACCCGAGGCGCTCGTCTGGACCCACGTGCCGGACCCGGAGCCCGGTCCCGGTGAGGTGATCGTGGAGGTGCGGGCGAGCGCGGTGAACCGGGCCGACCTGTTGCAGCGGCAGGGGCACTACCCGCCGCCGCCGGGCGCGTCCGCGTACCCCGGTCTGGAGTGTTCGGGGACGGTGCGTGCGCTCGGTCCCGGCGTGACCGGCTGGTCGGTGGGCCAGGAGGTGTGCGCGCTGCTCGCGGGCGGCGGCTACGCCGAGCAGGTCGCGGTGCCGGCCGGGCAGTTGCTGCCGGTGCCGGCCGGGGTGGACCTGGTCGACGCGGCGGCCCTGCCGGAGGTGGCCTGCACGGTCTGGTCGAACGTCGTGGACCTGGCCCGGCTGGCCGAGGGCGACACGCTGCTGGTGCACGGCGGCGGCAGCGGGATCGGCACGTTCGCGATCCAGCTCGGCGTGGCGCTGGGCGCGACGGTGGTGGTGACCGCCCGTTCGGCGAAGCACGAGCGGCTGCGTGAGCTGGGCGCCGCGCACACGATCGACTACCGCGAGCAGGACTTCGTCGACGAGGTACGCCGGGTCACCGACGGCCGGGGCGCGGACGTGATCCTGGACATCATGGGCGGGTCCTACCTGTCCCGGAACGTGGCGGCGCTGGCGACTGGCGGGCGGCTCGTGGTGATCGGCATGCAGGGCGGCCGCAAGGGCGAACTCGACCTGGGGATGCTGCTGGCGAAGCGCGCGGCGGTGCACGCGACGGCGTTGCGGTCCCGCCCGGTGGACGACAAGGCGGGGATCGTCCGGGGCGTACGCGAGCAGGTGTGGCCCCTGGTGGAGGCGGACCGGATCCGGCCGGTGGTGCACGCCCGGGTGGACATGGCCGACGCCGCCGCCGCGCACCGCCTGGTGGAGACGAACGACCACCTGGGCAAGGTGCTGCTGGTCCGGTGAGGGTCAGCCCTGGCCGGGGCGCGGCAGCATGAGGCGCGGGCCGGGGCCCTCGGCGGCGAGCGAGTCGCCGGGGTTGTAGAGCGTGCAGCGCTGCAACGACAGGCAGCCGCAGCCGATGCAGCCGTCCAGGTCGTCGCGGAGCTTGCCGAGCAGCCGGATGCGCTCGTCCAGCCGGTCCCGCCAGGCGCGGGACAGCGCGGCCCAGTCGTCGGGCGTGGGGGTACGCCCCGACGGCAGCGAGTCGAGCGCCGCGCGGATCTCGTCCAGCGAGACACCGACCTGCTGGGAGATCCGGATGAACGCGACCCGGCGCAGCTCGGTGCGGGCGTAGCGGCGCTGGTTCCCGCCGGTGCGGGCGGCGTGGATCAGGCCGAGCCGCTCGTAGTAGCGCAGTGCCGAGGGCGCGACGCCACTGCGGTCGGCGAGCTGCCCGATGGTCAGTGTTGCTTCGTGCATCACACGGCCTTGAGTTGAAGTTCGCTTCAAGTCCGAGGCTATCGGTATGACGACGACCACCGCCACCGACCTGGGCGCGCTCCTGGACCGGGTGCGCGCCGGCCGCGAGTTCGGCGCCAACGTGTACTCGACGCTCGACGTGCTCCAGGTGCTCTACGACCGGGTGCTCCGGATCACCCCGGCCACCCTGGACGACCCGGACCGGGACCGCTTCCTGCTCTCCAAGGGCCACGCGGTCGCCGGGTACTACGCGCTGCTCGCCGCACGCGGCTTCCTGCCGGCCGAGTGGCTGGACGACCAGGGTGGCCCGGCGAGCCGGCTCGGCGACCACCCGGACCGCACGCTTGTGCCGGGCGTCGAGATCGGTTCCGGTTCGCTCGGCCACGGGCTCGGGCTGGGCGTGGGCACCGCGCTCGGGCTGCGGGCCCAGGGCCGCACCGGACCCCGGGTGTACGTGCTGCTCGGCGACGCCGAACTGGACGAGGGCTCCAACCACGAGGCGATCGCGTACGCGGGCGCGACCGGACTGGGCAACCTCACCGCGATCGTGCTGGACAACCGCTCGGCCACGTACGGCTGGCCGGGCGGCGCGGCGAGCCGGTTCACGGTGAACGGGTGGAGCGCCGCAACAGTGGACGGGCGCGACCACGACGCCCTGCACACCGCCCTCACCGGGCACGACGGTCACCGGCCGCACGTCGTCGTCGCGGTCGTCACGGACGGGGAGTGAGAATGAGCAGCACCATGCGGGACGCGTTCGTCACCAGCACCGAGGAGGTGCTCGCCGATCCGCGGACGACAGTAGTGCTCGCCGACATCTCCGCCGCCGCGTTCGAGCCGGCCGCCGCCCGCTACCCGGACCGGGTCGTGAACGTCGGCATCCGCGAGCAGTTGATGATCGGGGTCGCGGGTGGGCTGGCGCTGACCGGGCAGCGGCCGATCGTGCACAGCTACGCCCCGTTCCTGGTCGAGCGGGCGTACGAGCAGATCAAGCTGGACCTCGACCACCAGGACGTCGGCGCGGTGCTCGTCGGCATCGGCGGCTCGTACGACCGGGCGGCGGCGGGACGCACCCACCTCGGGCCGGCGGACGTGGCGTTGCTGGACACGCTGGACGGCTGGACGGTGCACGTGCCGGGGCACCCGGACGAGGTCCGGCCGCTGCTGCGCGACGTGGTGTGCGGGCAGGACTCGGCGTACCTGCGGCTGTCCGTCCAGGCCAACGCGCAGGCGTACCCGCAGGCGGGTGACCTGCACGTGGTCCGGGACGCCGGGCCGGGCGCGCCCCTGCTGGTGGCCGTCGGTCCGGTGCTCGACGCGGCGGTCGAGGCAACGGCCGACCGGCCGGTCACCGTGGCGTACACCCACCGGCCCCGGCCGTTCGACACGGCCGGGCTGCGGGCGCTCGCCGGGACCGAGGTGATCCTGGTCGAGCCGTACCTGGCGGGCACCTCGACGCGGGTGGTGTCGGAGGCGCTCGCCGACCGGCCGCACCGGCTGCTCGCGCTCGGGGTGGGCCGTAAGGATCTGCGCCGCTACGGCAGCGCCGAGGACCACGAACGCTGGCACGGCCTGGACGCGGCCGGGCTGCGCCGCTCGGTCGACGCGTTCCTCACCTGAGCGGCCCGGACACGGCGGAACCCCGCGACCTCGGCTCGTGCCGGGCTCGCGGGGTTCCGCCGGTGCGGGCTCAGTGCGCGGCGGCGGGACCGGCCGGGCGGCGGCGGGCGCGCTCGCGGGCCAGGATCCAGATCGCCTCGACGCCGTCCTTCCAGGTGATCTTCTTGCCCTCCTCGCGGCCCCGGGCGCGGTAGCTGATCGGCACCTCGTACGGGCGGATGCGGCGGCGCAGCAGCTTGCCGGTGACCTCGGCCTCCATGCCGAAGCCACGGGAGCGGACCTGGAGCGAGCGGTACAGCTCCAGCGGCATCAGCTTGAAGCAGGTCTCCAGGTCGCCGATGTAGGAGTTGTAGAGCACGTTAGCGGCGAGCGTGACGCCCTTGTTGCCCATCACGTACCAGAAGCTGTACGAGCTGTGGCTGCCGAAGGTCCGGTTGCCGTAGACGACTGTGGCCCGGCCGTCGAGCACCGGCTCCAGCAGGCGCGGGATGTCCTGCGGGTCGTACTCCAGGTCGGCGTCGAGGATGACCATGTACTCACCCTCGGCGCTGTCGACGGCGGTCTTGATGGCCGCGCCCTTGCCGGCGTTGCGCTGGTGGGTGATCACCCGTAGGCGGGCGTCGTCCACGCGGCCGAGGACCTCGCCGGTGCCGTCCCGGCTGCCGTCGTCCACGACGACGAGCTCGATCTCGCAGGGGTAGTCCACCGCCAATGCCTGCTTGAGGGCATCCGCGATACGTTCTTCCTCGTTGTAGACCGGCATGAGGATCGAGAGCTTCACGGAATCTCCACGGAGGCGATGGCAGGTCGGGGCATAGCGTAGCCTGGCACATTGCTCAGGTCACGACAGCCCGGGCACCCTATTCCTGACGAAGTGGTACGACCACGAGCCGGGCCACGCTCCGGTCGCCCTCCTTGGCACCGGCCACCCCGACCGTCGTACCGATCGTGATGTCGCTCGATCGGATCGTGGTCCGGCGCTCGACCACCCGCAGCTTCTCGCCGAACGTCCACGTCACTGTGAAGCCGTCGGTGGACTTGACGGTCATCGACCTGTCGTCGATCGCCGTCACCTCGCCGCGCTGGACCGTGACGGTCTTCGTGCCGCCGTCCCTGGTCTTCACCACCGCCTCGCCGTGCAGCGTGTTGCGCCGCAGCAGCACCCGGGCCCGGTGCCGCTGGTGTCCCTGCTTCGCCCGCTCGCCCTCGCCGCCCGGCCCGGCCTTCGGGCTGCCGGAGGGCGCCGGCGCAGCCAGCGGATCCACGTCCAGTTCCCCGGCGTCGACGCCGAATGCGGCGAGTGCCTGACCCTCCGTACCCAGGGCCGCGCTCACCTCGACCGCGTCGTCCGGTGCCGGGCCGGGCCGGGCCGCGCCGCACCCGGCGAGCCCGAGCGCGGCCGCGGCGAGCAGTGCGGTGGCGCCGGTGACGATTCGCTGACGTGCCATCAGTGGTCCTCTCTCGCGGTGACGACCCGAGCGTTCCGCACCGATGCGAGGAGACGGTCAAGCCGATGTTCGAGCCGCGTAAGGATTCGGCGGCACCCGGACGGTGAAGGCGGCCCCGCCCTCCGGGGCGTGCCCGGCAGCGATGTCCCCGCCGAGCCGGCGGACCAGCCCGGCGGCGAGCGCCAGGCCGAGTCCGCTGCCCACCTTGCGCACCCCGCGGTACCGCTCGTGCAGCGCGCCGCGCTCGAACGCCACCCGCAGGTCGTCGTCGGTGAAGCCGGGCCCGCCGTCCCGGACCTCCAGCACCCCGCCGCCCGCCGGGCCGTCGGCGCGGACCGCGAGCACCACCGGCGCCCCCGGCGGTACGACCCGCAGCGCGTTCTCCAGCAGCCCGTCCACCACCTGCCGGATCCGGCCCGGATCGGTGTACGCCGGCACCGGCACACCCGGCGTCTCCAGCCGGAACGGCACCCCGAGCGCCGCGTACCGGCCGGACCAGGCGCGCTCCGCGTCGGCGGCGAGCCCGGCCAGGTCGACCGGCACCGGTTCCAGGGGGAAGTCGACCGCCTCCAGCCGGGCCAGCGCCAGCAGGTCGCGGACCAGCCGATCCAGGTGTTCGGCCTCGGCGAGCACGGTCCGGCCGGTCGCCGGCACCGCGTCGGCCTCGATCACCCCGTCGGCCAGCGCCTCGGCGTAGCCACGGATGGCGGTGAGCGGGGTCCGCAACTCGTGCGAGACGGAGAGCAGGAACTCCCGCTGCCGCCCCTCGCTCGTGGCGAGCGCGGCGGCCAGGCCGTTCAGCGCGTACGCCAGGTCGGCCACCTCGTCGGGCGGCTCGACCGGTACGCGGACCGCCCGGTCCCCGGCACGCAGCCGCGCGGCGGCGGTGGCTGCGGTACGGATCGGCCGGGCCAGCCGGCGGGCGAGCAGCAGTCCGGCGGCCGCCCCGGCGGCCAGCCCGGCGAGCAGCGGCAACCAGAGTCCCCGCAGCACCTGCCGCCAGGGCGCGGCGCTGCGGACCCGGGTCAGCACCACACCGTCCCCGCCGGGCAGCGCCCGTGCCTCGACCAGCCGGCGTTCCCCGTCGACAAGCCGCCGGCCGGAGACGTTCTCGCCGCCGGCCACCCGCGTCACGAGCGGTCGGGGCAGGCCCGGCCGGTCGGCCCGGCCGTCCCGGATCACGTACACCTCGATCTGCTGCTGGCGCAGTTGCCGGATGAGCCGGTCCCCGGCACCGTCGCGCTGGCGTACCGGCCGTACCCGGAGCACGTCGGCGGCGAGCCGGGCCTGGGCGGCGAGCGCCTCCTGGTCCCGGCGTTCCGCGCCGCGTACCGCGAGGGGCACCGCGACGAGCGCGGTGACGAGCACCGACACCAGCGCCACCGCGCAGGTGGCGAGCACGGCGCGGGCGGTGAGCGTCCGCCCGGGGCGCCGGCCGGGCCGGACCGGACCGGTGGGCGGCATCGGCACCGTGGGCGGCATCGGCACCGTGGGCGGCTCAGGCATCGGCGGCGTACCCGACGCCCCGATGGGTGCGGATCACGCTGTCCGGGCCGAGCTTGGCCCGCACCTGCGCCACGTGCACGTCGACGGTCCGGGTGCCGGCGTGCGCCGCGTACCCCCACACGCCGGCCAGCAGTTCCTCCCTGGTGAACACCCGGCCGGGCCGTGCCATCAGGTGGGCCAGCAGGTCGAACTCGGTGGAGGTGAGCTGCACCGGCGTACCTGCGGCGGTGACCGTGCGGCGGGCCGGGTCGAGCGTGACGGCGCCGAGCGTGCGGGGCTGCTCGGCGGGCACACCGGCGGTGCGGCGCAGCACCGCCCGCAGCCGGGCGAGCAGTTCACGCGGGCTGAACGGCTTGGTGACGTAGTCGTCGGCGCCCAGTTCCAGCCCGACGACGCGGTCCACCTCGTCGTCGCGGGCGGTGAGGAAGATGACCGGCGTCCAGTCGCCGGCCGCGCGCAGCCGGCGGCAGATCTCGGTGCCGGCCAGGCCGGGCAACGCGATGTCGAGCACGCAGGCCACCGGGCGCAGGCGCCGTGCGGCGGCCAGCCCGGCCTCGCCGTCACGTTCCAGGTGTACGCCGAACCCGTCCCGGGTCAGGTAGAGCCGGACCAGGTCGGCGATGGCCGGCTCGTCCTCCACCACGAGGACGAGCCCGGGCGGGGCGGCGGTGGTCACCGGCTCATGATGACCGACCGGCGACCGCGCGGCCGGTCAGGGAATGTTCGGATCAGGTAAGGAGGACGTCAGCGGGCCGGGGCGGGCCGCAGCACCGTCGGGCGGGCGCCCGCCGTCGGCTCACCGATGGTCGCCACCACCCGCTCGGCCGGCGTACGCAGGCGGGTGCGGAAGGCGTGGTTGAGCAGTGCGTCGAGCTGCCACACCTGCTTCGGGTGGTGGGTACGCAGGACGAAACGCTCGCGTACCCCGTCGATCGCGGTGGCCGCCAGTTCCACGCTGTGCGCGCGGGCGTCGGGGCTCCACGTCACGTTGCTCAGCTCGCGCAGTTCGGTGTTGAGGTGCAGGCGCAGCCGGTGCAGCACCCGGGTCTGCCGGGTGACCACCAGCCGCCGGTGGGTGAGGAGCATCAGGTAGTCGCCGCCCACCGGGTCGTCCGGGCGGCTGCACCGGGTGACCAGGATGGTCGCGTCGCCGGAGCCGACGCACCGGCGGAACACCGGCATGTGCCGGGTGACGGTCTGGGTCGCCAGGCCGGTCTCGGCGGCGGCCGGAAGGAACGTTCGCGAGAACACGTCCATGCCCGGTCCAACGAGCCGATGACCAGGGGTGATATGGGTCACGCCCGATTTCTGGAACTTCCACACGTGCAAGTCGCACCCGCGGTGCGACTCCGGCGGCCGGTCGGATCAGAGCAGCTCGACGATCGTGGCGTTTGCCATGCCGCCGCCCTCGCACATGGTCTGCAGGCCGTAGCGGATGCCGTTGTCCCGCATGTGCTGGAGCATCGTGGTCATGATCCGCGCGCCGGACCCGCCGAGCGGGTGACCGAGCGCGATCGCCCCGCCTCGGGGGTTGAGCCGCTCCGGGTCCGCCTCGGTCTCGGCCAGCCAGGCCAGCGGCACCGGGGCGAACGCCTCGTTCACCTCGTACACCCCGATCTCCTCGATGCCCAGCCCCGCGCGGCGCAGCGCCTTCGCGGTGGCCGGGATCGGGGCGGTGAGCATGGTGACCGGGTCGTCGGCGGCGACCACGGCGGTGTGCACCCGGGCCAGCGGGCGCAGGCCGTGCCGGCTGGCCCACTCGGCGGTGGTGACCGCGAGCGCGGCGGCGCCGTCGGAGATCTGCGACGCGGACCCGGCGGTGACCACGCCGTCGGCGCGGAACGGGGTGGGCAGCTCGCCCAGCTTCGCCAGCGAGGTGTCGCGGCGGATGCCCTCGTCGGCGGAGAACTTGCCGCCGTCGGCGAGCGCCACCGGGGCGAGTTCGGCCTCGAACGCGCCGGCGTCCTGCGCGGCGGCGGCCTTCTCGTGGCTGGCGAGCGCGAACTCGTCGAGCTGGGTACGCGAGAAGCGCCACCGCTGCGCGATCAGCTCGGCCCCGACGCCCTGGTTGAACGGCAACGGGGAGTCCTCCGCGACGCCCTCGACGCCGCGGTAGCGCTCCAGGATCGCCGCGCTGAACGGCATGCCACCGGCGACGCTGGAACCCATCGGCACCCGGGTCATCGACTCGACGCCACCGGCCACGACCATGTCGGCCTGGCCGGACAGGACCGTCGCGGCGGCGAAGTGCAGCGCCTGCTGGCTGGACCCGCACTGGCGGTCGAGCGTGGTGCCGGGGACCGACTCCGGCCAGCCGGCGGCGAGCACGGCGTTGCGGCCCACGTTCCAGGACTGCTCGCCGACCTGCGACACACAGCCCCAGACGACGTCGTCGACCTGGCCCGGGTCGATGCCGGTGCGCTCGGCGAGCACGCGCAGCACGTGCGCCGAGAGGTCGACCGGGTGCACTCCGGCGAGGCTGCCCTTGCGCCGCCCGACCGGGGTCCGTACCGCGCCGACGATGACCGCGTCACTCATGTCTACTCCCCGGTAACCTCGCTTGCCCCGATCCTACGTGCTGATCCGACCGGTCGTCCTCCCCCGGCGTGCGGCAGGTGCGGCTGGCATGCTGGGCGGATGGATCCACAGTCGCCGCCGGTCCGGCAGTGGCGGGTACCGCGCGAGGTGCCGGTGCTCAAGGCGGTGGGCGCGCTCGCGCTCGTCGCCCTGGGGCTGGTGTTCGCCGGCGGTGATCCGGTCCGGCCGGCGCTCGCCGGGCTGGCCGCCGCCGGTCTGCTCGCCTGGGCGCTGCGCGACGTGGTCGCGCCGGTCCGCCTCGCCGTCGACAGGGACGGGCTCACCGTGCTGCGGGGATTCGCCGGGCGGCGCCGGCTGCCGTGGGACGCCGTGGAGGCGATCCGCCTGGACCGGCGCAGCCGGCGCGGGATCACCGCCGAGACGCTGGAGATCGACGCCGGGGAGTCGCTGCACCTGTTCGGCCGCCGCGACCTGGACGCCCCACTGGACGAGGTGGCCGCGGCGCTGGACGAGGCCCGCCCCGCGCGCTGAGGCTCAGCCGAGCAGCGCGGCGGTACGGACGAGCGTCAGGCCGATCAGCGCGACCAGCACGATCGCGCAGCCCGCCACCTGGAACACGGTGCGCCGCGACCGTGGCGCGTACGCCAGGACCAGCGCCACCAGCGCGCCGGCCACCAGACCGCCGAGGTGCCCGGCCACCGAGATGCTCGGCACGGTGAACGTGAAGATCAGGTTGATCACCAGGATCGGCACGATCGCCGAGGTGTCCCGGCCGAGCCGCCGCATGATCACGAAGACGGCGGCGAACAGGCCGAACACGGCGGTCGAGGCACCGGCCGTGAACCGGTTCGGCTCGGTGAAGACGTACGCCGCGACGTTGCCGCCGAGCCCGGCGAGCAGGTAGAGCGCCAGGAAGCGCAGCGGCCCGAGCACCGCCTCCAGCGTCCGGCCGAGCACCCAGAGCGCCCACATGTTCAGCAGCAGGTGCAGCACGCCGTAGTGCAGGAACATGGCGGTGACCAGCCGGTACCACTCGCCGTCGGCCACCCCGCCGACGTGCCCGTCGGGGAAGCGCGCCAGGCCGAGCACCGCACCCCACTCGGTGAGCGGCGTCCCGTTGCCCATCAGGCCGCCCAGGCCACCGCCGGCCACCGCGGTCCCGCTGCGGGCCGAGAGGACGGACAGCAGCATCATCACCACGTTCAGCGCGATCAGCGCCTTCGTGACGTTGCCCTGGCGGCCGGCGGCACCGCCACCGAAGGCGGTACGCGCCGGCCGCACGCTGCGGCGGCCCTCGGCGACGCACTCCGGGCACTGGTGGCCGACGGACGCGTCGCGCATGCACTCGGTGCAGATCGGCCGGTCGCACCGGGTGCACCGGATGTATGTCTCCCGGCCGGGGTGCCGGTAGCAGACCGGAGTGGTCGGCACCGGACCCCCGGTGGCGTCGCCTGGCTGGCCGGAGCGCTCAGTCATGCGAGCAAAGGTACCCGCGTGCCGCTCAGGACTGCTTGTGCTCGATCTCGACCCGCTCGATCACCACGTCCTGGAGCGGCCGGTCGCTCGGGCCGGTCGGGGTGTTGGCGATCGAGTCGACCACCTTCGCGGACTGCTCGTCGGCCACCTGGCCGAAGATGGTGTGCCGGTTGTTCAGGTGTGGCGTGGGCGACACCGTGATGAAGAACTGCGAGCCGTTGGTGCCCGGCCCGGCGTTCGCCATCGCCAGCAGGTACGGCCGGTCGAAGCGCAGCTCGGGGTGGAACTCGTCGGCGAACTTGTAGCCCGGACCACCGCGGCCGGTGCCGGTCGGGTCGCCCATCTGAATCATGAAACCGCTGATCACGCGGTGCGAGACGGTGCCGTCGTAGTACGGCCCGCTGCCCGGCTGACCGGTACGCGGGTCGATGTACTCCCGGGTGCCCTCGGCCAGCTCCACGAAGTTGCGGACGGTCTTCGGTGCGTGGTTCGGGAAGAGCTCCAGCCGGATCGGGCCGGCGTTGGTGTGCAAGGTGGCGTAGACAGCCTCGGCCACGGGTACTCCTCACTCGTAGTTCAGTTCCTTGCGGATCCTCCCATGTGCCCGATCTGGCCATGCGGAGGCATTCGAAGGTGGAGGATGACGAAGGAACAACTCCCAGGAGGTGGGACCGTGTTTGGAATCGGGCGGCGAAAGACCCAGGGCCAGCTCGCGAAGGTCGAGTTGAACCAGGGCATCGGTCACCTGAGGCAGGCCGCCACGCACGCCGCGAAGGGTGCCGGCGCCACTGTCGGCCCGCGGGTCCAGGCAGCCCGGGTCGCCGTCGCGCCGACCGCGGTCCTGGTCCGGGACCGCGCGTCCAGCGGGTTCGCGTCGACCGCCGCGGCGCTCGCGCCGGTTCTGCTGGCCGTGCGCAACGCCCGGGTCGAGGCCGCCGGCAAGGCGTCGGACGGCCGCAAGGTGATGGCCAAGAAGCAGGCCGCGATGACCAAGAAGGCGAAGAACATGAAGGCCGGAAAGAAGAAGCAGCGCAGGTCGCGGGGCATGACCGCGGGCCTGCTGGTGGCCGGCACCGTCGCCGGCCTTGCCGGTGCGATGGCCATGCGCCGCCGCCGCGAGCAGCAGGAGTGGGCCGAGTACGACCCGACGGGCACGCTCGGCGCGACCGGCACGCTCGGCGCGACCGGTCGCGACAAGCTGGAGCCGATGCGGGAGGACGTGGACACGATCGTGGTGGAGACCCCTGATGCGAGCGCGAAGGTGACGCAGGCCGGTCCGACCGGCGCCGGCTCCTCGGCGGTGGCCAAGGGCAGCAGCGCGTCGACCGCCACCTCCGGCAGCCAGCCGGTGATCCACCCGACCGACCAGGTCCCCTCCGTCGCCGAGGGCGCCCGGGACGTCTCCGGCCGCCCGGCCGACGACATCTCCAAGGCCGTCCAGGCCGGCAAGAACGCCGCGAAGGCCGGCGGTCGCCGCTGACCTCGTACCGTCGGATCAGCGCCGGCACGCGGGACATCCCGCGTGGCCGGCGCTTCCGCGTGTACGGACGGCGCGGCGGCCCGCCGTGGTGCGGCGGTTACAGCCAGCCGTTGCGGCGGAACAGGCGGTAGAGCGTGAAGGACGCCACGAGCATCAGCGCCCAGACGCCCGGATAGCCGTACGTCCATTTCAGCTCGGGCATGTTGTCGAAGTTCATGCCGTAGATGCCGGCGATCGCCGTCCACACCGCACCGATCGCGGCCCACGCGGCGATCTTGCGCATGTCGTTGTTCTGATCGACGGTGACCTGGGCCAGCCGGGCCTGGAGGATCGAGTTGAGCAGGTCGTCGTAGGAGTTCACCTGCTCGACGGTGCGGCTGAGGTGGTCCTGCACGTCGCGGAAGTAGCGCCGTACCTCCTGCGGCACCGCGCGGTTGACCTGCGAGGTGAGCGTGATCAGCGGCCGCTGCAACGGCACCACCGCCCGCTTGAACTCGACCAGCTCCCGCTTCATCTGGTAGATCCGCTGGATCCGGCCGCTGCTCTGCCTGTCGAAGACGTCCGCCTCCAGCACGTCGAGGTCGTCCTCCAGCCGGTCGGCCACCTCCAGGTAGAGGTCCACCACGCGGTCGGTGATCGCGTACGCGACCGCCCACGGGCCGTGCCGCAGCAGGTCCCGCTTCGCCTCCAGGTCGGCGCGCACCGGCGCCAGCCGGCAGGCGTCGCCGTGCCGCACGCTGATCACGAAGTGCGGCCCGATGAAGAGCATCACCTGACCGGTCTCCACCACCTCGGAGTTCTCGGTCAGCTCGGCGTGCTCGCAGTAGCGGGCGGTACGCAGCACCAGGAAGACGATCTCGCCGAAGTGTTCCAGCTTCGGGCGCTGCTGGGCCTTTACCGCGTCCTCCACCGCCAGCTCGTGCAGGCCGAAGGTGGCGGCGATCTCGGTCATCTCGGTCAGGTCCGGCTCGTGCAGGCCGAGCCAGACGAAACCGTCCCGCTCCTGCCGGGCGGCGGCCAGGGCCTCGGCGTACCCGGGGCGGCCGGGGCGGCGCTCGCCGTCGACGTACAGCCCGCAGTCGACGATGCCGCTGCGTTCCGGGCCGGCCGGCTGGGCCGTACGCGGGGAGCCGTCCGCGTTGAGGATGCGGGACATCGCGCGTACCGGGGCCGACCAGGCGCGGGGGCGCAGTGCCCGGCTGCCGTCGGTGCCGGCGGTTCGGTCGCGTGCCACCCGGTCCGTCATCTCTCGCCCCCTCTCCCTAGAGCTGCGGCTTGCAGGTTACGCCGACCGGCGGGAAGCGCAGCGCGGGCGCGGGTGCGGGGGACGGGCGGTTGCGACGGGCGTCACGCGGCGGCGCCGGGCGGGCCGGGCCGCGTCAGGGGGGTGAGGGGCGACACGGCCCACCCGGCACCCCTTGGGGGCGGGAGTGATGCTGGGCGTGCCGCCGACCCGGCCGGTCGTCCGGCGTGCGGGCTGGTCACCGGCAGAAGGTGAGCGGCACTCGCAGCATTGTGGGGGTGCCGGCCGGTCCGGCGGGAGTGCCGAACCGGCCAGCGGGGCCTTTTTGTCAGAAACCCGACAGAAAATCAGCCGCGAACAGCGGCCATCGCCTCCGCTAGACGCCGCACACCCTCGTCGATCCGGTCCGCCGTGACCGCCGAGTACGCCAGGCGCAGCGCGTGCCGGCCGCCGTCGACCATGAAGTCGCTGCCCTTCACCACCGCCACGCCCCGCTCGGCGGCAGCCGGGGCGAGCCGGTCGACGTCGACGTCCTCGGGCAGCTCCACCCAGAGGAAGTAGCCGCCGTCCGGCTCCACGAACCGGGCCTCCGGGATGTGCCGGCGCAGCGACTCGGCCAGCACCGCCGACCGCTCGCCGAGCGCCGAACGGACCGTCCGGATCGACTCGTCGATCGCGCCGGAGACGCAGAACTGGTGCACGATCGCCTGCGCCACCATGCCGGGCGAGATGTAGAGGTTGGTGGCCCGCTTCGCGATCGCCGCGATCAGCTCGGCCGGGCCGACCAGGTAGCCGACCCGGACACCCGGGCAGACCGTCTTGGTGAAGCTGGAGGCGTGCACCACCACGCCCCGGCTGTCCATCGACAGCATCGAGGGCAGCGGCTCGCCCCGGAACCGGATGTCCGCGTACGGGTCGTCCTCGAAGATCGTGAACTCGTACTCGGCGGCCAGGTCCAGCAGCTCACGGCGCTTCTCCAGGGAGAGCGTCACGCCGGCCGGGTTCTGGTAGTTGGGGATCACGTGGGCCAGCCGCGGCCGTACCCCGGACTCCAGCAGCTTGCGCAGCTCGGCGGTGTCCAGACCGTCCGGCTGGATCGTCACGCCGTGCACCTCGCCGCCCATCTGCTTCAGGTTGAGCAGCGTGCGGTCGTACGTCGGGCGCTCGACCACCACCGCGTCGCCCCGGCGGACCAGGTGGTCGAAGAGGAACGCGTCGGCCTGCAACGAGCCGTTGGTGATCAGCACCTGGTCGGCCTCGACACCGTGCTTCTCGGCGATCCACTTCCGCAAGGGCGGGTAGCCGACGGAGGTGCCGTACGCGGTGACCCCGGCGGGGTCGGCGTCGAAGGCGCGGACGGCGGCGGCCTTGAGCCCCTCGACATCGACGATGTCCAGCGAAGGCGCGCCACGGGCGAACGAGATCAGCTGCTCGGCGGTCATGCGCAGAGCCTAGGGCCTGGCCCGGCGGGTCCGACCGCGATACACGCGAAGTTCAACATGCGGGCGGCCGGCCGGGTCACCGGTGCGTCCGGGGGATCCGAGACCGCCTCGCGACTGTCTACGATCCGACGGACGCTGGCGCCGGTCCGACCGGACGCCGAAGGATGACGGGTCGCGGCAGACCCGGGAGAACAAGGGATGAGGCTCGTGACCGAGGACGAGGCGGGACGGCTCGACGACCAGCGGTTCGCGCAGTGGCTGGCGACCGAGGCCGGCAAGGCGCTCACCGCGCTGCGGGACCGGCAGGGCTTCGCCGACCCGAAGGCGCTCAAGGACGCCGGCGACCGCGCGTCGCACGAGCTGATGACGGCGGCGCTGGCCCGGCTGCGGCCGGCCGACGCGGTGCTCTCCGAGGAGGAGGCCGACGCGCGCCGCGCGTGGGCGGACGGCGAGCGCGCGCCCCGGCACGAGGCGGACCGGGTCTGGATCATCGACCCGCTGGACGGCACGCGCGAGTTCTCCGAGGAGGGCCGGGACGACTGGGCGGTGCACGTGGCGCTCTGGCAGCGCTCCGCCGCCCCGGACGGCGCCCTGGTCGCCGGCGCGGTCGGCATGCCGGCCCGGACCACGGTGGACGGTACGCCGCTCGTGCTCGGCACCACCTGCCCGCAGCCGAAGGCGTCCGACGGGCCGATCCGGATCGCGGTGAGCCGCAGCCGCCCGCCGGCGTTCGTGGGCGAACTGGTCGAGATGCTCGGCGCCACCGCGGTGCCGATGGGCTCAGCCGGTGTGAAGGTCTGCGCGGTGGTGACCGGTGAGGTCGACGCGTACGTCCACGCGGGCGGTCAGTACGAGTGGGACAGTGCCGCACCGGTCGCCGTGGCGCTGGGCGCGGGCATGCACGCGTCCCGGATCGACGGTTCGCCGCTGCGCTACAACCGGGCCGACCCGCGGCTGCCCGATCTGCTGGTCTGCCGGCCCGAACTGGCCGACCAGTTGCTCGACGCGATCGCCCGGACCGGGGTCGAGATGCCCGCTTCGACCGTCACCGGTGACCAGGGTGAGGCGTTCGGCTGAGTGTCACGGTACGTACGGCCAGGTGGATGAGGGTTATCGTCGGGCAGGTATGCGTGGCGATCTGAGCCCCGACCACGGGCCGCCGACAGCCAGGGAGGGTCATGCCGGCCGACCGAGAGCCGCACAATGCCTTCGGGCAGCCGACCGGCCTGTGGCCGGGTCAGGACATTCCGCGCCAGGTGGGCGGTCCTTCGCTGCCCTGGCCAGAGGCCGAGAGCGCGCCACCGCCACCACCGGCCCGGCCGGGCGGTGACCTGCCCTGGCCCGAGCGCGACCGGCCCGACGCCGGTCACCACGACGGGCCCGGGCACGACCCGGCCGGCTGGGACGCCGCTGCCGGCACGACGAACGGCTGGGCGCCGCAGCACGGGCCGGCGGGCCACGGCGGTGACGCCTGGCCCCCGGGTGAGCCGCACGACGACGCCTGGGCCACTCAGGCCGGTCCGGCGGGTGAGGCGGGCTGGGGGGCGGGCACCACGGCGACCGCCACGCTGAGCGGACCGCCCCCGGTGGACGTTCCACACGGACCGGCCACCGGCGGTCCGGGCCAGCCGCCGGCGCCGCCGCTCGCCCCGGCCCCCGTGCCGTCGTCCGGAGGCTCCCGTCGTCGCTGGCGGGTCGCCCTCGCGGCGGCACTGGTCCTGGCCGTGGCCGGCAGCGGGGTCGCGGTGGCCACGCTGCGACCCGACGCGGCGGAACGGCAGGCCGGCGGGACGCCCGGCTCGGTCGGGCCGGCCACCTCGATGGGCCCGGGCACGCCCGCCACCCCGGGCGCGTCCCCGAGCGCCGACCAGGGTCTCGGCGGCAAGCCCTCGGCGCGTCCGTCGGCCTCCGCGGACGCCGGGCCGGCCTTCAGCGGTACGCGACTGACGCTGCCCGGCGCCTCGATCGGTGTGCAGAGCGGGGAGACGTTCGGCCAGGCGCTGGCCCGGTCCGACCGGACGTTCGGCAAGCTGCGGATGGCCCGGATCTTCTTCCCCGGCCTGCCGCCGGCCTGGTCCGGCAGCCGTGCCGACGTGGTGGACCGAACCGTCGTGGTGTCGTTCAAGGCGTCGCCGCAGGAGGTGAACACCGGCAAGTTCGACTCCCGCCTGACCTCCTGGTTCTCCTCGATCCCGCGCGAGCACAACGTCTACTGGTCGTACTTCCACGAGCCGGAGGACGACGTCGAGCGCGGGGCGTTCAGTACGACGGCGTACCGGACGGCGTGGAAGCGGATCGCCGGCCTGGCCGACCGGACCGGCAACCCCAAGCTGATCAACACGCTGATCCTGATGTGCTGGACGCTCGACCCGAAGTCCGGGCGCAGCTTCGACGCGTTCTACCCGGGCGGCGACGTGATCGAGGCCCTGGGCTGGGACTGCTACAACTGGGGCAAGAAGTGGAAGCGGTACGCCTCGCCGCAGGAGATCTACGGCCCCATGATCAGCAAGTCGAAGGCGCTCGGTAAGCCGTGGGGCGTCGCCGAGACCGGCAGTGACCTGGTGCCCGGTGACGCGGGCACCGGACGGGCGGCCTGGATCCGGTCGATGACCAGCTTCCTCAACGGCCAGCGACCGGAGTTCGTGGCGTACTACAACCAGACGGTCAGCCAGGGCGACTTCCGGCTGCTCGACCAGCCGAGCATCCAGGCGTGGAAGTCCTTCTGCACGGCCTGATCGCAGCGGAACGAGAACGGGCGGGCGACCGAGGTCGCCCGCCCGTCTCGCGTACGGCTCAGATGCCCCGGCCGCGCTTGTGCAGCGTGCGCAGCACCCGGTCGGCCTGCACGGCCCGGCTCGCCACCGCCAGCGCCAGGTAGGCGCGCGGCTCCTTCGGGTTGCGGGCCAGCGTGCGCCGGGCCCAGCGGACCGCGTCGCGCCGGTTGCCCATCGCGGCCTGCGCGAAGGCGATCTGCCCGGCCACCCGCGCCTCGCCGTGCGGCACGGTGGCGAACTCCGGGTAGCGGCGCAGCAGCCACTGCAACGCGGTCGAGATGGTCTCCCAGCGCTGCGCGAAGTAGGACCGCTTGTGCCAGCGGACCAGCACGTACGGGCTCTCCACGTTCACCAGCGGGGCGTACCGGGCGGCGCGGAGCAGGAACTCGTAGTCCTCCGCGTAGCTGCCCGGGATCTGCTCGTCCACCAGGCCGATCGCGTCGAGCAGCGCGGCGCGGCGGATCAGGAACGTGGACGGGTGCAGCTCGGTGAGCCGGTCGCGCAGCAGCGCCTCCAGCGAGATCCGGGCCCGGTCCAGCGAACGGTCCACCGTACGGTCGTCGTAGCTGACCCGGATGCCGCAGCTCACCAGCGCGCCGTCCGGGTGCGCGTCGAGCGCCCCGAACTGCGCGGCCAGCTTGCCGGGCAGCCACTCGTCGTCGTCGTCGCAGAACGCCACCCAGTCGCCGGTGGCCGCCTCGATGCCGGTGTTGCGCGCGCCGGCCAGCCCTGCGGTACGGGTATTCGTGATCACCCGGATCCGCCGGTCACCCCGGTCGGTCTCCAGCGACCGGTCCGGCTCGGACTGGTCGTAGACGACGATCGCCTCGATCAGGCCCGGGTGGGCCTGGCTGAGGATCGCGTCGAGCGCCGCACGCAGCAGCTCCGGACGGTCCCGCGTCGGTACGACGACCGAGATGCTCGGCCCACTCATGCTCTCTCCACGGACTCGTCGGATCCCCGCTGGCCCAGATAGCCGTAGCGGACCCGCAGGGGAAGCGTGGCCAGGCTGACCACGGCACGGCTGCGGCGCGGCAGGCGGTCCCGCCACGCCTCGTCCCGGCGCACCGTCAACGGCCCGCCGCTGAACCGCAGCGGGTTGCCGGCGACGCTGTGCGCACGGAACGGCGCGGCCGGCTCGGGCGCCGCGCCGGTGTCGCCGGCCCCGGCCAGGATGCGCAGCGCCGCCGGGTCGTCCGGCAGGCCGGCGAAGTCCCGCACCCGGCGTACGGTGCCGGCCGGGTCGGCGGTGAAGTCCTCGTAGCGCAGCCGCAGCACCTTCGCCCGGGACGCGAGCAGGTGGAACGCGGCGTTCTGCGCGGTCCACAGCTTGCTCACCTCGAACGGCGAGAAGGTCGGCATGAAGTCCTCGCCGTCGACCACCTCGGGGCGGCGCACCTGCTTGCCCCACGAGTACGCCACCGCCCGGCTGTCCCGGACCAGGTGCAGCACCCGCAGGTCGAGCCCTTCGGCCCAGCGCAGCGCGAAGGCGAGCGAGGCGTGCTTGCTGGAGTCCACCACCACCCGGGCGCCGGTCACCGACAGCGCGGCCCGGTAGATCCGGGTGTACAGGTCGGCGTAGCGGCGTACGTCGGCCAGCTGCTCCGGCGGGAGCGCGTCCTTGGCGAGCCGAGGGATGTGCCGGGTCCGGTCGACGCGGTCCTTGAGTGCCAGCACGTCGTCCCGGTCGACAGCGGCCCAGCCGCCGAACGCCTGGTCGCCGACCTGGCGCCAGAACGGGCAGGCGGTGAACCGCTCACCGCAGCCGCACCGCTCGTCGGCGCCGAGCGCCCGCTCCCACAGGTGCACCACCTCGCCGACGGCGCACACGTCGGCGCTCTGCGCCAGCAGCAGCTCCAGCAAGGTGGAGCCGCTGCGGCCGAGGCCGCCGACGAAGAGGACCCGCGGCGGCGCCGGATCCGGGGCGCTCATCCGCGACGCCCGACGGCTCGTTGCCGTACCCGGCGGGCGACCAGCTCGTCGATCACCGCGCCGACCCGGGCGACCGCCTCGGCGCGCGGGTCCGGGCGGTTCGGGTCGGCGGCCAGGACGAACCGGTTCGGGTCGGCCAGGCCCTCGTCCAGCGCGGCGAGCAGCTCGGCCTCGGACTCGCACAGCCGCACCATGCCGGCCGCGCCGAGACGACGGGAGAACAGCTGCTGGTGGTTGTCGACGTGCTCGTCGTGCGACGGGTCGCGGGGCACCACGATCGGCAGGTGGCCGTTGCGCCGCGCCTCGGTGATGGTGGCCGGGCCGCCGTGGCTGACCACGAGCGTCGCCTCCGCCATCGCCCGCTGGAGTTCCTCGTGGCCGAGGAACGGGGTGGCCTCGGGCAGGGCCGGGGTGCGGCTGTGGCCGTACTGGAGGACCAGCCGGACCTCGGGCCGCGCCGCGTGCCAGCGTTCCAGCCAGCCGACCAGCCGGTCGAAGCGGTGCACGTCGGTGCCGACGACGACAAGCACGTACGGCGCCGCGGAGCGCCGGTCCCGCTGCCGGGGGATCACAGGAGGTTCCCCACGACGGTCGCCTCCGGGTACATCCGGCGCTGCTCGTCCCACTGCACGAGCATCGCGGAGAGGAAGGGACGGCAGAGCCGGGCGGTGAGCGTCGCGCTGTCGATCCGGTCGTACACCTCGATGTAGACCGTCGGGATCTTGCGCATGCGGGCCGCCACCACGAACGGCAGGGCGACCCCGGCGCCGGTGGTGACCACCGCGTCGACCTGACGCCGACGGATCACCTTCAGCGCGAGGAACGCGTTGCGTACCAGGTTCTTGACGTTGCGTGTGGTGGGGTGGTGCGCCCAGACCACGTCCTCACCGGCGAGCAGCGAGCGCGCGTCGGGGGTGTCGAACGTTACCCATGCGCGGCGCCGATCCCGGTACCACGGTTCCAGGGCCAGGAGCTGGGCCAGGTGCCCGCCACTGGAACCCACCAGCAGGACCTGCCCCGAGTCCTCGGTTGACCCGCTCACCACAGACTTCCTCCCGTACGCGGATGACGCGTCCGGATTTTTGTGAAAGCCCCTCGGACGCGTCCTGACAACCTACTGGCGCGCCCCTGGGCAACTGAAGGGGCCATTGGACGGATCCTGACGCGCCGGTCGGCTCACCTCTCGATTCCCGTCACTGGGATGCCCACCCGCCGGCCACCGTCCAGGTCAGCCCGGTTCGCCGCGCGCCGCCGGGGCGGGCCACCGGAAGAAAGTGAGATGTGTCAGGATTCCGTCACCGCTCCGCACGAGAGCCGTCGGCGACGCCGGCTTATCCGGGGACAGGTCGGGCCCGACACCGGGAAACCCGCCGAATGGTCAGCGCCGATCGGCCATTTCTACGCGGGCTGCCCACACCCGGGCAGGCTTACCGGAACGTGAGCAGACTTTCCCTCGTCGTTCGGATCGGGGACACTCAAGGCCACGGTCAGGTCCAGCTGTGCCGTGGACTGCCCGGCTCGGTCGAAAGGGAGCGACAGACTCTGATGCCCTCACCCCATTTGGCCGAGAGCGACGCCGACGGTCTTGCCCTGATGGCCTACCTGGGCTGGCTGCGCCGCCGCTGGTGGATCCTGCTGCTCGCCGCGGCCCTCGGGCTGGGCGGTGGGCTCGTGCTGAACCAGATCCAGGAGGCGCGCTACACCTCGACCACGTCGCTGCTGGTGCGCCCGCTCGGCTCGGGCGCGGAGAGCAACCCCAACACCAAGGTCAACCTCGACACCGAGGCCCAGGTGGTCCGTTCCCTGGTCGTGGCCGAGCGGGCCAAGGCGCTGATGAAGGTCGACACCGGGGCCGACCAGCTCGTCAAGTCGGTGACCGTCAAGGTGCCGCCGAACAGCCAGATCCTCCAGGTGGTCTACGAGGCGAACAGCCCCGAGGGCGCCCAGTCGGGCTCGCACGCGTTCGCCCAGGCGTACCTGGACCTGCGCAAGGCCACCGCGCAGAAGACGCTGGAGAACGAGACAAACGCGCTCAAGCAGCAGATCGCCGAGCTGAACAAGGAGCTCAGCGCCGTCGCCGGGCGGATCGCGGCGGCGCCGTCGAACTCGCCCGAGCGGGAGCGGGCCGAGGCCGAGCGGAGCGTCCTGACCAACCAGATCACCGGCCTGAACAACCGTCTCAGCCCGCTGGTGTCGGCCGGTTCCGACCCGGGCGAGATCATCTCCGACGCCCGGCTGCCCGAGTCGCCCAGCTCGCCGAACCGCACGCTCAACCTCGCCAGCGGCATGGGCGCAGGCCTGCTGCTCGGCATCGTGCTGGCGCTGGTGCTGGACCGGCTCGACACCCGGATCCGGCGCGGTCGTGACATCTCCGACCGGGTCGGCCTGCCGCTGCTCGTGGAGCTGCCGTCGCGGACCCCCTCGCTGGCCGTCCTGCCGGCCACCCACCGGGTCTCCCGCGAGCTGGGCCGGCTGCGCAACGTGCTGCTGTCCGCCGTGCCCGAGCCGGCACAGGGCGGACGCGGCCGCCAGTTGCTGCTCTGCGACGCCTCGGCCGGCTCCGCCGCCGGGTTCGTCGCCGCCAACCTCGCCGCCGCGTACGCCCGTACCGGCCAGCAGGTCGCACTGATCACCACCAAGCCCGACTCGACGGTGGGCGCCATCACCGGCGTGGCCGAGGGGCGGCACAACCTGGCGTCCGTGCTGCGCCGCGACGTACCCCCGCTCAAGGCGCTCGCGCCGGTGCCGGGGCTGGGCCAGCTCCGGGTGCTGGTGCCGGGCGACCTTGACGCGGAGGTCGAACTGCCGGTCGCCGGTCTGCTGGAGATCCTGCACGAGCTGTCCGCGCGCTTCGACCACGTGATCATCGAGACCGCGCAGCCCGCGTTCGCAGTGGAGGCCCAGGCCCTGGGCCGGTACGTCGACGCCGTGATCATGGTGGCCGAGGCGGGCAAGACCCGCAGCGGCGAGATCACCGCCGCCCTGCAGCAGTTCGAGCAGGTCAACGCGCCGGTGATCGGTGCCGTGCTGGCCCCGCGCCTGCCCGTCCCGGCGGCCGGCGCCGCCCGGCCGGCGTCCTCGGGCGGTTCGGGCACGTCGGGCGCGCCGAGCACCCCGGTGGCACCGGCAAACCGGCCCAAGCCCCGGCCGAGCCCCGGCCCGTCCGCCGAGTCGACGATGGTGCTGCCGCGCATGCAGTCGTCCCGCCCCGCCCCGGCGAAGCCGGCACCGGGCAAGGCCACCCCGCCGCCGAACCCGGGCAACCAGGGCATGCCGGGCAAGCCGGTGCCGCTCAACGGCACCGGCGGCACGTACCGCTCCCGGGGTGACGGCGACGGCCGCAGCTACGCGCTCGACTCCGGCGAGGACCTGGGGTGAACCGCCGGCAGATGCTCCGCGCCGCCATCGCCCCCGCCGTCGTCCTCGGCGTCGGTACCGGGTGCAGCGAACCCGAGCCCAAGCCGGGCAAGGTCCAGGTGGTGGACCCGGGCGACGTCACCGCCTCGCCGTCATCGGCCAGCGCCTCGCCGACCCTGCCCACCGGCCCGCTCACCGGCGCGCCGGTGAGCACCCCGGCCGCCGCCACCCGCCAGGCGGTCGCCGTGCCGCTGCGGGTGAGCCCCGCGACCACCCCGGCCGGCCTGGACGCCGCCGACCTGGTCTACGCCGAGTTCGCCGAGTCCGACACGCTGCACCTGACCGCCGTGTTCCACTCCAGGGACGCCACCAAGATCGGTCCGGTCACCGAGATCCGGCCGGTCGACATCCGGTCGCTCGCGGTGCTGCGCCCGTTCGTCGGCTACGACGGCGGCCCCACCGGCTTCCTCACCCAGTTCGAGAACTCCGACCTCGACGGCGTCACCCCCGACGACGACAGCAAGGTCTTCTCCGGCGACTACACGTCGACCGCCGCGCTGCTCAAGGCCGCCCCGAAGGGCGGCCAGCCGCCCACCCCGCCGATCGACCACGCCGGCGAGGGCGACGCGCTCGCCATCCGCGACCTCGCGCCGGCCACCGAACTCACCGTCACCGTCTCCGGCGGCCCGCCGATGGTCTGGCGGTACGACCAGGCGAAGTCCGTCTGGGTCGGCAAGGTCGGCAAGGTCACCGTGACCGCCGCCTCCGTCATCGTGCTGACGATGGAGTACCGCACGCTGGACGTCCGCAAGCCGTCCCCGCGCTCGCTGCCCTCGGCGAACGTCTTCGGTGAGGGCGCGGTGCTGGCGGTGTCCGGGCCGAACAGCGCGAAGGGCCGGTGGCGCAAGCCCGGCCTGGGCATGGTCTGCACGCTCGCCGACACCGGCGGCGATCTCCTGCACCCCCAGCCCGGCAACGCGTGGGTGATCTACGCGCCGACCACCGCCAAGGTCACCGTGAAATGAGCACCGCCACCCCGCCCCGCACCGCGCGCGGGACGGTTCCGGTCGGGGCGGTGTCGCCTCCGGACGGGAACCGCCTGCGGCCGGTGACGGTACGGCCGGAGAGCTGGTCGTGGCGGCTGCCGACGGCATGGCCGCTGATCTCGGTCTTCCTGCTGTACCCGCTGTGGTGGGTGCTCGGCGTGTCGAGCTTCGTCTTCGTCATCTTCGCGGTGCCGATGGTGGTGCAGATGCGCAAGCGGGGCCCGATCCGGGTGCCGCCCGGCTTCGGGATCTGGATGGTCCTGCTGCTCTGGGTGTTCCTGTCCGTGCTCACCCTCGACCTCACCGCGCCGAACACGCTGCCCCCGGGCGGCAGCGGCAAGTACATCGGCTGGGGCATCCGGCTCGCCAACTACGTCGCCATGACGGTGACCATGCTCTACGTCTACAACCTGCGGGAGCGGGAGCTGTCCCAGCGCCGGATGGTCCGCCTGTTCGGGTTCATGGGCGTGGTCGTGGTGCTCGGCGGCTGGATCGGCTCGCTGTACCCGAACCTCACGTTCGTCGCGCCGCTGCGATTCGTCCTGCCCCAGTCGATCGCCGGTCACCCGTACGTCACCTCGCTCATGGAGATCAAGTTCGCGCAGGTGCAGCAGGTGATCGAGGGGGAGGCCAGTTCGCCCCGCCCGTCCGCGCCGTTCACCTACACGAACTCGTGGGGCCAGAACACCGCCATCCTGCTGGTCTGGCTGATCGTCGGCTGGGTCGTACTGGGCAAGCCGATGCGCCGTACCGCGGGCGTGGCGATCGCCCTGGCGGCGATCTTCCCGATCGTCTACTCGCTGAACCGCGGCCTCTGGATCGGTCTCGGCATCGCCGCCGCCTACGTCGCGCTGCGGCTCGCGCTGCGCGGCCGGATGGTGGTGCTCGGCGGGCTCGCCCTGGCGGTCGGGCTGATCGGAGTGCTGATCGTCGCCACACCGCTCGGCCGCACCTTCGACGAACGCCTCCAGAACGGCCACAGCGACGACATCCGGACCACGCTGTCCCAGGGCGCGGTCACCGCGGCCAACCACTCGCCGATCCTCGGGTACGGCGGCAACCGGGCGCTCATCGGCAGCAACCGGTCCATCGCCATCGGCAAGTCCGACGACTGCAAGCAGTGCGGCAACCGGGAACTCGGCAGCAACGGCCAGGTCTGGGCGCTGCTCGTCGGGCAGGGCTGGGTCGGCGCGATCTGCTACAACGCCTTCTTCATCTACTGCATCTGGCGCTACCGCCGCGACCACAGCGCGGTCGGCATCGCCGGCACGCTCGTGCTCATCCTCATGCTCTTCTTCCAGTTCACCTACGGTGCGATGGAAGCGACACTCGCCTACGCCCTGATCACTGTCGCCCTGCTGGCCCGCAACGACCGGATACGCCGGTCGCTCGCGCCGGCACCACCCCAGGGCACGATCGCCGGGCTACGGGCCCGACTGGAAAAGACCGGTGACAGCTGATGGTGTTCCGCGTACCCCCGGACGGCGACGGCCGTGCCGCGTACCTCGGTGAACTGGCCGGGCTGATCTGGCCCGCGCCGGCCGAGCCCAGCCTGCGCCGCGGCGGCGCCGGCTGGGTGGTGGTGCCGTCGGCGTCCCGCCCCCGGCTGCTCGTGCCGACCGGCTCGGGCCGGGCGGCGGCGAGCGCGGTCCGGCACTCCACCGAGGCGGTCGGCCGCAAGGCCAAGCTGGTCCGGCAGGGGCTGTCCACCGCGTTCCGGCTCGGGCTGGGCCCACTGGTGTTCCGCGACCGGCTGGTGGTCGACGGCGGCGGGCTGGACGCGTACCTGACCGAGGTGCTCGGCGAGCCGGCGCTGGTGAGCCTGCACATCGGGCCGGCCCGGGCGAACCGCAAGCCGGTGCTGCAACTGCTCGCCCCGGACGGCCGGGCCCTCGGGTACGCCAAGCTCGGCGTCGACCCGCTGACCCGTGCGCTGGTGCACGCCGAGGCGGACGCGCTGCGCCGCCTCGCCGAGGTGCCGCTCGGCCCGGTGGTGCTGGCCGGGGTACGCCATCACGGCGACTGGCACGGCCACGCGCTGCTCGTCCAGGAGGCGCTGCCGGTGCGGCTGCCCCGGGCCACCCCGGCCGCCGCCGAGGCGGCCGAACGCGACGCGATGGTGGCGGTCGCGGGCTGTCTCGGCGTACGCCGGCAGTCGTGGGCGGCAAGCGGGCACGCGGCCCGGCTCACCGCCGCGGTGGACGCGCTCGGGCCCCGGCCGGAGGCCGGGCGGCTGCGCGCGGCGCTGAAGTCCGTCGCGGACGCCGACCCGGTGGTGGCCTTCGGCGCCTGGCACGGGGACTGGAACGGCGGCAACAGCGCGGTGCTGGCCGACGGCCGGGTGCTGGTCTGGGACTGGGAACGGTTCGAGGCGGACGTGCCGGCCGGGTACGACGCGCTGCACCTGGCGGTGCAGGGCGCGATGAGCCACGACGGGGTGGAACCGGTCGAGGCGGCCCGCGCGCTGATCGCCGGCGCCGAGGCCACCCTGGCGCCGTTCGACCAGACCGGTGGGGGCGCCGATCTGGTCGCCGTGCTCTACCTGGTGGAGCTGGCGGCGCGCTACCTGCGGGATCGGCAGGCGGAGGCGGGTGCGCGACTGGGGCACGTCGACACCTGGCTGCTGCCCGCCGTCGAGGAACACCTGGCCCGCCGGGCCGGGTGAGAGTGAGGAGTGGGGACGTGACGCTGGCCAAGGAGCAGGCGCTCCGCGCGGTGAAGTCGGTGAGCCGGACGGTCGGCCGGCTGACCGCCGGTTCGCGGATGGTGCCGGGATTCCTGATCGTGGGGGCGCAGCGCTGCGGCACCACCTCGCTGTTCAAGACGCTGTCGCAGCATCCCGGAGTGCTGCCGCCCGCGTACCACAAGGGCGTGCACTACTTCGACATGGACTACCACCGGGGGATGAGCTGGTACCTCGGGCACTTCCCCACCACCGGCAAGGCCGAGGCGGTGAAGGCGCAGATCGGGGTACGCGGGATCACCGGCGAGTCCAGCCCGTACTACATGTTCCACCCGCTGGCCGGGCAGCGCATCGCCCGGGACCTGCCCTCGGTGAAGCTGCTGGTGCTGCTGCGTGACCCGGTGGAGCGCGCCTACTCCGCGCACTCGCACGAGCTGGCCCGGGGCTACGAGACCGAGGCGGACTTCGAGCGGGCGCTCGCGCTGGAGGAGTCCCGTACGGCGGGCGAGCGGGAGCGGATGATCAGCTCCGCGTCGTACGCCAGCGAGCACCTCCAGCACAACGCGTACCTGGCCCGGGGCCGCTACATCGAGCAGCTGGAGCGCCTGGAGGCGCTGGTCGGCCGGGACCGCATGCACGTCATCGACAGCGACGACTTCTTCGCCGACCCGCGTCCCTCCTTCGACGCGGTGTGCGACTTCCTCGGGCTGCCCCGCTGGGCGGACATCGCATTCGGCAAGCACAACTCCCGGTCCCGTTCGCCCATGTCGGCGGAGCTGAGGACCCGGCTGGAGGACCACTTCGCGCCGTACGACGAGCGGCTGGCGACGTGGTGGGGACGCGTGCCGTCGTGGCGGCGGTGACGCGGGCGGACGCCGGCGGCACCCCGACGCTCACCGCACCGCCCCCCGGGCCGGGCGCGGGGCTGGGCGGCGCGGCCCGGCAGGGCTTCGCCAACCTGGTCGGGGTCGGGCTTGCCGCGGTCGCCGGCTTCGGCCTGAACATCGTCATCGCCCGCGGCTGGTCGGTCCGCGAGGCGGGCATGTTCTTCGCGGCCACCAGCGCGTTCATGATCGCCGCGTCGGCGGCCCGGCTCGGCACCGACGTCGGCACCGTCTACTTCGTCAGCCGTCAGCGCACCCTCGACCGCCGCGACCAGATCCGGGGCACCATCCTGGTCGGGTTGCTGCCGGTGCTGGTGGTCGGCACGCTGCTCGGGCTGGCCGGCTGGCTGGCCGCACCGGCGCTGGCTCGGGCCACCATGCCGGAGGCCGGGCCGGAGGCGGTCACCGCGCTGCGCATCCTGCTCGCGTTCGTGCCGCTGGCCGCGCTCAACGACTACGCGCTCGCCGCCTGCCGCGGCTTCGGCCAGATGCGTCCGCTACTCACAGTGGAGCGGCTCGGCCGCACGCTGGTGCAGTTCCTGGCCGTCGCGGTGGCCGCCTGGCTCGGGCTGTCCGCCACCGTCGCGCTGCCGCTGGCCTGGGTGGTGCCGTACCTGATCGCCGCGGTGGTCGCGCTGTTCTGGCTGAGCCGGCTGGTCGGCCGGGCCGGCCGGCAGGTGACCCGGCCGGTGCCGGCGCGTGAGCTGGCCGGACCGTTCTGGCGCTTCACCGGGCCCCGTGCGGTCAGCAGCCTGGCCGCGATCGTGGTGCAGCGGCTGGACATCGTGCTGCTCAGCGCGTTGCGCGGTCCGGCCGACGCGGCGATCTACACGGCCGCGACCCGGTTCCTGGCGTTGGGTCAGCTCTCCAGCGTCGCGCTGTCCAGCTCGGTGCAGCACCGGCTGGCCGCCGCGTTCGCCCGCAACGACCGGGCCGAGGCGGGTCAGCTCTACCAGGTCGCCACCGGCTGGCTCGTGATCCTCTCCTGGCCCGCGTACCTGATCTTCGCGGCGTTCGCCACGCCGATGCTGGCGCTGTTCGGGGCCGGCTACGCCGACGGCCGCCGGGTCGTGGTGCTGCTGGCGCTGACCATGCTGCTGGCCACCGGGTGCGGCATGGTCGACATGGTGCTCAACATGGCCGGGCGCACCGCGTGGACGTTCTACAACGCGATGACCGGCACCGTGCTCAACGTGGTCGGCAACGTTGTGCTCATCCCGCGTTACGGCATCCTCGGCGCGGCCCTGGCCTGGACCGTCTCCATCCTGGTCACCAACCTGGTGCCGCTGACCCAGCTCTGGTGGTCGATGCGGCTGCACCCGTTCGGCGCCGGTACCCGGGCCGCGATGGCGCTCGCCGTCGTGACGCTGGGCCTGCCGCTCGGCGTGGCGACGCTGCTCGGTGCCGGTTCGCTCGTGCTCGCGCTGGTCACGGTCGCCGGGCTGGTCGCGTACGCGGCGGGTGTCTGGCGCTGGCGGCGCACCCTGAACCTCGACGCGCTGCGGTCCCTGCGCCGTGGCCGTAACCGGGCCGGGGCGGACCCGGCCGCCCAGTCCTGACCGATCCTGCGCACCGATGGGACCTTCGATGACAAGCGACTCCCCCGCCCCGCACTCCGGCCTGTCCACGGTGAAGGCCGCGAAGCTCGCCGCGGTCGGTCTGCTGGCGGACCGGAAGGAACGCCGCGAGCTGGAACGGCCGGTCGAGGGGGGCGGCCGCCGGCTCACCCTGAAGGTGGAGCGTCCGATCTTCATCCTGGGCGCCCCGCGCTCCGGCACCACGTTCCTCGGCAGTTGCGTGGGCGCGCTGCCGGACGTGTCGTACCACTTCGAACCGCGCCTGACGAAGGCCGTCGCCCGCTGTGTCTACGAGGGAAGCTGGACGCCGCAGCGGGCCGCCCGCTACTTCCGCGGCTACTACGGCGCGCTGCTCGCCGCGTCCGGGCACGGCGGCCTGCGCTTCGCCGAGAAGGACCCGGAGAACTGCTTCATCGTGCCGTTCCTGACCGAGGTCTTCCCGGACGCGGTCTTCCTGCACGTCTACCGGGACGGCCGGGACGTGGCGGTGTCGCACGCCGAGCAGCCCTGGCTGAACGCCGCGTCCACCGGCACCGGCCGCAGCGGCCGCGGCGGTACGCCGTGGGGCGCCGCGCCCCGGTTCTGGGTGGAGCCGGAGCGGCGCGAGGAGTTCACGCAGGTCTCCGACCTGGGCCGGTCGGCCTGGATGTGGCGGCGGTTCACCAGCAGCGCGCTGACCCAGCTCGCCGAGCTGCCCGCCGAGCGGGTGCGGCACCTGCGGTACGAGGACATCGTCACCCGCCCGGCCGAGGCGGCCGAGGTCGTGGCCGACTTCCTGGAGGTCGGTGACCCGGCCGGACGGGAGGCGCTGCACGCCCGCTTCGCCAAGGCGCGGCCGGGTTCGGTGGGCCGGTGGCGGCAGCGACTGACCGAAAAGGATCTGGCCGACGTGATGGCTCAGGCCGGGCCGCTGCTGACGCGACTCGGCTACCCCGCCTGAGCGCCGCGTCACAGGTAGAGTGCCAGGGGTCGCCCGCCCGGCCCGGCGTGCCTCTCCGCCCACGCGGATCCGTCAGGGCCCCATACCGTGGCCGGCGACCGTCCTGGGGAGAGGTTGCGGTGGTACGACGGTTACGACTGACGATGGCTGCCGTGCTGGGCCTGGCCTTCCTGGCCCCGGCCGTGGCGGCCTGTGACATCGGCTCGGAGCGATCCGACGAGACGGCGACGGCGGTGCCGCCCCCGCCGACTGTGACACCGCGGACCGCTCCGGTCCGCACCACCGGGTGGGGGCCGGAGCCGCCGGAGAAGGGGGCCTGGCTCGGCACCTGGGTCAAGCCGCAGTACCACAACGCCAGCGGGCGGGCCGCCGCGTTCGACGCGTTCAACCAGGCGGCCGGCGGCAAGCTCACCATCGCGCACATGTTCCACGAGTGGAACGAGCCGTTCCCGAGCGCCACCGAGAAGTTGTTCCAGTCCCGGGGCAAGCTCCAGATGATCTCGTGGCAGGGCACCGACACCCGGTCCACCGTCAGCGGCGTCTACGACGCGCTGATCCGGGAACGCGCGAAGGACGTCAAGGAGTTCGGCGTTCCGGTGCTGCTGCGCTACCGGTGGGAGATGGACCGGCCGAACCTGGCCGCGAGCATGCACTCGCCGGAGGACTACGTCGCCGCCTGGAAGCACGTCCGCGGCATCTTCGCCGAGATGGGCGTCACCAACGCCGGGTGGGTGTGGTGCCCGCACGCGGACGGGTTCGCCGAGCCGCAGCGCCGGGCCGCCGCCTACTACCCGGGCGACGACCAGGTCGACTGGCTCTGCGCGGACGTCTATCCCAGTCCGGAGTGGAACAGCTTCTCCAACCGGATGGACCACTTCATGGCGTTCGCCAAGAAGCACCCGCGGCCGGTCATCATCGGCGAGTACGGCCTGACCCAGGACGGGCGGCCGGGCCAGCGCGCCGAATGGATGCGCGAGGTCGGGCCGTACCTGAAGAAGCACCCGCAGATCAAGGCGGCTGTCTACTTCGCGGCCCGGCAGACGGAGAAGCCCATCTACGACAGCACGTTCGGCAACGACCCGGAGAGCGAGCAGGTCTTCCGGGAGATGGCGACCGATCCGTACTTCCAGCCACCGATGCCCGACCTGAGCGTTTCCTCAGGAACACCCTCCGTGTCCGGGGACTGATCGTCGGTCGTCTTTTCGTGTGACCCGGGCCGTTTCCTCGGCCAAAAGGGCCGAACCCGGGTGGACGGGCGACGGCCGAATGCGAGAAGGTATTGCTCTCACGTCTGCGGTCGGTCGAGTGACGCCCCGCCTCATGTCGGCACCGACCACGATCGCAGCGCCTCCGACGTTTCCCCCCGGAGTAGCCTGTGGCTTCCTCGATCCTGAGACACCGCTCGGTGTCCGCATTCGGCGCTGCCGTGCTCGGCATCGCCACCTTGTTCACACCGGTGCCGGCGCTCGCCGCACCGGCAGCGGCGCCCGCGCCCGACCACAGCACGCTGGTCGGCGAGGTGCCGTCGGACAAGACGCCGAACATCAACGACGGCAACGTCGTGGCCATCCACGACGCCGGCAGCAAGGTGATCGTCGGCGGCTCGTTCACCAACGCGCAGAACCGGGGCTCCTCACCCACCCCGGTCGACCGCCGCGGACTGCTCGCCTTCGACAAGGCGACCGGCAAGATCGACAACGCGTTCGCGCCGGTGCTGGACAACGACGTCACCGCGATCATCGCCGGGCCGACCCCCGGCACGGTGTACGTCGCCGGCAAGTTCAACAAGGTCGGCGACAAGAACTTCCGCAAGCTGGTGCTGCTGAACGTCGCCGACGGCACCCCCGTCGAGGGGTTCAAGGGCCCGGCGTTCAACGGCACGGTGAACGACATCGCGCTCGTCGACGGTCACCTGCTGGTCGGCGGCATCTTCACCACGGCGACCGCGACGATCAACCGCAACGGGCTGGCCTCGCTGAACCCGACCACCGGCGCGGTGGACGAGTACCTCACCGTGGCGCTGACCGAGAACCACAACTGGACCCCGACCAACAACGGCGCCTCGGCCGGTGTCGGCGTGGAGAAGCTCTCCGTCTCCCCTGACGGCAAGCACCTCGTGGTGATCGGCAACTTCAAGAAGGCCGACGGCGTCGTGCACGACCAGATCGTGCGGATCAACCTCGGCGAGAGCTCCGCGACCGTCGCCGACTGGAACACCGACGGCTACTCCGCGGCCTGCAAGTACACCGCGTTCGACTCGTGGGTGCGCGACGTCCAGTTCTCCCCGGACAGCAAGTACTTCGTGGTGGTCACCACCGGCGCGTCGTACCCGGGCACGCTCTGCGACTCCGCCGCCCGCTGGGAGACCTCCGCCACCGGCGCCGGCCAGAAGCCGACCTGGACGAACTTCAGCGGCGGCGACACCTTCCTCTCGGTCGGCATCAGCGAGAAGGCCATCTACGTCGGCGGCCACTTCCGCTGGTCGAACAACCCGCTCGCCCGTGACAAGGCCGGACCGGGCGCGGTGCCGCGGGCCAGCATCGCCGCGCTCGACCCGGTGAGCGGCCTGCCGCTGTCCTGGAACCCGGGCCGCCACCCGCGCGGCTACGGCGTCACCGAGATGCTGGTGACGCAGGAGGGCCTCTGGCTCGGCAGCGACCAGGAGTACATCGGCAACTTCGACTACCAGCGCAAGCGGATCGCCTTCTTCCCGCTGGACGGGGGCAGCACCCCGCACTCGACCAGCACCAAGGGCCTTCCCGGCAACGTCTACCAGGCCGGCCGTGCGGCGCAGACCGAGGTGCTCTACCGGGTCAACGCCGGTGGTCCGGCCATCCCGGCGACCGACGGCGGGCCGGACTGGGCCGCCGACAGCGCCACCGAGCCCAGCCCGTACCACAACACGGGCAACCAGGTCACCAGCTACACCACCAACGCGACGTTCGACTCCACCGTGCCGGCGAGCACGCCGGCCACGCTGTTCAACACCGAGCGGTGGGACGAGGCGACCGCGCCGGACATGCAGTGGGACATCCCGGTCGCCGCAGGCACCCGGGTCGACGTCCGGATCTACATGGGCAACCGCTGGTCCGGCACGAGCAAGCCGGGCGCCCGCAAGTTCGACGTCAGCATCGACGGCGTACTCAAGCTGAACGACTTCGACCCGGTCGTCGCCGCCGGCGGCACCGACCGCGGCACCATGCAGTCCATCTCGGTGGTCAGCGACGGCGTCGTCGACATCGACTTCGGCCGGGTGCTGCAGAACCCGCTGCTGCACGGCATCGAGATCGTCAAGACCGCGCCCACGCCGGACGCCTCCGACGTGCTCTACCGGGTCAACGCGGGCGGCGACCAGCTCGCCGCGCCGAGCGGCCCGGCCTGGGCCGCGGACACCGCCGCCGCGCCGAGCACCTACCACAACGCCGGCAACCAGGTGACCAGCTACACCACGAACGCCACGCTCGACGGCACGGTGCCGTCGGGTACGCCGGTCGAGCTGTTCAACGCGGAGCGGTGGGACGAGTCGCCCGCGCCGGACATGCAGTGGGACTTCCCGGTCCCGGCCGGTACGCCGGTGCAGGTGCGTCTCTACCTGGCCAACCGCTGGTCGGGCACCGCCACCGCCGGCAAGCGCAAGTTCAACGTGTCGATCGACGGCGTGGTCAAGCTGAGCAACTTCGACCCGATCGCCGCGATCGGCGCCACCAACCGGGGCACCATGCGTGCGTTCCCGATCACCAGTGACGGCAACATCGACATCGACTTCGGTCGCGTCCTGGAGAACCCGCTGGTGCAGGGCATCGAGATCGTCAAGCTGCCCCCGGTGCCGCCGGCCACCACCGTCGACAGCATCACCAAGCGGACGTACGACGGCGCCACCTCGGTCGGCAACGCGATGTCGGTGCCGAACGGCGACAACACCGGCTGGTCGAACATCAAGGGCGCGTTCTGGGTCGGCGGTGACCTGTTCTACGGCGTCGGCGGCGACCTCTACAAGCGCTCGTTCGACGGCAACGAGTTCGGCACCCCGAAGAAGCTGGACCCGTACCACGACGCCAAGTGGGACCTGGTCGTGACCGGCTCCGCGCCGGAGGGCTCCACCTACGCCGGCATGACCGGCAACTTCTCCGCGGAACTGCCGAACGTGACCGCGATGTTCTACAAGAGCGGACGCATCTACTACTCGCTGGCCGGTCAGAGCACGCTGTTCTGGCGCGGCTTCACGCCGGACACCGGCACCGTCGGCGCCGAGCGCAACACGGTCACCGGCACCACCGCGTTCGCCGACGCGGGCGGCCTGTTCCTGGACGGCGACACGCTCTACGTCGTCTCCCGGAGCACCGGCAACCTGTCCACGATGGCGTGGTCCGACGGCGTGCCGACCGGCTCCGCCACGGTGCGCAGCGGTCCGGGCGTCGACGACGTGGACTGGCGCGGCACCTCGGTCTTCGTCGGCCCCTGACGGGCGGGCACGACCGAAACGGAACAGACACGACGATGGCCCGGCCGATATCGGCCGGGCCATCGCCCTTTCTCCGGCGCCGCTCGCGCCGGACCACATCAGGTACGGGTCGGCGCGTGCTCACCCGCCCAGACCCGCATCAGGTCCCGTACCGAGATCACTCCCGCCACCTCCCGGCCGTCGAGCACGACCAGGTGACGGAACCCGCCGCGGGCCATCGCCGCGGCTGCCTCCTCGATCGTCCAGTCCGGGCCGGCGTATACGACGTCCCAGGTCAGGTGTGCCCCGGTGCGCTCGACATCCGGGTCGAGCCCGGCGCCGATCGCCTTCAGCACATCGCGTTCGGTCATGATCCCTACTCCCTCGGAGTCCGGGTCGATCACGACCGCCGACCCGACACCGCGGGCCGACATCATCCGGGCCGCCTGCCGGAGCGTGTGCTCCGGCCCGACCACCAGTACCTCGCTGGACATCGCTTCCCGTACCTGCATCACACATCACCCCTGTGGGACGGCGACTGAGTACGGACATGGTGGGCCATCGATGCGTACCGGGACAAGAACGGGCATCGCCGGAGACGGCCCGGATGGCTACTGTCGGAGGGTGCCCACCGAGCCCCTCCGCTGCGCCGGCGCGCTGATCGTCGATGACGACGGCCGCATCTTCATCCAACGCCGATCCCCCGACCGACGCCTCTTCCCGAACTGCTGGGACATCGTCGGCGGCCACCTCGAACCGGGCGAGGAGATCGACGACGCGCTGCGCCGGGAGGTCACCGAGGAGACCGGCTGGGCCGTGTCGCACGTGCTCGGCCTGGTCGGCGAATACCGGTACACCGCCGACGACGGGCTGACCCGGGTGGAGACCGACTTCCTGATCCGGGTGGACGGCGACCTCAGCCGGCCCCGGCTGGAGGCCGGCAAGCACACCGAGTTCCGCTGGCTGGCGGAGTCGGAGATCGCGCTGCTCGACGAGCACCGGGACGTCAACGACGGGCTGATCCGGCGGATCGCTGAGGACGGCTTCGCCGCGCTGCGCTCGATCGGTCTGACGGGCTGAACCACTGCCGCTCCGCGCCCGGCGATATCCTCGCCGGGTGGAATCGGGTCGAGAAGAGGAGCGTGTCGGCATGATCGGGATGGTGCTCGCCGCGGGAGCGGGGCGCCGGCTGCGGCCGTACACCGACACCCTGCCCAAGGCCCTGGTGCCGGTCGACGGGGAGACCACCATCCTCGACATCGCGCTGCGCAACCTCGCCGAGGTGGGGCTGAACGAGGTCGTGATCGTGGTCGGCTACGCGGCCGACGCGGTGCGGCAGCGCCAGGCCGCCCTGGAGGAGAAGTACGGCGTCACGATCACGCTGGTCCACAACGACAAGGCCGAGGAGTGGAACAACGCGTACTCGCTCTGGTTGGCGCGGGAGCACTTCTCCCGTGGCGTGCTGCTCGTAAACGGCGACACCGTGCACCCGGTGAGCGTGGAGAAGACGCTGCTGGCCGAGCGCGGCCCGGGCATCCTGCTCGCAGTGGACACGCTCAAGCCGCTGGCCGAGGAGGAGATGAAGACCACCTTCGACGCCGCAGGCCAGCTCACCCGCATCACCAAGCTGATGGACCCGGGCGAGGCGTACGGCGAGTACATCGGCGCGACGCTGATCGAGCCGCAGGTGGCGGTGCCGCTCGCGGACGCGCTGGAGGCGACCTGGCGGCGCGACCCGAACCTCTACTACGAGGACGGCTACCAGGAGTTCGCCGAGCGCGGCGGCGAGGTGCGGGCGGCCCCGATCGGTGACGTCTCCTGGGTCGAGGTCGACAACCACGCCGATCTGGCCCGGGCGCGGGAGATCGCGTGCCGCTACTAGCCCGCAGCGTCCTCACCCCGCTGCACATCGACGTGCGGCGGGGCGCGGTGGCCGACCTGGCGGCGATCCTCTCCGACGGGCGGATCTCCGCCGGTGGCGACGTCGCCGTGGTGGTCGGGCCGGGGCAGGGCGAACGGATCGCCGAACTGATCCGGCCGTCGCTGCGCTCGGCCGACGTGTTCACGGTGGCCGGGGGCACGCTCGACGCCGCCGACGACCTGGGGGCGAAGCTGCGCACCCGGTCGTACGACGCGGTCGTCGGCATCGGCGGCGGCAAGACGATCGACGTGGCCAAGTACGCGGCGACCCGCCGTGGCCTGCCGATGGTGACGGTGGCGACCGCGCTGGCGAACGACGGCATCGCCTCCCCGGTCGCCAGCCTGATCACCGAGGGCCTGAAGGGCTCCTACGGCGTGCACATCCCGATCGCGGTGATCGTCGACCTGGACTTCGTGGAGGCCGGGCCGGAGCGGCACAACCGGGCCGGCATCGGCGACGTGGTCAGCAACATCAGCGCGCTGGCGGACTGGGAACTGGCCCGGCGGGTCCGCGGTGAGCCGGTCGACGGGCTGGCCGCCTCACTGGCCCGGGCCGGCGCGGAGGCGGTGCTGAACCACCCGGGCGACATGAGCGACGACGCGTTCGTGACCGTCCTGGCCGAGGCGTTGATCTCCAGTGGGTTGGCCATGGCCGTCTGCGGAACCAGCCGCCCCTCCAGCGGCGGCTGCCACGAGATCATGCACGCGATCGACGCGCTGTTCCCCGGCACCGCCTCGCACGGCGAACTGGCCGGGCTCGGTGCGCTGTTCTGCACGTACCTGCGCGGCGACGAGCGCCGGTTCGCCGAGATGGCGGCCTGCCTGACCCGGCACGGGCTGCCCCGGCTGCCCGCCGAGGTCGAGCTGACCGACGACCAGTTCGTCGAGGCGGTGCAGTTCGCGCCGGCCACCCGGCCGGACCGCTACACCATCCTCGAACACCTCGCGATGTCCGCTACCGAGACGCGGGAGCGGCTGGCAGACTACGCCGGTGCCCTCCGCGACCACATTGGCTGAGCCCCGCCCCACCGTCGCCGACTTCCACCGGGTCAACCGGGGAGGCGGCCTGTTCAGCGAGTCGATCAGCCAGTGGATCGGGGCGGCCTTCGCGCTCGCCGCGCAGCGCCTGGGGTTGCGCCCGACCGCGCTGACGCTGACCAACCTGGTGCTGGGACTGGCCGCCTCGGTCACCGTGGTGGCACTCGCCGACGACGTGGCCGCCGGCACCGTACCGGCCTGGGCGGTCGGGCTGTTCGCGCTCGTCGCGTGGCAGATCGCGTACGCGCTGGACTGCGCCGACGGGCAGCTCGCCCGGGTGACCGGTCAGGGCAGCGCGGCCGGCGCCCGGATCGACGTGCTCTGCGACGTGGCCGCCCAGATCGCGCTGGTGGCCGCGATCGGCGCGACGGCTGTGGCGCAGCGCCCGTCCACGCCGGTCTGGCTGGTGGCGGTGTTCGCCGGCACCTGGATGGTCAACCTGGTGACCTCGGTGATGCAGTCCGGGCCGAACGCGGCGAGCATGGTCACCTCGACCTCGCTCCCGGTACGCCTGGTGAAGCTGGTCCGCGACTACGGCGCGGTGATCTTCGTGGCCGGCCTGGTGCTGGCGTTCGCGCCCACGCTGGCGCTCTGGCTGATGGTCGCGTTCACCGTGGTCAACGGCGGCTTCCTGCTGGCCAGCATCGCCTTCTCCGCCCGCGCCTCCCTGCGCTGAAGCCTCCTCCCGCCCTCGCCCCACTCCGGCTTTGCCGCCCTCGTCGGCCCCTCCGCCGCCGTCGTGCCCTGCGCGCCGTCGTGCCCTGCGCTGTCGTGCCCTGCCGCGCGTAGTGCTGCCGTCGTCACGCTCAATGAGAAGGCCGCCCTGTCCGACGCGCCGATGGCGCCTGCGCAGGCGAGTCCGTCGCCGCACCAGACGTCAGTCACTGATAGTGACGTCCCCGCGAGGGTGGTCGGTTCACCTTCGGCGCCTTTGCTCTGCAGCCATATGCGCACCAGGAACTCTCGGTCACTGCCGCGTCGATGGCTGCAGAGCAAAGGCGGCGGAGAGGCATCTACCGGCGGAGTCGGCTCTCAGACATTCGAGCAGCTCAAGCCCATGGTCGATGATCGAGGGCGCGGATCGACGAGAAACCGCCCGTCACAGAAGGTGACCGGCGCAGGCGCACACCTGCCAGTAACGCAAAGTGGTCAGATCACGTCAGGCGCGGCTCTGCAAGCCGGCGTAGATGTCGATCAGGCGCTTGGTGATCACGTCGGGGTGGAAGGTGCGCTCGTAGCGGGATCGGGCCGGACCGGCGAGCGTCCCCGCCTCGGCGGCGGCCAGCGGCAGCGCGGCGGCCAGCGCGTCCACCTCCGGCGCCACCACCCAGCCCGCCTCGCCGCGCTGCACCCCGGCCGGCAACGCGACAAGCCCGTCGCCCGGCGCCGCGGTGGCCACCTCGGCCGGGCCGGTGCCTGCGGGCTCGCGCGGGCCGTCCGCGCCCACCAGGTACGGGATGCCGCCGAGCGCGGTGCCGAGCACCGGCCGCCCCGACGCCAGCGCCTCGATGATCACGGTGGGCAGCACGTCGTGCCAGGTGGAGGTGGCCAGCACCACGGAGCTGTCGGCCAGCACCGCGCGTACCCCGGAGCGGTCGAGCTGGCCCAGGTAGTGCACGTCGGGCCGTTCGGCGGCGGCCGCCTCGGCGAGCGGACGCAGCTCGCCGTCACCGGCGATGCGCAGCGGGCCGAGCGCGCCCACCGGGTGCCGCCGCCATGCCGCGAGCAGCAGGTCCAGGCCCTTCTCCGGGCTGAGCCGCCCCATGAAGAGGAAGCCGTTCCCCGCCGGCGCCGGGGTGCCCGGGTCGGGCACCGCGTTCGGCTTCACCACGATCCGCTCGTCCGGGATGCCGTAGTCGCGCAGATGATCAGCCACAGCCGTGGTGAGCGCGATGTACCGGTCCACCGACTTCCAGGTCGGGCGGTGCACGGCGAGCGTGGTCGCCATCAGCGCGCTCTGCGCCCGCGAGTTGCGGTAACAGCGGTGCACGATCGCCGGCACGCCCAGCGCCCGGCCCCGGCAGTCCTGGCAGATCACGCCGTCGCGGAAGTACAGCCCGGAGGAGCAGACCTGCCGGTAGTTGTGCACCGTCTGCACCACCGGCACCCCGCGCTTGTGCGCGGTCCGCACCACCCAGGGCGAGAGCAGAGGATACGGGTTGTGCAGGTGCAACACGTCCGGCCGATGCTCGGTCAGCAGGCGGTCGAGGTCGTGCTGGGCCTTCGGTGCCCAGATCGGCGAGATCGGCAGCAGCGCCTTGGCCGGCTTGGACATCGACGGGATCTCGTCCGAGCTGCGCAGGAACGGCAGCACCTCCACGCCGGCGGCGGTGAGCTGGGCGATCTCCGCGTCGACGATGGTGTTCTCGCCGGAGGGCTGGGCTTCCCGGTACCGGTTGTGCGCCACCACGATTCTCACAGAGCTCGCCTTTCGTTCGCGACTGCGGGACTCGCAAGCTCATTCCTCGCGCTCACGGGAAAGAAGGCTACCGTTGGACGATGCCCGAACTACCGGAGGTGGAAGCGCTCGCCGGTTACCTGCGCGAGCGTGCGGTGGGCCGCCGCGTCGAGCGGTTCGAGGTCGCCGCGATCAACGCGCTGAAGACGTACGACCCGCCGCCGAGCGCGGTCGCCGCCCGCACCGTCACCGGCGCCGGCCGGTACGGCAAGTTCCTGGACGTCCGGTTCGACGAGGGACTGCACCTGGTGGTCCACCTGGCGCGGGCGGGCTGGCTGCACTACCGGGAGGCGTTCCCGTCGGCGGCCCCGCTGCGGCCCGGCAAGGGGCCGATCGCGGTGCGCGTACGCCTCGACGACGGCTCCGGCTTCGACCTGACCGAGGCCGGCACCCAGAAGAAGCTGGCCGCCTACCTGGTCACCGATCCGGCGCAGGTGCCCGGAGTGGCGAAGCTCGGGCCGGACGCGCTGGAGGCGGATCTCCCGACCTTCGCCGAGCGGCTGCGCAGCCGTAAGGGCCAGGTGAAGGGCGTGCTGACCGACCAGTCGGTGCTGGCCGGCGTCGGTAACGCGTACTCCGACGAGATCCTGCACGCGGCGCGGCTCTCGCCGTTCGCGATCACCGACCGGCTCACCGACGACCAGCTCGCCGGTCTGCACGCGGCGACGCGCACGGTCCTCGGCGACGCCGTACGCCGGTCGATGGGCCAGCGGGCCGCGGAGCTGAAGGGCGAGAAGCGCTCGGGCCTCAAGGTGCACGCCCGGAAGGGGCTGCCGTGTCCGGTCTGCGGCGACACCGTGCGGGAGGTGTCGTTCGCCGATTCGAGCCTGCAGTACTGCCCCACCTGCCAGACCGGCGGCAAGCCCTTGGCTGACCGAAGGTTGTCCAGGCTCGTACGGTGAGTAACCGGATTCGCCGGTTACCGAGCGGAATCGACCGGCGATCGCCTAAGGTCCGGTCCGCCCCTCTACCCGAGCCGTCATCCATCGGTATAGTGGCTCGGTCCCCGGCTTCACAACTGATTCGGAGCCGGCCAGATCTCACCGAGCACCAGCGGAACGGCTTCCTCGCGGGGGCCGGTCCAGGCCGGGCCCGCGTGGGAGACTGGGACGGTGAGCGACCCGGGCCCTCACGGCGAGTGAGGACGCGGGTCATGCGGGAGGACATGGGTTGAGGTGACGACAAGCCTCCAGCGCCCGGTAACCGACAGAGGCCGGAGCAAGAGCGTGCGGCACGTCGACAGCTTTGAGATCCAGCCGCCGACTCCGCCGTCGCACAACGGCGTACCGCGGTCGGCGTGGGCCCGCGCCCGCCGGCGGGTGTCCCGGTGGCACCGGCCCTACATCGCCCTCCTGCTGCTGCTGGACTTCGGTGCGGCCGCCCTGGCCAGCTTCCTGGCCGTGCAGATCTTCGAACAGGCCGACTCCGGCTTCCGCAACTCGCCGCAGGCCTGGTTCTACACAGTGGCGTTCGTGCTCCTGCCGCTCGGCTGGCTGCTCTTCCTCTGGGGCAACCGGGCCTATGACCGGCGCTACCTCGGTCTCGGTCCGGACGAATTCAAGCGGGTGATCCGGGCCGGCGTCGCGGTGGCGGCGGCGGTCTCGTTCATCGCATTCGCCACGAAGACCTACTCCCTGTCCCGGTGGACGGTCGGCTTCGCGCTGCTCGGCGCGATGATGCTGATCCTGCTCGGCCGCATGATCGCCCGGGCCTCGCTGCACGCGCTGCGCCGCCGCGCCGGCCACGCCGGGCACCGGATGGTGCTCGTCGGCACGCTTCCGGAGTGCCTGGAGGTCTACACCACTGTCACCCGGAACCCGTCCGTCGGCCTGGTGCCGGTGGCCATCCACCTCACCGACGGGTACGCCGCCGCGCGCGGCCTGGAGACCCCGGTGCCGGTGTACGCGGGCCGGGACGTCCTGGCCCTGGTACGTGAGGTCGGCGGCGACACCATCGCGGTCTGCGGCTCGGCCAGCGCCGAGCCGGGTGAGCTGCGCCGGCTGGCCTGGCAGCTGGAGGGCTCCGGCGTCGACCTGGTGGTCGCGCCCCAGCTCACCGACATCGCCGGTCCCCGGGTGCACATCCGCCCGATCGAGGGCCTGCCACTGCTGCACGTCGAGGAGCCGACCCTGTCCGGGCCGGCGCTGCTGGCCAAGAACCTGATGGACCGGGTCGCCGCCGGGCTGGGCCTGCTGCTGCTGGTCCCGCTCTTCCTCGCCGTCGCCGTGGCCATCCGGATCTCCGACCCCGGGCCGGTCTTCTTCCGCCAGCCCCGGGTGGGGCACGAGGGGCGGACGTTCCGGGTCTGGAAGTTCCGGACCATGTACGTCGACGCCGAGGAGCGGCTGGCCGGCCTGGTCGACCGCAACGAGACCGACGGCATGCTGTTCAAGATGAAGCAGGACCCCCGGGTCTTCCCGGTGGGCCGCTTCCTGCGCGCCACGTCGCTGGACGAACTGCCCCAGCTGATCAACGTGCTCTGGGGCGAGATGTCGCTCGTCGGCCCGCGCCCGCTGCCCGCCGACGACGGCGACTTCCTCGGCGACGTCCGCCGCCGGCTGCTGGTCCGGCCGGGCATGACCGGTCTGTGGCAGGTCTCCGGCCGTTCCGACCTGTCCTGGGACGAGGCGGTCCGGCTCGACCTCTACTACGTCGACAACTGGTCGCTGGCGTACGACCTCAGCATCCTGTGGCGGACCGTCGGCGTGGTGCTGGCCCGCAAGGGCGCGTACTAGCGCTACCGGGCCGCCACCCGGCAGGATCGCTGCGTGGGTGGCAACCTCTCCGCCGTCTTCGCCGTCGTCTCGCTGGTCACCGCGTTGGCCGCGGCGCTCTGGGCGGTGCTGCGGCTGCGCGGCCGGCGGGGCATCGCCACCGCCACGCAGCGGGCCACGTACGAGGTGCTGCACACCGCGGGGCTCGCCGCCGAGCCGCTGCGCGCCGGCCTGACCGCAGCGGACGCGGCGAAGGCCGTACGCCATCTGCGGGCCCTCGTCGGCGCGGCCGGCCTGGCGCTGACGGACCGGGACGCGTTGCTCGCCATCGACGGGCAGGGCGCGCATCACGGCGACCAACTGGTCGCGGCGGCCCGGCGGGCGGCCGACAGCGGGCGCTCGACGGTGCTGGGCGAGTCGGAGCTGCGCTGCGACCTGGTCGACTGTCCGGTACGCGGCGCGGTGGTGGCGCCGCTGCGCGCGGACGGGCGGGTGGTCGGGGCGCTGGTGGCGGTGGCCGACGAGCGCCCGGCCCCGGGTCTGGTGCAGGCGACGCTGGAGACCGCGCACTGGGCGGGTGACCAGCTCGCGCTGGCCGAGCTGGAGTCGTCGCGGGAGCGGCTGGCGCGGGCCGAGGTACGCGCGCTGCGCGCCCAGATCAGCCCGCACTTCATCTACAACGCGCTGACCGCGATCGGCTCGTTCGTGCGCACCGACCCGGAGCGGGCGCGGGAGCTGATACTAGAGTTCGCCGAGTTCACCCGCTACTCGTTCCGGGCGCACGGCGAGTTCACCACGCTCGCCGAGGAGCTGCGCTCGATCGACCGCTACCTGACCATCGAGCGGGCGCGCTTCGGCGAGCGGCTCCAGGTACGCCTGCAGATCGCACCGGAGGTGCTGCCGGTGACGTTGCCGTTCCTCTGCCTCCAGCCGCTCGTGGAGAACGCGGTCCGCCACGGGTTGTCCCGCAAGCCGGGCACCGGCATGGTGAGCATCGAGGCCCGGGACGCGGGCGCGGAGTGTCACATCACGGTGGAGGACGACGGGGTGGGGATGGATCCGACGACGCTTACCGCCGGCATCGCCGAGGTGTCGGGCGCGACCGGCGACCCGGCCGACGACCCGGGGCAGCACGTCGGCCTCTCGAACGTCGACGAACGGCTCCGGTCGGTCTTCGGGGACGGGTTCGGCCTGGTCGTGGAGACCGGCCTGGGTTCGGGTACGAAGGTCAGCATGCGCGTACCGAAGTTCCACCCCGGCGTCCGGGCGTCGTCGTGACCGTCACCGGCACCGGATTCCTCCGGGTGCTGGCGGTGGACGACGAGCCGCCCGCGCTCGACGAGCTGGCGTACCACCTGCGCGCCGATCCCCGGGTGGCCCGGCTGCACACTGCCGGGGACGCGACCGAGGCGCTGCGGGTGCTGCGCGACGACGACGTGGACGTGGTGTTCCTCGACATCCGGATGCCGGGGCTGGACGGCATGGAGCTGGCCCGGGTGCTGCGCCGGTTCGCCCGGCCGCCGGCGATCGTGTTCGTCACCGCGTACGACGACGGCGCGGTGGACGCGTTCGACCTGGGCGCCACCGACTACGTGCGCAAGCCGGTACGCGCCGAGCGGCTGGCCGAGTCGCTGCGAAGGGTGATCGGCTCCCGCGTGGTGCCGTCGCATCCGGCCGCGCTGGCCCGGGCGGAGGAGGATCCGACCATCCCGATCGAGCTGGCCGGCACCACCCGGATGCTGCCTCGCTCGGCGGTGCGGTGGGTGGAGGCGCAGGGCGACTACGCGCGGCTGCACACGGCGGAGGGGTCGCACCTGGTCCGGGTCTCGCTGGCGACGCTGGCCGAGCGCTGGGCCGACGCCGGGTTCGTCCGGATCCACCGCTCGTATCTGGTGCAGCTGCGGCTCATCGCCGAGCTGCGGCTGGTCAACTCCGGCTACGTGGTGGTGATCGACGGATCCGAGCTGCCGGTGAGCCGCCGGCACACCCGGGAGCTGAAGGACAAGCTGGTGCGTGCCGCGAAGCAGGACTGGAGTCGCTGAGGGGCCGGGTGCCGTCGGCGCGGTCGGCGGCTTGTCGCTGCCGCGCGCTGGCGTACAATGTACGGCAGACCGTACGACAGGGTGGGGGACCGCATGTCCGACGACCGCTTCGACGCCGCTACCGAATTCGACAGCCAGCTCGACCGCCTCGTGCAGCTCGGCTACCCGGCACTGGCCGGTCAGACCGAGGAGGAGTTCCGGACGCTGCTCACCCCGCTGCGCGACGCGGCGGTCACCGGTGCCGCCGGCTTGGCCGGGCCCACCGACGCGCGGGTGCCGTTCCTGCTGGTGACAACGCGGGAACTGGTGCCGGTGCCGGAACGGATCGCGCTCACCACGCTGGCGGGCAAGCGCAAGACCGGCGTCCTCGACCGCAACTTCCCCGCCGACGACCTGCCCACCTTCCACCCGATCAAGGAGCTCGAGGTGCCCGCCGGGCCCGCGTACCTGCTGTTCGACGTGGACCGGGGCGAGGAGTACCGCAACGTGCCGCCGTCGGCCGCGCTGGAGGACATGACCGCGAAGGACCGGCTGCCGATCACCATCGACGAGGGTCTGGCGTTCGTCACACTGCACCCGCAGGCGCTGGCGAGCAACAGGTGCTTCTCGCTCGTCGGGTCGCGCTGCGGCGACCGGCGGGTGCCCGCGCTGTGGATCAGCCAAGGTGCCCCGAAGCTCGGCTGGTGCTGGTTCGGCAACCCGCACACCTGGCTCGGCTCGGCGACCGCCAACCCGGTACGGGTGGGGCTGGACTGAGCGGTGGCCGGGGCGGGCCGACACGGTCCCGCCCCGGCACGGTCAGGAGGAAGCCAGCAGGATCCGCGTCCAGACCTGCCCGTCACGCGTGAGGACCAGATGGTCCGCCTCCCCGTCCCGGCCGTCGTCCCGGCCGAACAGCCACGCGTACCCCGGCGCGACACTCACCGAGGCGACCGGCATGCCGCCCGCCCGGGCCACGGCGAGACTCCGGCCGTCGTCGCGGCTGACCCGCACCTCCGCGACCCGGTGGTCGCCCGCACCGGTCTGGGTGACTGCCAGCAGGGATCCGTCCGATCCCACTGTCAGATCCCAGTGCGTCACCTCCGGCAGCCCGGTCACCGTGGTGGACCAGGTCGTCCCGCCGTCCTGGGTCCGCTCCAGCGTCACCGCGCCGTCCGCGTCCGCGACGATCTGGTAGCCCACCCGCCGGTCCACGCCGGCCAGCGCCAGAACCGTCCTCCCCGCGGCCGGCGTCCAGGTGTTCCAGGTCGCTCCCCGGTCGGCGCTACGGGCCCCGACCGTGGTCCCGTTGATCCCGTACGTGGTCCAGATGCTGCCGTCCGACGCGGGGTAGACGCCGGCGAGCGGCAGCGGCGACGGCGGCTGCCCGCTGAGCCGGTAGACGTCCCCCGTCGACGGGTCGACCGCGAGTGGCTCGGTCACCGCCGGCGACGCCAGTCCGCGCGGGACGGGCCGGGCGGCGGGCGGGAAGGCCCCCACGGCGGTGATCGCCTGCTCGGCGTCCCGCCAGGTGCGGCCGTAGTCGGTGGAGAGGCGACGCACCCCGCCGTCGTCGACCAGGTAGGTGCGGTCGCTCAGGACGGCGTACTCCAGGCTCTTCCCGCTGCGGGCCGGACCGGGCTCGCAGTCGGCGGCCCGGTAGCGCGCATCGTCCCAGTCGGTCCAGGTCCGGCCCCCGTCGACGGTCCGGGCGAAGCGCAACACGCATGTCGCGACACGGACGTCCACGCCGGAGGCCGGGCCGGTCAACGTGAAGTCGCCGGCCCTGCCCGGCAGGGTCGGCCCGGGCGGATCCGCCGATCCGAACTGTGCGGACCGGCTCGCCAGCGGCGTGGCGACCAGGGCCGCCAGCACCACCAGGGCGGTAGCGCCCAGGGCACCGGACCGACGCCGGCGGAAGTGGGCCACGGACCGCAGCTCGCCGAGCGGCGGCTGCCGGACGGCGGCGGCGATCGTGTCGACGTCGAAACCGGAGAGCCTACGATCGGACATCGATCCTCCCGTTGCTGGGGCTGCCGTTGGCGTCGGAGTCGGTGAGCAGCACCGCGAGGGCCTGCCGTCCACGGGAGAGCCGGGACTTCACGGTGCCGGCGGAGACGCCGAGGGTGGCCGCGATCTCCTCCACCGGCAGGTCGACCAGGTAGTGCAGAGCGAGCGCGGTTCGCTGCCCCTCGGGCAGTTCCCGCATCGCGGCCAGCAGGGCCAGGTGTTCCGGCGCCCGGTCGGCGACGGCGGGCGGAGGACCGATCCGGAGCAGCAGCCGGTCGAGGACCCGCCGACGCCGGTGCCGGCTGCGGGCGACGTTCACCGCGACCCGCCGCAGCCACGCCTCCGGGTTCTCCAGCCGGGCGAACCGCCCGGGCGCTACCAGCGCCTTGGTGAACGCCTCCTGGACCGCCTCCTGGGCCTCGCTCAGGTCACCGGTCACCGCGTAGAGCTGGACCACCAGCCGGCGGAAGGACCCCGCGTAGAGCTCCGCGATGAGATCACCGTCGGACACCGTCACCCCCTCTCCCCACCTGTTCACTCACGGGACGGCGGGAAGGTTCCGGGGGATCGTTCAGAAGATCTCGCCGACCGGCAGGACGAGCGTCCACAACGACTCCACGCCATCCACCGGGTTATCCACAGCCGTGAAGCGTTATCCACAGGTTGTGCACAGGGCTCGGAACCGTGCTCTTGACATTCCCGCTGAGCGGGCGAGACTGCCGGAGGTGACCGGAGCCGAGGAACAGCATCCATCGGGGCGGCCCGCCGAGGCCACCCCGGTTCCCGGCCCCCGCGCGTCCCCGCCCGGCCGCCACGAGCCGGGCAGCGGGGCGCCGCCGGCCGCCGCGCCGAAGCGGACCCGGATCGTGCTGGCCGAGGTCTCCCGGGTCGGCAATCCGGCCGACCGCACCCGCTCCGAGCTCACCCAGCAGACTCCGGTCGGTGAGACGCTCGTGCAGGGGCTGATGCGCGCCCAGCTCTCCCTGGCGCTGCGGCTCAGCCTGCTGGTGCTGATCGGGCTCGGCGGCCTGCCCTGGCTGTTCGCCATCGCGCCCACGGTCGGCCGGGTCACGGTGCTCGGGGTCAACCTGCCGTGGCTGCTGCTCGGCGTCGTGTCCTTCCCGTTCCTGATCGTGGTCGGCTGGGCGTACGTGCGGCTGGCCGAACGCAACGAGCAGGACTTCGTCGACCTGATCCGACGGCCGGAACGCTGATGGCCAACGACTACGTGGTCCCGGCGATCGTCGCCGTCACCCTGGTCACCGTCGGCATCGGCTTCTACGGGTTGCGGCTGGCCCGCACCACCTCGGACTTCCTGGTCGCGTCCCGGGCGGTCAGCCCGACCTGGAACGCCGCCGCTATCGGCGGGGAGTACCTGTCGGCGGCGAGCTTCCTCGGCGTCGCCGGGCTGATCCTCAAGTACGGCGTGGACGTGCTCTGGTACCCGGTCGGCTTCGCCGCCGGATACCTGGCGCTGCTGCTGTTCGTGGCCGCGCCGCTGCGCCGCTCCGGCGCGTTCACGCTGCCCGACTTCTGCGAGGTGCGGCTCGGCTCCCGCCGGCTGCGCACGCTCGCCACCGTCTTCGTGATCTTCATCGGCTGGCTCTACCTGGTGCCGCAGTTGCAGGGCGCCGGGCTGACCCTGGCCACGCTCACCGGCTCGCCGTATCCGCTCGGGGCGCTGCTCGTCGCCGTGGTGGTGACGGCGAACGTGGCGCTGGGCGGCATGCGGGCGATCACCTTCGTGCAGGCGTTCCAGTACTGGCTGAAGCTCACCGCGCTCGCCGTACCCGCGATCTTCCTGGCGTTGCAGTGGCAGGCCGACGCCCGCCCGGCGGTGACCCCGCCCGACGGCCCGACGTTCCGGACCGCGACCACCGTCGTGGTCGAGCACCGCGCGACGCTCACCCTGCCCGACGGCGACATCCGGGAGGTACGCCCCGGCGACCGCCTCGAGTTCGCCGCCGGTGACCCGGTGCCGGAGGTGTCCGGCGCGGCCACCGGAGCCACCGAGTGGCTGCTGCCGGACACCGCGGGCGAGGACGACAGGGGACTGTTCGCCACGTACTCGCTGATCCTGGCCACGTTCCTCGGCACCATGGGCCTGCCGCACGTGCTGGTCCGCTTCTACACCAACCCGGACGGCGCCGCCGCCCGCCGGACCACGCTCGTGGTGCTGGCGCTCGTCGGCGTCTTCTATCTGCTGCCCACCGTCTACGGCGTGCTGGGCCGCATCTACACCCCGCAACTGCTGGTGAGCGGCCAGACCGACGCGGTGGTGGTGCTGCTGCCCGGCGCGGCGCTGGGCGACGGCACCACCGGCCGGCTGCTCGCCGCGCTGGTCGCGGCCGGCGCGTTCGCGGCGTTCCTGTCCACCTCGTCCGGCCTGCTCACCAGCGTCGCCGGGGTGATCTCGACGGACGTGCTCGGCCGCGGCTCGGTACGCGGCTTCCGGCTCGCCACGGTGATCGCCGGTGGGGTGCCGGCGGTGCTCTCCCTGAACGTCTCCGGGCTGGACGTGTCGCAGGTGGTGGGGCTGGCGTTCGCGGTGGCCGCATCCAGTTTCTGCCCGCTGCTGGTGCTCGGCATCTGGTGGCGCGGCCTGACCGACCTGGGCGCCGCCGCCGGGGTGCTGGTCGGCGGCGGCGCAGCGGTCGGCGCGGTGCTGCTCACCGTGCTCGGCCCGCCGCTGACCGGCTGGCCGGCGACGCTGACCACCCAGCCGGCGGCGTGGACGGTGCCGCTGGCGTTCACGGTCATGGTGGTCGTGTCGATGGCGAGCCGGCGGCGGCTGCCCCGCGACGTCCGCGCGACCATGCTCCGCCTGCACACCCCGGAGTCCCTGCGCCTGTGAGGCGGGGCCCGCTCGCGCCGGCCCCGCCGCACACCCGAGCACCAGTCAGCAGGTGTCCGTGCCGGCGCAGAGGCGGTTGACCACCCACCCGACCACTCGCTTGGCCTCGCTCGGCGTGGTCTGGTGGTCGACCCGCAGTTGGGCGACCAGGTCGCCCTGCCGCACCACCACCCAGCGGGCAGGCGTCCCCATGTCGCCGCCCACGAGCACCGCGTCGTCGCCGCCGAGCGACTCCGCCATGATGGACAACGAGTCCTCCGGGCGCGTCGGCCGGCAGCCCGTGACCAACTGGCGGACCCGCTTCATGACAGTGTCGGCGGAGGTGCCCGAGTGCCGCGTCACCCGCTCGACGATCCAGTCGCTGGGTGAGTCGAACTGCACCGACCTGCTGGCCACCTGACCGGCGTTCAGCGCCGGCGACTCGTTCTCGCAGTAGATGGTCACGGACTCCAGGGACCAGTCCCCCTCCACCTTGGTCGTCATCGTGAAGCCCGTCGGCAGGTCGGCGAGCTGGAGCATCGCCGCCGCCGGAATCGTCCTGGTCGGCGCGCGGCCGGTCTCGCCGCCGGTCGTGCCGGGTGGCCGTCCGGTGGTGCGGCTCGGCGTCGGCGACCCGCTCTCGGACGGCTCGGCCGACGGCGTGGAACTCGGCGTGGGCGCCGGCGTCGGCGTCGGCGGGGTGGGAACGACGGTGGCCGGCGGCACGGGTGGCGGTGCGGCGTCGGGACGGGCCAGCGCCACACCCGACGCGACGACGCCCACCGCTACCGCGGCGGCCAGACCGGCGGCGATCCGGATACGCCGCGTCCGCTGCCGACCTCGACGCCGCACCTGCTCGGTGGGTGGCCAGACGAGGTGCTCGGTGTCCCGGTACAGGTCCGAGAAGATCGGATCAGGCATTGCGGATCTCCTCCGGCAGGGTCATGTCGAGCAGGGCGGCGAGGGCCTTGCGGCCCCGGGAGAGGCGAGCCTTGACCGTCCCGCTGGGTACGCCGGTCTGCGCGGCGATCTCCGCGACCGACAGGTCGGCCAGGTGATAGAGGACCACTGCCTGCCGCTGGTCCGCGGAGAGCTGCCGCAGTGCGGCGACCAGCGCCACCGTGTTCTCCGAGGGGGGCCGCACCGGTGGTGGTGGCCCGTGCCTCCGGTAGGCGACGACGCTGTTGCGCACCTTGCGCCACCGGTTGACCAGCAGGCGGTGACCGACCGTACGGACCCACGCCTCCGGGTCGTCGTACTCGCTGACCTGCGACCAGCGCTGCCAGGCCCGCGCGTACGCCTCCTGGGCGGCGTCCTGAGCCTCGGCCCGGTCACCGCCGAGCGCGTACAGCACCGTCACCACGCGTTGTCTGCTGCTCCGGTAGAACTCCTCGAACGCACTGTCCGCATCCATGTCTCTCCCCGCTGCCGTCCCTGGGACTGACACCCACCGCCCGGGTCGCCGGTTGCAGGCCGTCGGCAATGCGACTCGTACCTCTCAGGGATGATGCGAGATCATCCTGCCGTCCGAGCGGCCCCTGGCCGGAGCCCGATACGGTCGGACCATGACCGATCAGCACCCGGCGCTGTCCCTTCGTGGTCTGGCCAAGCGCTTCGACACCAAGGTCGCGGTGGCGGGCGTCGACCTCGCCGTGCCGACCGGCTCGTTCTACGGCCTGCTCGGCCCGAACGGCGCGGGCAAGACCACCACCCTCTCCATGGCCGTCGGCCTGCTGCGGCCCGACGCCGGTGAGGCGCGGGTGCTGGGGTACGACGTCTGGGCCGACCCGGTACGCGCCAAGAGCCTGCTCGGTGTGATGCCGGACGGCGTACGCCTCTTCGACCGGCTGAGCGGGGCGGAGCTGCTGGCGTACCACGGTCTGCTGCGCGGCATGGACCCGGCGGTGGTCGACCAGCGGGCGGCGGAGCTGCTCGACGTGCTGGCACTCTCCGACGCCGGCCGCACGCTCGTGGTCGACTACTCGGCGGGCATGAAGAAGAAGATCGGGCTGGCCTGCGCGCTGCTGCACGGTCCGCGCCTGCTGGTGCTGGACGAGCCGTTCGAGGCGGTCGACCCGGTCTCGGCGGCGCTGATCCGCGACATCCTGCACCGGTACGTCGGCGGCGGCGGCACGGTGATTTTCTCCAGCCACGTGATGGAGGTGGTCGAGCGGCTCTGCTCCCACGTGGCGATCCTGGCCGAGGGCCGGATCAAGCGGGTGGGCACGCTCACCGAGGTGCGCGGCGACCGGTCACTGGAGGACGTCTTCGTGGAGGTGGTCGGCGGCCGGACCGCGACCGGCGAGGAGCTGTCGTGGCTGTCCCGGTGACCGTGCCCGAGCGCCCGGTCCGGCGGGTGTCGCCCTGGCACTTCGTCCGGCTCAAGCTGCGGGTGCTCGGCAACAACTTCCGGGGCCAGACCTGGCGGGTCGCGCTGTTCGTCCTCGGCCTGCTGTTCGGGCTCTGGTTCGCCGCCGTCGGGTTCTTCCTGCTGGCCGCGCCGGGCCTGGCCGGTGAGTCCCGGTACGCGCTGATGATCGCCGCCTTCGGCGGTGGCCTGCTCACGCTCGGCTGGTTGCTCCTGCCGCTCGTCTTCTTCGGCGTGGACGAGACGCTCGACCCGGCCCGGTTCGCACTGCTGCCGCTGTCCCGCCGCACCCTGGTCACCGGCCTGCTCGCCGCCGCCCTGGTCAGCGTGCCGGCGTTGGCGACAGCGATCACGGCGGCCGGGCTGGTGGTCACCGCCGGTGCGCTCGGTGGATGGGCGGCCGCACTGGTCGGCGCGCTCGGCGTGGTCGTCGGGCTGCTCGTCTGCCTGGCCGGTGCCCGCGCGCTCACAAGTGCGTTCGCGACGATGCTGCGCTCTCGCCGGGTCCGCGACCTGGCCGCCGTGCTGCTCGCGGTGCTGGCCGCGCTGCTCGGGCCGTTGCAGTTGCTGGTGCTCGCCGCGGTACGGCAGACCGACTGGGACCGGCTGGACGGGGTGGCCCGGGTGGTCGGCTGGACGCCGTTCGGCGCACCGTGGACCGCCGGTCTGGACGTGGCCCAGGGGCGGACCGGCGCGGCGGTGGTGAAGCTGCTGATCGCGCTCGCGACGCTCGGCGTACTCCTGTTCTGGTGGTCCCGGTCGCTGGAGACGGCGATGGTGGGCGCGGCGAGCAGCGGCCCTGCGCGGACGCCGCGCGCTGTGGCCGGCGGCGCGGTCGCGCAGCTCTTCCCCCGCGCGGTGGGCTGGGCCCGGCGGGACCGGTTCGGCGCGCTCGTCGCCCGGGAGTGCCGCTACTGGTGGCGGGACGCCCGCCGCCGGGCCAACCTCATTACGGTCGCCGTGGTCGGCGTGTTCGTGCCGGTGATGGTCAACCTCGGCGGCGTGTCGTTCACCACCGAGGGTGGGGCGGAACTCGGTGGCGCCGATTCCTCACCGGCGCTGGTCAGCCTGTCCATGATCTTCGTCGGGGCGCTCGCGTCGCTGACGCTGGCCAACCAGTTCGGCTTCGACGGCAGCTCGTACGCGGCGAACGTGGTCGCCGGTGTGCCGGGGCGGGTGGAGCTGCGGGCGCGGATGGCCGCGTTCTCGATCTACGTGGTGCCGATGCTCGTGGTGATCGCGGTGGCGCTGGCGGTCGTCCTCGGCCGGCCCGAATGGCTCGGCGTGATGGGTGGCGCGTTGTTCGCCGCGTACGGCTGCGGGCTGGCGATCAACGCGTTCGTCTCCGTGCTCGGCGCGTACTCGCTGCCCGAGTCGAGCAACCCGTTCGCCCTGAACAGCGGCGCGGGCTTCACCAAGGGTCTGCTCACCCTGGTCTCCATGGTCGGCTCGGCGGTGGTGGCGGTGCCGTTCGTGGTGGCCGCCGCGCTGCTCGGCGACGTGTGGCTCTGGCTGGCGCTGCCGGTCGGCCTGGCGTACGGCGGGGGCGCGGCGCTGCTCGGCGCGTACATGGCCGGGGACACGCTCGACCACCGGCAGCCGGAGCTGCTGGCGAATGTCACCCCGAGGCGCTGATGCCTGTCGTCGAAGCGGTCGTCACCGTCCCGGTCCCCCCGGAGCTGGCGTTCGCCGTCTCCCAGACCACCGCCCCGGTGCGGTACCGCTGGGATCCGTTCGTCCGGGAACAGCACTTCGTCGACGGCGCGACGCGGCCCGGGCGGGGCGTGCGCACGTACACCCGCTCCCGGCACGGCCTGGTCATGGTCAGCGAGTACGTCTCCTGGTCGCCGCCGACGAACGTCGGCATGAAGATGGTGCGCGGACCGTGGTTCTTCGAGCGGTTTGGCGGCGGCTGGCGGTTCGCGCCCGGCCCGGATCCCGGCACCACTGTCGCGACGTGGCGGTACAACTTCCGCTGCCGCCCGGCGTTCCTGCGCCCGGTCGCCGAGCGGATCGGGGAGTGGCTGCTCGGGCGGGACATCCGGCGCCGGATCGCCGGGTACGCGGCCGGCTGCGCCGACCCGGAGGTGCTGGCCGCCGCCCGCCGGTTGCTCGCCGACGACTGATCCGCGCGTCTCGACCCGCCGTCAGGCAGTGCGGCGCATCGCCGCGTAGACGTGGTGGCCGTCGCCGACGCTGGTCATGGTGACCAGCTCCCAGCCGTAGTTGGACAGGTGCTCGACCGCTTCCATCAGCGGCTGGTACGCCCTGCGGCCCCAGGTGTTGTTCGCCCTGACCAGCAGGTGACGGTGTGGATAGGCACGCAGGTCGACCTGGCCGCCGAGGATGGCGTCGGCGGCGACGACCCGTTCCTGGGCGAGCTGCTGCGGGGGGATGAGATTCATGCCCGGCAGGGTAGGGCGTTCCGTCGAACCTCGCCCGGTGGCGGGCGGCACAATGTTTCACGTGAATCCAGAGCCGGGCGCGCAGATCCACTCCACCGACCCGTTCGCGGCGCCGGCCGCGCAACGCTCGCCGGTACGCCGGCTGCGCGGACGGCTGGCCGCCCCGGTGACGCTCTGGACCGCGCCCGGCCCCGCCGGGCTGACCGTCTCCTCCACGCTGGTAGCCGAGGGTGAGCCGGACCGGCTGCTCGGTCTGGTCGACGCGGAGTCGGACCTGTGGGCGGCCATCGAGGAGGCGGGACGGTTCGCGGTGGCCCCGCTGGGCCCGCAGCACCGGCAGCTCGCCGACCGCTTCGCCGGCCTGTTCCCGTCGCCCGGCGGCCTGTTCGCGCTGGACACCTGGACCGAGACGCCGTACGGGCCGGTGCCCGCGGACGCCGGTGGATGGGCGGGCTGCCGCCTGGACACCGCCCGCGAGTACGGCTGGGCCCTGCTGGTGGAGGCGACGATCGAATCGGTGGACCTGCCCCGGGACACGCCCCCGTTGCTGCACTACCGAGGCCGCTACCACGACCTCCCCGGCTGACCTCCGCTCCGCTTCGCTCCGTCGATCATGAGGTTGGCCGCGTTCCGCGTCCGATTCGTCGCCGCCAACCTCATGATCGACCGGGTGGGGGTGACCGGTTAGCGGAGTGACGTGGGTCACTGGGCGCAGTGGGGGTGCCGTTCGGCGCAGCCGTCCGCCGCCGGGCGGCGGAGCCTTCCCGGGCCGGGAGCGCGCTCTCTACCGTGCGCGAAACTCCCCCACGCCTTGCGAAGGTGGTGATCCACAGATGTCCACGGACACACCCGCGTCCGCACCCGCCGAGTCGGCGGCGGAACGGTACCTCGCCGTCCAGCGGTCGGACGAGTTCGCCGGGTTGCGGCGCACGCTGCGCGGCTTCGTCTTCCCGATGACCGTCGCGTTCTTCCTGTGGTACGCGCTCTACGTCATCCTCTCCGCGTACGCGCGGGGATTCATGGGCACGAAGCTGATCGGCAACATCAACGTCGCCCTGGTCTTCGGCCTGCTCCAGTTCGTCTCCACGTTCCTCATCGCCTGGTTCTACTCGCGGTTCGCCAGCCGCCGGATCGACCCGGTCGCCGACCGGATCCGCGACGAGATGGGGGAGGTGACCCATGAACACGGTCCTCGCGGCTGAGGCGGGCAGCACCACCGCCCGGAACCTCACCATCACGCTGTTCCTGGTCTTCGTGGCGATCACGCTGGCGATCACCGTCTGGGCCAGCCGGCAGACCAAGACCGCCACCGACTTCTACGCCGGCGGCCGGTCCTTCTCCGGCTTCCAGAACGGCATGGCGATCGGCGGCGACTACATGTCGGCGGCGTCCTTCCTGGGTATCGCCGGCATCATCGCGCTCTACGGCTACGACGGCTTCCTCTACTCGATCGGCTTCCTGGTCGCCTGGCTGGTGGCGCTGCTGCTCGTGGCCGAGCTGCTGCGCAACTCCGGCCGGTACACGATGGCGGACGTGCTGGCGTTCCGGATGCGGCAGCGGCCGGTCCGGACCGCGGCGGCGGTCTCCACCATCACGGTGTCGATCTTCTACCTGCTGGCCCAGATGGTCGGCGCCGGCGCGCTCGTCGCCCTGCTGCTCGGCATCAAGCCGGGCACCACGTTCCTCGGCATGGACGCCGACACCGCCAAGGTCGCCACCATCATCATGGTCGGCGCCCTGATGGTCATCTACGTGACGGTCGGCGGCATGAAGGGCACCACGTACGTCCAGATCGTCAAGGCGTTCCTGCTGATGGGCGGCGCGCTGGCGATGACGCTGCTGGTGCTCGCCAAGTACAAGTTCAACCTGTCCTCGCTGCTCGGCGACGCGGCCAGCGCCTCGGGCAAGGGAGCGGCGTTCCTCGAACCCGGGTTGCGCTACGGCGTGGAGACACCCGGGGACGCGCTGAAGACGTTCTACAGCAAGATGGACCTGCTCTCGCTGGGCATCGCGCTGGTCCTCGGCACGGCCGGCCTGCCGCACATCCTGATCCGCTTCTACACCGTGCCGACCGCGCGGGCGGCCCGCAAGAGCGTGCTCTGGGCGATCGGCATCATCGGCACGTTCTACCTGCTGACCCTGGCGCTGGGCTTCGGCGCGGCGGCGATCGTCGGCGGGTCGGAGATCACCGCACAGGACAAGGCCGGCAACACCGCGGCGCCACAGCTCGCCGAGAAGCTGGGCGAACAGTTCCTCGGCGGGGACCTGGGCGGCGCGACACTGCTGGCGATCATCGCAGCGGTCGCGTTCGCCACGATCCTCGCGGTGGTCGCCGGGCTCACCCTGGCGTCGTCGTCCAGCCTGGCGCACGACTTCTACGCCAACGTGATGAAGAACGGGCAGGCGTCGGAGCGGCAGGAGGTGACAGTCGCCCGGGTCTCCGCGCTGGTCATCGGCGCGATCTCGATCGTCCTGTCGATCTACGCGCAGAACCTGAACGTGGCGTTCCTGGTCGCGCTGGCGTTCGCGGTAGCCGCGTCGGGCAACCTGCCGGCGATCCTCTACAGCCTGTTCTGGAAGCGGTTCAACACCTCGGGCGCGGTCTGGGCCATCTACGGCGGCCTGCTCGCCGCCGTGGTGCTCGTCTTCTTCTCGCCGGTCGTCTCCGGCGCGCCGACGGCGATGTTCCCCGACCACGACTGGCAGTGGTTCCCGCTGTCGAACCCGGGCATCATCTCGATCCCGTTCGGCTTCCTGTGCGGCTGGCTCGGCACGATCCTGTCCAAGGAGAGCGACGAGGAGAAGTACGCGGAGCTGGAGGTGCGCTCGCTCACCGGAGCCGGCGCCCACTGAGCACCACAGTCGAGCGGGGCCCCTGCCTTACGCGGGGGCCCCGCCTCGCGTGTATAGGCTGACCGCCATGAAGGTCGCTCCCCGCTTCGGTTCCGGACACCGCATCCTCGTCACCGGCGGCGCCGGTTTCGTCCCGTCCCACCTCGTCGACCGGCTCGTCGAGCGCGGCTGCACCGTCGTGGTGCTGGACAACTTCGTGACCGGGTCCAAGGACAACGTGGCCCACCTGCTGGACGAGCCGACCTTCACGCTCGTCGAGGCGGACATCTCCGACGGGCTGCCGCAGCACCCGGCGATGGCCGAGCGGTTCGACGCGATCCTGCACATGGCGTCCCCGGCCAGCCCCACCGACTTCGAGAAGCTGCCGGTGGAGATCCTCCGGGTCGGCTCGGTGGCGACGCTGGCGCTGCTGGAGCGGGCCACCGACGACGGCGCGCGGTTCCTGATGGCCTCCACCTCCGAGGCGTACGGCGACCCCAAGGAGCACCCGCAGCGCGAGACGTACTGGGGCAACGTCAACCCGATCGGCATCCGGAGCGTCTACGACGAGGCGAAGCGCTTCTCCGAGGCGGCCACCATGGCCTACCACCGCAGCCGGGGCACCGACACCGCGATCGTGCGGATCTTCAACACGTACGGCCCGCGGATGCGCCCGGACGACGGCCGCGCCATCCCGACGTTCATCTCCCAGGCGCTGCGCGGCGAGCCGATCACCGTGCACGGCACCGGCAACCAGACCCGTTCGATCTGCTACGTCGACGACCTGGTGCGCGGCATCCTGCTGCTGCTCGACTCGACCCAGACCGGGCCGATCAACTGCGGCACCGAGCACGAGATGTCGATGCGGCAACTGGCCGAGACGATCGTGTCACTCACCGGAAGCACGTCCGAGGTGAGCTACATCACTCGTGCCTCCGATGACCCGGAGATGCGCCGTCCGGACCTGACCCTCGCCCGCGAACTGCTGGGATACGAGCCGAGCGTCACGCCCGAAGACGGCCTCCGACGCACGATCGAGTACTTCCGCGGGCGTCTCGGGTACTGAACCCGCCGGGGACGCGGCTGACATCGGCGCGCGTACGAGGGCGTCGGTGGCCCGGCCGACCTACCCTCGGTTACATGTCAGCGACCTCGTCTGCCGGCGCCCCGATCCCCCGACACCTCAGCCGGGGCGCGGGCCGCGCCTCGGTTCCCGGCTCCGACCGGGCCGCCACCGGGCGCGCCCGGCCCTCGGAAACCAGGTGGTACCCCGCACACGACGAGGCGCCCCGCTCCGGCGGTCCCGGCGGCCCGGCCGGGCCGACCGGGCCCGGTGGTCCGGGCGGTGGCGGTCCGGGCGGGTCCGGGCGGCGTGGCCCCCGGCCGCGCTGGGGGCGCATCGGCTTGGTGGCGGGTGTCGCGGTGCTGGTGCTGGCGCTGCTCGGCGGCCTCGGCGCGTGGTTCTACGCCCGCAACCTGGACGACGACCTGGCGCGCACCGACCCGTTCGCCGGGATCACCGGCGGCCGGCCGGCCAAGCAGGTCGAGGGCGCGTTCAACATCCTGCTCGTGGGCAGCGACTCGCGGGATCCGGACGCCCCTGTCGACGGTTCCGGCAAGTGGCGCGCGGACACCGTGATCGTCATGCACATCCCGGCCGACCACAAGAGCGCCTACCTGGTCTCGGTGCCGCGTGACCTGTACGTGCCGATCCCGGAGAGCGCCGGCGCGTCCTGCGACTCGGGCTCGCGCAACAAGATCAACGCGGCGTTCGCGTTCGGCGGCCTGCCGCTCGCGGTGAAGACCGTGGAGTGCTTCACCGACGTACGGATCGACCACGTCATGGCCATCGACTTCGGCGGTTTCAAGGAGGTCACCGACGCGCTGGGCGGGGTCGACCTCAAGGTGGAGCGGACCATCACCTCGATCCACAAGCCGTACCGGACGTTCACCAAGGGCGTGAACCACATGAACGGCGCCGAGGCTCTGGACTGGGTCCGGCAGCGCAAGCAGTTCCCGGACGGCGACTTCGCCCGGATGCGGCACCAGCAGGAGTTCCTGAAGGCGCTGATGGACAAGGCGGCCAGCACCGGGACGCTCACCAACCCGAAGAAGCTGAACGACTTCCTCAAGGCGGTCACCGCCGCCGTCACGGTCGACCAGGGATTCTCGTTGACCGACATGGCAGTGCAGTTCCGCAGCCTGCGGGGCGAGAACCTGACGTTCGTCACCAGCCCGCACCTGGGCGGCCAGACCATCGACGGCCAGTCGGTGGTGGTCTCCGACCGGGAGAAGGCGCTGGCGATGTACAAGGCGATCGCCGCGGACCGGATGGCCGAGTGGATGCAGGCCAACCAGAAGGGTTCGGGCGACAACGCGGGCGGCTGACGCCGACACGACATGACCGGCAACGAGCGCTAGGGCCTCGCCACCACGGAGGCCAACCGCCGACCGGCTCCTTACCCCTGCCCGTTCGGCCACAACCCGAGGATGTAGGCCGGTATTGACGGGAATTGCGAGCCTACGAGGTCGCGAATACGGGAACAGATACGTAAAGTGGTCCCGCCCCCGATCACCGAGCTGGAGCACGCATGTCGGTCCAGACCAGCCGTCGCCCGCAGTCACCGGCACCCGGATCATCCGGGCGGGTCCCTCCGGTCATCCCCACACAGCCCGGCTCCGGCGGTCGCGGTCCCGGTGGTGGCAAGAAGAAGCGCACCAAGCGCAAGGACCCGCTCTGGGCGAAGCTCACGCTGGTGCTCGGCGCCGTGCTGATGGTGACCAGTGGCGTCGCGATCGTCGGCAGCAAGGCGGTCATCGGCCAGGCCACCAGCAACATCGCCCAGCGCAATCTTCTCGGCGAAGCGGGCAAGACCGAGGCCGAGGGCGGCAGCAGCCTCGAAGGCCCGATCGACATGCTGCTGCTCGGCGTGGACGCGCGGGCCCGCTGGGCCGCCGACGACGTCCGGTCGGACACGATCATCGTGTTGCACATCCCGGCCAGCCACGACCAGGCCTACCTGATCTCGATCCCCCGGGACACCGAGGCCCGCATCCCGGCCTTTGAGAAGAGCGGATACCGAGGCGGCGTCGACAAGATCAACGCCGCCTTCTTCCACGGCGCACAGAACGGCGGTGGCTGGGAGGGCGGTGCCCAGCTCATGGCCAAGACGATCAAGGGCATGACCGGCATCAGCTTCGACGGCGCCGCGATCATCAACTTTGGCGGCTTCAAGAATGTCATCGACGCGATCGGCACGGTCAACATCTGCGTGACCCAGGACGTCTCTTCGCTGCACATGTCGTACGTCGACGGCAAGCCGATGTGGAACGCGGACGCCAAGAAGACCGGCAAGAGGATGAAGCCGGTGAGCTACAAGAAGGGTTGCCAGGAGATGGAGGGGTGGCAGGCGCTGGATTACTCCCGGCAGCGCAAGACACTCCGCAACGGCGACTACGACCGGCAGCAGAACCAGCAGCAACTGATCAAGGCGATGGCGAAGAAGGCGAGCCAGAGCGGGACGTTGACCAACCCGATCAAGCTGAACGCGCTGATCAAGGCGGCCGGCAAGGCGTTCGTCCTGGACACTGGCGGTGTGTCGATCGAGGACTTCATCTTCACCATGAAGGGTGTGACCGGCAACGATTTGGTCATGCTCCGCACCAACGGCGGCACCTTCAACGGCAACGGCAACCGGGAGATCCTCAACGAGGTCAGCATGGACATGTTCAGGGCGGTCAAGAACGACAAGCTGGCCGAGTTCGTGGTGAACAACCCGGACGTCCTCTCCACCCGTAAATGACCCGCTGACCTGCGCGAAAGCGATACCGGTCGGCCGATCCCCCCGTAGCCTGACGTGAGCGGGTCTCTTGTCGCGGCTACGGGGGGATCGTCACGTCCAGGCCAGCACGGAACCGACGCGGGCGGGGTGGACCCGCCCGCTGGGCCCGATTCCTGCTCGGCGCCGGGCTCGCCCTGGTCCTGCTCGCCACGCTCGGCGTCGCCGGGCTGCACTGGCTCACCTCGCGCTACGACCGCACGGTGGCCAAGGAGCAACTGCTCGACCCGGCCGCCCGGAAGAAGCGGACGGACCTGGACGGCGCGCTCAACTACCTGCTGATCGGCTCCGACCACCGGCCCGGCGCCAACCCGGAGGACCAGCGCTCGGACAGCATCCTGATCGTGCACGTACCGGCCGGGATGCGGCAGGCGTACCTGATCTCCGTACCGCGCGACCTGCTGGTGGCGCTCCCGCCGGCACCGGGCTTCCCCGGCGGCCAGGACAAGGTCAACGCCGCGTACGAGCACGGCGGCGGCGGTGAGGGTGGCGCGCGCCTGCTCAGCACCACCCTGAACCGGCTCACCGGGATCCGCTTCGACGGCGCGGCACTCGTCGACTTCTCCGGCTTCAAGGAGGTGATCGACCAGCTCGGCGGCATCCGGATGTGCGTGGACACGCCGGTGCGCTCGATCCACACCCGGTACCAGTTCGACGCCGGCTGCCAGCAGATGGACGGCGCGCGGACGCTCGACTACGTGCGGCAGCGCTACGACCTGCCCGGTGGCGACTTCGACCGGCAGCGGCACCAGCAGCAGATGCTGCGGGCGGTGCTCGACCGGGCGGGCGAGACACGGCTGCGCAGCGACCCGGTCAAGCTGGACCGGGTGCTGCGCGCGGCCGGCGGGGCACTGACCGTGGACACCAACGGCGTACCCCTGGACGAGCTGTTGTTCGCGCTGCGCGGCCTGCCCGCGGACGCCCTGCGCGGGGTCCAGGTGCCCTCCTACCCGCAGACCATCGACGGCGTCTCGTACGTCGTGCTGGACGACGGCGGCGCCGGGCTGTTCGGCGCGCTGCGCGACACGCGCGTGCCGGAGTGGGCCGGCGCCAACCCGCGCTGGGTCAACCGGCTGTGAGCGCCGCGGGCGACTAGGCTTGGTTACCGTGTTCGGAGCCTCACTACCCAGCGTGCCCGCGTCGGCCGTGCCCGACGACATTTACCTGCTCGACGTCCGCGAGGACGACGAGTGGGCCGCCGGCCACGCGCCGGCCGCCCACCACCTGCCGATGACCGAGCTGCCCGCCCGGATCGCCGAGATCCCGCAGGACCGCGACGTGGCGGTGATCTGCCGCTCGGGCGGCCGGTCCGCCCAGGTGGTCGGCTACCTCATGCGCAACGGCTGGGACCAGGTCCGCAACGTCGACGGCGGGATGGGCGACTGGGCCGCCGCGGGCCGTCCGGTGGTCACCGACGACGGGCAGCCGGGTCGGGTCGCCTGAGCCGGTGACGCGGCCATGACCGTCCCCCTGGTCTTCGCCCATCGCGGCGCCTCGTACGACCTGCCGGAGCACACACTCGCCGCCTACCTGCGCGCCCTGGACGAGGGCGCGGACGGGCTGGAGTGCGACGTCCGGCTGACCCGCGACGGGCACCTGGTCTGCGTGCACGACCGCCGGCTGGACCGCACCAGCAACGGCCACGGCCTGGTCAGCGCGCGGACGCTCGCCGAGCTCGAGGCGCTGGACTTCGGTTCCTGGCACCGGGCCGCGACGCTCGCCGAGGACGACGTGCCGCTCGACGAGTCGCACACCCGGCTGCTCACGCTGGAGCGGCTGCTCGACGCGGTGCTGGCCGCCGGGCGGCCGGTCCGGCTGCTGATCGAGACCAAGCACCCGTCGCGCTACCGGGGCGAGGTCGAGCGGCGCCTGGTCGAGATGCTGCGCCGGTACGGGCTGGCCGAACCACGGCCGGAGCATCCGGTCCAGGTGACGGTGATGTCGTTCTCGCCGCTCGCCGTACGCCGGGTCCGGGAACTCGCGCCGGCGCTGCCCACCGTGCTGCTGCTGGAGGTGCTGCCGCGCCTGCTGCCGCTGGGCCGGCTGCCGTTCGGCGCCCGGATCGCCGGCCCCGGCGTGGACCTGGTCCGGGCCCGCCCCCGCCTGGTCCCCTCGCTGCGCGCCGCCGGCAACTCGGTGTACGTCTGGACCGTCAACGAGCCGGAGGACCTGGAACTCGTGCTGGAAGCGGGCGTGGACGGGGTGATCACCGACCGGCCGGCCCACGCGCTGGCCCGGTTGGGCCGGTGAGCCCCGTCGATCGGTACCGGAGACGGTCGACCGGCCGGGGGTGTCCCGGACGCGGACGGCGCGGCACACTCGGGACATGCCGGAGCGAACCGACTACCCCGCCTTCATCGCCGGCCACACCGCAGTGATCAACATGATCAACTCGGGCGAGTCCGGCCTCGCCGTCCTCACCCGCCTGCTCCGCGAGGTCGAACCCGCGGTCGGCGCGGCCGGCCTGGTCTTCGTGGAGTTCACCCCCGCCGGCGGACGGGTCGTCGCCGCGACCGGCAGCGCCGAGTTCGTCCTCGGCCGCCCGCTGCCCGCCACCGACCCGGCCACCGTCTGCCTGCTCGCCGGCCCGCCGGTACGGGAGGTCCGGGTCGACGCGATCCCCGGTGCGCTCGCCGACGAGGTCGCCGGCCGGGGCCTCTGCCGGATGATCGTGGCGCGCGCCGAGATCGGCGGGCTCACCATCGGCAGCCTGCACGCGCTCTACCCGCTGGGCGAACCGCTGCAACCCTCGCAACGCGCCGTCATCGGCTACATCGCCGCCTGCATCGCCCACATGTACGGCGACCAGACCGGCCTGCCCGTACACGGGGACGGCCCGGTCGTGGCGGCGCTCGCCGACGGCCTCGCGGTGGTGGACCGGGACGGCCGGGTCCGGCTGTGGAACCCGGCCGCGGTCGAGGTGACCGGCCGGCCGGCGGACGAGGCGCTGAGCCGGCCGCTGCCGTTCCCGCTGCCGCCGCCCGGCCAGGTGCTCGACCACCGGCTGCCGGACGGCCGCTGGCTGCGGATCACCTCCGGCGAACTGCCCGGCCCGAACGCGCTGCGCGTGGTCAGCTTCCGCGACACCACCGACCAGCAGCGCCGCGACCACGACCGGGACCTGTTCGTCGCGGTGACCAGCCACGAACTGCGCACCCCGGTCACCGTCATCAAGGGGTACGCGGACACGCTCACCGACCACTGGGACTCGCTGAGCGACGGCGACCGCAGGCAGGCCGCCCGGATCATCGGCCAGCGCGCCAACGAACTGGCCCGCCTGGTCGACCGGCTGCTGACCACCGCCACCGAGAACCGTCCGGGCGGTGAACCGGCCGCGCCGTTCGACCTGGTCGACGCGCTGCGCGCGGCGGTCGTGGACCTGCCGGCGGACGTCCGGCACCGGGTCGTGCTCGACCTGCCCGCCGACCTGCCCAAGGCGCTCGGCGACCGGCACAGCCTCGCCACGGTGCTCACCGAACTGGGCACCAACGCCGGGAAGTACTCGCTGCCGGACACACCGATCGAGATCACCGCCGAGGCGAACGAGCGGACCGTCTCGTTCCGGGTCGCCGACCGGGGCATCGGCATCCGGCCGGAACACGTGGAGCGGGCCTTCGACCGGTTCTGGCAGGGGGAGTCCGGCGACCGCCGCCGGTATCCCGGTGCCGGGCTCGGTCTCTATCTCGTCCGCCAGATCGTTGAACAGCAGAATGGATGGGTATCCCTCCGGCCCAGACCCGGTGGCGGTACGGTCGCAGAGGTGCGGCTGCCCCGGGGTTGACCGGGGCGCTCACGGGCGGGGAAGGAACGACGTGTCGACTGGTCCGGCCGAACGGTCGTGGTGCGTGGTGGTGCCCCACGACGCCACCGGCGCGCGCCTGGCCCGGCATCGGCTCGCCGACGAGCTGACCGGTGTCGTACCCCCGGGCCTGGTGGCCGACCTGGTCGCGGTCCTCGCCGAGCTGGTCGGCAACGCGGTCCGGCACGCCGACTCCCTGCCCGGCGGGGTGGTGCGGGTCGCCTGGCGGCTGCGCCCGACCGAGCAGGGGCCGAGCGTCGAGCTGCGGGTCACCGACGGCGGTTCCGGTGCCGGCCCGTGCATGCGTACCGCCTCGCCGGACGCGGCCGACGGCCGCGGGCTGCACATCGTCGCCGGGCTCGCCAGCGGCTGGGGCGTGGAGCGCGACGGCTTGGGCCAGAGCGTGTGGGCGCGGTTCGAGCCGGTCCCGGCGCAGCGGACCGACCTGGTCGCCGCCGGCTGACCGACGCGGCGGACGGGTCCGGCCCCCGCCGCCGAGACCCGGCATCTAGGCTGTCTCGCCATGACCGAGCGGAGCGGAGCGGGCGCATGAGCAAGCGTCGGAAGAACCAGCGGGCCGGCGAGGCCACCCCGAAGCGGGAGAAGGTGCGCGACGTCTTCGTGCCCCGGCCGTTCGAGGGCCTGGCGGACGAGCCGGAGTGGATCGCCCTGCGCGAGCTGGTCCCGGCGGCGTCCGCGCCGCTGCGGCTGACCCCGGAACTGATCGAGGAGTACGGCGACCGGCCGGTCACGCTGGCGACTGTGCTGCCGATGGCCGCACCGGCGATGACCAAGCCGGACGGGCGGGTCTTCATCGGCCTGCAGCGGCACCAGCAGTCCGGCGACGTCTCCCGCGACCTGGCCGACGCGCTGATCTCCGCGCTGCGCACCGAGCCGGGCAGCCAGGTGAGCGTGCCGCCGCTGCCCGGGCCGGGCCCCCGCCTCCAGGACATCCTGGTGGACGGCCCGCTGGAGATCACCATGCACGACGGGTTCGACTTCTGGCTCGACCCGGGTGCCGCCGACGACCCGAACGTCCAGGCGTCCCTGGAGCGGGCCAACTCGGCCATCTACCCGACCGTCAAGCTGGCCGCCGCGCCGGCCGCGTACTGGTGCCAGGTGCCGGAGAAGGCCCACGTGCGCCTGGTCCTGCCGGAGGACGAGGACACCGCGCTCGACGCGTTGTCCCGGCTCGCCGCGGCGGGCGCGCTGACGCTCGGCGACGACACGAAGTTCGCGGGCATGTTCCGGGCGCACGGGCGCCTCGCGCCGGTCTGGGACCTGCCGGAGGACACCCCGGCCGCCGAGTGGGAGGCGCCGGTGGCGGAGTTCGCCAAGCGCTACGCCGAGGCGGTCGCGGAGCGGGAGCCGCTCGACGCGGCCGGCCGCCGGGCCCGCCAGGGCCTGCTCGGCCGCCAGCTGACGCTGCGCTGACGTCTCCGGGTCAGGCGGCCCCGCCCTTCTCCCGCACCAGCGGGCAGGACATGCAGCGCGGGCCGCCCCGCCCGGAGCCCAGTTCGGACCCGGCGATCGCGATCACCTCGATACCGGCGCGTTCCAGTTGCGCGTTGGTCTCCACGTTGCGCTCGTAGCCGACGCACAGCCGGGGCGCGAGCGCGAGCGTGTTGTTGCCGTCGTCCCACTGCTCGCGTTCGGCGGTGACCGGGTCCAGACCGGTGTCGATCACCCGGAGCTGGTCCAGGTCCATCGCGTCGGCGGCGGCTCGCAGGAACGGCGCGGGGCCGTCGACCCGCAGGTCGTCGCCGTCCGCGCCGGCGATGACCGTGTACGCGGACAGCTCGTGGGCGACGTTCGGGTACATCAGCACGGCGTCCACGTCGACCATCGTGCAGATGGTGTCCAGGTGCATGGTGGCGCGTTCCTGCGCGATCGGCACCACCAGGATGGTGTGCGCCAGGCCGGCCGCGAACACCTGCCGGGCCAGCCGTTCCGCGCCGGCCGGGGTGGTGCGTTCGCCGACGCCGACGGCGAGCACCCCCGGCGCGAGCAGCAGCACGTCGCCGCCCTCCAGGTGCTCCATCCGGGGGTGGTAGACGAACTCGGTGCCGACGAAGCGCGGGTGGTAGCGGTAGATCGCGTCGGTGAGCGTGGTCTCCCGCCGCCGGGCCGGCATGGCCAGGCTCGTCACGCCGACCCGGTCGCCGATCCAGACCGACGAGTCGCGGGTGAACAGCAGGTTGGGCAGCGGGTCGATGACGAAGTCGTGCCGGTCCATGAGCGTCCAGACCAGGCCGCCGGGGCGGTCGGCGCCGAGCCGCAGTTCCTCGTGGGCGAGCCCGGCGGTGAGCACGTCGGCCAGCCCGGCCGGATCGAGGTACGCCAGATGGTCGGCGACGCGGCGCCGCAGGGTGTGGCCGAGCCGGCGGGACCGCAGCACCTGCTCGGTCAGTTCGGCCCGGGCGTCGGGTACGGCGAGCGTCTCGGCCAGCAGGTCGGCCAGATAGAGCACCTCGACCCCGCGGGACCGCAACGCCGCCGCGAACGCGTCGTGCTCCTCCTGCGCGCGTCCCACCCATGGGATAGCGTCGAACAGAAGGCTGTCGTTGTTGCGTGGGGTGAGGCGGGCCAGTTCCGGTCCCGGGCGGTGCAGCAGCACCGTCCCGAGCCGGGCGACTTCGCTGTCCACATAGTGGGTCACCCACGCAGCCTAGGGCAGGCTTACGCACCATCCGGAAAAGAAGTGTGAATGAATATGGCATTCATCCGCACTCACTCCGGCGGTCCAACTTGCCGAGCCCCCGGGGGCGCAACGTAGGGTAGTGGAGACATAACTTCGAGAGACCTTTTGCCGGAGGTCGCGATGACTGTCTTTCCCGCTCGTCAGGCTGTACCGAGCAGGGCACTGCCGCCCCGCACGGTGCCGCACTCCCGAGTCGAGCCCACCTCGGTGCTCGAGCCGGCCCGACCGACTCCATTGGAGTGGGCCCGGCGTCGCCGGGCGGAGCGGGGGGCCCGCCGGTTGGAAGCGGCAGGGGCTCGCGCCCTGGGCCAACTCGACCACCTCGGTCCCGCCTGGCACGTCATCGAGTGGCCCCGGACGGACCCGGCCGACATGCTGCTCGACCGCGGCCGCGACGACCGGGCCGGGTTCCTGGCCATCGGCCCGAGCGGTCTGTTCGCGGTCACCATCGCCGACCACGGCCGGGCCCGCGTGCTGGTGGCCGGCGACGTGGTCCAGATCAACGGCAAGCGCCCGCCGTACGTGCAGGAGGCCCGCCGGGACGCCAAGCGCGCCAGCAAGGCCCTCTCCGACGCGGTCGGCCTGCCGATCCCGGTGACGCCGGTGCTGACGTTCGTCGGCTCCGGGGTGATCAGCGTCTACGGCCTGCCGAAGGACTGCCTCATGGCCACCCACCGCGAGCTGGACCGCCTGCTCGTGGCCGGTGGGAACCGGATCAGTCCGGCCACCGCCGAGAAGCTCTCCCGCGTCGCGCAGGCGCCGGCCACGTGGTTCAACGGCACGTACCGTCCAACCGCCGACTACCGGTGGTATGACGAGGGCCGAACGGCCGCTGACAAGCGGGCCGCCCGCCGGTAACGTCTCCGGCGACGCCACGCGGCCCACGGCACCGCCCCCGACTGGTTCCGTCGGTCCGCGCCGTCGCCGGCCGCCCGGCAGCCGATGCTTCCGCCGCACCGACCGGCTAGCGTGGACAGACCGTCGGTGTACATAGGAGGCGCGGTGGCCCACGTCGAACTCTCACTCTCGGAAGTGTTCGCGCCCGCGGCATCCACCGAGCAGGAGTCCGACAACTTCGGGCAGTGGTCCGGCATGGTCTCCCGGGCCGCCGAGCCGTGCCTGCTGATCGACGCCGGCACCACCGTCGTGGCGATCTCCTCGTCCGGCTGCGACCTGCTCTGCCTGGGCGCCCCGGAGGACGTGATCGGCCTGCCGCTGCTGGAGGGCGGCCTGCGCCTCGTCGACTTCACGGCGAGCCCGAGCGAGCTGACCGAGCAGGAGACCGACAAGATCCCGCCGCTGCTCGCGCTGCACTCCGGGCGGCTCGCCCGCGGCCTGCTGCGGGTGCAGGGGCCCGGCTCCGACGCCGGCCGGACCGTCGACGCCATCTCCACGCCGGTGCTCACCGACGGCGCGGTGGCCGGGTCGCTCACCTTCCTCTCCGCCGTCTGACCCGGCGCGCTTCACCCGGGCCGGTCCTGCTCCTACGATGGCCTCGGCCCCACCGTACGACGACATCCCTCGATGCCCGAGGACGCCCCCGTGCCCCGCACCCCTCACCCCCGACGCCGCCGGCGCCCGCTGGCGCTGCTGACGCTGCTCGCCCTCGCCTCCTGCGGCACCCCGCCCGAGCTGCGAGCCCCGCCACCCGCCGCCGCCACTCCGGTCCCGTCGGCGTCCGCCTCGCCCAGCCCGAGCGCCACGCCGACCCCACCCGTACCGGTTCTCCCGTCCACGCTCTCCCCGTCCGCGCCGGCGTCTGCGGCGCCCTGCCGGGGGCGGCCCTCCGGCGACCGGATCGTCGCGCTGCTGCGCGGCTCCGCCGGCGTGCTGCCCCGCGACGTCCGGGTCACCGTGTCGACCGGTCCGCTCTGCGCCGACGGCTGGCAGTACACCGTGCTGTCGGTCACCGGGCACGAGGAGTTGCAGGTGGTCACGCGCGGCGAGAGCGGCACGCCGCGGCTGGTCACCGCCGGCACGGACGTGTGCGGCGTCGAGGTGCGGACCGTGGCGCCGGCCGGCATCCGTACCCTGGCCTGCGACGGTACGCCGGGTGCGTAGGCTGGTCGGCATGCCGGGAACACCGCCGACCCGCTTCGTCTACCTGGGCCCCGAGGGCACCTTCGCCGAGCAGGCCCTGCGTACGGTGCCCGCCGCCGAGCGCGGGGACCGCACGCCGGCCCGCAGCGTCGGCGAGGCACTCGACGCGGTACGCGCCGGAGAGGCGGACGCGGCGCTGGTGCCACTGGAGAACTCCATCGGCGGCGCGGTCGGGGTGACGCTCGACGAGCTGGTCGAGGGCGACCCGCTGGTGATCACCCGCGAGGTGGTCCTCCCGGTGGAGTTCGTGCTGGCCGCCCGCACCGGCACCACGCTGTCCGACGTCCGTTCCGTCGCGGCCCACCCGCAGGCGTCCACCCAGTGCCGGGGCTGGCTGCGGGAACACCTGCCGGACGCCACAGTGGTCGACGTGCTCTCCAACGGCGCCGCCGCGGCCGGGGCGGCGAGCGGCGAGTACGACGCCGCCATCTGCGCCCCGATCGGCGCGAGCCGGCACCGCCTGGCGGTGCTGGCCGACAAGATCGCCGACCACCCGGACGCGGTGACCCGGTTCGCGCTGGTGTCCCGCCCCGGGCCGCCCCCGCCGCCCACCGGAGACGACCTGACCTCGCTCGCGGTGTGCCTCGCCCACGACCGGGTGGGCGCGCTGCTGGCGGTGCTGATGGAGCTGGCCGTACGCGGCGTGAACATGACCCGGATCGAGTCCCGCCCGACCGGCGAGGCGCTCGGCCGCTACGTGTTCTTCCTGGACTGTGCCGGGCACGTCGCCGACGTACGCCTCGGCGAGGCGTTGCAGGGGCTGCGCCGGGTCTGCGCGGACGTTCGGTTCCTGGGGTCGTACCCCCGGCACCGCTGGAGCACGGCGGCGGGTGACCAGCAGACGCCGGTGCCGCCGGGGCTCACCGACGCCGACTACGCCGACGCGGCGGCCTGGGTGGCCCGGCTGCGGGCCGGTGAGCTGAGCTGACCGGCCCGGGGCGACCTCGGCGGACGCCCCGGGCACCGGACGGTCACTGCAACAGGCCGCCGAGCACGCCGCCCTGCTGCTGGGAGCCGCTGCCGGCCACCGGAGGCTCCTCCGAGGGCTGGACCACGACGAAGCCCTGACCGGCGAAGCTCATCGTGAACGCCTCACCGGTGCTGCGGCCGAGCAGCGTGCCGAGGCCGAGCTGTTCGGCACGGTGGTAGCCGGTCTGGAGGTTCGCCGACCAGCAGACGGCCGCCTGCGGGTCCACGTACGTCGGGGCGTCCACGTTGAGCACCACCGGAGTGCCCTTGGTGGTGATGGCGATCCGGCCGTGGCCGGTGAAGACGCAGTTGAACAGGCCGGACGAGGACGCGAAACCGGCACCGCCGACCATCTTGATGTCGTACTGGAGCGTCGAGTCGAACGCCAGCACGCTGGAGCCGTTGATGGACAGCGCGTCGCCGGGCTCCAGGTCGATGATGTGCACGTCCTTGGCGAAGTCGGCGAGGAAGACGTCACCGCGCCCGGAGACCTTCATCAGCGGCACGCCCTCACCGGTGAGCCGCTGCTTGATGAACTTGCCGATGCCGCCGGAGCCGAGCGCCTGGAACTGCACCTGCCCCTGGTAGGCGACCATCGACCCGACCCGGGCCATCGCCTCGCCGTTCAACTCGATCTTCAGCATCTTGGAGTTCTGCAACCGCATGCCCGGCTGCTGGGACTCCTTCTCAAGGTTCTCCGCGGAGAACAGCGCGCTGCGCATGGGTTTTCCTCCTGCATCAGGATCTGCCTGATCCGCAGGTTAGGGGACCGGCGCAACCGCCGGGATCAGCCGGGCGGGGACGCGCCGGAGGCCGGTCAGCCCCAGCCCAGGGCGTGCAGGCGCTCGTCGTCGATGCCGAAGTGGTGGGCGATCTCGTGCACCACTGTGATCGCGACCTCGTCGACGACGTCGTCGTCGGTGTCGCAGATCGCCAGGATCGGGTTTCGGTAGATCAGGATGCGGTCGGGCAGCACGCCGGAGTAGTCCCAGCCGCGAGAGGTGAGCGCGTGCCCCTCGTACAGGCCGAGCAGGTCCTCACCCGGCGGCGGGTCGTCCTCCACCAGGATGACCACGTTGCTCATCAACCCGAGCAGTTCCTCGGGTACCTCGTCGAGCGCCTCGCCGACCAGTTCCTCGAACCGGTCCCGGCTCATCTCCACGGCCACGCGGCCCGGTCACTCCCTCCGGATCGGGCACACCGCACGGCGAGGGCGTCCCGCAGGACACCCCCGCCGTGCCGTACGCGATGTCAGGCCAGACGGGCGTTCAGCGTGATCTGCGCGCCCGGCGACAGCAGCCGGGAGATCGGGCAGTTCTCCTTGGCCGCCTCGGCGAGCTTGGTGAACTCGGCCTGGTCGATGCCCGGAACCTGACCCACGGTCTCCAGGTCGATGCGGGTCACTGTCATGCCGGCGTCGGTCTTGTCGAAGTGCACCTTGGCGGTGGTCTCCACCGCCGTCTCCTGGGCGCCGGCGTCGGCGAGCTGCTTGGAGAGGGCCATCGAGAAGCAGCCGGCGTGCGCGGCGCCGATCAGCTCCTCGGGGTTGGTGCCCTCGCCCTCCTCGAAGCGCGACTTGAAGGAGTAGTTGCCGGACAGGCCGCCCTTGCCGGTGCGGACGGTGCCGGACCCCTCGGTGAGGTTGCCCTGCCAGCGAGCGGATGCGGTACGGATAGGCATGGCACCGACGCTAACCGAAAGCGGGCCGCCCCGCACCGGACCCCGGGGTCGCGATCCGGGCCGGCGGGAGCGGGCTGTGCCATGATTCGACGCAGGCCCGCGTACGGGAAGGGTGGCCATGTCGCAGGATCTCCCCGTTCCCCGGCAGGACAAGCGAATCCCCATGCAGGACACCAGGTCCGACGACACCACGATCGTCGAGTGGGGCGACACCGAGCCGGAGTCGTCCGGCCGGGCCGCGCGCTCGCTCGCCGCGCTGGGCCGGGACCGCCGTCTGCCGCCCGTGCTCACCGGGCTCGGCGCGGTGGCCGCGCTGGCCTCGCTGATCGGCGAATGGCTGACGATCACCGTGCCGGCCGAGACCCGGGGCGAGGACGCACCGGCCCGGTTGACCAGCGGCATCTCCGAGATCGGCGGGCTCGGTACGGCGTACCTGGTGGGCCTGCTCGGGCTGTCGGTGGCGGTGGGGCTGGCGCTGCGCGGTGCCCCGGCGGTGCGGCAGCACGCCCGGCTGGCCGGGCTGGGTCTCGCGGCGGCCGTGCTCGGGGTGCTGGTCGCGACCGCCGCCTCCCTCGAACAGCTGGCCCGGCGCATTCTGTTCTTCGTCAGCGAGCAGAGCCTTCAGGTCGAGCACGGACGCGGCCTGGTCAGCGCGTTCGTCGCTGTCGCACTGCTGGCGGCCGCGCTGCACCTGGCCGGCCGGGCGGCCGGCGTGACCTCCACCGACGGGGAGCCGGACGAGGACCGGCCCGAGCGCCGCCGCCGGGCGGACGAGGACGACGTGCCCCCGGGCCCGGCGGACCTGACGGTGCAGCCCACGGTGCCGTTCGCCGGCCCCGAACGGGCGTACTGAACCAGCTCCGGCAGCGCGTCCGGCGGCCACCGGAGCTTCGCCGCCGATTCGCCGGAAAGCTGTGGTTGCCGTCCGTTCCGCGAGATACGGTTGCTGCCCGCCGTCCCATGGTCGCGGCACCGAGGACCTGGTCGGCCGGCGTGACGGCGGCGGGCGAAGGAGGAACCATGACCCGCCCGGGACTGCCCAAGCTGATCGCCACCGACCTGGACGGCACGCTCGTCCGCAGCGACGAGACCGTCTCCGCGTACACCCATCGGGTGCTGGACCGGGTGCGGTCCGCCGGGATCCCGGTGGTCGGCGCGACCGGCCGCGGACCGCGCCTGACCGAGCTCACCCGTAACGACATCCGGGCCGCCGACTTCCTGGTGATGGCCGGCGGCGGCCGGGTGGTGGACCAGAGCGACCCGGAGGGGCCCCTGGTGCTGCGGGACGAGCGGCTGCCCGGTGAGGTGCTGGCCCGGATCCTCACCGACCTGGAGTCGGCGGTGGGCCCGCTCACCGTGATGGTGGAGGCGTCGGACGAACACGACGCGCCGCTCTGGGGCGACTACCACCCGAGCTGGCCCTACCCGGACCGGTTCGAGGCCCGCAGCCGGGTCGAGTGCCTGTCCTGCGACGTGATCAAGGCGTTCGCCCGTACCGCCGACCACCACGTGGACGAGCTGCTGGCCGCGGCGCGGGCGATCGTGCCGCCGGACGTGGCGACGCTCACCCAGGCCGGGCTCGACTTCGTCGAGATCTGCCCGCCGCGCACCGACAAGGCCAGCGGGCTCAGCGTCATCGCCGAACGGCTCGGCGTGGACCCGGCCGACGTGCTGGTCTTCGGCGACCAGCCGAACGACCTGCCGATGTTCGGCTGGGCGGGATGGGCCCGGGTGGCGGTGGCGAACGCCCACCCGGAGGTACGCGCCGCGGCGGACGAGATCACCTTGCGCAACGACGACGACGGCGTCGCGGTCTACCTGGACCGGCTACTCTCCCGGTGATGGAAGATCCACCTCGGCTCGTCGCCTCCGACATCGACGGCACGCTGCTGCGCGACGACCGGACGCTCAGCCCGCGTACCGCCGCGGTGCTGGCCCGCATCGCCGCCGCCGGCACGCCGGTGGTCCTGGTCACCGGCCGTCCGATCCGCTGGCTCCAGATGGTGTACGAGCAGCTCGCCGAGCCGTTGCCGGCGATCTGCGCCAACGGCGCGGTGGTGTACGACCCGGCCACCGACCAGGTGCTGCGGGCCGACCCGCTCGCCCCGGAACTGCTGGCGGAGGTGGCCCGGCGCCTGCGCGCCGAGGTGCCCGGGGTGAGCTTCGCGGTGGAGATCGTGGACAGCCGGCAGATGCGGCACGAGGCGCACTACCCGCTGCGCTGGGACGCCGACCTCGACGCGATCCGGGCCGTCGAGTCGCCGGAGGAGCTGCTGGCCGCGCCCGCGGTGAAGCTGCTGGCCCGGGCCGGTGAGCAGGACCCGGACGTCTTCGTCCAGGTGGTGGCGGGCGCGCTGGAGGGGCTGGCCGAGGCGACCCACTCGTCGTACAGCGGGCTGATCGAGATCTCGGCCGCCGGTGTGACGAAGGCGGCCGGCCTGGCCTGGTACGCGGAGCGGCTCGGCGTCGACGAGCGGGACGTGGTGGCCTTCGGCGACATGCCCAACGACGTGCCGATGCTGGCCTGGGCCGGACGGGCGGTGGCCGTCGCCAACGCCCACCCGGCGGTACGGGAGATCGCCCACGAGGTCACCGGGCCGAACACCGAGGACGGTGTGGCCGCGTACCTGGAGAAGGTCTTCGAGCTGGGCTGAGCGGCCGGGGCACCGCGCGGCGCCCCGGCCGACGGGTCACAGGTACTGGCCGGGCGCGTGGCCCTCGCCGGCGCCGGGCATCCCCGGCATGCCCGGCATCACGCCGCCCGGGCCGCTGGGCAGCGCCTGGCGGCCGGATCGCATCTGTTCGAGCTGGACGCGGGCGGCCATCTGCTGGGCCACCAGCGCGGCCTGGATGCCGTGGAACAGCCCCTCCAGCCAGCCCACCAGCTGGGCGTGCGCGATGCGCAGCTCGCCCTCGCTCGGCGCCTGCTGCTCGGTGAACGGCAGCGAGATCCGCTCCAGCTCCTCGCGCAGCTCGGGGGCGAGGCCCTCCTTCAGCTCGACGATCGAGCGCTCGTGGATCTCCCGCATCCGGTGCCGGCTCGCGTCGTCGAGCGGCGCCGCCTTCACCTCCTCCAGCAGCTGCTTGATCATGCTGCCGATCCGCATCACCTTGGCCGGCTGCTCGACCAGACGGGTCGGGTCCTCGCCCTTGCCCTCGTCGGTCTGCACCGTGCCGACCGGGCGGCCGTCCGGCCCGACCACCACCACGGTGCCCGGGATGCCATCGTTGCCCTGTTCGTCGTCGTGTCCGGCGGAGTGCGCTTCGGTCATGGCACCCATCTTTACCCACGCCGACCATGTGCACGCGGCCGGTCCGGGGGACGCTACGGTCGCCGCATGCTCTCCGACCCGCGCGAGGTGCTGACCCGCCCGTCCCCGCCCCCGGATGCCACCGTCTCCTACGGCGACCACCCGGACCAGTGCGCCGACCTGCGGCTGCCGGCCGGTGACGGGCCGCCCCGGCCGCTCGTGGTCGTGGTGCACGGCGGTTTCTGGCGGGCGGAGTACGACAGGGCCCACACCGGACCGATGGCGGCGGCGCTGGCCGCGCTCGGCCACCCGGTCGCGCAGATCGAGTACCGGCGGACCGGCCGGCCGGGCGGTGGCTGGCCGCACACGCTGACCGACGTCCGCGCCGGGATCGCCGCGCTGCCGGCACTCGCCGCCGCCGCGCTGCCCGGACGGGTGGCGCCCGTACCGCCGATCCTGGTCGGTCACTCCGCGGGCGGGCACCTGTCCCTGTACGTGGCCGCGCACGCCCCGGAGACGGTCGGCGGGGTGCTCGCGCTGGCGCCGGTGGCCGACCTCGCGCAGGCGTACCGGCTGGACCTGGACGAGGGTGCGGTGGCCGCGTTGCTCGGCGGCGGCCCGGACGACGTGCCGGACCGGTACGCGGCAGCCGATCCATCGGCATTGGTACCCATTCGAACACGCACAGTAGTCATTCACGGTGATCAAGATATTCAGGTCCCGATCGCGATCAGCCGGTCCTGGGTGGCCGCAGACCACGCTGCCGGGGGCTCCGCCACGCTCGTTGAGCTGCCCGAATGCGAGCATTTCGGGCTGATCGCACCGGGCTCCACCGCGTGGCCCCAGGTGGTGGCGGCGTTGCGGTCGCTTCACGATGATCTTCAAGGCATTGACGCAGTGTCGTCGACCAGGTAGAACGCCGAAGGGGTGTGCACCATGGCCACCCCGTCGGGAAGGAAATTCGGTGGCACAGATGAACCGCAGGCGGGCGCTGCAACTGCTGGCCGCGCTGGGTACCACCGGACTGGCGGCGGGTTGCGGCTCCGGGGACGACGAGTCCGGGGACCAGGCCGGATCCGGCAGCCCGATCAAAGTCGGGCTGATCGTGCCCGGCAGTGGAGCGAACAAGGCCATCGGTGACGAGATCACCAACGGCTTCCAGCTCTTCCTCAGCATGCGCGGCCAGCAGATCGCCGGCCACCCGGTCACGCTCGTGACCGCCGAGGAGGGCGACACCGCCGCCACCGGAAAGGCCGCCGTCGACCGGCTGCTCAAAGAGGGCGTGCTCGCGCTCACCGGCGTGGTCAGCCCCACCGTGATGACCGGCATCAAGGACGCGGTCGAGGAGGCCCGGGTGCCCCTGCTGGGCTCCAACGCCTCCCCGTCGACGCTCCAGGGCGTCGTCTACATCTGGCGTACCTCGTACGTGCTGACCGAGCCCGGCGAGGCGCTCGGCGAGTACCTGCGCCAGAAGCTGGACGCCTCCAGCCGGATCGCCATCTTCGGCACCCGCGGCTTGGACAGCCAGGACGTCATCGAAGGGCTGCGGCGCGCATACGAGCGGGGTCGCCGGCTCACCGAGGACCCGATCTTCACCGAGGACGACCCCAACCCGTCCCGGACGCTCTACTCGGGGCCGATCCGCAAGGCGCTCGAACGCAAGCCGGACGCCGTGTTCTGCCACTACTCCGGGGCGCAGGCCGTGCAGTTCGTCAAGCAGCTCTACGCCCAGGGCTACCGGGGACCGATCTACGCCCCCGGGTTCCTCACCGAGGGCACCGCGCTCGACCAGCTCGACGACGGGGAGAAGGGCCGCGAGCGCAAGCTCATCCAGACGTACGGGATCGAGACCGCGTTGAACTACTCGGCCGACCTCAACAACACCGCGAACCGGATCTTCGCCTCGGCGTACCGGAAGACGTTCAACTCGGCGCCCACCACGTACGCGATGGCCTCGTACGACGCCGCGCTGGTGCTGGACAAGGCGATCCGGCTGGCCGGGGGGAACCCCTCACCGCAGCAGGTCAACCTGGCGCTCGGCAAGGTCGGCCAGGTGGACAGCCCACGCGGCACCTGGCAGTTCAACCAGACCCGCACCCCGCAGCAGAAGTGGTACCTGCGCCGGGTGCAGACCGACGGCCGGCTGCTCTCCAACGTCGTGATCAACGAGCTGGCGACGCTGGGCTGACCGGCCCCGTACGCGCGCAAGGGCGGTCTCCCACCGGGAGGCCGCCCTTCGCGTCGAGGCGTGACGTCGAGCGTGGCTCAGTGCCGCAGCTCGGCGATGCAGCACTTCACGCTGCCACCGCCCTTCTTCAGCTCGGCCAGCTCCACCGGGACCGGGTGGTAGCCGGCCGCCTTCAGCTTGCCGGCGAGCCGGGTCGCCTCGTTGTTCAGCACCACGTTGAGCCCGTCGCTGACCAGGTTCAGGCCGAACGCCAGCGCGTCCTCGTCGTCCGCGACGATCGCGTCCGGGAAGAGCTGGGCCAGCACCTTCTGGCTGGCGGCCGAGAAGGCGCCCGGGTAGTAGACGACGTTCTCGTCGTCGATCGAGGCCAGCGCCACGTCCAGGTGGTAGAAGCGCGGGTCGACCAGGTGCAGCGAGACCACCGGCCGCCCGAGCGCCTCCTGCGCCTCGGCGTGCGCGGCCGGCTCGGTCCGGAAGCCGTACCCGGCGAGGACCAGACCGCCGTGCGCCTCCGGCAGGTACGCGAAGTCGCCCTCACCCTCGTTCGTCTCGCTCGGCGCGATGAACCGCCAGCCCCGCTGCTCGTAGAACGCCCGGTGCGCGGCGGCCTCGGCGGACCGCTGCTCGTGCTTGAACCGGGCGCCGTAGACCGTGCCGTCGACCACGAACGCGCCGTTTGCGGCGTAGACCATGTCGGGCAGGCCCGCCTCGGGAGTCAGCAGGTGCACCTCGTGGCCCAGCCCGACGAGCGTCTCGCGCAGCCGGTCCCACTGCTTGACCGCCAGGTCGGCGTCGACCGGCGTGGTCACGTCCATCCACGGGTTGATCGCGTACTCGACCGTGAAGTGCTCGGGCGAGCACATGAGATATGTCCGCTTTCGCGAGACTCGCTGCTGGTTCACGGTCACCAAGAGTAGGTACGGTACAACTTTGGTAACAGCCACAAGCATTGCTTCCCGGGAGCGGAACGTTGCAGATAGATGCAGTCGACCAGCGAATCATTGCGTTACTCGTCGCGGATGCTCGCGCCTCGTACGCGGACATCGGCAGCCGGGTGTCACTCTCCGCCCCCGCCGTGAAGCGACGCGTCGACCGCCTCCGATCCGCCGGGGTGATCCGGGGATTCACCGCCGTCGTCGACCCGGCCGCCGTCGGCTGGACCACCGAGGCGTTCGTCGAGCTGTTCTGCGCCGGGCGGACCACACCGGCACAGATCGGCGCCGCTGCCCGCCGCCACCCCGAGGTGGTCGGCGCGTACACCGTCTCCGGCGAGGCGGACGCGCTCGTGCACCTGCGCGCCGCGGACATCTCCCACCTGGAGGAGGCACTGGAACGGCTGCGCGCCGAATCGTTCGTCACCTCGTCCCGCAGCACCATCGTGCTCTCCCGGCTGGTCGAGTCCCCCGGCGTCGGCCCGTCCACGCCTTGACCTCAACCCCGCTTCATGTCGTGCACTGACACCCGTGACCGGCGAGACGCGAGGGGGCGGTATGCGTGCGGTGTGGCTGCGGGAGTTCGGCGGACCGGAGGTGCTCGTGCCCGGGACGGCACCCGACCCGGCACCCGGACCGGGCCAGGTGCTCGTCGACGTGGCACACGCGAACATCACATTCGTCGAGACGATGTTCCGGGCCAGCGGCTTCGGGCCGTTCGGCACCGAACTGCCGGTGATCCCCGGTAACGGCGTCGGCGGCACGATCACCGCGCTGGGACCGGACGTCGACCCGGCGCTCGCCGGCCGCGTCGTGGTCACCGCCACCGGCGGCACCGGCGGGTACGCCGAGCGCGTCGTCGTCGACCGGGGCGCGCCTGTCCCCGTACCCCCGGGGTTGCCGCTGGACGCGGCGGTGGCGCTGATGGCCGACGGCCGGACCGCCCTGATGCTGGCCCGGGCGGCCGGGCTGCGGCCGGGCGACCGGGTCCTGGTCGAGGCGGCGGCCGGCGGCGTCGGATCGCTGCTGACGCAGCTCGCGGCGGCCGCCGGCGCGACGGTGGTGGCCGCCGCCGGCGGCGACCGAAAGGTGGGCCTGCTCCGCGCCGCCGGCGTCGACGTGGTCGTCGACTACCGGCAGACCGGCTGGACCGGCCGGGTCCGGGACGCCGTGGGCGCCGTCGACGTGGTGTTCGACGGCGTGGGCGGGCCGCTCGCCCGGGAGGCGTTCGACCTGCTGGACCGCGGCGGGCGGATGCTCAGCTTCGGGCTGGCCGGCGGCACCTGGGCGGACATCCCGGCCGAGTCGGCAGCCGCGCGCGGGGTGACGCTGCTGCGCCCCCGGCCCGGCCCGGACGAGCTGCGCGCCCTCACCGAGGCGGCGCTCGCCGAGGGCGCGGCCGGGCGGCTGCGGCCGCTGATCGGGCAGCGCTTCCCGCTGGAACGGGCCGCCGCCGCGCACGCCGCGATCGAGGCCCGTCAGACCGTGGGCAAGACGCTGCTCGACGTACGGTGAGCCGCCCTCAGAGGTACATGCCGGTGCGGTGCTCCTCGACCCGGGCCGGCTTGTCGCCCTCGCCGAAGAAGCGCTTGCCGCCGAACTCGCCGTGCAGACGGTCGTCCAGCTCGTCGGCGAGACCGGTCATCACCTGCACCGCGAGCATCAGGTGGGTGGCCTGGAAGTTGCGGCCGAACACCGGGATCGAGGCCCACACCGTGTCGTCGGCGCAGTACAGCCGGCCGATCGGCATCCGGTTGGTCAGCTCGGAGAGCTTCACGTAGAGGCGCTCGGTCGGCTCGACCTCGGTCAGCACCGGCGAGAAGACGTCCACGAGCGGCGGGTTGTCGCGCACCCGGACGAAGACCATGGCCGAGCCGGCCCGGATGTTGATGTCGCCGTCGGAGTCGACCTGGAGCTGGTCGGACGCGGACTTCAGCATCGTCGACACGACGGTGCGGACCCGCTCCTCCAGGGCCAGCACGTCGTTCTCGCCGGACTGCGCGGCCGCCGCCGCGGCCAGCGCCTCGTCCAGGTCGGCCTCGACGTCGCGGTCCGGGCCGAACTCGCTGCGCGCGGTACCGAGCGGCTCCACGGGAAGCGCCTCGCCCTCGGCGTCGTGCACGAGGTAGACGAGGAAGGCCGGGTGCGGGGCGCCGTAGACGTCGCGCAGCGTGCGGGACAGCACCGCGGCCAGCCGGGTCGCCTCGTCGGTGCCGCAGTCCAGCCCGAACTGCTCGCCGGAACCCGGCACCACGCCCGGCGGCGACCAGCCGAGCGCCACCATGTCGGCCACCGCCGCCCGGTCCAGCCGGTAGCCCTGCGGCAGCGTGGCGTTTCCGACCGCGCGGGCCGAGAGACGCCCCTCCTCGCCCGCGTCCACGCTCACCGAGTAGACGGCGTCCCCGGTGCCCGAGGCGGTCGGGTCGAGCGTGACCTCCAGGTGCCCGCCGGAGGGCAGCCCGCGCAGCCGGTCGGCGAGCGCCCGGGCGAACTCGCGCCAGGCCTCGGTGACCTTGGCCCGCAGATCAGCAGTGGTCGGCTCGTCGAGCAGGATCGACTCGTGGTGCTCCGGCGTACCGCCGGTGGCTTGATGCGCCGACGTCGCGCCGGTGGCGTGGTGCTCCGGCGCGCCGCCGGCAGGCTCGTCGACCGGCTCCGAGGGGTGGTCTGCCGTCATGATCGCCTCCGTCCGTTCCCGCCACCCTACCCAGGCGCCAAGGGGACCGAATCCCGCGCGAGGCGCTAATCCTCAGGCGTGGAACCACCCAGGTCCACCGGCCAGGAACCGGCCAGCGCACTGAGCCGCTCGGCCGCCGCGGCCGGGTCCGCGCCGCGCCCCACCGCCAGCCCCAGCAGGTACGCGGTGACCGGCGCGCCCGGCCGGACCACCTGGTGGGCCACGTCCCGGGCCACGTCGAGCACCGTCGGCACGGGCACCCCCGCCGGGTCCAGGTCCAGCTCGGCGCAGACCGCCGTGACCCAGTCGTCCAGCACCGTCATCTCGTCCACTCCTCCGCCCGGCGTACGTCCTCGTCAGTGTCGCAGTCGAACCAGGGCGGCGGCCCCGAGCCGGACCAGGACACCTCGCGTACGGCGAGGTCGGCCAGCAGCCCGCGTACCGGCGCCCCGTCGAGCGAGCCGCCCCGCGTCGCGGCGAGCCGGTCGACGGCGGATCGCAGGGCCGATAACCGCCAGAGGGCGCAGAGGTGCTGGCGTCGGCCGTCCCCGTCCACGTAGCAGGCGAGCGCGGCGGACCGGCCGTCCAGCGCCTCCCGCCAGGCGGCGGGTACGTCTTCCGGCCCGGCGGCTGCAGGTGCGTCTTCTGGCCCGGCGGCTGCAGGTGCGTCTTCTGGCCCGGCGGCTGCGGCGCCGAGCGCGGGCGGCGGGTAGTCGCGGGAGTGAGCGGCGGCGAGCGCGGGCGGTGGATCGTCGCGGGAGTGAGCGGCGGCGAGCGCGCGTCGCAGCTCGGCCACCGCTGCGGTGGTGAGCAGCGGCAGGTCGGCGGCGAGCACTGCGACTGTCGTCGTACCGGGGTCGAGCAACGCCAGCCCGGCTGCCGTAGCGGCCACCGGGCCTCCCCCGGGCGGCTCTTCCCGGGCCGTCCGGACTCCCCTGGGCAGCGGGCCGGACGAGCCGACCACGATCCGCTGGTCCGCGTCGGCCACCGCGTCCAGCACCCGGTGCAGCATCGGCCGGCCGCCTACTGCCCGGGCCGGCTTGTCCACCCCGCCCATCCGCCGGGCCGCGCCACCGGCGAGCAGGATCGCCGCGTACCCCGTCACCACCTCACAGTAGCCACAGCCACGTCGCCGCATCCCGGCTCGGACCTCTGCCCGGCGCTGTCGGCGGTTTTCCGACGTTGATCGACTGCTTTCCGCCGAAGTGGTGGCATCCAGGGCCCTCCGACACCGCCACTTCGCCGAACTGGTGTCGATCATCGGGCCCGGGGCCGGCCCTGGCCGGCCGGGGTGGGTGGCCGGGGTGGGTGGGTGGGGTGGGTGGGTGGGGGTGGGAAGACCTGGGGCGACGTGCGGGCGGCGGGGTGGCCGGGGAGGATGGCGGCATGGGACGGGCGACTGATCGGCGTGGTGTGCTGCGGATCGACCTCGACGCGGCCGGGGACGGCCGGGGGCGGATCCGGCGGCAGGACACCCTGGCCGTGGAGGAGCCGCTGGAGATCCGCGTCGGCGCGGCCGGGCCCGGCCGGCGCAGGCCGCTGGCGGTGACGATGCGTACGCCCGGCGACGACCTCGACCTGGCGATCGGCTTCCTGCTCACCGAGGGGCTGATCCGCTCGGCGGAGGACGTGCACACCGCGCAGCTCTGCGCCGGGGCGGAAACCCCGAACACCTACAACGTGGTCGACGTGGTGCTCTCGCCCGGCGTGCCGGAACCCGTCACCGACCCTTCGCGCAACTTCTACACCACCAGCTCGTGCGGCGTGTGCGGCAAGGCCAGCATCGACTCGGTACGCACCCGCTCGCAGTTCGCGGTGCGGGACGACCCGCTGGTGGTCACCGCCGACCTCCTGGCCGGGCTGCCGGACCGGCTGCGCGCCGCGCAGCGCGCCTTCGACCGCACCGGCGGCCTGCACGCCGCCGGCCTCTTCACCCCCGACGGGGAACTCGTCGTGCTGCGCGAGGACGTCGGGCGGCACAACGCGGTGGACAAGGTGCTCGGCTGGGCCACCCGGGAAGGGCGGCTGCCGCTGGCCGGGCACGTGCTGCTCGTCTCCGGACGGGCCAGCTTCGAACTCACCCAGAAGGCCTGGATGGCGGGCGTGCCGCTGCTCGCGGCGGTGTCCGCGCCGAGCACGCTCGCGGTCGAGCTGGCCGAGGAGGCCGGGATGACGCTTGTGGGCTTCCTGCGCGGGCCGACCATGAACGTCTACACCGGGGCGGGGCGCGTCGGCGGCTGACGGCCGGGCAGCACCGGGCATCGGCGTGACGGGCGTCGGCGGCCCGGTGGCCGGCCCGGCAGGCGCGTGAGCGCTCACCGGCGTGGCCGGCGTCGGCGGCGCCGCAGCACCGCGCCGTCGTTCGAACCGCCCCGGCCGTCCAGCGCGGACGGGGCGACGCCGCGCCGGAGCGCCTCGTCGAGCAGCACCGCGAGCGAGTAGCCGGGACGGGCGGACAACACCCGTTCCAGGGCGACAGCGGCCAGTGCCCCGTGCCCGGAGCGCCACGCGGCGAACGCGAGCAGGCAGCCCGGCGCGGCGATCAGGTCCGGCTCGGCGCGTCGCAACACGTCCGTCCAGAGGCTGATGTCCTCGTCCCGGCCGTGGGGGGGGGCGCCCGCGGGGGGGGGGGCCCCCCCCGGGGCGCGCGGCCCCGTGACGCCGCGCCCCCCCCCCCCGCGCCCGCGGCCCCCCCCCCGCACCCGCCCCCCGGCCCCCCCCCCGGCGGGGGGGGGCCCCCCGCTTCGTCGTCGGTCAGCCCTCGGGGCGGTTGAGCAGGCCCACCGCGATCGTGTGCACGGCGTCCAGCGCGGCCGGGTCGGCCAGCGGCGCGGAACCGCCGGTGACCGCGTACCACTCGTCGGCGTCCTTGTACTGCACCCGCAACGTCACCCGGCCGTCGGCGTGCTCGGTGCGCAGCGTCAGCTCGCCGGTCACCACGCCCACCTCGTCGGTCATGACCCCGCCCGGACCGGCGGTGATGTCGGTGGTGCGGTCCGCCGGTCCGGCCGGCGCGCCCCCGGCCGGAGCACCCGGCACCGCGTCGGCGGTCATGCCCGCCCCGGCCACGTCCGCGGACGCCGGCTGCCGGCCGTCCGCCGTCATCCCGGCCGAGGCCGGACCGGCGGGTGCGGCGTCTGTCTCCGGCGTGCCCGCCGGGGCCGGTGTGGCGTCCGGCCCGGTCACGGTTTGCTCGCCCATGTGCAGCCCTCCAGCATGTCGGTGAGAGCGGCCTTCTCGGCACTTGTCACAGTCAGCCGCCAGTAGTGCTTGACCGTCACCCAGTCCGCCGCGTACTGACACCAGGACGACCGGTTCGGCGGCTTCCACTGGGACGGATCCTGGTCACCCTTTGCCCGGTTGGACCGCGCCGAAACCGCGATGAGCTGCGGCCGGGTCAGGTCGTTGGCGAAGTCGCCGCGCTTCGAGTCGTCCCACTCGGCCGCGCCCGAACGCCACGCGGCGGCCAGCGGGACGGTGTGGTCGATGTCCACGTCCGACGGGTCGTTCAGCACCACACCGTCGTAGACGCTCTCCCACCGGCCGCCCACCACGTTGCAGCCGGACAGCTTGATGCCCTCGCCGTCGCGTTGCAGCACGCTGTCGCGGACGTCGCAGTTCTTGCCGGTGCCGCGCCAGTGCGGGAAGCGGGAACGGCTGTAGCCCTTCATCGACCCGGCCGTGGCCACTGTGAGCTCACCGAGCTGCTTGTTGACGTTCCCGGCGGCGCTCGGCGGCGCCTCCGGCTCGGTGACCGACACGTCGCAGCCGGCCACGCCGAGGGCGAGCACCGCGCTCAGCGCGGCCGCCAGCCCGGCTCGGGCTCCTGATCTCGTACGCACAGACGACACCTCTCCAGCTTGCGTGCTCCGGGCGAGTCCGCACAGTACCCGGCGGCGGTTTCCGTGATTCGTGGCGTCGAGGATGGGCGGCGGGCAGAGTGGTGAGACGTGACCGCACCCGCTCCCGCGCTGCGTACCGGCTCCGCCGCCGGACGCGGCACCCTGCTCGCCGCGATCCTCGCCTCCGGCATGGTGTTCCTCGACAGCACTGTCGTCAACGTCGCGCTGCCGCGCCTCGGCGCCGAACTCGACGCCACAGTCGCCGGTCTGCAGTGGACCGTGAACGGCTACCTGCTCATGCTCGCCGCGTTCGTCCTGCTCGGGGGTGCGCTCGGCGACCGGTTCGGGCGGCGGCGCGTCTTCCTGCTCGGCGTGGTCTGGTTCGCCGTGGCGTCGGTGCTCTGCGGGCTGGCCCAGGACACCGGATGGCTCGTCGCCGCCCGGTTCCTCCAGGGTGCCGGCGGGGCGCTGCTCACCCCCGGGTCGCTGTCCGTGCTCCAGGCCAGCTTCCACCCCGACGACAGGGGCCGGGCCATCGGCACCTGGTCCGGACTGTCCGGGGTGTCCACCGCGCTCGGCCCGCTGCTCGGCGGCTGGCTCATCGACACGCTCTCCTGGCGGTGGATCTTCTTCGTCAACCTGCCGCTCGCAGTCGGCGTGGTGCTCGCCGCGATGCGCTGGGTGCCGGAGAGCCGGGACGAGGAGGTCTCGCGTACCGGGGAGGGGCGGCGGTTCGACGTGGCCGGCGCGCTGCTCGGCGCGCTCGCGCTCGGCGGCGTCACGTACGCGCTGATCGACGCCCCGGCGCGCGGCCTGGACTCCCCGGCGGTGCTCGCCGCGGCGGTGCTCGGGGTGGTCGCCGTGGCGGTCTTCGTGCTGGTCGAGCGGCGGCGCGGTGACACCGCGATGCTGCCCACCGGGCTGTTCTCCAGCCGGCTGTTCTCCGTGCTGAACGTCTTCACAGTGGTGGTGTACGCGGCGCTCGGCGGGTTCACCTTCTTCCTCGCCGTCTACCTGCAGAACGTCGTCGGCTGGTCGGCGCTGCTCACCGGCCTGGCCACCGTGCCGATGACGGTGCTGCTGCTGGTCGGCTCGCCGCGCGCGGGTGCGCTGTCGGCCCGCATCGGCCCCCGGCTGCCACTCACCGTCGGCCCGGTGATCGCCGCCGTGGGCCTGCTGCTGTTGCGCCGGGTCGGGCCGGGCGCGTCGTACTGGGTGGACGTGCTGCCGGGCGTGGCGCTGTTCGGCGCCGGGCTCACGCTCGTGGTGGCGCCGCTGACCACGTCGGTGCTCGGCGCCGTGTCGGACCGGTTCGCCGGGGTGGCGAGCGGCTTCAACAACGCCGCGTCCCGGGCCGGTGGCCTGCTCGCGGTGGCCGCGTTGCCGCTGCTGGTCGGGCTGTCGGGCACCGGGTACGAGCAGAAGGGCGCGCTCGCAGGCGCGTACCGGGGGGCGCTGGCGTGGTGCGCCGGGCTGCTGCTGGCAGGCGCGGTGCTCGCCGCAGTGCTGATTCACCGCCCGCCGAAGCAGAGCGGGGGCCCGGCCTGAAGCCGGACCCCCGCGTCGCCGGAATCAGGCGCGGGTGCGGTTCACCGCGCTCGTGACCGCCTTGATCGAGGCGGTGACGATGTTCGCGTCCACCCCGACGCCCCACACTGTACGGCCGTCCACCTCGCACTCGACGTACGCGGCGGCCTGCGCGTCCCCACCGGAGGACAGCGCGTGCTCGTGGTAGTCGAGCACCCGTACCGCCACGCCCAGGGACTGCAACGCGTTGACGTACGCGTCGATCGGACCGTTGCCGACGGCGGTCAGCGCGCGGGTCTCGCCGCCGAAGCCGACGCGGGCGTCGATCTCGACCTTGCCGTCGACGGTGCCGATGGTGTACTCGGCCAGCTTCACGGCCGGGTCCACCTGGTGGTCGACCAGGTAGTTGCGGGCGAAGATCTCCCACATCGCGCCCGGCTCGACCTCGCCGCCGTCGTTGTCGGTGACCTGCTGCACCACGCCGGAGAACTCGATCTGGAGGCGGCGCGGCAGGTCGAGCTGGTGCTCGGTCTTCATGATGTACGCGACGCCGCCCTTGCCGGACTGCGAGTTGACCCGGATGACCGCCTCGTAGGTGCGGCCCAGGTCCTTCGGGTCGATCGGCAGGTAGGGCACGGCCCAGGTGAAGTCGTCGACCGGCACCCCGGCCGCCGTCGCGTCGGCGTGCAGCGCGGCGAAGCCCTTGTTGATCGCGTCCTGGTGGGAGCCGGAGAACGCGGTGTAGACCAGGTCGCCCGCGTACGGGTGGCGCTCGTGCACCGGCAGTTGGTTGCAGTACTCGACGGCGCGCTTGATCTCGTCGATGTTCGAGAAGTCGATCATCGGGTCGATGCCCTGGGAGAACATGTTCAGGCCCAGCGTCACCAGGTCGACGTTGCCGGTGCGCTCACCGTTGCCGAACAGACAGCCCTCGATCCGGTCGGCGCCGGCCAGCAGGCCCAGCTCGGCGGCGGCCACGCCGGTGCCCCGGTCGTTGTGCGGGTGCAGGCTCAGCACCAGGCTGTCCCGCCGGGGCAGGCGCCGGTGCATCCACTCGATCGAGTCGGCGTAGACGTTCGGCATCGCCATCTCGACGGTGGCCGGCAGGTTGATGATCAGCTTCCGGTCCGGCGTCGGGTCGATCACGTCGATGACCGCCGAGCAGACCTCCAGCGCGTACTCCAGCTCGGTGCCCGTGTACGACTCCGGCGAGTACTCGTAGTGGATGTCGGTGTCCGGGGTGTGGATCTCCGCGTACTTCTGGCACAGCCGCGCGCCCTGGGTGGCGATGTCGGTGATGCCGTCGCGGTCCAGGCCGAAGACCACCCGGCGTTGCAGCGTCGAGGTGGAGTTGTAGAAGTGCACGATGGCCCGGTGGGCGCCGCGCAGCGACTCGAAGGTCCGCTCGATCAGGTGCTCCCGGCACTGGGTCAGCACCTGGATGGTGACGTCCTCCGGGATCAGGTCCTGCTCGATCAGTTGCCGTACGAAGTCGTAGTCGGTCTGGCTGGCCGACGGGAAGCCGACCTCGATCTCCTTGTAGCCCATCTGTACCAGGAGCTGGAACATCCGCCGCTTACGCTCGGGCGACATCGGGTCGATCAGGGCCTGGTTGCCGTCGCGGAGGTCGACTGCGCACCAGCGGGGCGCGGCCTCGACGCGGCGGGTGGGCCAGGAGCGGTCCGGCAGGTCGACGCCGAACTCCCTGTCGTACGGGACGTAGCGGTGGACCGGCATCCGGCTGGGGCGCTGGCTGGCGAACGGATCGGTGGCGGTGACAGGTTGAGCCATCTCGGAGTGCTCCCTGGAACATGTGGCGTCAGCAGATCGGAAAGGTGTCGGCGGGCTGCCGGGCGACGGTGCGCGGCGGTGCCGAGAAGAAGATCGGATGTGCTGGACGGCGCGTAGCGACTCCGCGACGAGGTGCCGGCCGGTCAGGCCTCGTCGCGGCAGCCAAGGAGAAGGTACGCGCGCCACATGACAAGGTCACCCTACGTGGTGGGACGGGCGGTGGGAAGGCCCGTCCGGACTATGGGATCAGAGTCACCGAGTCGGCGGACCTGGACACGCCCGGTAGCCGAGGCGTCCGCTCCGCCCGGGCCACCGCCGGCACGATCGCCAGCCCGACCAGGACGAACAGCGCCGCGGCCGGGTACCAGCCCCAGCCGCCGGTGCTCACGCCGAGCGCGGTCAGCCCGGCCGGAGCGATCAGGAACTGCACCTGGGAGCCGAGCCCGAACGCGCCGACGTACGCGCCGCGCTGGGCGGCGGGCGGCAGCGTGGCGGTCAGTCCCCAGGCGCCCGCCGACTCGATCAGCTCGGCCAGGATGAGCAGCGTCGCGGCGCCGACCAGCACCGCCACGGTGAGCGGTCCCCGGGTCGCGCCGGAGATCGGCAGGACCAGGCAGAACCCGGCGATCAGCACCGCGCCCCGGCGGGACGCCCGGGCCGCGCCCGGCGCGTCGTCCGCGCCCCGGCTGGCCCGCACCTGGAACAGCACGATCAGCACGGTGTTGAGCAGCACCAGCGCGGCGATGATCGTCTTCGGTGCGTCGGTACGGGTGAGGATCCACAGCGGCATCACCGTCAGGTAGAGCGTCTGGTGCGCGGTGAGCAGCCCGGACAGCAGCGCGACTGTCATGAACGGCCGGTCCCGCAGCACCGCCAGCCGGCTCATCGGTTCGGCCGTGCGGGTCACCTCCGGCAGCCGGGGCAGCCGGTGCACGAAGGCGGCGGTCACCAGGAAGACCACGGCGATGAACCAGACCACCCGCGGTACGCCCAGATCGTGTCGACGGCCAGCACCAGGCCGCTGATCAGCGCGCCGAGCCCGAAGCCGACGTTCAGCGAGGAGCGCTGGTAGGCCATCGCGGTGACCCGTTCCTCCGGGCGCAGCACGTTTATCGAGTAGACCTGGCGGGCGACGCCGGTCGCCGCGCCCGTCACGGCCAGCGCGATCACCACCGCGAGGAACCCGGCGAATCCGCCGACGAACGGGTACGCGGCGAACAGCGCCGCGTCCAGCAGCAGGCAGACGATCCACACCCGCTGCGGCCCGTACCGGTCGGTGAGCCCGCCCAGCGGCACGGTGCCGAGCAGGGACGCCCCCGCGGCGAGGGAGAGGCCGAGACCGACCTGGGCCGGACTCAGTCCGAGCGCCCGGGTGAAGAAGACGGCGCTGCCCGCCTGGAACAGGCCGGTGCCGACGGCGTAGACCATCGCCTGCACGGCCAGGGCGCGGGTCAGCCCGGCCGGTGGTACGACGTCACGGACGGCGGTGCGGATGCTCTCTCTGGCCCCCATGACCGGTGAGCAGATCGTGCCCCCCACGCGAGGGGCGAGCCTTTTAGGCTGAGCCGAATCGGGGGGTGCGCATGTCCGAGTTGCGGTTCACGCTGGCCGACGTCGCGGGCGTGCGGTTCGGTGTGTCGCCGGCCAACGAGACGGTCATGAGCATGTGGGCGCTTGCCGCTCCGGCCCGCTATCCGGTGCACCTGCCGTGGATCGACCGGGCCCGGGCGACGCTGCGCCGCCCGGAGGTGGCCGAGCGCGTCGCTCCGCTGGTGCATCTCACCCTGCCGCGCCGCTGGCTGCCCGACTTCCTCACCCCGGCGGCCCGCCCGGGGGTGGAGATGAACGGCCAGCTCGACCAGATCGCCGCGACGCCGCCCGACGTGGTGGTCCGGGACCTGCTGGCGACCACGCCGAGCGGGCCGCTGCGCCCGTTCGGGCGGGCGTTGCTCGCCGACCCGACCGAGCTGTTGCCGCGGCTCGTCGAGGCGATGCGCGTCTGGTACGACGAGGCGATCGCCCCGGACTGGCCGCGGATGCGGGCGGTGCTCGATGCCGACGTCGCGTATCGGGCGGCCCAGCTCGCCGAGGGCGGGACGGGGAAGCTGTTCGAGCGGCTCCATCCCGACCTGCGGTGGCTCGGCGACCGGGTGGTCAGCGACGACCCGTTCGAGCGGGACTTCGACCTGCGGGGGCGAGGGCTGGCGTTGAACCCGAGCGTGTTCAGCCGCCAGCGGGTGCTGTGGAACCTGCTGGAGGACTCGTTGCCCGCCGCGGCGTACCCGGTGCGGGCGGTCGGGACGCTGTGGGAACGCGGAACCGAACCGGTCGGCGACGCGCTCGCCCGGGTGGTGGGTGCCGGCCGGGCCGCGTTGCTGCACCTGCTCGACGCGGCGACGACCACCACGGACCTCGCCCGGCTCACCGGGCTGTCCGCCGGGAACGTGTCCCAGCACCTCTCCGCGCTGCACGCCGCCGGTCTGGTCACCCGGTCCCGGGCCGGGCGGCACGTGCTCTACCGCAACACCGAGGTCGGTGCCGCGTTGCTGCGCGCGGCGCGGGGCGGCTGAGCGGGACGCGTCAGGGCGTGCCGGGGCTCGGGGCGTCCCGGCTGACCGGCTCGCCGTCGGTCACCGCGCCGGCCAGCTCGACGGTGCCCGGCGCGGCGCCGGGCTCGCCGGTCAGCGTCAGCGTGCCGAACCCGGCCCGTACCGCCGCCGGTGTGCCGTCCTCCCGGAAGCAGTAGATGCCCACGTCGAGCGGCGCGTTCAGCGACGCCGAGGTGCTGTCGACCGTGTAGCAGGGGCCGTCGGCTCCCGGCAGCGGATCGGCCGGGGAGACGGCGAGCGGCGCACGCCTGTCGGTCAGCACCTCCAGCCAGTCGGTGAACGGGTGCTGCACGCGGGGGTCGAGCCGGCGCGGCACCGCGTCGTCGGCGTCGCCGAGGCGGACGCAGGTCGCCGCCTGCGGCCAGCCGGCCGAGGGGAGCGCGCACTGGAACAGCCCGTCGGAGGTGCCGGCGAGCGAGACGTCGACCGTGCCGGCGTGCCCCCAGCCGGGCACGTCGACCCGCCAGCTGCCGTCGTTGGCGCTGGTGAAGGCCACCGTGCGGGGCGTGCCCTCGGCGGGCGCGAACGCGTACGTGGCGGTGAGGTGGCGGTCCTGCGCCGCGGCGGCCAGCCCGGCCAGTTCCTCGCGGGCGGCGTCGACCTGCACCGGGACCGGGTCGGCGGTGCCGGTGGGCGCCGCCTCGGGGTTGCCGCCGTCGCAGGCGGCCAGCAGTACCGGCAGGGTGAGCGCGAGCACGCCGGTCAGGCGGGCCGCACGTCGATGAGCGTGCACCGGCTCATTCTGCGTCGTGGGGAGGGTCCAGGTCAGCCCACCGTACGGCTGTACCGCTTGGCGTGTCGCGTCCTTCGGGGCTGGTGAGCCGCCCCACGCCGGGGCCGGATGGTGGGATCACCCGACCCGGCGTCACGGGCCGCCCGATAGGCTGAGGCGGTCTGACACGCGCCGCCGGACCGAGAGCACCGGCGGCGTCGGCACGCTCAGGGTCGTCGCTGGGAGGGAGTGCACCGTCGTGGCACTCGTGGTGCAGAAGTACGGCGGGTCCTCCGTCGCCAACGCCGAGCGGATCAAGCGGGTGGCCGAGCGCATCGTGGCCGCCCGCAAGGCCGGCGACGACGTGGTAGTCGTGGTGTCCGCCATGGGCGACACCACCGACGAGCTGCTCGACCTGGCCAACCAGGTCAGCCCGCTGCCGCCGGGCCGCGAGCTGGACATGCTGCTCACCGCCGGGGAGCGGATCTCCATGGCGCTGCTCGCCATGGCCATCCACAACCTGGGGTACGAAGCCCGCTCGTTCACCGGTTCCCAGGCCGGCGTGATCACCACCTCGGTGCACGGCCGGGCCCGGATCATCGACGTCACCCCGGGGCGGCTCAAGGGCGCGCTGGACGAGGGCGCGGTGGTCATCGTCGCCGGTTTCCAGGGTGTCTCGCAGGACACCAAGGACGTGACCACGCTCGGGCGGGGCGGCTCGGACACCACCGCCGTGGCGCTCGCCGCCGCACTGGAGGCGGACGTCTGCGAGATCTACACCGACGTGGACGGCATCTTCAGCGCCGACCCGCGCATCGTGCCGAACGCCCGGCACATCAAGCAGATCACCTACGAGGAGATGCTGGAGCTGGCCGCCTGCGGCGCGAAGGTGCTGCACCTGCGCAGCGTCGAGTACGCGCGGCGCGCGGGCTTGCCGATCCACGTCCGTTCGTCATACTCGACCAACACCGGCACGATGGTCACCGGATCGATGGAGGACCTTCCTGTGGAACAGGCACTGATCACCGGGGTCGCCCACGACCGCAGCGAAGCGAAGATCACGATCGTCGGCGTGCCCGACGAGCCGGGCGCCGCCGCGTCGATCTTCGACACCGTGGCCGGCGCGGAGATCAACATCGACATGATCGTGCAGAACGTGTCCACCGAGGGCACCGGCCGCACGGACATCTCGTTCACGCTGCCCAAGGCCGACGGCCCGACCGCGATGACCGCGCTCAGCAAGATCCAGGAGTCGGTCAAGTTCAAGGGCCTGCTGTACGACGACCACGTCGGCAAGGTGTCCCTGATCGGTGCCGGCATGCGCTCGCACCCGGGCGTGGCCGCCGGCTTCTTCGCCGCCCTCGGCGCGGCCGGCGTCAACATCGAGATGATCTCCACCTCGGAGATCCGGGTCTCCGTGGTCTGCCGCGACACCGACCTGGACAAGGCGGTCCGCGCCATCCACGACGCCTTCGAGCTGGGTGGTGACACCGAAGCCGTCGTCTACGCCGGCACCGGGCGGTAACGCGCCGTGGCGTCGCTGCCCACCCTCGCCGTGGTCGGGGCGACAGGTGCCGTCGGTACGGTGATGTGCCAGATCCTCTCGTCCCGGCGCAACGTGTGGGGCGAGATCCGGTTGCTCGCCTCCGAGCGGTCGGCCGGTCGGCGCATGCAGTGCCGGGGCGAGGAACTGACCGTCCAGGCGCTCACCGCCGACGCGCTCGACGGCGTCGACGTGGCGATGTTCGACGTGCCGGACGACGTCTCCGCGCAGTGGGCCCCGGTCGCCGTCGCACGCGGCGCGGTGGTGGTGGACAACTCCGGCGCGTTCCGGATGGACCGCGACGTCCCGCTCGTGGTCACCGAGATCAACCCCGAGCAGGTACGCAACCGGCCCAAGGGGATCATCGCCAACGCCAACTGCACCACGATGGCGATGATCGTGGCGGTCGCGCCGCTGCACCGCGAGTACGGCCTGCGCGAGCTGGTGCTCGCGTCGTACCAGGCGGTCTCCGGGGCGGGGCAGGCCGGCGTGGACGCGCTGCACCTCCAGCTCGGCAAGATCGCCGGCGATGGGGTGCTCGGGTCCCGGGCCGGCGACGTGCGACAGGCGGTCGGCGACGAGTTGGGTCCGTTCCCGGCGCCGCTGGCGCTCAACGTCGTCCCGTGGGCGGGCTCGCTGGCAGACGGCGGCTGGTCCTCCGAGGAGATGAAGCTGCGCAACGAGTCGCGCAAGATCCTCGGGCTGCCCGACCTCAAGGTGTCCGCGACCTGCGTACGGGTGCCGGTGGTGACCGGTCATTCGGTCGCCGTGCACGCGGTCTTCGCCACCGAGGTGGACGCCGAGGGCGCCCGCGAGGTGCTGCGCAACGCGCCGGGCGTGATCCTGGTCGACGACCCGGCGGCCGGGGAGTTCCCGATGCCGATCGACGCGGTCGGCACCGACCCCTCGTGGGTGGGCCGCATCCGCCGAGCGGTCGACGACCCCCGCGCCCTGGACCTCTTCGTGACCGGCGACAACCTCCGCAAGGGCGCCGCCCTCAACACCGCCCAGATCGCCGAACTCCTGGCCAAGGAACTGACCCGCAGCTGAGCGGTGTCCGCTCGCGGCGACCGGGGCGGTGCGTCAGCACGAACCGTTCACCGGGTTGGCCGATCCGGTGTACAGGTACGAGTCCGGGATCCAGGTGCCGTCGGTGAGCTTGTTCCACAGCGTGCTGGTGCCCCAGCGGCCGGTCACTGAGGTGCCGCTCGACGAGCAGGCGACGGCCGCCGTGGCGCCGTCCGCGATCGAGCCGACGACCCCGTACCCGGTGCCCGGCCCGGACCGCCGGCTGACCGACGTGCCGCCGTAGCTGTCGACGATGCCCTCGGTGAAGCCGAGCGCCCCGTAGTTGTACAGCGATCCGCCGACGTTGACGCGCTTCGAGCCGTGCAGCGCGTAGCCCTCGTAGGCCGTGCTGCCCTCTCTCGGCACCCACTTGCCCAGGTTGTGGGTGGCGATCGCCACGTACGCGCCGTTCTGCCGGAATCCCAGGTGCACGTGCCGGCTGCTGGCGGAGCCGCCGCAGGTGATGTCGGTGCCGGTGTCGCCGAGGTAGGTGCCCGCGCTGACCGACGCCCCGTCGACGTCGATGTTGTTCCAGAGGTGGTAGTAGTCGGTGGTGTAGCCCCGGTCGTGGACCACCCGGACCCAGCCCTTGCACATCGTGTACGCGGTGCCGGCCCGCACGGCCAGCACCCGCTGGTCACCGCCGAACAGGTCGATCGAGCTGAACGGTCGCGGGGAGCCGGACCAGCCGTGCGGGCCACCCCTGAGGGTCCACGACTGGCCGAGGGCGAACGGCAGGCGCATACCGGTGCGGTAGTCCCCGTTGGCGGACAACGTGCCGAGGGTGGTGAAGGCGTCCCGCTCGCCGCGGGCGAGGACGGACGCGGGCGCCGCAGCGGCCAGTTCGGCGAAGGTGGCCTCGCCCTCCAGGGCGACCTGCCAGTCGCCGCGCTGCTGCCGGGCGATGAAGATCCAGCCGGACGGGTACAGCCCTTCCTCCCGCGGGGCGACGAGCACGGCGGTGCCGAAGGCCCAGGCCCGGCCGTCGCGGCGGGTGACAGTCACCCGGGTGTCCTCCACGCCGGCGGCGCGGATCTCCTGGTCGGCCGCGACCGCGGCTTCTTCGAGAAGTTTGTGCCGTACGGCGGTGGTGACGTCGTCGGCCGGTGCGGCCTGGGCGCTGTTCGGCACGGTGCCGATCACTGCGGCGACGAGCAGGATCGCGGTGGCGGTGCCGAGCCGGCGTCGCGTTTTGATCATGTCCTCTCCCAGGGGGGTCGAGAGGCTGACGCGTGTCCGACGGACGATATCTGAACAATTTACATGTGTCTATGTTTTGTCAGGCGGCGGAGAGGTGTACGCCGTCCCGGCCGTGGCGCTTCACCGCGTAGAGGGCCTGGTCGGCGCGGTGCAGGGTGCGCTCGGGGGACTCACCGGGCCTCGGCAGGGCGACGCCGACGCTGATCGTCCGGCCGGTACGGCGGGCCGCCTCGGTGAGCCGTTCGGCGATCCGGACCGCCTCCTCCGGGCGGCTCACCTCGATCACCGCCACGAACTCGTCGCCGCCGGTCCGGTACAGCTCGTCGCCCTGGCGCAACGCGCCTTCGAGGGCCCGTGCCAGACCCACCAGCAGCCGGTCGCCGGCCTGGTGGCCGTACGTGTCGTTGACGTCCTTGAACCCGTCCACGTCGATCGCCAGCAGCGCGGTACGACCCGGCGTGGCGGTGGCGATCCGCTGCCCGAACGGCCCGGTGTGCCGCAGGCCGGTGAGCGGGTCCGAGCTGGCCTGCTCGCGCAGCCGGGCGAGCGTACGCAGCCGGTCCAGGCAGGTCCACGCCTGCCCGGCGAGCAGCTCGATCAGGTTGACGGTGGTCGGGTCGGGGCGCAGGCGCTGCTCGTCGGCCACGAGCAGCACGCCACCGGAGGCGGGTGTGCCGACCGGCACCGCCACCAGCGTGCGCGCGCCGGCCCGGGTCAGCGGCAGGTACTCCTCGGTGGGCGGGTGGCCCGCCTCGCCCAGCGTGTACGCCGAGCCGTACCGGTGGGCCCGGTCGATCATGCGGTCCAGCGCTACCGGTCCGGCCTCGTCCAGCTCGGCTCGGATGCGCGCCTCCAGCGCCCCCGGGGTGCCGGTGGGCGCGCCGAGGCGCGGGCCACGTCGGCCGGTGAGCACCAGTACGGCGGCGGAGAGAGCTGACACGTCCCGGGCCGCGGCGAGCGCGGCGGTCATCAGGTCCCAGTCCGTCGGCGCGGCGGTGAACGCGGCGGCGTGCCGCAACAGCTTCTCGCTGCGGCTCTCGGCCGGCGGCCCGCCGAGCGCGGCGATCCGCCCGCCGAGGCGGTCGGCCACCAGCTCTGCTGTCTCCCGCCACGCGGCGAGCACGACCGGCTCGCTCCACTGGAGGTCGAGCACGCCGATCGGGCGGCCGTCCGGGTCGCGTACCGGCACGCAGAGTTCGGCGGTGACGTCCGGGCGGACCTCGAGGTAGTCGGGGTCGGCGCCGACGTCGGGCACGGCGGCGGTGATCCCGGAGGCGTAGACCCGCCGTACCACCGAGGGTTCGGGCCGGTGGCGGCCCGGCGGGGTGCCGTCGGCGGTGGCCGGCACGTGCGAGAAGACCTGCCAGGCGCCGGTCGCGGCGACGCAGCGCAGACGGTCGTGGACGCGCAGCAGGACGGTGGCGGTCGCCGGGGTGTGCCGGGCGAGCGCGGCGACGGTCCACTGGCACGCCTCCGGGACGGTCGACGCCGTGGGGAGGCGCACCGTGACGTCGCGGAGGACTCGCTCGTGGTCCACGTCGTTCCTGCTCGGAGGGGGTCGGGTCGCGATCAAGGGTACTCAGCGCAACCGCCGCCGACCTTCGTACACATGTGCTATCCACAGGCTGTGGACGCAGCCTGTGGGCAGAAGCGGGCCTGCGCGGGGAGGGTGTGCGGCGATAGCGTGAGGGCCCGGGCACCCGAGGAGGCGGCCGATGCTCATCGCCCAGCTCAGCGACCCGCACGTGACCACCGGCCCGCTCGCGGCCGACCCGGCGTCCGGGCTGCACCGGGCGCTCGGCACGGTGCTCGCGCTGCGGCCCCGGCCCGACTGCGTGGTGATCACCGGTGACCTCACCGCCAACGGCCGGCCGGACGAATACCTCGCCCTGCGCGAGATCGTCGGCGCGTTCCCGCTGCCTGTTCACCTGGTGACCGGCAACCACGACGACCGCGAGTCGCTGCTCGACACGTTCGGCGGCACCCCCTACCTGGCCGGTGGCTTCTCGGCGCACTACCACGTCGACCTGCCGGACGCGACGCTCGTCGTGCTCGACTCGCTCACCCCGGGCAGCCCCGGCGGGCGGCTCGGGGACGAGCAGCTCGCCTGGCTGGACGGGGTGCTCGCCGGGCGTGCCGACGCGCCCGCCGTCGTGTGCCTGCACCATCCGCCGGTCACCGTGGGCGTGCCGGGCATGGACGCGATGGGCCTCGCCGACGCCGACGCGCTCGCCGCCGTGGTCGGCCGTCACCCCCATGTCGTACGCGTCGCGGCGGGTCACCTGCACCGCCAGGTGACCAGCGCGTTCGCCGGTACGGTGCTGACCACCGCGCCGAGCACCTGGATCCAGGTGAGCCTGAGCATGACCGAGGAGGAGGAGCCGGGGTTCGTCGCCGAGCCGACCGCCTTCCTGCTGCACCTGATCGCCGACGGCGGCTGCGTGACGCACACCGTCCAGGTCAGCCACGCCGCCGGGCGCACCTGCTGGTTCTGAGCCGCGCCGCCGATGCTCTGGTACGTCGCGTACGGCTCGAACCTGCACGCCGCGCGGCTCGACTGGTACCTGCGTGGCGGGTGCCCACCGGGCGGGCTGCGCACGTACCCCGGCTGCCGGGACCGCCGGCCACCGCGCCGGACGGTTCCGGTGCTGATCCCCGGCGGCGTCTATTTCGCCGGTGAGTCGAGGGCCTGGACCGGCGGCATGGCGTTCTACGATCCGCTGCTGCCCGGCCGGGCGGCGGCGCGCGGCTACCTGGTGACAGTCGAGCAGTTCGCGGACGTCGCCGCGCAGGAGATGTACCGGCCGCCCGGCGCCGACCTGGCCGGGATCCTCGCGGCGGTCGAGACCGGGCGGGCGACGCTCGGGCCGGGCCGGTACGAAACGCTGCTGCGCGTCGGCGTCCACGAGGGCCTGCCGATGCTCACGTTCACCGCGCCGCACCGGGCGGTGGAGGTGCGGTGGACCCGGCCCGCCCCGGTCTACCTCGGGATGCTGGCGCGCGGGCTGCGCGAGGCGCACGGCTGGGACGCCGCGCAGACCGTCGGCTACCTGGCGGGCCGGCCGGGGGTCGCCGGGCGGTGGACCCGGCCGGCGTTGCGCAGGCTGGTCGCCGCCGACTGAAGGCCGTGGCGATTTGTCCTGATGCAACCGCCCTCGGCGTCCCTCGCGTCCATCAGCCGTAGGGTCCCGGGAAGGAGCGGCATGCGGGCCGAGGACGAGACCGAGTACGTGGCGTACGTGCGGGCACGGCTTCCCGCGCTGCACCGCACCGCGTACCTGATCTGCGGTGACGCGCACCTGGCGGACGACATCGTGCAGACGACGCTGACCAAGCTCTACCGGTACTGGCGGCGGGCGGCCGCGGCGGACGACACCGACGCGTACGTCAGGCGGATCCTCATCCACACCTATCTGGACGAACGCCGGCGCGGGTGGTTCCGGATCCGGCTGCTGCCGCAGGCGCCGGAACGACCGGCCGCCGCGCCGCCGGACGTCGAGGAACGCGACGGCGTCCAGGATCTGCTGGCCGGCCTGCCACCGGCCCAGCGGGCCGTGCTGACCCTCCGTTTTCTCTGCGACCTTCCCGTCGCGGAGGTGGCGAGCCTGCTCAACTGCTCGACCGGCAACGTCAAGAGCCACACCTCTCGCGGCCTCGCGAAGCTGCGCCGCCGGCTCGACCTGGAGACCTGCACCGACAACCGAGCGGGAGGATGACATGACCTGGGACGAGGACCGGGCGGGTGCGATCGTCCGCCGGGAGTTGACCCGGGTCGAGGTTCCGCCGAGCCGGATCGACCCGGGTGCGGTGCTGATCGCCGTACGCCGGGCCGAGCGGCGGCGTCGCCGGCTCACCGTCGGCCTCGCGGCGGCCACGGTGCTCGCGATCGGGCTCGGGTCCGCCGTGGCGCTGGGCGGCGACGGCCGCGACCGGGGCATGGACGACATCGTCGGCCGGCCGTCCCCGGGCCCGACCGAGACCCGCGCCGTGCCCACCGTGGACCAGGTGCGGGTACGGGTGAGCACGAGTCCGGCCGAGTGCACCTCCGAGCAGTACGACACGCCGGACGAAGCGTACTTCCCGAGCCTGGGCGCGGTGGACCCGAGCGGCCGGTTCCTCGCGGGGACCTCTTCGGCGGAGGACTGGCGGAAGACGGGTTTCCGCACCTACCTGGTGATCTGGGACCGGGGGAAGGCGAGTCTCGTGGAGCTGTCACGTGCGTTCCAGGCCACCGTGACCGCGATCAACTCCGCGGGTGTGGCAGTCGGCAACCGGTGGGACGGCGTGAGCCGGCCCGACGTGCCCTGGGTCTATCGGGACGGGCAGGTGCGCAACCTTCCCCTGCCCGAGGGCTACCGGGACGTCCGTCCGGTCTCGGTCGACGCCGCCGGGGAGATCCTGGGAGTCGCCGGCGGCAACGGCGAGAAGGCGGTACTGGTCCGGTGGGACGCCGCGGCGCAGACTCCTCCCCGGGTCGTCACGGACCCCTTCGGTGCCTTCCTCGGCTGGGCGCCCGACGGCACGGTCACCGAGAGCGTGACTCCCGCCGGGGAGACGGCGGCCGTCCGGATCTCCCGGCCGGACGGCGGCACTCTGGTGCAGCCCGCCGCGCCCGGCTGGCATCTCCGCCGGGACGCTGCGTTGCAGGGCGACTGGCTGGCCGGAACCGTCAGGGGCGTCGGTACCGAGAAGTCGTCACCGGCGCAGTGGAACGTCCGGACGGGCCGGCTCACGGTGTTCGCCGGTCTGGACACCCACCGGCTCGACAACGTCTCCACCGACCGGAACGGGCGCCTGCTCGTCTGGATGCCGCGGCAGGACTGGTTCCTGGTCGAACCGGACGGGACGGCGCGGCGGATACCGAGGAGCCTGACGGGCGAGGGCCTGACGAGGGGAATCCTCTTCGACGACGCGGGACGCATCTACGGCGGGGCGGTCGACGAGAACGGGCGGCAGTGGCCGGTCGTCTGGCAGTGCCGGTGACCGGCACGCCCGGCAGTGAGTCGAGTTCGGACAGTTCGCTCGATATGCCGAGCCGTCGTACATGAACGACCGTTCGGTCCGCGATGGGTGACCGGCAGGAGGTGATTCCGGCAAGGACGGTTGCCAGCGCAACGAATTCCGCGTGACATGAGCGTCGGCGCCGGCTCCCTGTCCCTGGGAGCCGGCGCCTTCGACGGCGGCGGGCATCGACACGTGCGCCGCGCGGAATTTCACCTGACCGTCATGTCCGACTCGTCCGGCAGACCGGTACGGGCCGCCCGAGACAGCGACGATTCCTGATGCCACCCCGTTCGACCTGGCGGCCGGTGGATGAGAAGCTACCCCGGCGGGGCGGCGTTCCCCCGAGTACCGCCCTCCGCGATCGACACCTGTCACGGCACGGACCAGGGTCGCCGGGCGCACCATCGCCCGGACGCCACATACCGGCATCTCACGAGGAGTTCCATGTCCGTCACCGGGATGCGACGCCGGGCCGCCGTCGGCCTGGCCGCACTCGCCGCGACCGCGTTCACCGCTGTCGCCGTCACCCCCGACCAGGCCGAGGCCCGCCCGAAGCCGGTCGACGTCCAGTTGCTCGCGATCAACGACTTCCACGGCAACCTGGAGCCGCCGACCGGTTCCAGCGGCAGCATCGACGGCCAGCCGGCCGGTGGCGCGGAATACCTGGCCAGCCACCTGAAGTCGATGCGCGCCGAGGCCAAGGCGCAGGGCAAGGGCACCGTCACCGTCGCCGCCGGTGACCTGATCGGCGCCTCGCCGCTGCTGTCCGCCGCGTTCCACGACGAGCCCACCATCGAGGAGATGAACCTCGCCGGGCTGGAGTTCGCGAGCGTCGGCAACCACGAGTTCGACGAGGGCGCGGCCGAGCTGCTGCGCATGCAGCGCGGCGGCTGCCACCCGGTGGACGGCTGCGCCGACGGCACCCCGTTCGGTGGCGCCAAGTTCTCGTACCTCTCGGCGAACGCCTTCAAGACCTCCACCGGCCTGCCGCTGATGCAGCCGTTCGGCATCAAGATCGTCAAGGGTGTCCCGATCGGTTTCATCGGGATGACCCTGGAGGGCACCCCGAACATCGTCAGCCAGCAGGGCGTCGCCGGCCTGCGGTTCACCGACGAGGCCGACACCGCCAACAAGTACGCCAAGATCCTGCGCCTGCTCGGGGTCAAGAGCATCGTCGTGCTGCTGCACGAGGGCGGCGTGCAGAACGGCGGCGGCATCAACGACTGCACCGGCTTCAGCGGCCCGATCGTCGACATCGCCAACCGGATGGACCCGTCCATCGACGTGATCGTCAGCGGGCACACCCACGCCGCGTACAACTGCAACATCAACGGCAAGCTGGTCACCAGCGCCAGCTCGTTCGGCCGCCTGGTCACCCAGATCGACCTGAAGATCGACCCGCGTACCCGCGACGTGGTCACCGCGTCCGCGAACAACGTGGTGGTCACCCGGGACGTCGAGAAGGACCCGGCCTCGACCGAGCTGATCAACCGGTACAAGACCGCGCTCGGCCCGGTGGCCGACCGGGTGGTCGGCGAGACCACCGCCGCGATCACCAAGACCCAGGAGAACCTGTACCAGACCGGGGTCGACGTCAACGGCAAGCCGACGTACCAGACCGGTGAGTCGCCGCTCGGCAACGTGATCGCCGACGCGCAGCTCGCCGCCACCGACACCGAGCAGAACGCGGTCGCCGCGTTCATGAACCCCGGTGGCGTCCGCGCCGACCTCGACGCCGGCCCGGTCACCTACGCCGAGGCGTTCACCGTGCAGCCGTTCGCCAACAACCTGGTGACGCTGGACCTGACCGGCGCGCAGCTCTACTGCATGCTGGAGCAGCAGTTCACAGTCGCGCGTGTGCTCTACGCGTCCTCGACCGTCAACTACGTCGTGGACGTCAACGGCACCACCGCGCCGGCCGGCACGCCGTGCGCCGGCACCCGCGTGGTCCGGGGCAGCCTCACCATCAACGGCACCCCGGTGACCGACACCGCCACCTACCGGGTCACCGTGAACAACTTCCTCGCCGGTGGCGGCGACGGCTTCAGCGTCCTGACCGGCGGCACCAACGCGGTGACCGGCCAGATCGACCTGGACGCCTTCACCGCGTACCTGACCGAGAAGTCGCCGGTCTCCCCGCCGGCGCTGGACCGGATCCGCACGACCACCGAGGTCGCGGCCGGCTGACGGCCGACCGCACCGCCGACGGGCCCCGAAGCGTTCGCTTCGGGGCCCGTTCGTGTCGGGCTGCCCGCCTCGTCCCAGGCCGCCGGCTTCGATGTCAGGCCGTCGCCCGCGCGGGCTCCGGCGTCGCGGCGGCCGTCACGCGGCCGTCCTGTGCGGCGGTGAGCAGCGGACGCAGCGACAGCGCGAGCACCGAGGCGGCCAGGCAGCCGCCCACCACCACCGCCACCCAGACCCGGCCGTTCGCCGCGCCGATCAGCGGGCCGGCGGTGACCGGGCCGACCACGCCGCTGATCCCGAAGATCATCGAGCTCATCGCGTTGTACCGGCCGCGCAGCTCGTCGGTGGCGAGCGCGTTGGTGATCGCGGGCATGACCGGCGACAGCATCGTCTCGCCGAACCCGAAGATGGCCGAGCAGGCCACCACGCCGAGCGCCGCGAGCACCGCGTTGCCGCTGCCCACCACGCCCGCCGCGCCGAGCACCAGCCACGCGCCGGCGAAGACCGCACCGACGGTGGCGAGTGCACGGGTACGGCTGCGCCCCTCCAGCCGCCGGATCACCAGCAACTGCGAGAGCACGATCATCACGGTGTTCGCGGCCAGCGCCCACGCCACCACCCGGGGCGTCACCTCGACCACCCGGACCGAGTACGCCGCGAAACCCACCTCGATCTGCGCGTACCCGCAGGTGGTGAGCACCAGGCCGAAGACGACCAGGCGGCGGAACGGCCGGTCCCGCAGCACCGTGAGGTAGCCGCCGGGCCTCCCGTCGGCGGACTTCGCGCCGGCGGCCACGGCCGGGCGGCGTCCGACGTGCGGCAGCGTGAGCAGGATCAGCGCGGGGGTCAGGTAGCTCACCGCGTCCAGCAGGTAGATCACCTCGAAGGTGATCGGACGGGCCACGTCGACCACCGCGCCGGAGATCAGGCCGCCGGTGCCGATACCCAGGTTGAGCAGCGCGAAGTTGAGCCCGAAGACGCGCTGCCGCTCGCCGTCGTCGGTCAGCGACGCGAGGATCGTGTTCTGCCCGGCCCAGATCGCCGAACTGCCGACGGCGATCAGCGTCATCACGCCGAACGCCGAGGCGGTCGAGTCGACGAGCGCCAGCGAGCCGGTGCCGATCGCCTCGATCACCAGGCAGGGCAGCACCACCCGGCGCGCGCCGAACCGGTCGATGAACGTGCCGGCCAGCGGCGAGAGAGCCAGCGTGACAGCGCCGAACCAGCCGATCACCAGCCCGGCCCGGGTGTCGGTCAGGCCGCGTACGTCGGTGAGGTAGATGAACAGGAACGGCAGGGTGAGGCCGCGCCCGACAGCGGAGAACAACGTGCCGAGCAGGATCCGGCGGGCTTCGGGACGGGCGGGCAGGGCGCGGCGCAGCATGGCAGGGATTCTGTTCGGCGGGTACGACGACCGCGACCCGTTTACCCCTTACACACGCGGTCGCCGGGCCGGAAGGTGAGCGAGCACACGTGCTCTGCCATGCTGACCCGGTGACGACGACCTGGCGGCACCTGCCCGCACCGGCCCGCGAGATCGCCGAGACGGCCACCGACGCGGTGGCCGCCGCGCAGGCCCGCGACGCCGAGGCGTACGCCCCGGCCGTCGAGCGGCTGGCCGCCGCCGACCGGTCCGGGCTGGTGCTCGGCGGCGTGGTCCGGCTGCTGCTGGAGGAGGGGCACCCGGACGGGCTGGACGGCGACGACGTACGCCAGGTGCTGGAACAGTGCGTCCGGTCGGCGGCGACCTGGTGGCCCGACGTCGACCCGCACGTGCTGCTGGTGCTGCTGGCCGGCGCGCTCGGCGTCTACGACCCGGGTGACGACGAGAACCCGCCCGACCCGGCGGCGATCGCCCGGCACGCGCCGCTGCTGGTGGCCGACCTGCTGGCGGTCACCGGGCGGCCGTTCGCCGAGTACCTGACCGCCGCGTTCGCCGAGGTGGCGCGGACGGAGATGCACGACTGACGGTTCTTGCCGGCGCGCGGCTCGGCAGTGGGCCCGCTTACGGGCTGGCGGCCAGGAAGACGAACGCGGCGAGCAGCACCAGGTGCACGCCGCCCTGGAGCACAGTCGCCCGGCCCGGCACGACGGTGAGCACCGCCGTCACCGCGGTCAGCGCCAGCAACGTCATCTGGGTGCCGCCCAGGCCCAGCATCAGCGGCCCGTCCAGCCAGATCGAGGCGATCGCGATGGCCGGAATGGTCAGGCCGATGCTGGCCATTGCCGAGCCGAGCGCGAGGTTGAGGCTGATCTGCACCCGGTCCCGCCGGGCCGCCCGGGCCGCGGCGAGCGTCTCCGGCAGCAGCACCAGCAGCGCGATGACCACGCCGACGAACGCCTGCGGCAGGTTCGCCGCGCTGACCGCCGTCTCGATCGCCGGGGAGATCGTCTTCGCGTCGCCGACCACCGCGACGAGCGCCACCACCAGCAGCGCCAGGCTGGCCAGCGCGGTACGGGTGGACGGCGGCTCGGCGTGCCCGTCGCCGGTCTTGTCCTCGGCGAGGATGCTGCCCTCCTGCGTGACCGGGAGGAAGTAGTCGCGGTGCCGGCCGGTCTGCACCATGACGAACAGCAGGTAGAGCGCGAGCGAGGCGACCGCCGCGAAGGCGAGCTGCGCGGGGGAGAACTCCGGGCCCGGCCGGCTCGTGGTGAACGTCGGCACCACCATGCTGAGCGTGGCGAGCGTGGCCACCGTGGCGAGCGCCCCGCCGGTGCCCTCCGGATTGAACACCGCCACCTTTCGCCGCAGCGCGCCGAGCAGCAGCGACAGGCCGAGGATGCCGTTGCAGGTGATCATGACGGCGGCGAAGACGGTGTCCCGGGCCAGCGCCTGTGTCTTGTCGCCGCCGCTGATCATCAGCGTGACGATCAGACCGACTTCGATCACGGTGACCGCCACCGCGAGCACGAGTGACCCGTACGGCTCACCGACCTTGTGCGCGACCACCTCGGCGTGGTGGACAGCCGCCAGTACGGCCGCCGCGAGCAGGCCCGCCACCACGAAGATGAGCGGGCCGGGCAGCTCCCGTCCCCAGGTCATCACGAGCACGAGCACCGCGACCAGGGGCGCGACGGTGGTCCAATCGGTCAGGCGGGATCGGATCATCGGCGGCATGCGCATACTTTGCCAGGCAGCGGGGTCAACCGCGCGTGGCGGGGTGGCTTCGGGCAGTCCTGTCGATCTATCCGGTGGAGGCCGGCTGCTCCAGATGGGCGGACAGGTCACGGAGGTTCGCGATCACCGGTCCGATCCAGCCGGGATCGGTGTCCTGGTGTTCGGTGGTCCGGAGCACCGTCATGCCGACCGCCGCCGCACCGGCCAGTTCGCCGTCAGCGCCGTCTCCCACGTACACGCAGTCGGCCGGCGCGACGCCCAGCCGCTGCGCGGCGGCGCGGTAGATCGCCGGATCCGGCTTGGCCAGCCCGGCCTCGCAGGAGAACACCGTGACGTCGAAACGCCGGGCGAGCGGTCCGCCCGGCCACGCCTCGGCCGTCTCCGACGTGGCGTTGCTGATCAGGGCCAGCCGGTGCCCGCGCTCGCGCAGCGCGTCGAGCACGTCCAGCGTGGCAGGCGAGACGCGGCCCAGCACCCGGTGGGCGAGGGCCAGCCGGCGCGCGGCGGCGCGGGCCACCTGCTCATCCGTAGGCGAACCACCGAGGCGCTCGGCGAGGATGCGGACGGTCTCCGCCGCGTTCCAGCGGACGAGGCGGTCCCGCCAGGTCGCGTGGTACGCGGCGACGAGCGCCGCCGGATCCACCCCGACGACGAGCGCCATCTCGCCGACCACGCGGTCCCGCTCGTCGTCGGCGCCGTGGACCAGGGTGTGGAAGAGGTCGAAGACGACCGGCCGTGGCATGGCGGGATCCTACTGCGACGGTGACCGGTGCCGGGGAAACGCAGAGGGCACATCCGACGGATCGGATGTGCCCTCTTACCTCTGGTCGGGGTGGCCGGATTCGAACCGACGACCTCTTCGTCCCGAACGAAGCGCGCTACCAAGCTGCGCCACACCCCGAGGCGTGCCGACAAATAGTAGCCCACCCGCCCGCACGGTCAAACTCGGTACCCCCCGCCCCGCGTACCCGGCAGATCTTGGTACGGATCGGCCCCGGGAAGGGCGGGCGCGTACCAAGATCTGCCGGGGGTCAGCGGGGGATCAAGGTGAGGATGCTGGCCTCCGGAGGGCAGGCGAAGCGGATCGGGGCGGTGGGGTGGGTGCCGAGGCCGGCGGAGACGTGCAGCCAGGAGTCCGAGCCGGGCCAGCGGTGCAGCCCGCGCGCCATCGAGCGGGGCAGTCCGCAGTTGGTCACCAGCGCGCCGTACCCGGGCACGCAGACCTGGCCGCCGTGGGTGTGCCCGGCCAGCAGCAGGCCGAAGCCGTCGGCGGCCATCCGGTCCAGCACGACCGGCTCGGGGGAGTGCGACAGCGCGATGGACAGCGCCGCGTCGCGGCTGACCGGGCCGGCCACGGCGTCGTAGTCGTCCCGTTCGATGTGGGGGTCGTCGACGCCTGCCAGCTCGATCTCCCGCCCGCCGGCCTTGAGCGTGGTGCGGGCGTTGTTCAGGTCGGCCCAGCCGGCGCCGGTGAGGATGTCGCGCAGCTCCTCGTACGGCAGCGGCACACCCTCGGTGTACTCCCGGTCGGGCAGGAAGTAGGTGAAGGGGTTCTTCAGGACCGGCCCGGTGTAGTCGTTGGAGCCGAAGACGAACGCGCCGGGCAGGTCGAGCAGCGGTTGCAGGGCGCGCAGCACGCCCGGCACCGACTCGGGGTGCGCCATGTTGTCGCCGGTGACCACGACCAGGTCCGGGTCGAGTGCGGCCAGGGAGGCCACCCAGTCCTGCTTGCGTCGCTGGCCGGGCATCATGTGCAGGTCGGAGAGGTGCAGCACCCGCAGCGGTTCGGCGTCGGTCGGGAGCACCGGCACGTCGTACCGGCGGAGGGTGAACATGTTGCGCTCGACGAGCGACGCGTACGCCAGGGTGGCCGCGCCGGCGGCGACGGTTCCGGCCGCGAGCCGGAATAGTGTGCGCTTTCGCATGGCGTTCAGGGTAGTTTCACCGTCCATGAGCACGCTGAAGGACCGTCTCACCGCCGACATGCGCGCCGCTCTCAAGGCGCGCGACGAGCTGACCACCTCCACGCTGCGGATGGCCCTGGCCGCCGTGGGCAACGCCGAGGTCGCCGGCCGGGAAAAGCGCGAGCTCAGCGACGACGAGGTGCTCGCCGTGCTGACCAAGGAGGCGAAGAAGCGCCGCGAGGCGGCGGTGGCGTTCGCCGACGCGGGGCGCGCCGAGCAGGCCGGCAAGGAGACCGCCGAGGGCGAGGTGCTGGAGCGCTACCTGCCCAAGCAGCTCTCCGACGAGGAGCTGGCCGAGCTGGTCTCGGGGGCGCTCGCCGCGGGCGGCTTCACCGGTAAGGCGCAGATGGGCCCGGCCATGAAGGCGGCCCAGGCCGCGGTGGCCGGCCGGGCCGAGGGTGGTCGGGTGGCCGCCGAGGTACGCCGCCAGCTCGGTCTCTGACCCGGCGCTCCCGTAGCGCGGAAACGACGACGGCCACCTCCCGGAGGAGGCGGCCGTCGCTGTCTGCTGTCCGGGATCAGTTCCCGGGTCGTCCCGGTCTGCCGTTACCCGGTCCGCCGGGGCCACCTGGCCGGTCCGGTGTCGCGGTGCCGCCCTGCTCCGGGGTGCCGCCCTGGCCGGAGCTGACCTCGATCATCACCACGCCGCCCTTGATGGTGCGCCCGTCGGGGCTGGTGCCGGCCGCGGTGCCGGCCGGGCACTCCGACGGCACCTTGTTGCTGGAGACCACCGGCTCGAAGCCGGCACCCTTCAGCCGGGACTTCGCGGTCTCGATCGACTCGCACTTCACGCCCGGGATGGAGCGCTGGTCGCCCAGGACGATCTTGCCGCTGGGCGGGGTGAAGTTCTTCCGCTCCTTGCCCTTCATGGCGTCACGCAGCGTCTGGTAGACCGCCGGGTTGATGCCCTGTGGCGTCTCGTCGTGGCCCATCTTCTGGTTGGTCTGCGGCCAGTCCGGGTCGGCCATGATGCCGGCCACCGCGTACTGCTTGGTCATCGCGACCAGGGCCGAGGTGCGGTCGGAGTCGGTGGTGCCGGACTTGCCGGCCACCGGCGCGTCGACGATGTTGCGGACGTTGCCGGCGGTGGCGGGGCCGCACTTGGTGGTGGCGGAGCGGTCACCGACCGGGCAGCGCGCGGCGTCGACGGCGGCGCGGGCCACCTCGGTGCTGACCCGCTGCTCGCAGCGGGGGTTGGCGACGTCCAGCTTCTCGCCGTCCGGACCGCGGATCTCCTGCACCGGGATCGGCTCGCAGTACTTGCCGTCGGCGGCGAGCGTGGCGTACGCGTTCGCCAGCTCCAGCGGCGTGGTCTGGGAGACGCCGAGGCTGAACGCGCCCCACTGGTGCGGGTTGGCGGCGAGCTGCGCGTCGCTCGACGAGCGGAACGTGATGCCGAGCTTCTGCGCGGCCTTCACCACGTTCTCCGCGCCGACCCGCTGCTGCAGGTCGATGAAGAACGTGTTCACCGAGAAGCCGAAGCCGCTCCACATGTTGTGCATGCCGGCCATCGCGGGGTTGGCGTTCTTCGGGCAGTACTTGCTGGTGCCCGGGCAGGCGGCGGGGGAGTTGAACTCGACCGGGTAGTCCGACTTGAACACCGGCTGCGCGTTGATGGGGTAGCTGAGCGGGTAGCCCTTCTCCAGCGCGGCCACCAGCGTGAAGATCTTGAAGGTCGAGCCGGCCTGGTAGCCGGCGATGCCGGGACCACCGGTGACCAGCGGGTTCACCGTGTTGGGGTAGTTGCCCCGGATCTTCTTCTTGGCCTTCTTCGGGTCGCTGGAAATCTTGTTCTGCGGGTCGGCCGGGTCGTCGAGCTTGAAGTTCCGGTTCACCGCCACGGCACGGACCCGGCCGGTGCCCGGTTCGACGGCGGCCACCATCCGGGCCGCCTTGCTGCTCTCGCCGAGCTTGTTGCGGACGGCCTTGTCGGCGCCCTTCTGCGCCTGGACGTCCAGCGTGGAGATGATCGTGTAGCCGCCGCTCTTGAGCCGCCGCTCACGGTCGTACGAGGTGGCGCCGAACGTCTCCTGCTGGAGCCACCAGCGGTAGAGGTAGTCGCAGAAGAAGCCCCAGGAGCGGGTGGTGGTCTGGGTGCAGCCGTTCGGGGTGCGCTTGCCCCTGACCTCGAGCTTGATCTTCCTGGCGGCGTCCGCCTCCTGCTGGGTGATCGCGCCGATCTGCACCATGTTCTGGATGACGTAGTCGCGCCGGCCGACCGCCTCCGGGTAACCCGCCTTGGTGGTCGGGTCGAACGCGGTGGGGGCCTTCACCATGCCGGCGAGCATCGCCGACTCCTGGATGTCGAGCTTGCTCGGCGGCTTGTTGAAGTAGACCTGGCTGGCCGCCCAGATGCCGTACGCACTGTTGCCGAACGCGGCGATGTTCAGGTAGCGCTCCAGGATCTCGTCCTTGGAGAGCTCCTTGTCGACCTGGAGCGCCAGGCTCATCTCGCGCAGCTTGCGACCGCTGGTGTCCTCGGTCGCGGCGACGACGTCGGCCGGGTGCGTGGCCGAGTAGGAGATGGCCAGCCGGACGTACTGCATGGTGAGCGTCGACGCGCCCTGCCGGGAGGCGCCGGAGGCCTGGTTGTTGACGAAGGCCCGCGCCACACCGTTGATGTCCACGCCGTTGTGCTTGTAGAAGTCGTGGTCCTCGGCCGCGATGATGGCCTTCTGCATGTACGGCGAGATGTCCTTGAGCTTGACGTCCTTGCGGTTCTCGTCGTACATCGTGGCCAGCACGGTCTTGCCGTCGGCCGCGAGCAGCTTGGTGATCTGGGGTGCCCGGGCGACTGTCAGCTCCTTGGGCAACGCCTCGAACGTCTCCGCCCCGGCCTTGGCGGCCAGTCCGGACATCGCTGCCACGGGGAAGGCCGCCGCAGCGACCACCACTCCGGCCAACAGGCCGCAGATCAGCAGCGATGCGGCGTTGGTCAGCACGTTGTGGTCACGTTTCCGCATCCAGGTCACCTCGACAGGGTACGCGAGTAGGAATCGGCGGGCGCGCGGGGAACTTTCCCCATTTCCTGCACGCGCCGGCCTCGTTGTGCTAAACGCACGAGCCCTGGTCCGAGGTTGCGTGGGATCCGGCGGAAGTCTCGCCGAACTCCGGGAGCGGCGCAGCGTTTTCACGTAGTCGGGCGGGGTAGTCGCGGGGCGAAAGCCCGGGAAGCCGGGAGTGTCCGGAATGATGGATTTCGCCGACAACGTTGCGTAATCGGGCGACTACACAGCATGATGGTGGCGGCGACCGCAGCCAGTGTCGTTCGTGCCGCCCTGGGGAGGCCGGGGCGAACGACCGGGGGGAAGTACGAGGGCTGCTCGCGCGAAGTCGGTAGGTACTGCAAGGGGGGACGTGTACAGATGGGCATGATCACTGACTGGCCGTCACTGGCGGCGTGTCAGAACGGAGACCCGGACGCGTTGTTCGTACAGGGCGCCGAACAGAACGTGGCGAAGAGGATCTGCCGGAGCTGCCCAGTTCGGTACGAGTGCCTGGCCGACGCGCTCGACAACCGGATCGAGTTCGGCGTGTGGGGTGGCATGACCGAGCGCGAGCGCCGGGCGTTGCTGCGCCGTCACCCGCAGGTCACCAGCTGGCGCAAGATGTTCGAGGCGGCCATGAAGAAGAACGCCAAGGAGAAGGCCGGCAAGGACAAGGTCCTGGTCACCACGGCCACCTGACCGCACCGGTCAGCTCCGGCTGATCGCCTCGCCGATCGTCCGCAGCCCGTCGACGTCGTGCACGTCGGCGGGTTGCGCCGTCACCGACACCGCCGGCACCGCCGGGAACGCCTCGGTGAACCGGGCCGCCACCTGCTCCTCGCGCACCGCCTGCTGGGCCAGCGCGGCGTGCGCGCGCAACACCTCGACGGTGCCCTCGTGCCCACCCAGGCCGGCCAGCCGCTCCGCGGCGGCCAGGCTCTCCGCCGCGGACAGGTCCGCGGCCGGCCGGTGCACCCGGTTGAGTACCAGCCCGGCCAGCGGCATCCGCTCCTCACGCAGGCGGCCGGCGAAGTAGGCGGCCTCCCGGACCGCGTCCGGCTCCGGCGCCGCGACCAGCAGGAACGCCGTCTCCCGGGCCTGGAGGATCCGGTACGTCTGCTCGGCGCGCTGCCGGAACCCGCCGAACATCGAGTCGAGGGCGGCCACGAAGCCGGACAGGTCGGTGAGCAACTGGGCGCCGATCACCTTCTGCACCACCTTGGAGAACATCCCGAAGCTGGCGGTGACCAGGCTGAACATGCTCCGCCCGCCGCTGCGTGCCGGAGCCAGCAGCAGCCGCAGCATCCGGCCGTCGAGGAACCGGGACAGCCGGGCCGGTGCGTCCAGGAAGTCGAGCGCGGACCGCGACGGCGGCGTGTCCACCACGATCAGGTCCCACTCGCCCCGGGCGTGCAACTGGCCCAGCTTCTCCATCGCCATGTACTCCTGTGTGCCGGCGAAGGTGGAACTCATGGCCTGGTAGAAGGGGTTCGCGAAGATCTCCGCGGCCTTCGCCGGGTCGGTGTGCTGGAGCACCACGTCGTCGAACGTGCGCTTCATGTCGAGCATCATGGCGTGCAGTTCGCCGCCGCTGGCCTCGACGTCGATGCCCTTGACCTGCCGGGGTGTGTTGTCCAGCTCGGTCAGGCCGAGCGACTGGGCCAGCCGGCGGGCCGGGTCGATGGTGAGCACCACCGTCCGCCGGCCGTGCCGTTCGGCCGCCCGCAGCGCCAGCGCCGCGGCGGTGGTCGTCTTGCCCACGCCGCCCGCCCCGCAGCAGACCACGATCCGTACGCCGTCGTCGGCGAGGATCTGGTCGACGTCAAGCGGAGGCGCCGCGTCTTCGGAAGGCACCAATCGAGCGTATCGGTCCCGAGGGCCTCTCTGCTCCGTGCCGGCCGCAGGTGTGAGTCAATCCGCCCGGACGAGGGCCTCGGCGAGCGTCTCCAGCCCGGCCCGGTCGACCCCCTCGGGCAGCAGCGGCAACTCGACCAGGGGCAGGCCCAGATCCACCAGGTCACCCCGCAGGGAGTCCTCCAGCTCACGGCGTACCTGCTGGTCACGAGCCTCCTCGACGAGCCCGGCCACGGTCGGGCCGTCGGTCGGCAGGCCGGCGGCGGCCAGCCCGCGCTTCAGCTCGGCCGCTGTCACCGCGCGCCCGGCCGGCACCGGCGGACGGACGCCGTTGACGATCACCCGGCCGACCGGGAAACCGAGCTGGGTCAGCTCCGCGACCGCGTCGAGCGTCTCCTGGACCGGCATCTCCTCCAGCAGCGTGACCACGTGCACAGCGGTCATCGGGGACCGGAGCAGCGCGGAGACGCCCTCGCTCTGGGTCTTGATCGGGCCGACCTTCGCCAGCCGGGCGGTCTCCGCCGTCACGTTCAGGAAGCGGCCGATCCGCCCGGTCGGCGGCGCGTCCAGCACCACCGCGTCGTACGTCCGGCGCGACCCGCTGGTGCGGGTGGTCGCCTCCTTGACCTTGCCGGTGAGCAGCACGTCGCGCAGGCCCGGCGCGATCGTGGTGGCGAAGTCGATCGCGCCGAGCTTGCGCAGCGCCCGGCCGGCCGCGCCGAGCTTGTAGAACATGTCCAGGTATTCGAGGAGCGCCTCCTCGGCGTCGACCGCCAGCGCCCGCACCTCACCGCCGCCGGGCGCGTCGGCGAGGTGCCGTTCCTCGTACGGCAGCGGGTCGGTGCCGAAGAGCTGGGCGATGCCCTGCCGGCCCTCCACCTCGACCAGCAGGGTGCGCCGGCCCCCGGCGGCCAGGCCGAGGGCCAGCGCGGCGGCCACGCTGGTCTTTCCGGTGCCGCCCTTGCCGGTCACCACGTGCAGGCGGGCCGGCCATCTGCCGGCGGACTCGGCCGGCTGCTCACTAGCTGCCACCCGTCGAGCCTAACCAGCCGTTGGGACCAGCCCTGTCCGGCCGGCGGGATCAGCCGACCTCGCAGACCCACCAACCCGTCTTCCGCACCACTGTGAAACGCAGCGCCTGCTCGGCGACCTTCTCGTCGGCGGTGGTCATGGTCACCCGCGCGGAGACGGTGGCCCGGTCCCCGGTCTGGTTGTCGACGGTCGGGGTGGGCCAGCGGAAACGGGGGTTCTGGTACTGCGCGACGTACTCCCGCACCTCGGTGACCTTGGCGGCGATCTTCTCGTCGTCACGGGCCGCCGAGCAGACGAACGCGGCCGCCTTCTCGGCGTCGCGCTCCTGGTAGACGGCCTTGAGGAAGCCGTCCACGGCTACCTGCGGTTCTTTCGCGCCCTGGCCGTCCTCGCTGTTGCGTAACGCGAGGAACGCGGCAGTGCCCCCTCCGCCGCAGAGCAGGACCGCGGCGGCCAGCACCAGCGAGACGATCAGCACCGCCGGTCGCTTTCGCGGCGGGGTGCCGGACGGATACGCCGGCGGACCGGCTGCGGGTGCGGATCCCGGCGGCGCGCCGCCGACGGGCGGCGGTTGCGGATTCGGGTCGCCGGGCGTGCCGGTGTCGCCACCGGCGGGCGGTTGGGTCATCTGTCTCCCCCGGGTTGCGGCTCCCGTCGCCGCCCCAGGCGACGGGCACGGGTCGAGGTGTGCGGGCGCGCGTCGGCGCGCGTCCAGTCCGGAAGGGTATCGGTCGGCGGTGCGCTTGCCAGCCCCGCGTACGCGCCCCGCCGGGCGGACACGGCTACCGCGTTCCCGACCAGCCTTGTGTCGCAAATGTGACTGGAGGTGACGAGGAGTGCGCGTCCCGTTGCCGGGACTTGTCGAAGGATCTACGTTCGTCCCCGACGCGGAGAGCCCGGGCCGGGGACGGCTCCGAGCCGGATGGCGGTGTTTGTTGAACAGGTACGACGCCCGGAGGCGACGGATGCGCGACGCGGAGAACAGTCCCCGAGGCCAGTTCCCCGGTGACCGGGCCGGACGGCCGGGTGAGGCCGAGGTGCCGGGCGCGCCGTTCAACGAGCGCTCCTACGGCCCGCCGGCCGAGGCGGTCCGGACGCTGCCCCGATCCGGCGGGAAGGGGCGGGACGAGGACGAGCCCGGCTACGTCATCCACCTCCAGGTCCGGGTGCCCGACCTGGACGCGGCCACCGCGCTCGCCGGCACCGTGGCCACCTCGCTGGGCTTCCTGATGGAGCTGGACGCGGGCGAGACCACCGTCTCCACCGCCGACGACCAGAACAACAGGCACCGGGTCTTCTGCGACCTGCTGCTGCCCGACCGCAGCCGGTGCCCGCAGCGCTTCGAGCACGAGGGCCCGTGCGGCGAGCCGCCGCCGGCACCGGAGCCGCGTCCCGCGTCCTGGTGACCGCGGCGGACCGTAGGCTGTGCCTGACCGAAGTCCAAGTCAGGCAAGGGAGCCCTCCTCCGATGCAGAAGTGGGAATACGCCACGGTGCCGCTGCTGGTCCACGCGACCAAGCAGATCCTCGACAACTGGGGCGAGGACGGCTGGGAACTGGTCTCCGTGGTCCCCGGCCCGAACCCGGAGCAGCTCGTCGCGTACCTGAAGCGTCCGAAGGGCTGACCTCGATGAGCAACGGACCCCACGCGAAGCTCGCCGAGCTCGGCCTCGAACTGCCCGAGGTGGTGCCGCCGGTGGCCAGCTACGTGCCGGCCGTCCAGTCCGGGCAGCACGTCTACGTGTCCGGCCAGCTGCCGATGGCCGAGGGCAAGCTGCTCGCCACCGGCAAGGTCGGCAACGGCGTCTCGGCCGAGCAGGCCAAGGACCTGGCGGAGCGGTGCGCGCTGAACGCGCTCGCCGCGATCGACGCGCTGGTCGGGCTGGAGAACGTGGTGAAGGTCGTGAAGCTGACCGGCTTCGTGGCCAGCGCACCCGGCTTCACCGGCCAGCCCGGCGTGATCAACGGTGCCTCCGACCTGTTCGGCGCCGTGTTCGGCGAGGCCGGCCGCCACGCCCGCAGCGCCGTGGGCGTGGCCGAGCTCCCCCTCGACGCCCCGGTAGAGGTAGAGGTCATCGTCGAGGTCGCGTAACGCTGGAGCCCGCGATCTTGCGGTTGTGGCCCCGGCAGAAGCCCCAGACGGGGACAAAGCTCGGGCCGGAACTGCAAGATCGCGGGGAGTGGCGGGCGGAGTCGTACGATCGCAGCCATGGGTGGGCGTATGGCCGGTGCGGCGGGGGCGCTTGCGGACGGGCTGCCGGGGTGGGTGACGCTGCTGCGTGCGCCGAACCCGGGGCCGATGACGCTCGACGGGACCAACACGTGGGTGCTGCGGGCCGGGCCGGACGCGCCCGCCGTCGTGGTCGACCCGGGTCCCGCCGACGAGGGGCACCTGGCCGCGATCGCGGCGCAGGGACGCATCGGATGCGTGCTGATCACGCACGGGCACGCCGACCACACCGAGGGCGCGCCCCGGTTGCGCGAGCTGCTCGACGGCGTACCGGTGCTCGCCGCCGACCCGGCGCACACCGCCGGAGGTGAGCCGCTCACCGCCGCCACCACCATCGACGTGGGGCTGGACCTGCGACTGCTGCCCACCCCCGGGCACACCGCCGACTCGGTCTGCCTGGTCGCCGCGCACGACGGCGAACACGTGGTGCTGACCGGTGACACCATCCTCGGCCGGGGCACCACAGTGGTCGCCCACCCGGACGGGCACCTCGGCGACTACCTGTCGAGCCTGGAGCTGCTCTCCGCGTACCGGGGGATCCCGGCGCTGCCGGGCCACGGCCCGGCGCTGGCCGACTGCGGTGTGGCGGCCGACTTCTACCTGGCCCACCGGCGGGCCCGGCTGGACCAGGTGCGTGCCGCCGTCGCCGCGGGCGCCACCACCGCCGCCGAGGTGGTCGCAGTGGTCTACGCCGACGTCGACAGGTCGCTGTGGTGGGCCGCCGAGTGGTCGGTCCGGGCCCAGCTCGAACACCTCGGAGTGGAGCAGCCGTGACCTGCCCGGTGTGCGGAACCGTAGCCGTGCCCGGGGCGCGGTTCTGCCACAACTGCGGGGCGGCGCTTCCGGCTGCCGCCACACTGCCCGCCGCCGAGCGCCGCGTGGTGACTGTGCTCTTCGGTGACCTGTCCGACTTCACCTCCTGGTCGGAGGACCTGGACCCGGAACGGGTCGGCGCGGTCACCGACCGGGTGCTGGCCGCCCTCGCGGGCGCGGTCAAGACGTTCGGCGGGCACGTCGACAAGCTCACCGGCGACGGGATCATGGCGGTCTTCGGCGCGCCCGTGGCGCACGAGGACGACGCCGAGCGGGCGGTCCGCGCCGCGCTGTCCATGCAGCGTGCGGTGCGGCGGGTGCTCGACGACGAGCGCGGCGGCGGCGCGCCGCTGGGCCTGCGCGTCGGCCTCAACACCGGGGACGTGATCGCGGGCATCCAGGCGGCGATCGAGTACACGGTCATCGGCGACACGGTGAACACCGCCGCCCGGCTGGCCGACGCCGCCGCCGTCGGTGCGGTCTACGCCGGTGCGCGCACGTCCGCCGCCACCCGGCACGTCGCCTCCTGGCGGGCGCTGCGCCCGCTGCGGCTCAAGGGCAAGCGGGAACCGGTCGAGGCGTACGAGCTGCTGGGCCTGCTCGACGCGCCCGGCACCCGGTCCGGGCTCGGTGACGAGGCGCCGTTCGTGGGCCGGGAGACCGAGATCGGCCGGGTCGCCGGCCGGCTCGCCGAGGTGATCGACAGGGGCGAGCCCCGGGTGCTGCTGATGACCGCCGAGGCGGGGATCGGCAAGTCCCGGTTCGCGGCCGAGGTGGAACGCCTCGCCGCCGGCTACGACGTCGGCGCCGGGCGGTACGCGGCGCACACCGGCGCCCGCGTCCTCTCGGTGCGCTGCGCGGCGTTCGGCGAACGGCGCCGGCTGGCCCCGCTGGCCGACCTGGTCCGGGCCGCCGTCGGCCTGCCCGGCGACGCGGCCACCGCGGTCACCCGGCCGGCCGTCGAGGAGCGGCTGCGCCGCCTCGGCCAGCGCCTGTCCCGGCTCCCCGGCGACCCGCCGCCGATCGCCGTGGACCAGCTCCTGGCCCTGCTCGGGTACGCCGAACTCCCGCCCGCCACCGAGAACGGCGAGTGGAACGCGGCCGGACCCCCGCCGGACGACGAGGCGGTGCCCACCGCCGTGGCGGACCTGCTCAGCGCGCTCGCCGGTGAGGCGCCGCTGGTGATCGTGGTGGACGACCTGCACGACGCCACCGCCGAGACGCTCAAGGCGCTCGCGCTGACCCTCAACCGGCTCAGCGGGCCGGTGCTGGTGCTGCTGCTCGGCCGCCCCGAGCTGGTACGGACCGCCGGCGCGCTGACCCGCGTCGCGGACGCCGAGGTGCACGCGCTGCCGCCGCTGCGCGGCGCGGACGCGTCCCGGCTGCTCACCAGCTACCTGTCCGGTGGCCGGATGCCCCAGACCGACGCGGACCGGCTGCTCGCCACCGCTCAGGGCAACCCGTTCTACCTGGCCGAACTGGTCACGCTGCTGATGGAGCGCGGCGCGCTCACGGCCGGGCCGGGGCGGGGCTCCGACGTCGGCTGGCGGCTCGCCCCGGGCTCGCTCGGCAGCCGGCTGCTCTCCCGGGACCTGGCCGCGGTGCTCGCCGCGCGTATCGACGCGCTGCCGCCCAACGCCCGCTCGGCGCTGCGCGACGCCGCGGTGGTGGGCGACACCGTACCGGCGGGCGCGCTGGAGGCGCTGCGGGAACAGCGGGTCGGGCAGGACGGGCGGCCCGCCGCGGTGGCCGCCGTCGAGCTGGACCGGGCCGTGGAGGAACTGCTGCAACGGCGCATGCTGCACCGCACCCGCAGCGGGTTCGCCTTCGCCACCCCGCTGATGCGGGAGGCCGCGTACGCCGGGGTGAGCAAGGCCGAACTGGCCGAGCGGCACGCGGCGCTGGCCCGCTGGGCCGCGCCGGAGAGCGTCGACGAGACCGGCGGCGCACCCGGGGGCGCGTTCACCGAGGCCGCCCGGGACGACTTCGTCGCCGAGCACGTGGAGCGGGCCACAGCGCTCGCCGACGCGGTCAAGCTGCGCCCGGACGCGCCGGCCCGGGCGGTCACCCCGCTGGGCGTGGCCGCGCTGGGCCGGGCCGCCCGCCGGTCGCTGCGGTCGGGGGAGCCGGCTCTCGCCGTCGAGTACGCCGAACGCGCGGCCGAGCTGGCCCGCGACGGGGTGCCCGCGGCTGACCGGGTGGTGCACGCCCGGGCGCTGCTCCAGGTCGGCCGCCCGGCCGACGCGCTGGCGTTCGCCGAGAAGATCGCCGCGAACACCGGCGACCCGGCCACCCGTACCGCCGCGTTGCTGCTCGCCGGGCAGGCCCAGCAGACCCTCGGTGACGCCGAGCGGGCCGAGTGCAACTGGCAGGAGGCGTTGCAGGTGGCGACCGACGCCGACCTGCCCACGCTGCGGGCCTCGGCGATGCGGCGGCTCGGCATGGCCGACTTCATCGCCGGCCGGCTCGGGCAGGCGAGCAGCCGGCTGGCCGCGTCCTACCAGGTCAGTCTCGCCGCGCGGGATCCCCGCGGGCAGGCGTGGTCGTTGCAGAACCTGGCCTGGGTGACCACCACCCGGGGCGACTTCGCCGGCACGGACGCGGTGCTCGGCCGGGCCGCCCGGCTCTTCGCCGAGCTGAAGGACCCGTACGGGCGGGCCTGGCTGCGCGGCACCACCGCGTTCGCCCGGCTGCTCGCGGGCCGGCTGCGAGAGGCGTGCCGGATGGCGCGGGTGTTCCTGCCGTTCGGGGAGCGGGTCGGCGAGGCGTGGGCGGTAGGGACGCTGCGCGCTGTCGAGGCGTACGCCACCGCCGAGCTGGGCGACCTGGCCGAGGCGGACCGGGCGGCGCGGCGTGCGTACCGGGACTTCGCCGAGGTGGGCGACGACTGGGGGCAGGGCTTCGCGCTCGTGGTGCGCGGAGTGGTGGCGCGCGGGCTGGGCGAGCCGGAACACGCGGCCGACCTGTTCACCGACGCGCTCGAGTACGCCGACCGCACCACCCACCCGCTGCTCACCGGCATGGCCGGGACGCTGCGCGGCTTCGTGGCGCTGGACATGGGCGACCACGAGGCCGCCGAGCGGGAGGCACGGTCGGTGCTGACCCGGGTGGAGCCGCACAACCCGCAGGCGCCGGCCCAGGTCGCGCCCCGGGTGCTGCTCGCCATGGCCCGCCTCGCGGCCGGTGATCCGGGGACCGCCGTGGGGCTGCTCGCCCCGGTCGCCACCGGCGCGGCGAACGCGCCCTCGCTGTTGTTCTCCCGGCGGCAGACGATGGCCCGGTACGCCGCCGCGCTGCTCGCCCACGGCCAGCGCGAACAGGCGCTCGACTGGGCGCAGCGGTCCATCACCGCCCCGGCGGAGGACGTCCGCAGCCAGGTGGTGGCGCTGCTCGTGCTGGCCGAGGCGCTCGACGCCTGCGGTCGGCGGGCCGAGGCGCTGACGCACGCGGAGGCGGCGGTACGCCTCGCGTACGCCACCGAGCAGCGCAGTGAGCGGATCGTCGCGGACGCGTTGCGGGTGCGCCTCTCCGGGGGCTGATCGCCCGTGTTCTGACGGTTCCGGGGATGTGTTCGTCGGTGGAGCCGGTTAGCGTGGGGCGGCCACAGTCGTGGATCGACTGTGGCCGCCCGGTGCGCGCCTGCGTCACCGGCAGATCACGCTGGGGAGGAACGATGAGGCTGCCGCGCTCGGGCGCCGGCTGGACGATCGCGGTCTTCGGGCTCCTCGCGCTGCTGCTCGGCGCGCTCGGTCTGATCTGGCCGGAGACGCAGCTGCGCCTGCTCGGCTTCGAGGTGCCGGCCGAGCGCGCTCCGGGCGACTACACCGGCACGTTCCTCACCGCGTCCTCGATGGCCTCGTTCAACATGGGGGTCTACTACCTGCTCGCCGTCGCCACCGAGTGGCGGCCGTTCTACCGGTTCACCGTGTGGTTCCGCCTGGTCACCTTCACCGTGTTCACCATCGCGGTGCTCTCCGACGTCGCGCCGGACCGCTTCTTCGCGGTCGCCGCGTGGGAGGGCCTGGGCGCGCTCGCCACGGCAGCCGGCCTGTGGTGGGACGCCCGCCGGGCGGCTCCCGCCGGTGCCGTGTCCGCGCCGGAGCCGGCGCCGGCCACCGACGCGGCGCGCTGACGGGTCCGGATCGTTGGGTATTTTCGAGTCGTGACCGAGACCCCGCCCGGCGCCCTGCGGCTGCCCATCGTGCCCGGTCTGACCGATCTGCAGGTGTTCGCCCGGGGCGGCTACGCCACCATCTACCGGGCCACCCAGATCTCGGTGGGACGCGAGGTCGCGGTCAAGATCGAGAACCGCACACTGGACAGCGAACGCGACCAGGCCCGCTTCCTGCGCGAGGCCCGTGCCGCCGGGCGGATGTCGTCGCACCCGCACGTCGTCGACCTGTTCGACGTCGGGGTCACCGTCGACCAGCACCCCTACCTCATCATGGAGCTGTGCGACGGCTCGTACGCCGAGCGGATGCGCACCTCCCCGCTGGGTCCGGCGGAGACCCGCGACCTCGGCGTGAAGATCGCCGACGCGCTGGCGCACTCGCACGCGGCGGGCGTCCTGCACCGCGACGTCAAGCCGGCGAACATCCTGCACTCCGAGTTCAACTCGGCGGTCCTGGCCGACTTCGGCCTGGCGGTGCTCGCCGAGTTCCGCGACTCCTCGGTGATGCTGGAGGCGCTCACCCCGGCGTACGCGCCGCCGGAGACGTTCAACCACAGCCCGCCCACGCCCGCCGTCGACGTCTACTCGCTGTGCGCCACGCTCTACGCGCTGATGTACGGACGTCCGCCGCGCTGGCACTCCGAACGCAACCCGAGCCTGGTGACCGTGCTGGAGATGTTCCAGCAGCCGATCCCGGGTCTGCCCGGCGTGCCCGGCGAGCTGATCGACGTACTCCGGCTGGGCATGTCGAACGACCCGGGCGCGCGGCCCTCGGCGGTCGAGCTGCGCGGCCTGCTCGCCTCGCTGCCGCTCGACGGCGCCCCGGCGACCGGCGGCCTGTACGACGGCGGCACCGGCGACCGGTTCCACCGCACCGGCGGGCCGAACCCGCGACCGCCCGCGGACGACGACCACCCGACGGTGGCCTCGCGCCGGCGCTGGCCCAAGCGCTGGTTCCTCGGCGGTGCCGGCGTGCTGGCGCTTGCGGCCTCGGCCGGCGGTGGCTGGGTCGCCGGCGGCCACGCTCCGGCCGCCCTGCCGACGCCGGCGGCCAGCGGGGTGGCCGGGGTGGCGCCGGTGCCGGGATGCGCGTCCGCCGACGTGCGGCTGCCCGCCGGGGCGCGCTGCGCGACGGAACTGGAGTGCTTCGGTCCGGTACGGCTGCGCCGCGACCGGGCCGAGGCGAGCCGGGTGCCGTGCGACGGCCAGCACACGTGGGAGACCTACGCCGCCGGTGACCTGCCGGCCGCGCTCGCCGGGGCCCGGCACGAGACGGTCGCGGCCGACCCGGCCGTCGGCAGGGTGTGCAACGCCGACACGTTCCGGCTGGTCAGCGGCGGCAAGTCGGCGAGCGGGTGGAACCTGGAGGTGCTGCCGCCGGAGGCCGAGGCGGACCGCACCTACCGCTGTCTGGCCGGCCGGGGCGTCAACGCGCTCGCCGGTCCCACGCTCACCGGTCGCTGAGCCCGTTCACGGTCCGGCCCTGCCGCACCGATCGCGGGTCGAGCGTCTCCAGCGTGTCCGCGTCCACCGCCGTCGGCGCCCGCATGCCGCGTACCACGCGCGGGTCCAGCGTCTCCAGCGTGTCCGCGTCGATCGGCTGACCCGCCGGGGTGCGCAGGTTCCGCACCGCGCGCGGGTCGATCGCCTCCAGCGTGTCGGCGTCCACTCCGTACCCCTGGTGGGGGACCGGCCAGGTCTCGGCCTGCGGGGTGGGCCCGCCGGTGCCGCCGGGCTGGCGCGCGGCGGTGATCGTCACTCCCGTGATCATGGCGAGCAGCACGCAGACCAGGGCCAGTACGACCGACAGGATGCCGGGCGGACGCCACACGGCGAGGGTCACCACCGCCGCCACCGTCGCCAGGGACGCGACGACGGCCTTCGCCCGCGCATCGGGCTTCGGGAACGATCTCACCCGACAAGCATGGCCCAGCGCGTCCACCTGTCAACCGGCGGGATGAGACGGCTTCCCGTCACCGACGCTCCACTTCGGAGTCGCAGGTAGCGACGATCGAGAAAGAATCGTTACATCATCTGGTCGTTTGCCGTATCGGTCCACGTTTGGGGGTCACTAACGTGGGCGTCGATCCCTACAGTGACGGGGGTCGAGGTCTCCTCGACGGAACTGTTCCCCGACGGAAGGCAGCCTCATGCCCCGTGCAATCCGATCCCTGGCCGCAACCGGGATCGCCGGCGTCCTCCTCGCCGGACCGGCCGTCGCGCCCGCCGCGGCGGCGACTCCGCAACCACCCGCGCACGACAGGACCACCGCCGCCGAGGCGCGCCGGGTGGACCGCGTGCCGACGCCAAAGCTCGACTGGTACGCCTGCTACGACTACGCCGAGTGCGCCACGGTCCGGCTCCCGCTGGACTACGACAACCCGAAGGGCGCCACCACCGAGGTCGCACTGCTCCGGGTCAAGGCCCGCGACCAGCAGCGCAAGGTCGGCAGCCTCTTCCTCAACCCGGGTGGCCCGGGTGGCTCCGGCACGAGCATCGCGCTCGCCGCGCCCTACTTCCTCGGCGACGACCTGCTCGACCGCTTCGACATCGTCGGCGTCGACCCGCGCGGCGTCGAGGCCAGCGAGAACATCAAGTGCTTCCGCTCGGTGAAGGACCAGACCCGGGCGTACGCCGGGCTGAACGTCGCGTTCCCGTGGACCAAGGCGGAGGAGAAGGCGTACGTCGCCGCGTCCAAGGCGGTCGGCAAGGCGTGCTCCACCACCGGCAAGCCGCTCACCGGGGCGGCCTCCACCGCCGAGGTGGCCCGCGACATGGACGTGCTGCGCCGCGCCGTCGGCGACAAGTTGCTCAGCTACCTCGGCTTCAGCTACGGCACCGCGCTGGGCCAGTACTACGCCAACATGTTCCCGGACCGCTTCCGCGCGCTCGTCGTCGACGGCGTGCTCGACCCGAACGCCTGGGTCGGCCAGGGCAGCACCCGCAACCAGCTCCAGGAGACGCGGCTGCGCAGCGCCGACGGCGCGTACCGGGCGCTGCGGGAGATCCTCGTCCGCTGCGGCAAGGCCGGCGCCGAGAAGTGCGAACTCGCCGCCACCGGCAACCCGCTGGCCGCGTACGACACGGTGGCGAAGCGACTCCGCAAGAAGCCCGTGGTGATCGAGGACCCGGACTTCGGCTCCTTCACCGTCAGCTACGCCGACTTCGTCGGTGCCACGCTCGGCGCGCTGTACGACCCGTACGGCTGGCAGTCGGTCGTCGACATCACCGTGCAGCTCCTGGCCGCCACCGATCCGGCCGCTGGCAAGGCCGCCACCGCGTCGGCCCGCCAGGCGCTCGCCGCCCGCGCCGCGCAGGCACGGCAACAGCGGGGGTACGACTTCCCGTACGACAACGGGCTGGAGACGTTCCTGACCGTCGACTGCACCGACGCGTACCACCCGAAGAGCGCCGACGCCTGGCCGGCGCTGTCGGCGAAGGAGGACAAGCGGGCGCCGTACTTCGGGCGCGCGTGGGCCTGGGGCACCTCGCCCTGTGCCCGCAACACCTGGACGGTGCGGGACGAGGACGCCTGGACCGGGCCGTTCAACCGGGTCACCGCCGCTCCGGTGCTCGTCGTCGGCAACTACTGGGACCCGGCGACCAACTACCAGGGTGCGGTCAGCTCGGCCGAGCTGCTGCCGAACAGCCGCCTGCTGAGCAGCGACAGCTGGGGCCACACCGCGTACGGCACCTCGGCGTGCGTGACCGGCCGGATCGACGCGTACCTGCTGACCGGCAAGCTGCCGGCCAAGGGCACGCTCTGCGTCGGTGACGCGCAGCCGTTCCAGGAGGACGCGGCGGCCGGCCGGGCGGACGCGTCGAAGAGCGAGCTGGCCCGGGCGGGCGAGCCGCGCCGGGGCGAGCCGAAGCGGCTGCCGCCGGTGGCGACGCCGCGTCCGGCGGTCGGCACGCTGACCGTCCGCTGACGGACCCCCGGGGTACGGCGGGTGATCGGGCACCCGCCGTACCCCGGGCCGCAGGCGCGTAGCCGACTGGTCCGGCCGCTCGCCTCGATCACCGAGGCGGCGGTGCTGGCCATGCTGGTCTGGGCCGCGTTGCCCGCCCCGCCCCGGCCGGGTGGAACGTCATGGGTGTCTCGGAGGCGTTTTGACACCCATGACGTTCCACTCACCGCAGGCGCTGGTCAGTAGGACTTGTCCTGGCCGAGGACGTGCTGGGCGACGAAGTTGAGGATCATCTCCCGGCTCACCGGGGCGATCCGGCCCGCGCGTACCGCGCCGAGCAGCGTCGCCACGCCGTACTCGGTGGTCATGCCGGCCCCGCCGAGCGCCTGGACGGCGGTGTCGACGGCGAGCGCGGCGGCCTCACCCGCCGCGTACTTGGCCATGTTGCCGGAGATGCCGGCCTCCAGGTCGCGGCCCGCGTCGTAGAGCGTGGCCGCCTTGTGGATCATCAGCCGGGCCAGCTCGACCTGCACTGCGGCGTGCGCCAGCGGGTGCGCCACACCCTGGTGCGAGCCGATCGAACGCCCGCCCCACACCTTGCGGGTGGACGTGTAGTCGCTGGCCTTCTCGATCGCGTACCGGCCGGTGCCGGCGCCCATCGCGGCGACGGTGATGCGCTCCGGGTTGAGCCCGGCGAACAGCGCGGGCAGCCCGGCGTCGAGCGACTCGCCGACGAGCGCGTCGGCGGGCAGCCGGACGTCGTCGAGGAAGAGCAGGAACTGGTTCTCCGGCGACAGGATCTCCATGTCCAGCTTGGACTTCTCTAGGCCGGGCGCGTCGGTCGGCACGATGAACAGCGCCGGCTTCAGCTTCCCGGTGGACGCGTCCTCGGTACGTGCCACCACGAGCACGTGGCCGGCCTCGTCCACCCCGGAGATGTAGATCTTCCGGCCGCTGAGCAGCCAGTCGTCGCCGTCGCGCCGGGCCACAGTGGCGAGGCGGTGGAAGTTCGAACCGGCGTCCGGCTCGGTGATCGCGAAGACGATCTTCTGGGAGCCGTCGGCGAGGCCGGGGAGGTGCTTCTTGCGCTGCTCCTCCGTACCGTGCTTGTTGATGATCGTGGCCGCGATGGCGGGGGAGACCACCAGGAGCAGCAGCGGGCAGCCGGTCGCGGCCAGCTCCTCGCACACCAGCGCCAGCTCGGTGATGCCGCCGCCCCCGCCGCCGTACTCGGTGGGGATGTTCACGCCCAGGTAGCCGAGCCGGCCGGCCTCGTGCCACAGCTCGTCGGTGTGCCCGCCGGACTTGGCCTTCTCGACGAAGTAGGAGTGGCCGTACTTGCGGCCCAACGCCCGTACGGCGTCGCGGAGCTGGTCCTGCTCGGGGGTCAGGTCGAAGTTCACTGCGGGTCCTCCTCGGGGTCCACCACGGCAAGTACGGCACCCGTCTCGACCTGGCCGCCGGCCGGCACCGGCAGCTCCGTCACCACGCCGTCGGCGGGGGCGAGCACGGGATGTTCGAGCTTCATCGCTTCCAGCGTCAGCAGCAGGTCACCGGCGGCGACCCGCTGACCGACCTCGACGTGCACCCGGGTCACCGCGCCGGGCAGCGGCGCGAGCAGCGACCCGGCCGCCAGCTCCGCGGTGGGCAGGGGCAGGCGGGGCAGCTCGGTGAGGCTCGCCGCCCCGTCCGGGCCGTCCACGAAGACCGACGACCCCGCCCGGTGTACGCGGAACGCCCGCCGCACCCCGTCCACGTCGAGCACCACCCGGTCCGGGGTGGCGTCGACGACCGTCACGGCCGGGGTGGCGTCGGACGACGACACCGACCATTCAGCGAGCCCACCGGTGCGGTCGAGCCGGTACCGGACCTCGATCTCCTCGTCGCCCGGGCCGGTGAAGCGGGTGACCTGCGGGAAGGACGGCACGTTGCGCCAACCCGACGGCAGCCCGGCCAGCACCGGTGCGGCGGCCCGGCGCGCGGCGGCCCCGGCCAGCGCGGCGGCCAGCGCCGCGACCGGAAGCTGCTCGGCAGGCAGCAGCGGCGCGAACACCTCCGGGTGCCGGTCCAGGAAGCCGGTGTCCACGTCCACCGCGGCGAACTCCGGGCTGCGAAGCACACGGACCAGCAGGTCCCGGTTGGTGGCCACGCCGTGCAGTTCGGCGCGGGCCAGCGCGCCGGCCAGGGCGCGGGCCGCCTCGGTGCGGGTGGGCGCCCAGGCGACGAGCTTCGCCAGCATCGAGTCGTAGTGCACGCTCACCGTCGAGCCGTCCACCACACCCGAGTCCAGGCGCAGCCCGCGGGCCGGACCGAACTCGGCGGCGACCCCGGGGATCGCGAACCGGTGCAGCGTGCCGGTGGCCGGACGGAAACCCTGAGCCGGGTCCTCGGCGCACAGCCGTACCTCGATGGCGTGACCGTCGGCCGGCGGCGTGGTGGTGACCGGCAGCGGCTCGCCCTCGGCGACGAGCAGTTGCAGCCGGACCAGGTCCAGCCCGGTGGTCAGCTCGGTGACCGGGTGCTCCACCTGGAGGCGGGTGTTCATCTCCAGGAAGTGCACCTGACCGTCCGGCGCGAGCAGGAACTCCACGGTGCCCGCGCCGACGTAGTCGACTGCGCGCCCGGCCGCCACCGCCGCCTCGTGCAGTGCCGCCCGCACGTCGTCGGGCAGCACACCCGGTGCCTCCTCGACGATCTTCTGGTGACGGCGCTGGATGGAGCAGTCGCGTACCCCGAGCGCCACGACGGTGCCGTGGGTGTCACCGAAGATCTGCACCTCGACGTGGCGGCCGCGTTCCACGTACCGCTCGATGAAGACCGTGCCGTCGCCGAACGCCGCCGCCGCCTCGCGGCGCGCGCCAGCGACGGCCTCGGCCAGCCCGGCCGCGTCGCGGACGATCCGCATGCCCCGGCCGCCGCCACCGGCAGCGGCCTTGACCAGCACCGGGAAGGCGGCGACCTCGGCCGGGTCGGTCCAGGTGGGCAGCATCGGCACGCCCGCGTCGGCGAGCAGCGCCTTGGCGGCCATCTTGTCGCCCATCGCCGCGATCGCCTTGGCCGACGGACCGATCCAGGTCAGGCCCGCGTCGGTCACCGCCGCGGCGAACTCGGCGTTCTCGGCCAGGAACCCGTAGCCGGGGTGGACGGCGTCCGCGCCGGAGCGCCGGGCCGCGTCGAGGATGGCGTCGATGCGCAGGTACGTCTCGGCCGGCGTGTTCCCCGGCAGCCGGACGGCCTGGTCGGCGTCTGCGACGAACGGCGCGTCGGCGTCCGCGTCGGAGTGCACGGCGACGGTGGCCACGCCGAGGGCGCGGCAGGTGGCGAAGACCCGGCGGGCGATCTCGCCCCGGTTCGCAACCAGAAGCTTCGTGATCATTGGCGCTGAGCCTGCCTTTCGTTCGCGACTGCGGGACTCCGCTTCGCTGCGTTCCTCGCGCTCACAGGTCACATCCGGAAGACGCCGAAACCGTCGGCGCCCTTCACCGGTCCGTTGTGGATCGCCGACAGGCACAACCCGAGGACGGTACGGGTGTCCCGGGGGTCGATCACCCCGTCGTCGTAGAGCCGCCCGGACAGGAACAGCGCGCCGGACTGCGACTCGATCTGCTGCTCGACCATCATCCGCATGGCGGCGTCGGTGTCCTCGTCGTACTCGCGTCCCCGGGCCGCGGCCGCCTGCCGGGCCACGATGGACAGCACCCCGGCGAGCTGTGCCGGGCCCATCACCGCCGACTTCGCGTTCGGCCAGGTGAACAGGAACCGGGGCTCGTACGCCCGGCCGCACATGCCGTAGTTGCCGGCGCCGTAGGAGGCACCCAGGTTGACAGTCAGGTGCGGCACCTTCGAGTTCGACACCGCGTTGATCATCAGGGCGCCGTGCTTGATGATGCCGCGCTGCTCGTACTCGGTGCCGACCATGTAGCCGGTGGTGTTCTGGAGGAAGACCAGCGGTGTGTCCGCCGCGTTGGCGAGCTGGATGAACTGGGCCGCCTTCTGCGCCTCCTGGCTGAACAGCACGCCCCGGGCGTTCGCGAGCACACCGACCGGGTAGCCGTGCAGCTCACCCCAGCCGGTCACCAGCGCGGTGCCGTAGCCGGGCTTGAACTCGTCGAACGCGCTGTCGTCGAGCACCCGGGCCAGCACCTCGCGCGGGTCGAACGGCACCTTCAGGTCGGCGCTGGCGATCCCGAGCAACTCCTCCGGGTCGTACCGGGGTGGCAGCGGGTGGGGGTTGCGCGGCGGCGGGCCGTGCTTGCGCCAGTTGAGCCTGCGGACGCACTGCCGGGCCAGCCGGATGCCGTCGCGCTCGTCCTCGGCGAGGAAGTCGGCCAGGCCGGAGGTGGTGGCGTGCATCGCCGCGCCGCCGAGCGACTCGTCGTCGGTGACCTCGCCGGTGGCCATCTTCACCAGCGGCGGTCCGGCCAGGTAGACCTGCGAGCGGTCCCGGATCATGACGGTGAAGTCCGACATGCCCGGCACGTACGCGCCGCCGGCGGTGGCGTTGCCGAAGACCACGCTCACGGTCGGGATCCGCTGCGCGGACAGCCGGGTCAGGTCACGGAACACCCGGCCGCCGGGAATGAAGATCTCCGCCTGGGTGGGCAGGTCCGCCCCGGCCGACTCGACCAGGTTCACCATCGGCAGCCGGTTGGCCGCCGCGATCTCACCCGCCCGCCGGGTCTTCGCCAGCGACCACGGGTTGATCGCGCCGCCGCGTACCGTCGGGTCGTTCGCCACGATCAGGCACTCGACGCCCTCGACCACACCGATGCCGGTCACGGTGCTGGCGCCGACCGGGAAGTCGGTGCCGTACGCGGCCACCGACGACAACTCCAGGAACGGGCTGTCCGGGTCGAGCAGCAGCTCGATCCGCTCCCGGGGGAGCAGCTTGCCGCGACCGTGGTGGCGGGTCACGTACTTCTCGCCGCCACCGCCCCGGGCCTGGTCGAGCGCCTCCTCCAGCTCGGCCAGGCGTTCCAGCAGCGCCTCCCGGTTGGCGGTGAAGGCGGGCGCGGACGGGTCGATGGTGCTCTGCAGGACAGTCGTGCTCATAGGCCCATGCCCTTCGCGATGATCTCGTTCATGATCTCGGTGGTGCCGCCGCCGATGCCGAGCAGACGGGCGTCCCGGTAGTGCCGCTCCACCTCGGCGTCACGCATGTAGCCGAAGCCGCCGTGCAGTTGCAGCGCGGCGTCGACCACCCAGTCGCAGGTGGCCACCGCCACGTTCTTCGCCATCGCCACCTCGGTCACCACCGGCTGGCCGGCGGCCACCCGCTCGGCGACGTCGTGCACGTACGCCCGGGCCGCGTCGGTACGGCTGTGCATCTCAGCCAGCTTGTGCCGGACCACCTGGCGCCCGACGAGCGGACGGCCGAACGTCTGGCGGTCGCGGCACCACTGCACGGCCAGGTCCACGCAGCGCTGCGCGGTCGCGTACGCCTGGGTGGCGAGCGACAGCCGCTCGTTGGCGAACTGCTGCATGATGGCGAGGAATCCGGTGTCCTCCGGGCCGACCCGGTTCGTCACCGGCACCCGCACGTCGACGAAGGACAGCTCGGCGGTGTCGGAGCAGTGCCAGCCCAGCTTCTCCAGCCGCCGCCCCACCGTGAACCCGGGCGTGCCCTTGTCGATCACCAGCAGGCTGACCGAGCCCGAGCCGGGGAACTCGGTGCAGACCGCAGTGGTGACGAAGTCGGCGCGGACCCCGCTGGTGATGTACGTCTTGGAGCCGTTTACGACGTAGTGGTCGCCGTCGCGTACCGCACAGGTGCGGATGCCCGCCACGTCCGAGCCGCCGTCCGGCTCGGTGATCGCCAGCGCGCCGATCATCGTCCCGGCGAGCGCCGGCCGGACGTACTTGTCGATCAGCCCTTCGTCCTGGGTCTCGACCATGTGCGGCAGCGCGATGCCGTGCGTGAACAGCGCCGCGACCAGCCCGGACGACCCGCCCGAGCGGATGATCTCCTCGGTGACGACCATCGAGTCGAGCAGGTCACCGCCGCTGCCGCCGACCGACTCCGGGAAGCCGATGCCGAGCAGGCCGATCTTGGCGGCGGTCTCGTGCAGCGACCGGGGCACCTCGCCCGCCCGTTCCCAGTCGGACAGGTGCGGCAGCACCTCCCGGGTCACGAACGAGCGGGTCAGCTCGCGCAGTTGCCGGCGTTCCGGCGTGTCCACGATGGTCATGCCGGAGCCTCCGTCGGAAGATCGACGACTCGCGAGCGCAGCAGCTCGCCGAGTGCCTTGGCCTGGGGGTCGAACCGGGTGGATGCGGCCACGCCCTGCCCGAGCAGTCCGCGGATCACGAAGTTGACAGCGCGCAGGTTCGGCAGCTCGTACCGCTCGACGGTGAGCGCCGCGGTCTCCGGCAGCAGCTCGGCCAGCCGCTCCACGGTCAGCCAGTCGCGCAGCCACGGCCAGGTCGCGTCGGTACGCGCCCAGACGCCCAAATTCGCGTCGCCACCCTTGTCGCCCGACCGCGCGCCGACCAGCTCACCCAGCGCCCCCCGCCGCGTCCCGTGCAAGGAAGGGCCCCCTGTTGACGCCTCATGTCGTACAGGGGCCCCCTGCAAACCGCCCGTCACCGGCGGCGGCGCGATCGGCACCCGCTCGCCGGAGGGCAGCACCGCGACGTGCTCGACAGCGTCCTGCGCGATCGTGTCGGCGGTGAACACCCCGTACGGCGTCGCGTCGCCCGGCAGCGTGGTCAGCGTGCAGCCCGGGTAGGAGGCCAGCGCCAACTCGACCGCCGCCGCCGAGAACGCCCGCCCGGCCCGCGACTTGTCGCCGTCACGCAGGTGTACGTGCAGCAGCGCGCTCGCCGCCTCGGTGTCGCCGGTGTCCGGGTGGTCGGTACGGGCCAGCGTGAACTCCAGCCCCTCCGTGCCGACCGACTCCTCGATCTGGCCCCGGACCAGTGCCGCCTTGGCCGGGATGTCCAGCCCGCACAGCACGAACGTCATCGAGTTGCGGAAGCCGCCCAGGTTGTTGACGCCCACCTTGAGCGTGTCCGGAGGCGGCGTGCCGCGCACCCCGGAGACGCTTACCCGGTCCGGGCCCTCCTGCGCCAGCCGCACCGTGTCCAGCCGCGTCACCACGTCCGGGCCGAGGTAGTCCGGCCCGCCCACCTCGTACAGCAGCTGGGCGGTGACCGTCTCGACGGTGACCGCGCCGCCGGTGCCGGGGTGCTTGGTGAGCACCGACGAGCCGTCCGGGTGCAGCTCGGCGATCGGGAAGCCGGGGCGGTGCCCGCCGTCCGGCAGTTCGGTGAAGAAGCTGAAGTTGCCGCCGGTGACCTGCGCGCCGCACTCGATCAGGTGCCCGGCCACAGTCGCGCCGGCCAGCGCGTCGAGGTCGTCGCGGGTCCACCCGAAGCGGGCGATCGCCGGGCCGACAGCCAGCGAGGCGTCGGTGACCCGCCCGGTGACCACCACGTCCGCGCCCGCGTCGAGGCAGGCCGCGATCCCGAACGCGCCCAGGTAGGCGTTCGCGGTCAGCGCGTCCGGCCGCTGGATCGCGTCGCCCTCGACGTACCCGACCCGGACCTGGAGGCCGAGCCGGTCGCCGAGCGACCGGATCGCGTCGGCCAGCCCGGCCGGGTTGAGGCCGCCCGCGTTGGTGACCAGCGTGACGCCGCGCTCCAGCGCGGTGCCGAGCACGCCCTCCGCCTGGCGCAGGAACGTCTTGGCGTACCCGAGCGACGGGTCGCGCATCCGGTCCCGGCCGAGGATGAGCATGGTCAGCTCGGCCAGGTAGTCACCGGTCAGCACGTCCAGCTCGCCGCCGTCGAGCATCTCCCGCCAGGCGGCGAAGCGGTCGCCGTAGAAGCCCGACGCGTTCCCGATCCGCAGCACGCTCATGAGGAGGTTCCGTTCGCCGGTTCGCGCTTGTCGCCGGGCGGGCCGGCGAACGCCTGGGCCACGTCCAGCCATTCGTCGGCCACCGGCCCGGTGGCGGTCAGGGCCAGGTCCGCGCGGTGCCGGCGCTGCGTGACGAGCAGGCAGAAGTCGAGTGCCGGGCCGGTCACCCGGTCGGCCGCGTCGGCCGGCCCGAACTCCCACACGTCACCGTCCGCGGGCGCGGTCAGCTCGACCCGCACCGGCACCGTGGGCACCTCGCGGCCGTGGGCGGCGAAGCCGTGCCCGAGGGTACGGACGCCGAGGTGCGCGATGTGCCGCAGGCGCTCGGTCGGGGTACGGCTGACGCCCAGCGCGTCTGCCACGTCCTCGCCGTGCGCCCACGTCTCCATGAGCCGTGCGGTCGCCATCGAGGTGGGCGACATGCTGGTGCCGTACCAGGGGATCTTCTGCCCGGCCGGGACGGCGGCGAGCGCCCCGGCGAGCGCGGACCGGCCGGAACGCCAGCGGGACAGCAGCGCGGGCGGGGGCGCGAGGAAGGACTCGGCGCCGTCCTCGACCAGGCGCGACGGGTCCGGCGCGGCCATCACCGAGGCGAAGAACGCGGACTCGTCGGTGGCCGCCAGGTAGGCGACGTGGTCGGTCCAGGCCAGGTGCGCGACCTGGTGTGCGACGGTCCAGCCCGGGGCCGGTGTCGGCCGCTCCCATCCTTCCGGCGGCAGGTCCGCGACGAGCGCGTCGAGCTGTTCGGACTCGGCGGCCAGATCCGCGAGCAGGGCTGTCAGGTCGACCATTGTGCCTCCGGGCGGGGGTGGGGCGTCAGGGGATCAGTGCCGCTCGCTCTCGGGGGTGAGCAGCGCGGCGAGCTGGCGTTTCCAGGTGTGCAGCAGGGCGGCGCGGCGGGGCGAGTCGTCGCTGAGCAGGTTGGCCACGCCGAGGCCGCGCAGCAGGTCGAGGGTGGCCTGCACCGACTCGCGTACGCCCGGCTTGCGCTCGTCCACACCGAGCAGCTCGACGGTGAGCCGGTGCATCTCGCGGCCGATCCGCGCCTCCAGCGGCACCAGCGCGGCGCGCAGCTCGGCGTCGGTACGCGCGGCCACCCACAGCTCCAGCGCGGCCACGAACAGCGGGCCGGTGAAGGAGGCGGCGAGCAGGTCGACCACGCCGTCGAGCCGCTTCGGGCCGACCGGCAGGTGCGCCGCCTCGGCGCGCAGCTCGGCCGCCCGGCGCTCGGTCAGGTGGGTGACGGCGGCGGTCACCAGCGCGGCCTTTGTGGGGTAGTGGTGCAGCTGGGCGCCCCGGGAGACGCCGGCGTGTGCCGCCACCACTGTCGTCGTGGTGCCGGACCAGCCGTGCTCCACCAGGCACTCGACGGTCGCCTCCAGCAGCCGGGCCTGGGTGGCACGGCTGCGCTCCTGCTGCGGAACTCGGCTCGACACGCAGACAGCGTGCCCCGCCCAAAACAAACAGTCAAGCCTGACTTTTTTGAAAGGAGGGGGCCCTTGTTGACGCCTGCGGTAGAGGATAGGGCCCCTTTTTAACGCCTCAGCGGCCGTCGCGCGGAGCGAAGACGGTGAGCGCGTCGGCGTCGGAGTGGCGGGAGCGGACGTACTCGTCGGCCCAGGCCGCCGCATCCGGGAACGTGGACTCGGCGGCGACCCGGGCGCAGGCGACGTCCACGTCGAAGCGGGTCCGGCGCAACTGCACGCCCGGGCCGAGCAGCGCCCACCAGGCGCCCGCGCCCCCGTACGGCATGCCGACGCTGCCCGGGTTCACCACCAGGCGACGGTCGACCAGCCGGGTGAACGGCATGTGCGTGTGCCCGCAGACCACCGTGCCGACCTCGGCCGGCAGGCCGGCGAAGACCTCGGCCCAGCGGTCCAGCCGCGAGTCGACGAGCACGACCTCCTCGTCGTCGCGCGGGGTGGCGTGGCAGAACAACACGTCGCCCAGGCCGGTGACCGGCAGCGTGACCGATGGCGGCAGCGCGGCCAGCCGGGCCACCTGGTCGTCGCGGAGCTGCCCGGCGGCCCAGTTCGAGACCTCGATCGGGGAAGCCTTCCCGGCCCGGGCCTGCACCAGCTCCCGGTCGGCGTTCCCGCCGACCCAGCAGGCCCGGTCCCCGAGCGCGGTCAGCAGGTCCAGCACCTCGACCGGCTGCGGACCGGCGGCCAGGTCACCGGTGAGGACGATCAGGTCGGCGGCTGCCACGTCCGGCTCGGCCAGCACTGCTTCCAGCGCGGGCAGCACACCGTGGATGTCGGAGAGGACGGCGACGCGATCGGGCATCGTCCCAGCCTGGCGGCACCGGGGCGGGAGCACCAAGCGATTCTGCGGCGGGCAGAGCCGGCTCGCTCAGAGGCGACACCGGCCCGGCCTGTGCAGCAGAACGGCATCGACCCGGCTCCGCGCGGTGGCGGGCCGGGCCGGGAAGCCGGTACGGAGGATCAGACCCGCGCGCGGCGGGCCAGGCGCTCCGGGTCGAGGATGATGATGCTCTTGCCGTCCAGCCGTAGCCAGCCGCGCGAGGCGAAGTCGGCCAGCGCCTTGTTGACGGTCTCCCGGGACGCGCCGACGAGCTGGGCGATCTCCTCCTGGGTGAGGTCGTGCGTCACGCGCAGCACGCCGCCGTCGCGGGTGCCGAACCGGCCGGCCATCTGGAGCAGGTTCTTGGCGACCCGTCCCGGCACGTCGGTGAAGATCAGGTCGGCGAGCGAGTCGTTGGTCCGGCGCAGCCGGCGGGCCAGCACCCGCAGCAGCTGCTCGGCGATCTCGGGCCGGTTGTTCAGCCACGGCCGCAGCGCCTGCTTGCGCAGCCGGACCAGACGGGTGTCGGTGACCGCCGTGGCCGTCGCCGTACGCGGACCGGGGTCGAAGAGCGACAGCTCACCCACCATGTCCGACGGGCCCATCACGGCGATCAGGTTCTGCCGGCCGTCCGCCGCGCGGCGACCCACCTTGATCTTGCCGGACAGGAGGATGTAGAGACTGTCGCCGGGCTCGCCCTCGTTGAACACGATCTCGCCCTTGCGGACCTCGATCGTCTCCATCTCCTTGGCGAGCGCCTCGGCAGCCTCCGGGTCGACACCCTGGAAGATCCCGCTGCGGGCCAGTACCTCGTCCATCGCGCACCTCCGCCTGCGCGTGCCGTCCGTCGGCCGGGTCCGCCGTCCGCTGATCCCTCGCGCGCCGCCAGTCTAGGCGCACATGAGCAGGAATCAGAGGTGCACCCCTGGAATCTTGATCGTTGGGCGTAACCCACCCGACCTGGGGAGCGGCTAAGATCCCGCCTCCGGCCCGGGCCGGCGCCACCCGTTCCCACCTGTGATCGTAGGGTGACCGGCGTGCTGTGTGAGCCGTTCCTGACCAGCCGGTCCGAATCCGGCTGGGACATCCCGCTGCTGGCGTGGCGGGCCGAGTCGCCGCTGCTCGCGGTCGGCTCCGCGCCGCTGGGCGGGGGGATCGGCGTCCGCCGGTGGGTGCTGAACGCGACGGTCCCCATGTCGTACGACCGGGACGACCCCGCCGCGCACCTGGCCGAGCTGGCGCACGGCCTCGACCTGGACGGGCCCGGGGTCGGGCTGCTGACCGGCGTGGACGTGAGCGAGGTGGTCCGCCGCACCGACGGCGGCGTCCGGGTCTGGGCGACTGTCGGCCTGGGCACGCCGGTCTGGGCCGCCGCCCCCGAGCCGTCCGCCGCCGCGCCCCACCCGTCCGCAGCCGCACCCGGGCCGGCGCCGTCGGCCGCGAGCGAGCCGGCCCGGCCCGCGCAGCACGTCGGCACCGTCAACATCGTCGTGTACGTCCCGGTGCGGCTCGGCGACGCCGCCCTGGTCAACGCCGTGGCCACCGCCACCGAGGCGAAGGCACAGGCGATCTGGGAACTCGGACTGCCCGCCACCGGCACCCCCACCGACGCGGTGACCGTGCTCTGCCCGGCCGACGGCGATCCGGCCCCGTACGGCGGTCCCCGGTCGGCCTGGGGCGCACCGCTGGCCCGGGCCGTGCACGCCGCCGTCCGCTCCGGCGGCGCCGGGACCGTGGTGCCCTGGTCCGACCGGCGGGCGGGCTGACGTGGGCCCGGCACACGCGACACGCCGGGTTTTCCGACCGATCGGCCCTCGTCGCGGCGTTCCGGGGACGGTAGCGTCGCCGACGATGTACGCTTCCGCCCGCTCTGTGCCCCGTACCCTCCGCGCCGCCGTCGCCGGACCGCCCGCCGCCGTGCCCGGCCCGCGTCGCGCGGTGCTCGGCCGGCGCCTGGCCGCGTTCGCCGCGCTCGTCGCCGTCCTGTTCGTCGCCGGCTGCGGCGGCGACGCCGGCGGGTCCGGCGGCGACCCCCGGTGGCAGGCGGGACAGGGCGGCGGGTCGACCGGCTCGGCCGGACCCGAGACGGGTGACCAGCCGGCCGCGCCGGACGCGTCGAAGGAGCCCTCGATCTCGCTCACCGCGACCGGTGACGTGATCATGGGCAACGCGCCGGACCGGCTGCCGCCCAACGGCGGCAAGGGCTTCTTCGACGACGTGAAGTCGGCGCTCAAGGGCGACCTGGTGATGGGCAACCTGGAGGAGCCGCTCACCGACGACACCGGCGCCGGCAAGTGCGGCCCGGAGCCGAAGAACTGCTACCAGTTCCGCGCGCCGCCCGGCTACGCCGCGCACCTGCGCTCGGCCGGGTTCCAGCTGCTCAACCAGGCCAACAACCACGGCTACGACTACGGCCGGCAGGGCTACGAGAACACCCAGTCGGCGCTGGAGGCGCACGGGCTCAAGCACACCGGCGCGCCGGGCGAGATCACCGTGGTGGACGTCAAGGGCATCAAGGTCGCCGTGGTGGGCTTCTCGTCGTACCCCTGGTCCAACAGCCTGGTCGACCTGAACGCCGCCAAGCAGGTGGTCGAGATGGCCAAGGAGCAGGCGCAGATCGTGGTGGTGCAGGTGCACATGGGCGCCGAGGGGGCGGACAAGACCCGGGTCAAGCCGGGCACCGAGATGTTCTTCGGCGAGAACCGCGGCGATCCGATCCGCTTCTCCCGCACCGTCATCGACGCCGGCGCCGACCTGGTCATCGGGCACGGTCCGCACGTGCTGCGCGGGATGGAGTTCTACAAGGGGCGGCTGATCGCGTACAGCCTGGGCAACTTCGCCGGCGGCGGGAAGTCGCTGAACAGCTCGGGCCGGCTCGGCTGGGGCGGCGTGCTCAAGGTGTCGCTCACCGCCGAGGGGACGTTCGTCGGCGGCACGTTCACCTCCACCGTGATGAACGGCGTGGGCCGTCCGTCCGTGGACCGGCAGAACCGCGGCCTCGGACTGGTCCGTGACCTGAACCGGTCCGACTTCCCGGACACCGGCGCGAAGCTCGACGGGACCGGCAAGATCACCGCACCGGCGGGTGGCTGAGCGCACCCCGGCCGCGCCGAGCCGCCGGAGCGTCGGCCCCGCGACGTAGGCTGGCCGACGTGACCACGCGTTCCCCCGAGACCGACCTCGGTCGTACGCGCCGCGCCCGGCGCATCGGCCGCGTGCTGACCGAGACGCACCCCGACGCGCACTGTGAGCTCGACCACGCCAACGCGCTCGAGCTCGCGGTGGCGACGATCCTGTCCGCCCAGTGCACCGACAAGAAGGTCAACGAGGTCACGCCGAAGCTGTTCGCCCGCTACCGCTCCGCGGCCGACTACGCCGCTGCGGACCGCGTCGAGCTGGAGGAGCTGATCCGGCCCACCGGGTTCTACCGCAACAAGACCAGCTCCCTGATCAACCTGGGGCGGGCGCTCTGCGAGCGGTACGACGGCGAGGTGCCAGGGCGGCTCGACGACCTGGTGACCCTGCCGGGGATCGGCCGCAAGACCGCGAACGTCATCCTCGGCAACGCCTTCGGCGTCCCCGGCATCACCGTCGACACCCACTTCCAGCGGCTGGTGCAGCGGTGGCAGCTCACCACCGAGACCGACCCGGTGAAGATCGAGCACGCGATCGGCGCGCTCTACCCGAAGCGCGACTGGACGATGCTGTCGCACCGGGTGATCTTCCACGGCCGCCGGGTCTGCCACGCCCGCAAGCCCGCCTGCGGCGCGTGCACGCTGGCGAAGCTGTGCCCCGCGTACGGCACCGGGCCGACCGAGCCGGCCGCCGCGGCCAAGCTGCTGAAGGGCCCCCGGGCCCGCGACCTGGCGGTCGCAGTCGGCCTCGACCCCGACCTGGTGCCGCAGCAGGCGGCAGCGGCGGACGTGCCGTGATGCGCCGGTTCGCGTACGTGCTCGTCCCGCTGCTGCTGGCAGCAGCGGGCTGCACCGCCACGACCGAGGAGCCGGAACGTCCGGCGCCGGCGACCCGGGCCGAGCGCCCCTCGCCGTTCGCCGACTGCGCCCCGCTGACCGTCGCGCCGGCCGCCGCGTCTCCGACGCCCGCCGGGAAGGCCGGGGACCAGCTCCCCGACCTGACGCTGAACTGCTTCACCGGCGGCGCACCGGTGAACCTGCGCGACGTCAAGGGCCCGGCGGTGATCAACGTGTGGGCGTCCTGGTGCCCGCCGTGCCGCAAGGAGCTGCCCGCGTTCCAGCGGCTCAGCGAGCGGGCCGACGGCCGGTTCCAGGTGATCGGCGTGAACAGCCGGGACAGCCGCGGCGGCGCGCAGTCCATCGGCGAGGACTACGGCGTCGACTTCCCGATGCTGCTCGACCAGGGCGACGCGTTCCAGCGCGCGCTGGAACGCAACGCGTTCCCGCTCACAGTGCTCGTCGACGCCGACGGCCGGATCCGGCACACCGACGCGACCGGCGCGCTCGACGACGCCCGCCTCGCCGCGCTGCTCGAACGTCACCTCGGGGTGCGGGTATGACCCGACGGCCGCCGGTGTGGTTCGACCCGCTGCTGGGCCGGCTCGGCACCGCGCGGGCGGAGGACTTCACCCGCATCGTCACGCCGGAAAGCGGCGGCCGGGAGAGCGCCGTGCTGGTGCTGCTCGGCGAGGAGCCCGGTGCCGGGCCGGACGTGCTCGTCCTCCAGCGCGCCGCGACGCTGCGCAACCACGCCGGGCAGCCGGCCTTCCCGGGCGGGGCGGCCGACCCGGAGGATGCGGACGCCCGCGCCACCGCGCTGCGCGAGGCGAACGAGGAGGTCGGCCTCGACCCGGGCAGCGTCACAGTGCTGGCCGAGCTGCCCCGGCTGTGGATCCCGGTCAGCGACTTCGTGGTCACCCCGGTGCTCGCCTGGTGGCACGACCCGCACCCGGTGCACCCGCGCGAGCCGGCCGAGGTCGCCCACGTGGCCCGGCTGCCGGTCAGCGAGCTGGTCGACCCGGACAACCGCATGCGGGTACGCCACCCGAGCGGCTGGATCGGTCCCGCCTTCTCCGCACGCGGCATGCTCGTCTGGGGCTTCACCGCAGGCGTGATCGACCGGCTGCTGGAGATGGGCGGCTGGTCCCGGCCCTGGCCGCACTCGCGTGTGGTGGACCTGCCGCCTGTCGACGCCACGCCCGCTCCGTCGGCCGGCACCGAGGCGGCCGACGAGAGCCCGGTGCGGTGATCACCCGTACGCATCCCCGGGTCACGTTCCGCGAGCGCTGAGCCGAGCACGGGCCCCGTGCCCGTACCCTTGGGGCGTGTCCGCCGTGGATCTCGTCCTTCTCCTGCTCATGCTCGTGTTCGCGATCAGCGGATACCGCCAGGGTTTCGTCATCGGGGCCCTGTCGTTCTCCGGCTTCTTCCTCGGAGCGCTGCTCGGCCTCCAGGTCGGGCCGCTGATCGCACAGCAGTTCGCGGCGAGCGGCACCCGCGTGCTGATCTCCCTGGTGGCGATCTTCGGGCTCGCGGTGCTGGGGCAGGCGCTGGCGGGCTGGCTCGGCTCGAACCTGCGGGCCGCCATCACCGGCCCGGCCGGCCGGAAGATCGACGACGTCGGCGGCGCGTTCATCTCGGTCGTCGCGGTCATGCTCGTGGCGTGGCTGGTCGCCGTGCCGCTCGGCTCCTCCTCGGTGCCGTGGCTGGCGTCCTCGGTCCGCAACAGCGCGCTGCTCACAGTCGTCGACCAGGTGCTGCCGGACAAGGCGCAGGACCTGTCCACCGCGCTGCGCGACACGGTCGACACCAACGGCTTCCCGGACGTGTTCGGCGACCTCGCGCCGACCCGGGCCCGGCAGGTCGCACCGCCCGACCCGGCGCTGGCCAACTCCCAGGTGGTGCAGAACAGCAGGCGGTCGGTGGTGAAGGTGCTCGGCTCCGCGCCGAGCTGCTCACGCCGCATCGAGGGCTCCGGTTTCGTGTACGCGGACGACCGGGTGATGACGAACGCGCACGTGGTGGCCGGCACCCGCTCCGTGGCGGTGGAGCTGCGCGGCGAGCGGTACGACGGCGAGGTCGTCGTCTACGACCCGGACCGGGATCTGGCGGTGCTCTACGTACCCGGGCTGCCCGGGCCGTCGCTGCGCTTCGCCGCCGGACCGGCCGCCACCGGCGCCGACGCGATCGTGCTCGGCTTCCCGCTCGACGGCCCGTACGACGCCCGCCCGGCCCGGATCCGCGACGTCGACCGGATCACCGGCCCGGACATCTACTCGGCCGGTGACGTCAACCGGGAGATCTACACCATCCGGGCGCTGGTACGCAGCGGCAACTCCGGCGGCCCGCTGGTCTCCTCGAACGGTCTGGTGCTCGGCGTGATCTTCGCGGCGGCGGCGGACGACCCGAACACCGGCTTCGCGGTGACCGCGGCCGAGGCGCGACCGGTGGCGCTGGCGGGCGCGGAGCGTACCCGGGGAGTGGACACCGGCGACTGCACCTGAGCCGGCCGGCGGCGCTCAGCCGCCCGCGGACGCTCCCGCCGGTGTCGCCTCGTCACCGGAGCGGGACAGCGGCAGGTGGGCGCGGCCCCAGGTGAGCGTGCGGTCGAGGACCGCCCGGGCCATGATCGCGACGCAGACGCCGCCGTTGAGGAACGAGGCGACCACGTCGCTGGGGTGGTGCATGCCCCGGTACATCCGGGTGAGCGCCACGCCGATCGGCACCAGCACCAGCAGCGTCCACCAGCCGACCTTGGCCGGGGTGCTGCGCGCCCGCAGTGCCAGCAGCACCGCGAGGCCGACGTAGAGCGCGGTGGCCGCCGAGGTGTGCCCGGACGGGAAGCTGGACGTGGGCGGCGAGGCGTCCATGTGCGCCACGGCCGGGCGGTTCCGGTCGATGACCATCGTGGTGAACAGGAAGATCAGCGCCTGCGCGGTCACCGCCGCGCACAGGAACAGCGGCTCCCGCCAGCGGTGCAGCACCAGCCGCAGCACCAGCGCCGCCAGCACGGTGACCACGACGATCATCTGGGTGCTGGCGAGCGTGCTGAACACCAGCGAGACGTCGTTCCACCCCGGCGTCCGGTCGCCGGCCAGCTCCCGGTTGACCGTGTCCTCCACGGTGAACGGCCAGGTGCGCGCCAGTACCCGGGTCACCAGCAGGCCCAGGCCCACCATCAGCGCGAAGAGCAGGGCCAGCGGCAGCAGGACACGCCGGGTGACTCGGATCACGACATCGGACATGGGCTCGCCTGTACCCCGTTGCGGGCCCGGCTACGCCCGGCCGCCCTCCGGCCGCTGGTCGGCCAGCTCCGGCTCGACCCCCTCGCGCAGCGGCCGCGCGGACGGCCGTCCGGACCCGCTGCGCCAGGTGGCGAACGCCGCCGCTGTCGCGGCCACCACGGCGGTCCCGAGCACCCAGCCGCCCACCACGTCGCTGGTCCAGTGCACGCCGAGCGCGATCCGGCTGATCCCGGTCACCACCGTGACCAGCAGGGCGGCGGTCCACAGCGCGATCCGGCCCGGGCGGCTGTCCCGCACGAACGGCAGGAACACCAGCAGCAGCACCCCTGCGGCGAGCGTGGCGTTGAGCGCGTGGCCGGACGGGAAGGAGTAGCCGGCGGCCCGGGCCACCGGGTCGAGCAGATCCGGCCGGTCCCGGCCGACGAGCAGCTTGAGCAGCGCGCCGAGCAGCCCGCCGGCGAGCATGGTGACCACCACCCAGACCGCGAGCCGGGGCGCGCCGCGGCGGACCAGCCAGACCACCACCACGACAGCTGCCACCCGCAGCGGGCCGGGCCCGAACACGTGCGTCCAGACCGTCATCACCGCGACCCATGCGGGATGGTCCTGCGCGTACCCGTGGAACGCGTCGGTGATCGAGGCGTCCAGCCGCAGCAGGGGCGGCCAGGCGCCGAGCACCAGCAGCGCGATCAGGGCGAACGGCACCAGCACCAGGAACGCCGCGACCACCGTCAGGGTGAGCCGCAGCCCCAGCGAGTGATCGCGGTCGAGGCGGCGGTGCCGCCACGACCGGCGCGTGACCGTCGCCCCGGTGGTGTCCATGGGCATTCCCCTACCCACCGGAGGGCAGGGTCAGACCGGTTCAGCGACGGGTCTGCCGGAACCGGCGCACCATCAGCGCGGTGCCGGTGACGAGCGCGACGAACAGGGCCAGGCCGGTCCAGAGCCGCTCCGGGGCGGAGACGTCCGTCTGCCCGGCCGGCCGGGCGGTCCAGCCCTCCGCCGTACGCCCGAGCGGGTCGCCGCCGCGGCCCGCCGCGGCGGCCCGGGTGTCCGGTCCGTCGCCGGGTGCCGGCCCGAAGCCCACCACGCCGGGGGAGGCGTTGTCGTCGAGCGGGTTGTGGGCCACCGACGGCACGTCACCGGTGAGCGCGGCCACCGGGTCGACCAGGCCGTAGCCGAACCGGTCGTCCCGCCCGGTCGGGCCCAGATCCCGGGCGGTGCTGATCAGCCGGTTGACCACGTCCCCGGCCGGCATCTTCGGATACCGCGAGCGGACCAGGGCCGCCGTCGCGGCGACGAGCGGCGCGGCGAAGCTCGTCCCCTGCACCCGCCAGTAGCCCTCCGGGCGGGCGCCGTAGAGCCCGGTGGCCGGGGCGCTGAGGACCGTCTCGTGACCCGTGATCGAGCCGGACCAGAGGTTCTCGCTGGTCCGCTCCAGCCCGGTGACCGCGAGCACGCCCGGTTCGCGGGCCGGGTACCAGACGTCGGTGGTCGTCGAGGTGGCCAGGTTGCCGGTGCAGGCGACCACCACCACGTCCCGGGCGAACGCGTAGTCGAGCGCCGCGGCCAGGGCCGGGTTGTCGCTGCTGCCGCCGAGCGACAGGTTGACCACCTGGGCGCCGTTGTCCACCGCCCAGCGCACCGCCTTGGCGATGATCAGCGCGTCGTCGTAGCGGTTCTCGGCGTCGAGCACCCGGACCGGGAGGATCTTGGCGTCCGGCGCGAGCCCCACCACGCCCCGGTCGTCGTCGGACCGCCCGGCGATCAGCCCCGCCACAGTGGTGCCGTGCCCCACCGGGTCCGCGCCGTCCGAGCCGTCCGGCGTCACCAGATCCAGGCCGGGCAGCACCTGCCCGGCCAGGTCGGGGTGGGAGCCGTCGACACCGGAGTCGATCACCGCGACCACCACGCCGCGCCCGGTCGACGTGCGCCATGCGGTCTTCGCCCGCAGCTCCTCCAGCTGCCACTGCTCGTCGCGTACCTGGTCGGTGCGCAGCGGACGGTCGGGGGCCGACCAGGGCCGCGCCACGGCGGTCGAGGCGGCGGGCGCGGCGTGTGCCGGCGGTGCCAGCGGACCGGCCACGGTGACCAGTGCCGAGGCGGCGGCGAGCAGCGCGCGTCCGGCGAGACGCCGGGGCGGCCCACCGGGCGGTCCCTGCCGATCCCCTGTCACATTCCCCAGCCGTTCGGTCGCGTCAGACACATGCTGCACGGAGATTACCGGTTGCCCCGGCCGTCACGGGGCAACTCGGCCAGCCTGATCACCCGGGCGGGAGATACGCCAACTGCACCAGGCGCACCCCCTCCCGGCGGGTGACCAGACGCGCCCGCCCCGGCGGCAGCGGCCCGGCCTTCACCTGGCCGACGAGCGTGCCCTCCTCCGGCCCGCCCGACATCACCAGCCCGGCGGTGGACAGCTCGCGCAACCGCTGCACGATCGGCTCGTACGCGGTCCGCCCGGCACCGCCGGTGCGCCGCGCCAGCACCAGGTGCAGCCCGACGTCCCGCGCGTGCGGCAGGTGGTCCTCAAGCGCCCGCAACGGGTTCGTCGGCCCGCCCGCCACCAGGTCGTAGTCGTCCACGAGCACGAACAGCTCCGGTCCCGTCCACCACGACCGGCTGCGCAACTGCGCCGGTGTCACCTCGGGCCCCGGCTGCCGCCCCTGGAGATAACCGGCGGCCGACTCGATCAGCTCGGCGGTGTGCGGCGCTGCGGTGCCGTATCCGATCAGGTGCGGCGTCTCGATCACGCCCATCAGGCTGCGCCGGTAGTCCACGAGCATCACCCGTGCCTGCTCCGGCGTGAACCGGTTGACGATCGAGGTGGCGAGCGCCCGCAGGAACGACGACTTGCCGCACTCGGCGTCGCCGAAGACCAGGAAGTTCGGCTCGGTGGCGAAGTCCAGCACCACCTGGGACAGGTCCGCCTCGGCCACGCCGATCGGGAACGCGGGCCCGCTCGTCGCGCTGTGGTCCAGTTCGGCGTACGGCAGCACCGGCGGGAGCAGCCGCACCCGGGGCGCGGGCGGACCGCTCCACGCGCCGGCGACCGCCTTGACCAGGTCGGCGGTCTCCGCGCCGAGCGCCTCGACGCGCGGTTCGGCGGTGAGGAAGTGCAGGCCGCCCGCGGTGATGCCGCGCCCCGGCCGCTCCTCCGGCACGGTGGCCGCCAGCGCGCGCTTCACCACCACCGAGTCGGCCGGGTCGCCGAGACGCAACTCCAGCCGGGAGCCGAACAGGTCGCGGATCGCCGGGCGGAAGTCCGACCAGCGCAGCGCGCTCGCCACCACGTGCACCCCGTACGCCAGGCCCCGGGTGGCGAGCTCGGTGACCAGGGGTTCCAGGTCCTCGTACTCGCCGCGCAGCGTGTTCCAGCCGTCCACCACCAGGAACACGTCCCCGAACGGGTCCGGCGCGCCCGCCGCCCGCCGCCGTCGCCACACGGCCATCGACTCCACACCGGCCTCGGCGAAACGCCGCTCCCGTTCGGCCAGCAGACCGGCGACCTCGCCGACGGTACGGCGCACGGCGGTGCCGTCGGTGCGCCCGCTGACACCGCCCACGTGCGGCAGGTCGCGCAGCGTGCCGAGCGTCCCGCTGCCGAAGTCGAGGCAGTAGACCTGCACCTCGGCCGGGGTGTGGGTGAGCGCGAGCGCGCAGACCAGGGTGCGCAGCAGACTGGACCGGCCACTGCGGGTGGTGCCGACCACCGCGACGTGCCCGGCCGCGCCGTCCAGCGCCAGCCAGAGCAGGTCGCGCCGCTGCTCGAACGGCTTGTCGACCACCGCCACCGGCACCTGCAGCGCACCGTGCAGCTCCGGATTCGCCACCGTGAGCCCGCGTAGCGGGTCGGCGCCGACCGTTCCGAGCAGCTCGTCCAGGGCGGGGGAGGCGTCCAGCGGCGGCAGCCACACCTGGTGCGCGGGCGGGCCCTGCCCGGCCAGCCGGTCCACGAGCAGGTCCAGCAGCGTCTCGCCGCTGTCGTCCTCGGCGGGCGGCTCGACGGGCGCGGGCGGCTCGGGCACCGGGACCAGGTGGGTGGAGAACGCGAGCACCCGAGCCTCGCCGGCGCCGGACGCGCCCGCCGCCCCGCCGCGACGGCGGACCGTGCCGGAGACGTACGCGGCCTTGAACCGGACCAGCGGGTCGGTGCCCGAGCGCAGGTAACCGTGCCCCGGGCTGCGCGGCAGCTCGTGCGCGTCCGGCACGCCCAGCACCGTCCGGGACTCCAGCGCCGAGAACGTCCGCAACCCGATCCGGTACGACAGGTGCGTGTCCAGCCCGCGCAGCCGCCCCTCCTCCAGCCGCTGGCTCGCCAGCAGCAGGTGCACACCCAGCGACCGGCCCAGCCGGCCGATCTGCACGAACAGGTCGATGAAGTCGGGCTTGGCGGAGAGCAGCTCGGAGAACTCGTCGCAGATCAGCAGCAGCGACGGCAGTGGGGCCAGCGGCGACCCGGCCGCCCGGGCCCGCTCGTAGTCGCGCACGCTCGCGAAGTTGCCGGCCCGGCGCAGCAACTCCTGCCGGCGCATCAGCTCCCCGTTTATCGCGTCCACCATCCGGTCCACAAGCGGCAGCGCGTCGGCCAGGTTGGTGATCACGGCGGCGGTGTGCGGCAGCCGCTCGAACGGCGCGAACGTGGCGCCGCCCTTGAAGTCGACGAGCACGAAGTTGAGCTGCTCCGAGCTGTGCGTGGCGGCCAGCCCGAGCACCAGTGTGCGCAGCAGCTCCGACTTGCCCGAGCCGGTCGCGCCGATCAACAGGCCGTGCGGGCCCATGCCGTCCTGCGCCGACTCCTTCAGGTCCAGGTCGATCGCCCCGCCGTCGGCGCCCACCCCGATCGGCACCCGCAGCCGGTCCCGCGCGGCCCGGGGCGCCCAGCCCTGCTCGGCGGTGAAGCTCTCCGGGTCGCCCAGACCCAGTAGCTCGGGCAGGCCCAGCTCGGCGCCGGGCGGCGCGTCCGGTCCGCGTACCGTGCCGGCCAGCCGCAGCGGCGCGAGCCGCCGGGCCACCGCCTCCGCGTCGGCGGGCGCCAGCGCGTCGGCGGCGCCCACCTCGGCGTGCCCCTCCGCGGAGTGCGAGTGCAGCCGGCCGTCGACCAGGTCGAGCAGCAGCGCGTACCGGTCGAGCAGCCGGGGCGGCGGAGTGTCCAGGTCGAGCACGGTGACCGCGTCGATGCCGCCGTCACCGGCCAGGTCGGTCGCGCCGGTCAGGTCGCCGCCGTCGAGCACCACCACTACGTGCGGCCCGTCGGTCGCGGTGCCGTGCGGGCTGAACCGGGACCGGGCGCCGAGTACGTCGTCGAGCAGCCGTTCCAGGTCGGCGGCGGCGCTGGTGACCAGCCGCACCGGGCCCAGCGCGTCGGTACGCGCCGGATGGTGGGCGTGCGGCAGCCACTTCACCCACTCCCAGGCGTTGCGGCGTTCCGGCCCGGCGCAGACCGCGATCAGCAGTTCGTCCGGCGCGTGGAAGACGGCGAGCTGGGTGAGCACCGCCCGGGCCAGCGCCTGCGCGGCGGGCGAGCCGGCACCCCGTACCGGGCCGGCCGGGCCGCGCACGAAGACCCGGGCGAAACTGCGCAGCGACAGCGCCACCGGCAGGTCCGGCACCACCGAGTACGCGTCCAGGAAGCGCCGCAGCGCCCCGGCGGTCATCGGCTCCAGCTCCTCCAGCGGGCGGGTGACCGGCGGGACCAGCGGGGTGGCCAGCGTCTGCGGGCCCACACCGACCCGGACCACGGCGAAGTCCGGGTCGCCCGGCCGGCGCTCCCAGACCCGATGACTGTCGACTGTCGACCAGAGCCGCCCCGGCTCGGGATGGCGGTAGGACAGCCCGGCCCGCTGGGCGCCGGCGGTCTCCCGCACCCGGCGCCGGAGCGTGGCCAGGTGACGCAGGTACTCCCGGCGGGCGGCCATCAGCTCGGACTTCTTCGGCCCGGCGCTGCCCCAGGTGGTCACCAGCATCGCCAGCGAGGAGAGGCCGAACATGCCGCCCACCACGTACGAGTAGGCGCCGCCGCCGCGGCCGAACATCATCGCCATGGCCACCGTCCCGCCGAGCATCGGCAGCACCATCAGCGCCTGCTGCCAGCGCCCACCGGCGGCGGCGGGGATCTCCGGCGGCGCCTCGACGGGCAGCTCACCGACCGGGATCTCCGGTGCCGGGCGGCGTGGCGGCCGCTTGATGACGACAGTGGACACTCACCCTCCCCGGAAGTGGCTCTGGGTAACCCGAGCCTGGCTCATCGTAGGTAAAGTCCTCTCGTCCGTCAGCCCACTCCCTCCGCTCGATATGGAGATGCCTCGATGACAAGCGGGCTCGCCCGGGTCACGATCAGCGCGCCCAGGCGGCGGGTCGACGTGGCCCTACCGGAGCAGGTGCCCCTGGCCGAGTTGCTGCCCGAGGTGCTCCGGCACGCCGGGGAGGGACTGGCCGACGACGGGGAACGGCACGGCGGGTGGGTGCTGCGCCGGACCGACGGCGCGGTGCTCACCACCGCCCAGGCGCTGCTGCCGCAGGGCGTGCGCGACGGCGAGGTGCTGCACCTGGTGCCGGCCCGCGCCCAGTGGCCCGAGCTGGAGTACGACGACGTGGTCGAGGCGATCGTGGACGGCGCCCGGCGCCGGGGTGCCGCCTGGTCCGGCCGGGCCACCCGGGCCGCGGCGCTCGCCGGTGCCGCCGTACCCCTGGCCGTCGGCCTGGTCGCCGTGGTCGCGGCCGGGCCGGGCGCGCGCGGCTGGCCGGTCGCCGCGGCGGTCGCCCTGGTCCTGGTGCTCACCGCCACCGCGGCGTCCCGGGCGTACGGGGACGGCCCGGCCGGCGCCACGCTCGGCGGGTACGCGCTGCCCTGGGCCGCGGTGGCCGGTGCGCTCGCGGTCGCCTCCGGCGATCCGGTCGGCCCGATCCCCGGCCTGCGCTGGGTGGGTGCCCCGGAACTGCTGGTCGGCTCGGTGGCGCTGCTGCTGGTGGCGGTGCTCGGCCTGCTCGGCGTGGCCAGCCGGTCCCGCGTCTTCGTGGCCGGGGTGACAGTCGGCCTGGCGGGCGTGGCGGCAGCGCTCGGCGGGCTGCTGCTCGACCCGGACGGCACCGCCGCCGTCCTGCTCGCCGTGCTGGTGTTCGCGCTCGGCGGGCTGCCGCTGCTGGCCATCCGGGTCGGCAAGCTTCCGCTGCCGCCGCTCACCCTGCCCAGCCCGGCCGGCACCCGGGACCTGCCGGACCGGGGCCGGGTGCACGCGGCGGTGGCGCGCGCCGAGGAGGTGCTCACCGGGATGCTGCTCGGCCACGCGGTGCTCGCCGTCGGCGCGGTCGCGGTGCTCGTCTCCGTCGGCCGGACCGCCGGGCTGCTGCTCGCCGCCGTCGCCTGCGGGGTGCTGCTGCTGCGCTCCCGCCTGTTCGTGGCGGTACGGCACCGGGTGCCCGCGATCGTCGCCGGGTTGACCGGGTTCGCGCTGCTGGGGGTGGTGCTGGCCGGCCGGGCCGGTCCGGGTGGGCGGCTCGCGCTGACTGTGGGCGGGCTGGCCCTGGCCCTGACGGCGGTCACCGCCGGCGCCACGTACGCCCGGCGGCCCGTCTCCCCGTACCTCGGCCGGCTGGCCGACCTGACCGACACCGCGCTCGTGGTCGCTGTGGTGCCGGTGGCCTGCGCGGTGCTCGGCCTCTACGACCGGGCCCGCGACCTGCTCGCCTGAACACGCGGAGGCCCGGGTCGCGACGCGCGACCCGGGCCCCCGGCAAGCATGATCGTCAGTGCAGCGTCTCGCCGCGCTCCTCGGCCTCCTTGGCGCGCCGGTACGACGCGGCGATCTCCGCCTCGGCCTCGACCCGGCCCACCCAGGTCGCGCCCTCGACCGACTTGCCCGGCTCCAGGTCCTTGTAGACCTCGAAGAAGTGCTGGATCTCCAGCCGGTCGAACTCGCCCAGGTGGTGGATGTCGCGCAGGTGCTCCTGACGCGGGTCCTCGTAGGGCACGCAGAGGACCTTGTCGTCGCCGCCCTTCTCGTCCGTCATCCGGAACATGCCGATGGTGCGGCAGCGGATCAGGCAGCCCGGGAACGTCGGCTCCGGCACCAGCACCAGCGCGTCCAGCGGGTCGCCGTCCTCGCCCAGGGTGCCCTCGATGAACCCGTAGTCGGCCGGGTACTGCGTGGAGGTGAAGAGGGTGCGGTCCAGCCGGATGCGGCCGGTCGCGTGGTCTACCTCGTACTTGTTCCGGTGACCCTTGGGGATCTCAACCGTGACGTCGAAATCCATCTTCCACGCTCCCTCGTTTGCCCACGCTGGCTAACGGAAACCAGCGGCTCACCCCCGGCGCGGGGTGAACGCCCCCCGTCGGCTCCGGCCGCCGCATAGTGTTCGGACCGAAGTAGTGTCGCCCAAGGCGATTTCGAGCGGGGAGGAGGGGGCCGTGGGGAGGGAAGATTCACACTACCGCCCCGAGAGGGTTGACGGGCGCGGGTCCGCCGGTTCCGGTTCCGGCGGGGCCACCGGGCGGGTGTCCGTCCCGGGGGCCAACGTCCCTCATCGTCCCTCTCCGGCCACCGGGTCCGCCCGCGTCGGCCCGCCCCACCACGGCCCCGGCCCGCTGCATCACGGCTCCGGCCCGGCGAGCGGCTCGGCCCGCGTCGGGCCGCCGCACGATCCCACGGCTGCGCTGAACCGGCCCGGCGCGCCGGACTCGATTCCGGTCAGCCCGCCGGTCCCACCGGTCGGCGCCGCGCCGCCCGCACCCTCCGGGCCGCCCCCGGGCCGGCCGCGACGTCGCCTGCGGCTCGTCGCGGCGCTCGCCTGCGTGCTCGTGCTGGCCCTGGCGGTGGCCGGGCTCGCCGTGCTGCGCCCCGGCCCGGTCGCCGGGTGGCTGGGCGATGTCGACAGCACGGGTACGGCGGTCGCCGCGCCGCCCGAGCCCACGCCGCCGGCCGTGCTGGCCGGTCCGGACGGCAACGCCCCGCTGCCCACCGAGGCCGGCATCCGTACCGCCCTCGACCCGCTGGTCCGCGCCGCCGCGCTCGGCGACCGGGTGCACGTGTCGGTGGCGGACGTGAGCACCGGCCAGGCGCTCTACGGCAGCGGCCAGGACACGCCCACCGTGCCCGCCTCGGTGACCAAGCTGGCGACCGGGGTGGCGGTGCTCGCGGCGCGCGGTCCCGCCTACCGGATCCCGACCCGGGCCGTGGCCGGCACCAACCCGGGCGAGGTGGTCCTGGTCGGCGGCGGTGACCCCACGCTCGCCGTGGACAAGAACGGCTTCTACCCCGGCGCGGCCCGGCTGGACGACCTCGCCGCCCAGGTGCGCGACGCGCTCGGCGGCACCGCCCCGACCAAGGTGATCGTCGACTCGTCGCTGTTCAGCGGCCCGGTCTTCGAGCCCGGCTGGGACGCCGACATCCCCACCGGCGGCTTCGGCGCGGCGATCACCGCGCTGATGACCGACGGCGCCCGGAAGAACGCGGCGGAGGCGCGGCGCACCGCCGAGGAGACCAACCACGCCGCCGAGCGGGTGCCGCAGCCCGACCTGACCGCCGGCCGCCAGTTCGCCAAGTTGCTCGGCCTGACCGGCGGCGCCGCCCCGGTGAGCCGGGGCACCGCGCCGGCCGCGTCCGGCGCCACGGGTACGGCCCCCGGCGCCGAACTCGGCACTGTCGAGTCCCTACCGATGATCCGGCTGGTCGACATCATGATCAGCGACAGCGACAACGTGATCGCCGAGGCGATGGCCCGCCAGGTGGCGCTCGCCAAGGGCAAGCCCGGCTCGTTCGTCGGCGGCGCGGCGGCCACCGACCAGGTGCTCGGCGAGCTGGGCCTGCCCGCCGGCGAGATCAGCCTGGCCGACGGCAGCGGGCTGTCCCGCACCAACCGGATCAGCCCCTCGCTGCTCACCGACCTGATCACGCTCGCCGGCAACGGCAGCCACCCCGAACTCGCGGCGATCTTCGGCGGACTGCCGGTCGGCGGCTGGTCCGGCACGCTCGACGAGCGCTACCGGGCGGCGGCGACCCGCGCCGGAGCGGGCGTCGTCCGGGCCAAGACCGGCACGCTGAGCGGCGTCAACGCGATCGCCGGCACGGTTACCACAGCCGACGGCCGGCTGCTCACGTTCGCCGTGCTCACCGACCGGACCCAGGGCTCGCTGGACGAGACCCGGGCGGCGCTGGACCGGATCAGCTCGGCGCTGGCCGGGTGCGGCTGCCGCTGACCGACGGGCGTCGATCGGCCGGCGCGAGCCCGGGTGGGGGTGTTCCGGCGCGGGTACGGTGGGTTCATGGCGCAGTTCGTGGACTGGGATCTGGCCGCCGCGACAGCGGGGGCGCTGAGCAAGTCGGGCCCCCGGGTGTCGTACGCCGAGGCCACCGACGTGGTCGGCGACCTGCGCCGGCTGACCGACGAGGCGGCCGGTCACGTCGCCGACTACACCGGCCTGCGCGCGCAGGTCGCGCACCCGCCGGTACGCGTGGTCGACCGCCGGGACTGGGCGGCGGCGAACATCGCCGGGCTGCGTGAGGTCGTCTCCCCGCTGGTCGAGCGCCTCTCCGGCGACAAGCGGCCGGGTGCGCTCACCGAGGCGATCGGCTCCCGGGTGACAGGTGTGCAGGCCGGCACCGTGCTGGCGTACCTCTCCGGCCGCGTGCTCGGCCAGTACGAGGTCTTCGCCGGCGACCCCGGCCAGCTGCTGCTGGTGGCGCCGAACATCCTCGAGGTCGAGCGGAAGCTCGGCGCCGACTCGCGCGACTTCCGGCTCTGGGTGTGCCTGCACGAGGTCACCCACCGCACCCAGTTCACCGCCGTGCCGTGGATGCGCGCGTACTTCCTCGGCGAGGTGCAGGCGTTCGTGGACGCCTCCCAGGGCGGCGAGCACCTGCTGGAACGGCTCCGCCGCGGTGTGGCGACGCTCTCCGACGCGGTGAAGGACCCGGAGAGCCGGGCCAGCGTGCTGGACATCGTGCAGACCCCGGCCCAGCGCGCCGTGCTGGACCGGCTGACCGCGCTGATGACGCTGCTGGAAGGCCACGCCGAGTTCGTGATGGACGGCGTCGGCCCGCAGGTCATCCCCAGCGTCGAGTCGATCCGGGCGGCGTTCAACCGCCGCCGCGAGTCCGGCAACCCGCTGGAGAAGGCGATCCGGCGGCTGCTCGGCATCGAGGTCAAGATGCGCCAGTACGCCGAGGGCCGCAAGTTCGTGCACGGCGTCGTCGACCGGGTGGGGATGCAGGGCTTCAACAAGATCTTCTCGTCCCCGCTGACGCTGCCCCGCCTGGACGAGCTGGGCGACCCGGACGCCTGGGTGTCGCGCGTACACGGGCCCGCCGGTGCCACCCCGCCCGTCGGCTGATCCGGCCGGTCCGGCCGGGCCGCTCGATCCGGCTGATTCTGCGGGCTGGGCTGATTCCCCTGGTCCGCTCGGTTCGGCTTCTTCCGCGGGCCGGGCTGATTCCGGCGCTCGGTCGCGCCGCTCGCCGTCGCCCGCTCCCGTCGTCGCCGGGGTGCGGCTCGCCGTCCGCCGGATGCTGACCGGCCTGCCCGGCGGCGGCCCGGTGCTGGTGGCCTGCTCCGGCGGGGCCGACTCGCTCGCGCTCGCCGCCGCCACCGCGTTCGTGGCCCCCCGGCTCGGGCGCCCGGCCGGCCTGGTGACAGTCGACCACGGCCTGCAAGCCGGGTCCGCCGAACGGGCCGAGGCGGTCGCCGGCTGGGCCCGCGCCGCAGGGCTCGACCCGGTCGAGGTGCTTCCGGTACGCGTGGACGGCCGGCCCGGCGGACCCGAGGCGGCCGCCCGCGAGGCCCGGTACGAGGCGCTGGTCGCTGTCGCCCGCCGCTACGACGCAGCCGGGGTGCTGCTCGGGCACACGCGCGACGACCAGGCCGAGACCGTCCTGCTCGCGCTGGCCCGGGGCGCCGGACCGCGCGGGCTGTCCGGGATGCCGGAGCGGCGCGACGTCGACGGGGTATCCCTGCTCCGCCCGCTGCTCGACGTCACGCGCGCCGACACCCGGGCCGCCTGCGCCGCGCTCGGGCTCGACCCGTGGGCGGACCCGCACAACGCCGACCCCGCGTACGCCCGGGCCCGGGTCCGGTCCGACGCGCTGCCGGCACTCGTCGACGCGCTGGGGCCGGGGGTGGTGGCGAACCTGGCCCGTACCGCCGGGCTGCTCGCGGCCGACAACGCCGCGCTCGACGCGCTCGCCGACACCGCGCTCGCCGACGTCCGTACCGCTGACGGTGGGCTGTCCGTAGCCGGGCTCGCCGGGTTGCCGGCCGCCGTCCGTACCCGGGTGCTGCACGCCTGGGCCCGTGAGCTGGGCGCGACGCCGGCCGCGCTGTCGCACAGTCACGTGGCGGCGCTGGACGCCCTGGTCACGGCCTGGCACGGACAGGGCCCGGTGCACCTACCCGGCAACCACAAGGTGCGCCGCCACACAGGCCACCTCCTGCCCTGACCCGCGCGCCCGCCCACCCCGCCCTTGCCCGTCCCCCGTCCCGTTGATCAAGGACTTTTGGTCACTTTCCGGCCCTCTCCAGCCCGCAAACTCCTTGATCACCGCTCCAGGGGGTGGCGGGCGGGGGCGTCGATCATGAAGTTGACCGGGAGGAAACGGGCGGGAAAGTGCGGTCAACTTCATGATCGACGGGGTGGGCCGGGGTGGGCGAGGTCGGCGGGGCGGGGCGGGGCGGGGTGGGTCAGGTGGTCTGGCGGTCTCGGAAAGTGGTGCGGTAGGCCAGCGGGGTGGTGCCCACGCGACGGGTGAAGTGGTGCCGCAGCGCCGCCGCGTCGCCGAAGCCGGCCTGCTCGGCCACGCCCTCCACGCTCAGCGTGGTGTCCTCCAGCAGGTGCCGGGCCAGCAGCACCCGCTGGTTGGTCACCCAGTCGTGCGGAGTGGTGCCGGTCTCGGCGCGGAACCGGCGGGCGAACGTCCGAGGCGCCATCCCGGCGCGCGCCGCCAGCTCGTCCACCGTCACCTGCCGGCGCAGGTGTCCCATCAGCCATTCCAGCACCGGTTCCAGCGTGGGTGCCTCCGGTGCCTTGGGGATCGGCGCCTCGACGTACTGCGACTGGCCGCCGTCGCGGTGCGGCGGCACCACCATCCGGCGGGCCAGCCGGGTCGCCACCGCGGAGCCGTGCTCCTGGCGTACCAGATGCAGGCAGGCGTCGATGCCGGCGGCGGTGCCGGCGCTGGTGAGCAGCCGGTCGTCCTGCACGTAGAGCGAGTCGCACTGGACCCGGGCGGCCGGGAAGCGGCGCTGCAGCTCGTCGGTGTACCGCCAGTGGGTGGTGCAGTCGCGCCCGTCGAGGATGCCCGCCTCGCCGAGGACGAACGCGCCGGCGCAGACGCTGAGCAGCCAGGCGCCCCGGTCGGCGGCGCGGCGCAGCGCGGCGAGCACCGGTTCGGGTACCGGGGTGCCGTCGGCGTGCGCGGGCACCGCCACCAGGTCGGCGTCCTCGACCGCGCCCAGGTCGGCGGTGGGGCTGAGCAGGAACCCGGAGCGGCTGCGGACCGCACCGCCGTCGGCGGTGCAGACGTCGAACCGGTATCCGGGGAAGTCGTCGGCGGTGCGGTCGGTGCCGAAGACCTCGGCGAGCACGCCGAGTTCGAACGCGGCGACCTGGTCCATGGCGATGACGGCGACCGAGCGGAGCATGTGACGAGGGTAACCCGACAGGTGGCAGGAAATCGATGCCCGGTGACATTCCTGCCACTGTCCGGATCGGTCGGTGGCCCGCAGAATCAATGGTGTCCGGTGCGCACCGGCGGCGAAAACAGTCTCAACCATGCGAAAGCGAGCGCCGCCATGACCGTTCTGCTGCTTCTGCTGTTCCTGCTCCTCCTCGTCGGCGCCAGCGCCTTCGGGTTCACCGCCGACACCCGCGACTCGGCCGACTGGAAGCCGAGCGACGACGGGCAGCGCTGGCGCTCCCGTACCTGCTGAGGTGATTTATTCAGTTCGCGCCGAAAATCCCCGGCGGGACCGCGCCAAAAGGGGCGGCCCCGCCGACGGCGGCGCGGGGGCGTACGGCAGGCTAGGAGCATGGCTGACGGCTCCTGGTACGACGCCGACATCGACCACGTGATCATCTCGGAGGCGCAGATCCGCGACAAGACCGCGGAGCTGGCCAAGCAGGTCTCGGCGGACTACGCCCACGTCGAGGACGGCCTGCTGCTCGTGTGTGTGCTCAAGGGAGCGGTCATGTTCATGGCCGACTTCGCCCGCGCGCTGGGCCGCCAGGGCCCGCCCGCCGAGCTGGAGTTCATGGCCGTCTCGTCCTACGGCCAGGGCACCACCTCGTCCGGCGTGGTCCGCATCCTCAAGGACCTGGACCGGGACATCGCCGGCCGCCACGTGGTGGTCGTCGAGGACATCGTCGACTCCGGTCTGACGCTGTCCTGGCTGCTGCGCTACCTGGAGTCGCGCTCCGCGGCCAGCGTCGAGGTGGTCGCGCTGTTCCGCAAGCCGGACGCGGTCAAGGTGCAGGTCCCGGTCAAGTACGTCGGGTTCGACATTCCCACCGAGTTCGTCGTTGGCTACGGGCTCGACTTCGGCGAGCGGTACCGCGAGGTGCCCTACGTCGGGGTGCTCAAGCCCGAGGTGTACGCGCGGGCCTGAGGCTTTGCCGAGCCCTTCGTCAGCTGACATTCAGCGGGCTCTCAGTCTTCCGGTCTACGGTAGGAGTCGGTGACGTGGAGGCACCCTCCACGCCCGGCCCCTCGAACCGCGTGACCGTGCGGTGTGGGCGGGCCGGGTGGGAGCTCCCCGCCACGCCGGCTCGAACCCGGGTTCGCCCTACGCGTAAGTGCCGGGCTCGCAAGCTCACTCGTCGCGCGCGCCGAGGTTCCGGATGTGCGCGACTGCGGGGCTCGCAAGCTCACTCCTCGCGCGCACGGTGTACCGTCGAATGACCGTGGTGCGGCAGTTTGCGTGCCCCGGGGGTCGGGCCGGCCCGCACGGCGGCCCCGGCTGCCGCTCAAGGCGGCGACACCATTCAGACGGTCAGGACGTCGATCAGGAGGATGCGGGCGCCTCGGCACCCGACTACAGCATGGAACGTACGCGTTTCTTCCGCCGACCGGTGGTCTGGATCATCCTGGTCATCCTCGGCGCCGTTGTGCTCAGTCAACTGTTCACCGCTGGTCCCAGCTACCACCGGGTGGACACGTCCGTCGCGCTCGACCAGCTCAACAAGGGTGGCATCGAGAAGGTCGTCTTCCAGGACAAGGAGCAGACGCTCCAGCTCGACCTGAAGGACAAGGCCAAGTTCGACGGCGACACCACCACTGACAAGATCGAGGCGCAGTTCCCGTACGAGGTCGGCGGCCAGGTCTGGAACCAGGTACGCGAGGCCGAGGCGGCGGACCGCATCACCGGCCCGGTCGACACCAAGGTGTCGTCGGACAGCATCTGGGTCAGCCTGCTGGTCAACCTGCTTCCTATCGCGCTGCTCGTGCTCCTGCTGCTGTTCTTCATGTCGCAGATGCAGGGCGGCGGCTCCCGGGTGCTCAACTTCGGCAAGTCCAAGGCGAAGATGATCACCAAGGACACGCCGAAGACCACCTTCGCTGATGTCGCGGGTGCGGACGAGGCCGTCGAGGAACTGCACGAGATCAAGGACTTCCTGCAGAACCCGGCGAAATACCAGGCCCTGGGCGCCAAGATCCCGAAGGGCGTGCTGCTGTTCGGCCCGCCCGGTACCGGCAAGACGCTGCTGGCCCGCGCGGTCGCCGGCGAGGCCGGGGTGCCCTTCTACTCCATCTCCGGCTCCGACTTCGTCGAGATGTTCGTCGGTGTCGGTGCCAGCCGCGTCCGCGACCTGTTCGAGCAGGCCAAGTCGAACGCTCCGGCGATCGTCTTCGTCGACGAGATCGACGCCGTCGGCCGCCACCGCGGCGCCGGCATGGGCGGCGGTCACGACGAGCGGGAGCAGACGCTCAACCAGCTGCTTGTCGAGATGGACGGCTTCGACACCAAGGGCGGCGTCATCCTGATCGCCGCCACCAACCGGCCGGACATCCTCGACCCGGCGCTGCTGCGTCCGGGCCGGTTCGACAGGCAGATCCCGGTCGACGCCCCCGACATGGAGGGCCGCAAGGCCATCCTGCGGGTGCACGCCAAGGGCAAGCCGTTCACGCCCGACGTCGACCTCGACGCGGTCGCCCGGCGTACCCCGGGCTTCAGCGGCGCCGACCTGGCCAACGTGATCAACGAGGCCGCGCTGCTCACCGCTCGTAAGGAGCAGCGGGCGATCACCAACGACTCCCTGGAGGAGTCGATCGACCGGGTGATCGCCGGCCCGCAGCGCCGGACCCGGGTGATGAGCGACCAGGAGAAGAAGATCACCGCGTACCACGAGGGTGGGCACGCGCTGGTCGCCTGGGCGCTGCCGCACGCCGCGCCGGTGCACAAGGTGACCATCCTGTCCCGGGGTCGCTCGCTGGGTCACACGCTCGTGCTCCCCACGGAGGACAAGTACACCCAGACCCGGGCCGAGATGATCGACACCCTGGCGTACGCGCTGGGTGGCCGGGCGGCCGAGGAACTGGTCTTCCACGAGCCGACCACCGGCGCCGGCAACGACATCGAGAAGGCCACGCAGCTGGCCCGCGCGATGATCACGCAGTACGGCATGAGCTCCAAGCTCGGTGCGATCAAGTACGGCACCAGCGGCGACGAGCCGTTCCTCGGCCGCAACATGGGCCACGAGCGGGACTACTCCGACGCGGTGGCGGCCGAGATCGACGGCGAGATGCGTGCGCTGATCGAGCTGGCCCACGACGAGGCCTGGGAGATCCTGGTGGAATACCGGGACGTCCTGGACAACATGGTCCTGGAGCTGATGGAGAAGGAGACGCTCTCCACCGCCGACATGGCCCGGATCTGCGCGCGTGTGGTCAAGCGCCCGCCGATGGCGCCGTACCACGGCTTCGGCAAGCGTCAGCCCTCCACCGAGCCGCCGGTGCTCACCCCGGCCGAGAAGGAGGCGCTGGCCGCGCAGGCCCGCGCCGACGCCGCCGCCTCGATCGGTGGTTCCAGCAACAACTCGGACGGTACGCACTGAACAGCGATCCGACGACGGCCGGTTCCCACCACAGGGAGCCGGCCGTCTCCGCGACCGAGCCCGACGGGGACGACGCGCTCGACTACGTGGCCGCACGCCTGATCAGCGGCAAGCTCACCGGCGGCCCGGTGGAGGACAGCGTCGACCTCGCCCGGATCGAGAAGGCGGTCCGCGAGATCCTCATCGCGGTCGGCGAGGACCCGGACCGCGACGGCCTCCAGCAGACGCCGGCCCGGGTCGCCCGCGCGTACGCCGAACTCTTCGCCGGCCTGCGTGTCGACCCGGCCCAGGTGCTCCGCACCACGTTCGAGGCCAACCACGAGGAACTGGTGCTCGTCCGGGACATCGACGTGATGAGCCTCTGCGAGCACCACCTGCTGCCGTTCCGGGGCAGCGCGCACATCGGTTACATCCCCGGCCCGGACGGCCGGATCACCGGCCTGTCGAAGCTGGCCCGGCTGGTCGAGGTGTTCGCCCGCCGGCCGCAGGTGCAGGAGCGGCTCACCTCGCAGATCGCCGACCTGCTGATGTCCAGCCTCGCCCCGCGCGGTGTGATCGTGGTGCTGGAGTGCGAGCACATGTGCATGGCGATGCGCGGCATCCAGAAGTCGGGCGCGAAGACCATCACGTCCGCCGTGCGCGGCGGCCTGCAGAACGACGCGAAGTCTCGGGCCGAGGCGATGGCGCTGATCATGGCCCGCTGACCCTCGACCGGCACCGACGGCCGCGTACTCCCGCCCGGGAGGCGCGGCCGTCGTCAGTCGGGCAGCATGGCGAGCAGCAGTCCGGCGGCGGTGAGCACCGCCGGGACCAGGCAGACCAGGGCGCCGAATCGGGGCGTCCGGTCCACCCGGTCGGTGGGCCGCGGGCGGAAGATCCGCCCCACCGCGAGCCAGCCCAGCATGAACGCGACAGCCGGCAGCGGCAGCCCCACGAGCAGCGCCAGCACTGTGACCGGCCCCGGGCCGGCGACCGCGTACAGCAGCAGCTGGAGCAGCGGCACCACGAGCGCCAGCGGCCCGTACACGAGCAGGTTGCGGGGCCGGGACGGCCACCGGGCCAGCCGCGGCAGGCCGCGCGCGCTCAACGTGTCGTCCGCCGCGTCCGCCCAGTCCCCGGCCGCGCGCAGCGCCGCCAGCACCGCCGACGGCCCGCCCGCCATCGACCGGGCCGCCTCGGTCACCTCCGGCGGCGTCGGGACCAGCGACATCGCCGGTACGCCCAGATCACGCAGCCGGGACTGCTGCGGCGCCAGCCGTTCCCGTACCGCTGTCAGCTCCTCGCGGGCCGCGGCCACCGACCTCGCCTGCTCCCCGGCGGCGGTGGCCGCCGCGCGGCGTACCCCGTCGAGCGCCCGCGCGGCAGCGACGTACTCCGCCCAGGCCGACTCGGCGGGGTCCGCCACTGTGGTCGGGCCACCCGCGCGGGGTCCCGGTACGGTCGTGCCGGTCTCGCTCATGCGGCCCCCTCCCCGGTGCGGCCCGCCGCCCGCGGGTCCGGCTCGACCCGCGCGGTCGCCACTTCGGCCGTGCCGAAGGGCACGAAGACGGTGCCCTGCTCGTCCGGGCCGTCCCAGAGCACCGCGCGACCGGGGCGGGGCCGCCACCAGACCGGACGGTCGAAGAGCTGCTCCAGCCGGCCGCCCGGCACGTCGGTGACCGCCACGGCGGTGAGCTTGTCCACCTCGCCCTCCGGGCCGAGCAGTCCGGCCAGCGGTGCTGGTGTCCGCCACCAGCCGAGCAGGTGCCGCCCGGCCGGCGGGCCCTCCAGCAGCAGCGTCCGCAGCAGGTCGGGCGGCAGTTCGGTGGCGTCCGGCACGTCCAGCCCGAACACCACCAGGTAGCCCGGCTCGTCCGAGTCCATCGCGGTCCGCAGCCCGGCGGCGTCGACGGTCTCCACCCGGTGCCGTCCGGCAAGATCGGCGGCGAGCACCCCGGCCGGCTCGGCCGAGCCGTTCGCCAGCGGCGCGAGCACGAACCGGGCCGAGCCCGGATGCGCCGCAGCCGCGCTGCGTACCGCAGTGACCAGCAGCCGCTCGGCCTCCTCGTCCCGGCCCAGGACGGCCAGGTTCCGCCCCGCGCCCGGCCCCAGCGGCACCGTCACCGTGGACCGTCGCACGTCCACCGCCCGGCCCAGCAACGCGGCGGGCGCGTGGGTCCGCCCGGCCAGCGCGGCCCGGTGCCGGGGGTCGTTGGCGAGCAGCGGGCGGGCGTACCCGGCGAAGACCACGGGCGGCGTCGCCGACTCGCCCCGCGTCTCCCAGAGCCGTCGCCGCAGGTCGGTCAGGACCTCGGGATCCTCGTACGGATCCGGGAAACGGATCATCCGCTCGTGCCCCCGGGTCGCGCCGCGCGGACCGCCCAGACCACCCGCCGTGTTCACCACCGCGCTGCCCACCGGCAGCCCGGCCGCCGAGTCGTTCGCCGGTTCCAGCACCGCCGAGCCGCCGGGCAGCGCCACCCGCACCGGGAACTGGCCGAGCAGCGGGTCGCGCGGGCCGCCGATGCCCAGGTCACCCTCGCCGGCCAGCACCAGGTGGATCCCGTACGACCGGCCGGCGCGGGCGAGCGCGTCCAGCCGGGCCAGCAGGTCGGCGGCGAGCCGGTCCCGCTCGCGCAGCGCCAGCGGGAAGTTGTCGACCACGCAGACGATCCGGGGGAGCGGCTGGTGCTGCCGCAGCTCGGCGTAACGCTGCCCACCGGCCCGCCGGGACGCCTCCTCGCGCCGGCGCAGCTCCGCCTCCAGTTCGCCGAACAGGTCGGCCACGTACTCCCGGTCGGCGGCCATCCCGGCGGCACGCACCTGCGGCACCCAGGAGCGGTCCCGCTCGGTCTGGAGGAACTCCACGAACGACTCGCCGTCGGCCAGGTCGGCCAGGTAGAGCGCCAGCTCGTCCGGGCCGTACCGGGCGGCGAGGCCGAACAACGCGTCGGTCAGGAACGCCGACCGCCCCGCCTGACCCCGGCCGCTGACCAGCCAGTGCGGGGTCAGCTCGGTGAAGCCCAGGCTGACCGGACGCCCGGCGGCGTCACCCACAGTGGTGCTCAGCCCGTCGGCCGAGCCGGCCGTCCAGAAGCCGTCGGCAGGCAGCAGGTCACGAAGGGAGAGACGGGAGCCGTCCTCGATCTGCCGGGCCAACCGCGCGCAGACAGCGGCGACCAGGTCGGCGGGCGGATCCTCGTCGAGGAACACCGGCGAGTTCAACCCGCCCGGCGGCTCGGCGCCCGGACTGCTGAAGCCGGCGCCGGGCGGGTCACCGACCAGCGCGTACGCGGTGCGAACAGTGACCGCTGTGGCGCGCGGCAGCGGGCCGCCGTCCGGCCAGCCGGCGAGCACCAGATGCAGCCCGGCGCGCGGCCCGCCCTCGGCCAGCCCGGCGAGCCGGTCCAGGTCGGCGGTGGTCGTACCCTCTGGCAGCGCGGCGACTATGAGCAGCAGCGTCCGGTCGTGCCCGCGCTGCCGGGCCGTGCCGGCCGCGACCCACTGCTCCGCCTCGGCCAGCACCGCACGCATCCCGGCGAGGTCGGTGGCGGGCGGGGGCAGCAGGCCGGCGTCGGCGAGCGGCGCGTACCCGGCGAAGGTGTCACCGGAACCGCCGTCCACCGCGCGAGCCAGCAGCGCTCCCGCCGGCGTCGCAGCGAACACACGCAGCAGCAGCGCGCGGAGCAGCCCGGCCACCCGGGCGTCCGAGGCGTCGGCGTCGAGGCTCAGGTGGCCGCTGCCGAGCAGCGGCACCAACGCGGGGAAGCGGGCGTCGTCGAGCGGCGCGGCCGTGCCCACCCGGACCAGCGGCGGCAGGCCGTCACCGGGAGGCGTCGTCGCGCTCAGCGCTTCCAGCGGCCCGCCTGCCCAACCGGGCGCCGCCACGTCGGCCGCCGCTCGCAGGCGCTCGGCCAGCTCGTACTGCCGGTGGTGGTCGGCCGGCGCGGGCCGGATCTCGTCGAGGATGCCCGCCGCCGCCGTCGCGGCGGCCTCGGCCCGGCGGTGCAGCGCGGCGGCCCGGCCGGCGCGCGCCTTCGGAGTCGCCACCGCGTCCACCTCTCTTTCCGAGGCCGACATGTCCTCCCCGAGGTGTGACGGTAACCCAGGCGGCGGCCGTCCACCGGGATGTCGGTCGGCGCGGTGAGCTGGTCGGCGGTGAGCAGCCTCACCCCGCCGCCGGTCGGTGTCCGCCCGGCGGTTCGCCACGATCCGCCGGTTCCAGGCATTGGGTACGCGCGGCGCAGCCGATAGCCTCAGGAGGTGGAATCAGTGCAGCCCCCCGCCGGTTCCCAGGTGTCCCGAGTACCGGCGCAGCGAACCCCGCCGGAGCAGTTGGCGCCCCCCGCGCCTGCTCCCGCACCGGTACGCCAAAAGCGTCCGGTGCGCACAGTGCTCGCTGTCGTCGCGGGTGTGCTGGCGGTGCTGTGCACCGTCGGCGGGGTGGTCGGGTTCGTGCTGTACGACCGCGCAACCGCCCCGGACCGAAGCGCCCCCGACGTCGTCGTTGCCAACTACATCCGGGCCTACCTTATCGACCGGAACGACACGAAGGCCCAGGAATTCACTTGTAACGACAGTGACGGGACCGGTGGCATGCGTGATCTCAGGACCGAGCTTGAGCAGCGCGAGGCCAACTTCGGCGTCTCGATCAAAGTGAGCTGGGGCCCGTTGCTCCAGGACGACAATGGATCGGGCGAATCGGTTACCACGACACTTGCCATCTCCAGCTCGAAGGATGGCCAATCGGTAAGCAGCCGTCGGGAAACGTGGCGATTCGACTTGACGGACAACAAAGACGGCTGGCGCGTCTGCGGTGCGAGTAAGGTCGGCTGAGGCCTACTCCAGCCAGAGCAGGTGCACCGGCACCTCCAACGTGGTCGGTGCCTGGCCGCGCCAGGCCCACCGGTACCACTCCAGTTCCGGGGCCACCCGCACGCAGATGTCGCCGTCCGCGCCGGAGTAGGTCTCGGTGACGGCACGCAGGTCGCGCCGTTCCACGCCGTTGTCCACGTGCACCACGCGCCGCCCGGTCACCGCGTCGGCCTCGAACACCGGTGTGGGCGGCCGGCGTTCCGGCACGTCCAGCGAGACCAGCCGGAGACCCGGGGCGATCGTCCCGGCCGCCGGCTGCCGCTCACCGATGGTCTCCACCCAGACCCGCTCCACAGGTACCAGCGGCGCGAACACCTCCACCTGTTCGGCCTCGGCCCGGTACCACTCGTGTTCCGGGATCACCGGTACGTAGGTGCGGCTGCCCTGCACCACCCGCTCGTCGGCCCGCAGGTCGCCACGCCAGCCGAGGCCGGGCAGGCCCACGAGCACGCGGCGGCCGCGCAGCTCGGTACCGCCGGTGGCGGGCACGGTCTCCACCGGCCGGGGCGGGAGTGGCGCCCAGTCGGGCCGGTCGGCGAACGGGTCGGGCAGGGGGTTGCTCATCCGCCCGGCCTCACCCGGTCTCGCCGAGGGGGGCGCCCCGCTTGCGCATGAAGGGCACCGGGTTCTCCGCCCCGTTGCTGGACCGGTCGCCATTGCGGTGCACCTCGAAGTGCAGGTGCGGGCCGGACGAGTTGCCGCTGCTCCCGGAGAGCCCGATGACCTCGCCCGCCTCGACCGACTGACCCGGCACCACGCGGGGTCGCTCGACCATGTGGCAGTAGCGGGTGATGAATCCGCCGGTGTGCAGGATGTCCACGAACCATCCGCAGCCGCCCTTGTTCGGCCAGCCGTCCCGGTCGCAGTCCCGCCGCCCGGAGCGGTCGGGGTCGCAGCGGGCCACCAGTACCCGGCCCGCCGAGGCGGCGTGGATCGGCGTGCCCTTCGAGGCGGCCAGGTCCACGCCTTGGTGGCTGGGGCGGGCCGTGGTGCGGAAACCGGAGACCACACCGCCGGGCAGCGGCGCGGTCCAGCCGGAGGCGGCGATCCGGTCTCCGGCCGCGGCGTCGCACACCGCCTTGCCGGCGATCTCCACGGTCCGGGCGGCGCCGCCGGCCAGCGCGTCGACGATGGCTCCGGCTAGTTCCTCGTGCTTGGCGTAGGCGTCGGGGTAGGCGCTGACCTGGACTTTCTGGGCGACCACAGTGAGCGGGCGCTGCTGCCAGTTCGGCACCTTCTCCATCTTCTGGTAGAACTTGCGGGCCGCGTACGAGGGCGTCATCCGCTGCTCGACGCTGCCCCATCCGGGCCGCTGCTGGAACAGGCCCAGCGAGTCGTGATCGGCGCCGACCCCTTCGTGCGGCAGCGCCAGCGACGCCGGCACCGTGCTGTTGGCGAGGTTGCGCAGCGCTGATTCCTGCATCGCGGTGGCCAGCGCGATCACCCAGCCGCGCGCGGGGAGCTTCATGTCCTGGCCGACCTTGATGATGACCGCGGCGTTGCGCAGTTGGCGCTCGCCGTACTCGGCGAAGCGCGGCATGTCGCCGGTCAGGTTCACCTGGTAGGTGGGATCGCAGTTCAGGGCCGCGAGCTTCGGGTCGTCCTCGTCGCCGCCGAGTTCGGTGAGAAGGAAGGCGCCGGCACCGCCGACGCAGCAGAGCAGGGCGAGCACGCTCGTGACGGCAGTGGCGACCACGCCCAGGCGCAGCTTCCGGCGGACCTGTCCGGCGACGGCCGGGCCGGCGGTCACGACCGCTCCCAGTCGATCGCGTCCACCAGCCAGGGTCCGTCCGGTGCGACGAGCTCGAGCCGGAGCGTGCCGTTGTCCAGCGGAACCACCGCCTCCACGAAGGACTCGGTACGAGGCCGGAGCGTCGGGGTGCCGGCGGTCCTCCGTGCGGGCACCGTCTCCGGGTCGGCATCAGTCATCTTCTCGGCCAGCGCCGGCGTGGAGAGCGGCCGCAGGCGGGCCTGCCACGCGTCGCCGCTGCTGCCCGGGCCGCTCAGCCACGCGGTGGTGAAGCGGCCGGCGACCTGCTCCGGCGTGTCCTCGCCCGGCCGGGTCTTCGGGGCGACTGCGGTCGGCGGGCTGGCGAGCACGCCGTCGTCACCGGCCTCCGGGTCCGCGGTGCTGATCGGCTGGGTGGGGCGGCTGGTCAGGCCGAGGCCCGGATCGCCGGGGCCGGCGACGAGGCGGGCCGCGCCGATCACCCCGAAGACCAACACGGCGATCACCAGGGCGATGCCGATCCGGGACCGGAGGACCCGGGTGAAGAGGAATTCCAGCGCGCGTCGCACCGGACTCACCGGGCCTCGGAGCGAATGCGCGGCGCCGGCCGGGCCGGTGCGGTGCGGCGGCCCGCCGAGTCCGGCCGGTAGACGGCGTAGGAGGGCGCTTCCTCCGGCACGTCCGGCTCGGTCCAGGTCGACGGTGCGCGCCGGGGGCGGGGAGTGCCGCCGGGACGCTCACCCGGCCGTCCAGTCGCGGGCGCCTCCTCCGGCCGTTCCCGCCCGTCCGGCCGTTCCCGCTCGGCGGGTGTGGCGCTGTGCGCCGGATCCTCGTGCCGGGCCTCCGGCCGGAGACTGCGCTGGTCGGCCGTGACGGTGCGGCGCTTGCCGATCGCCGGCTCGTTGGTGCCGCCGGGCTCCGCCACGTCCAGCCGCGCGGCGATCCGCATGTCCCGGAAGAACCGCCGATGCCAGGAGCCGGCCGAGCTGACCGCCTCGCTGCTGTCCTTGCCGCCGAGCTGGGTGATCCGGCGGTACGGCCGCAGCAGCAACCAGCCGACCACCCCGCAGAGCCAGACCAGGACCACCTGGAGCCAGCCGGGCAGCGTGGCGGTGTTCATGATCAGGTCGACGGCGAAGAGGTAGATGGCCGCGCCGGTGCCGAAGATGGCGATGTTGAAGACGGCGGCGACCACCGCGTTCGCCAGCCGCCGGAGCCCGGCGCTGGCCGGGCGCATCAGGCCGACGGTGCCGAGGATCGGCGCGGCGATCACCGCCCATCGGAAGATCAGGAAGCCGAGCAGCACCAGCAGTGACGCGGTGAGGTCGAACATGGCGAACAGCACCGAGGCCAGCACCGCGATGAACCCGGCGCCGATCCGGTCCATGTCCCGGGTGCCCTGGAGGTACTCGTACGCCTCCGGGTCCTCGGTCTTGATCTGCTCGGCGACCTTGGCCCACTGCTGCTGCTTGGCCTTGATGACCACGTCGCGGGTGGCCGGGTTGGACCGGATCGACGCGGCTTCGTCCCAGGTGAGCGACTTCGCGTCGTAGAGCGCTTGGCCGTACTTCTTCGCGGTCTCGCTGTCGGCCGAGCCGAGCACACCGCGCAGCCAGTTCCGGTAGAGCATCGTCTCGGTCGCCGTATCACTCGCGCGTACGGCAGGAGGACGATGATCCTTGCACGCCTGCGGATTCGGGTCGTCACATTGGCCAGGCGGCGTGTCCTTGGTGGATGGGCCGACCGCGTCGTGCACGACGCCCAGCGTGGTGATCAGCGTGTTGTCGGCGATGTTCGCGGACTTGACCGGCCAGGCGGCCAGCGCGGTCACCGCCACCATCACCAGCAGCGCCCAGCCCGCGGTGGTCATCGCGTTGCTCATGTCCGACTGGCGGGACCGCCAGAGGAGGTAGAGGCCGACCACGCAGACGGTGATGATGCCGAAGACGCTGAACACCTTCTGGTAGACGGCCTTCGTGGCCTGCTCCACCAGCGGGTCGGCCCAGCTCCACATCGTGCGCGGGTCCCAGGCGCGCTCGCGCAGCGCGTTCGAGGCGCCGATCACCGCGTTGGCGAACATGAACTCGCCGTTGGCGACCATAGTCGTGAAGCGGTAGTCCGGATGCAGCACCGAGGAGGCGCAGCCGCCGTCCACGTCGTACGTGTTGTAGCTGTACCCGGCGTACCCGTAGTCGCTGTAGAGGCCCTTCGGGCCGGGCTCCTTCGCCGAGTCGGGCCGGGACGCGAACCAGCCGGCCAGGCCTGAGTCCGGCGCGGCGGGCACCGGCGCGTTGCGGCACTCGACCTGGTCCTCGCTGACCGCCTTGAGCTTGCCGACGCAGGACCGGAAGTCGGCCTGCCACTCCTTGGTGCTGCACAGCTCGGCGCGCGCCTGGGTGACCGGCGCGGCGGCGTACGCGGGTGTGGCCGCTCCGATCACCGGCCAGGAGATCGTGGCCCCGGCGAGTACGCCGAGCGCGAGGAGGAGCGCCGCGATCCGTGCCCGGGCCCTCGCCATGTCACGCCTCCAGATCAGCCAGGACGGTCGGCAGTATCCCGGCGGCCTGGGCGACCGCGGCGGGGGTGGTGTCCAGGTGCTCCAGCAGCCCGTCGACGTACGACACGTCGACCCGGACCTTCTGCACGCGTCCGTCGACGTCGCGCATGACGAACTCGCGGAAACCGAGCCGGTTGGCCGATCCGCTGTCCGCCTGGGAGAGCGAGGCGAGTGTCGCCTCGTAACCGTCGTCGACAGGTACCCGCAGCAGGCGCAGCGCCTCGGAGGCGATCTCACTGTCCTCGGCGATCCGGCCGACGAAGACGGTGGAGACGAGGTTCTGCACGTCGAGGCCGAGGATGTCCTTGGGGTTCTGCGAGGCGACGAGCGCGGCGAGGTTCCACTTGCGGGAGTCGCGGGCGAGCCGGACCAGGAACGAGCGCCCGGACCGCCAGCCCTCCATGAAGTGCGCCTCGTCGAGGCCGACCAGTTTCCGGGAGGACATCGAGCCGCCGTAGCAGCGGCGTACGGCGAGCCGGTGCGCGGTGTGCAGCATCGGCAGCGCGAGCGCCTCCTCGGCCGACCAGTACTCCCGCTCGATCTTGAGGTCGGGGAGCCGCAGACCGGCCATGGTGATGACGGTGAGAGCGGCGTCGGCGCCGAGCAGCCCCTCCGGCGGCCGGCCGAAGAAGAGCATGGCCAGCGGCATCTCGGCGGTGTCGAGGAGGAGGTGCGCCAGTTCGCGCCCGGCGTCGTCGTCGAGCCCTTGGAGGCAGGTCACCACGTCGTCGAGCGTGGAGGTCTCCTCGGCGGGCACCTGGCGTACGGCGTGCCGGAACAGCGTGGCGGTGGACGCCTCCCGGGCCACCTGCGGCGGCACCAGCATCATGCAGATGTCCTGCACCAGCATCCGGCGCTCGGCGCGGGCGTTCGACACGGCGATCTCGAACTCGCGGTCGCCCGCCGGGCCGGCGCCGAACTCGCTGCGTAGCGGTGTCGGGATCAGCGCGTACGGCGCGAGCGTGCCCTGCTCCGAACCGGTCAGGTTGAGCACCCGGGAGTACGGCGCCAGCTCGGGCATGGCGCAGAGCCGGGCCAGCGGGCCGGACGGGTCGAGCAGCGTCACCTGCACGCCGCGGCGGGCGGCCAGGTAGCCGAGCGCGCCGAGCAGCGTGGACTTGCCACCGCCCGGTTCGGCGACGAAGACGGCGAGGCCGGAGCGCTCGCGTACCTCCATCGGGAAGTGCAGGTCGAGGAAGACCGGCCGGCGGCAGGTGCCGGCGGTGCGCCCGATCAGGTCGCCGCGCCGGTCGCCGACTGTGGACGCGGCCTGCGGCAGCGCGGCGGCGAGCAGGTTGACCGGCATCCGCCGGACGTAGCCGGTGTTGGCGATCGGCTCGCCGGGGATGAACTCGCGGGCCAGCCAGTCCTGGTTCTTCGGGTGCTGGAGCGAGATCCGCAGCTCGCGGGAGTAGAGCTGGATGAGCCGCCGGGCCCGTTCCAGGCACTCCTCCCGGGTACGGCCACCGACCGCGATCCGGTGCCAGCCGTGTGCCCGGGCCGAGTCGACGGGCAGGCCGGTGGTCATCTCGTCGCCGATCACCAGCGCGCGCTTGGCCAGTCGTTCCAGCTCCGGCGGCGCGTCGATGCCGTGCTCGGCGTAGTCGAGCTGTTGGGAGCGGATCATCCGGAGCCGGTGTTCGAGGTTCCGGAAGGAGTCGTTGGGGCCGAGGATGTCGACCCGGGTGGACAGCTCCATCGGCCACGGCAGCCGCTCGTGGAAGTGCAGCCAGGGCTCGTGCCGCTCGGGGATCTCCAGCGGCTCCATCCGGCCGACCGCGAGCACGGCGACGTGGCGTTCCTCGCCGGTCATCCGGTTGACCAGCTTCACCGTCGAGCCGTACGGGGTGCGGTAGCGCTCGACCTGCTCGGTGAGGGCCAGCAGGTCGCCGCGTTCCCACCGGCCGTTGGTGATCGGGGACAGGACGCCGGGCGGCGCCATGCACAGCGCCACCGAGCGGTAGAGCAGCCATTCCAGTTCGGGCGCGGTGACCCGGCGCCCGCGCATGCCGAACGCGCCGAGGACCTCGTCGAACTGCTCGACGGTACGGCTCAGCCGGCGCCGCTCGCCGTCGGCGGTGCCCCGGCCGAACGTGCGCAGGAGCCGTTCGGTGAGCGAGTCGCCGAGCGACCGGCGGGCGAAGGTGACACCGAGGTAGGTCTGGCCCTCGGCGTGGTTGACCGCCATCAGGTGCCGCTGTGCGGCGACCAGGTGGTCGGCCCAGCCGGTGGTGCCCGGTACGTCGGGCAGCGGGGCGGCGGTGTGCGCGTCGATGGTGCGGGCCCACTCGTCGGCCGGGAAGGGCCGGGTGGTGCGGCGCAGGTGCAGCCGGAACCCGGCGAGTCCGGCGTACTGCTCGGAGATCGCCGAGAGCAGCGCCTCGCGTTCGGCGTCCGGCCGGAACGCCCATCGCACCTCGGGCAGCCAGTACCAGGCGGTGACGGTGTTCGGGGTGAAGGTGAGGTGGCCGGCGATCTCGGTGATGGCCAGCTCGACCGACGGGTCCCGGTCACCGAACTTGATCTTCGGGGCGCGGACCCGGACCGGCTTGGTCGGCCGGTTGCGGCGTTCCGGCGTGCGCTGCCGGGGCGGTGCCACCTCGCGGTGCGCCGGGCGGCCGACCTCACGCGACGGTGCCGCGCCGGTCGCGATCGGCTCCGCCGGAGTGACATCCGGTTCCCGGTGGTCGGCGGGAGCGGGAGCGGGGATCGGCGGGGGAGGCGGGAGTGCCGGCTCGGGCTCGGCCGGGGGGCGGAGCGCCGGCAGCCGGTCACCGGCCTGCTGCGGCACCCGGCTCCGGGACGGCGGCGGGGCGAGCGCGGCGGGCGGGTCGGGCAGGGCGGGCTCGACCGGCGGCGGTGCGGGCTCGGGCCGGGGGCGGCCGACCGCGCGTACCCCAGGGGTCTGTTCGCGGATCGGCGGTTCCGGCTCGGCCCGGGGCGCCGACTCGACCGGCACGGCGGGCTGGTGCGGGATCGGCAGCGGCTCCCGGCCGACGCCACGACGCGGCGGCGCCACCACCGGCTCGACCGGCGCGGGCGGCGTGGACGCGGCGGGCCGCCGCCGGGGCTGCGCGCCGCCGAACAGGTCGAGGAAGGGCGAGTCGATGTCGCCGTCGGGGCGTACCGGCTCGCGCGGAGTGAGCGGGCGCGGCGGCTGGAAGACGCCGACGCGGCCGTGCCCGGGGCTGGTGACGAGCGCGCTGTCGAGGACGACCTCGTCCAGATCCTCGTCCGGTGGGTAGTCGAACGATCGCGCACGGTTACCGTTGGGCCCGGCCGGGCGTCCGGCCGGGGAACCCGGCATGGAAGAGCGACTCATGCGACCGCCTCACCCGCGTCGTTCGTCTGCACGGTTGTCGTACGCCCGGTCATGCCAGTTCCTCCCGGATCCTGATCCGGCTCGCGACGAGCCGCGGATCCCGCTGCTCGGTGGCCGGTTCCCGGGTGCGTCGCCAGTCGGTCAGCGCGGTCCGGATGACCATGCGCGCGGGCCGGTCCGGGTCGACGTACCGGAAGATGAACGAGGTCGTCACGATCGCCAGCGAGATCTCCCAGGCGGGGAACAGCTCGACCTGGAGCGTGAACAACCAGTGGATGAACATGTAGAGGGGTACGAGCAGCATGAACAGGCCGTACTGGGCGTACGGCAGGTGGACGGGAAGGGTGTACCCGGGCGGCCCCAGGTAGACGAGGCGTGCCCGGTAGATGTCGTCGTCGGTGCGCAGCCGCATCGTCGCCCAGCGCCCTACTCGAAGATCAGGTTGATCAGGTAGTCGCCGACGAAGAAGAGTGTTGCCGCTCCGGCGATGAAGGCCAGGCCGATGATGGCGATGGCCGAGCTGGTCAGCACCTTGGAGATCTCACCCCGGCTGGCCCGGCCGATGAAGATCACTCCGAGGACCGCGAGCAGGATCGGCGCGATCTTGCTGGCGAAGAAGGTGACGACGTTGTCGGTGTCGATGCCCTTCGGTGCCGGCTCGGCGAGTGGAGTCGACGCCAGGGTGTGGAGCGCGTGGTCCACGGCACTGGACGCCGTTGCCATGAGCTCGATGGCGATCACTGGAAACCTCCCCAAGGTCGCGGCCGGCGGCGCCGCGTTGGTGCAAGTAGGCAAGCCTGGCGGGATGGTGCTCGTCAGAGACAGCGCCGTCAACGCTGAGTCCGTCACCCACCACGCAGAGTGGTGAGTTTTGGGGGGATTCTTCCCGCTTCGGCCCTCCCTCCAGGCTTCGCCATCTCGATGCTGGGCAATTCCAAAGCGTACGGCCCGGCCACCTTTGCGACAAGCCGTGAAGAGTCGACCTCCGACGGCCCGGATGACCGACCGTACACCTGTTCCAATGCGCACGTCAGGGGTGCCACGTCGCGCGCTCGCCCGGTGGCCGGAAGCCCTGTCGGCGAACGGTACTGTCGGGTCCGTGACCGATCTGGTACGGGCGGAGGCCCCGGTGGTGATGGGCGTCCTCAACGTCACGCCCGACTCCTTCTCCGACGGCGGCAGATACGCCGATCTGGACGCGGCAGTCGCACACGGGGTGCGACTGCGCTCCGACGGCGCCGACCTGATCGACGTGGGTGGCGAGTCCACCCGGCCCGGCGCCGAGCGGGTCGATGCGGAGACGGAGACCGCCCGGGTGCTGCCCGTGGTCCGCGAGCTGAGCGCCGCCGGCATCCGCGTCAGCATCGACACCAGTCGCGCCCGGGTCGCCGAGGCCGTCCTCGCCGCCGGCGCGTACGTGGTGAACGACGTCTCCGGCGGCCTCGCCGACCCGGACATGGCCCGGGTGGTCCGCGACGCCGGCTGCCCATGGGTGCTCATGCACTGGCGGGGGCACTCGCGGGGGATGCGGGAGCTGGCCACGTACACCGACGTGGTGGCCGAGGTCCGGGACGAGCTGAGCCGGCGCGTCGACGCCGCGCTCGCCGCCGGGGTGGCCGCCGACCGGATCATCGTGGACCCGGGCCTGGGCTTCGCGAAGACCGCCGCGCACAACTGGGCGCTGAGCGCCCGCCTGCCCGAGCTGGTCGACCTGGGCTTCCCGGTGCTGTTCGGGGCCAGCCGTAAGTCCTACCTGGGCCGGCTGCTCGCCGACCCGGCCGGCGAACCCCGGCCCCCCGCCGGGCGGGAGGCCGCGACCGTCGCGACGAGCGTGCTCGCCGTCGCGGCCGGCGCCTGGGGGGTACGCGTGCACGACGTCCGCGCCACCGCCGACGCGCTCGCCGTCTGGCGCGCCACCGGCGGCCCTCGGCTCGCCACCGCGACCGGCACACGGCGTACGGAAGCGTCCACCGGCACGGGCGGAGGCGACAGATGAGCGACCGGATCGAGCTGACCGGCCTGCGGGCGCACGGCCGCCACGGCGTCTACGACTTCGAGCGCGCCCAGGGGCAGGAGTTCGTGGTCGACGCGGTGCTCGAACTGGACCTGGGCCCGGCCGCGCGCTCGGACGAGGTGACCGACACCGTGCACTACGGCGAACTCGCCGAACGTCTGGTCGCGGTGATCACCGGCGAGCCGGTGAACCTCATCGAGACACTCGCCGACCGGCTGCTCGCGGTCTGCCTGGCCGAGCCGCTGGTAGCCGCCGCGACGGTGACCGTGCACAAGCCGGAGGCCCCGATCCCGCACGCCTTCCGGGACGTCGCAGTCACGATGAGGCGTACCCGGTGACCCGGGCCGTGTTGTCGATCGGCAGCAACCTGGGCGACCGGCTCGGCCACCTGCGCGGCGCGGTGGCCGCGCTCGGCGACCGGGTGCTCGTGGTCTCCGGCGTCTACGAGACTCCACCGTGGGGGGACGCCGACCAGCCCGCGTACCTGAACGCCGCGGTGATGGTCGCGGACCCGGCGGCGGCGCCGGAGGACTGGCTGGCCCGCGCCCGGGCCGCGGAGGCGGCGGCCGGGCGCGACCGCGACCCGCAACGACGGTACGGGCCGCGCACGCTCGACGTGGACGTGATCGCGGTCTGGGACGACGCCGGCGAGCCGGTGCTCCGCGACGACCCCGAGCTGATCCTGCCGCACCCCCGGGCCCACCTGCGCGCCTTCGTGCTGCGCCCGTGGATCGACATCGAGCCGCACGGCCGGCTGCCCGGGCACGGCTGGCTGACCGATCTGCTCAACGCCGAGCCGCTCGCCGGGGACGCCCTGGAACTGAGCCCGCGACCCGATCTGGCGCTAGAGTCGGACACATGACCCGGTGGATCGTGGCCCGGCAGTGGCGAGCTGAGGAGGTGCGGTGAGCACCGACCGCTCCCCGCAGGGGCCCGACCGCTTCCGGATGGGGCCGACCCGGGCCTCCACCCTCGTGGTGGCCGGCCTGGCCGCCGCCGCGGTGGCCTGGCTGCTGATCAGCGGCTTCTACTACGACTTCGCGCCCGACCTGCCCTGGCTGCCGGTGATCACGCTGGCCGGGCTGGCCGTGCTGGAGGGCTACGCGGCGGTGAACACCCGGGGCCGGATCGAGCGGCGGCCCGGCCGGGAGCCGGTCAACCCGCTGCTGGTCGCCCGGTTCGTGGTGCTGGCCAAGGCGTCGGCGCTGGCCGGGGCCATCTTCGCCGGCTTCTACGCCGGGCTGACCGGCTGGCTGTTCGTGGAACGCACGAACGCCGCGGTGGGCGATCGACCGGCCGCGCTCGGCGGCCTCATCGCCGCGCTGGCGCTGGTCGCGGCCGCGCTCTGGCTGGAACGCTCCTGCCGCGTCCCGGAGCAGGAGGACGACGAGGACCGCGAGCCCGGTGACCGGGAGACGCCCCGCGGGCGTCTCTGAGGGTTCCCCCCACCCCGGCCCGGCGGTACCGTCCCTGGCGACCGGAGAGCGACGGCCGCCACCGGTCCGCCCGCCCGTGGGCCGGACGCGGCCACCTGGGGGAGGCGCGAGCCAATGGCGTACGACGATGCGGGCCGGACAGCGCCGCCGGAGACGTCGTCCGGGGTGCCCGCTGCCGTACTGGAGAACGTCTTCGACGACCCGGCCCACGGCGAACCCGGCCGGGACCGGATCGCGGTGCACGTCTTCTGGGAGTTCGTGCTGCTCGCCGGCCTGGTCGCGATGGCCTGGATGCTCTGGCGGGAGGACTCGGACGCGCTGCGCGGCGGCGCCCTGAAGACGTTGCTCGTCGACGTGGCGGCGCTCGGCCTGCTCACCCTCGCCGCCGGCCTGAGCCTGCGGGCCGGCGCGGTGAACCTGGCGCTCGGGCCGGTCGCGCTGGCCGCCGCGCTGCACTTCGCCGAGCAGGGCGACCGGGGCATGCGGGAGGCGCTGCTGCCGGCGCTGGCGATCGCGGCCGCGGCCGGGCTGGCGCTCGCCCTGGCCGTGGTGGTGCTGCACGTGCCCGGATGGGCGGCGAGCCTGGCCGGGGCGGCCGGAGTGATCGTCTACCTGGAACGGCGGACCGCGCCGGTGACGGTGCAGGGCGACTACGACCCGCGCGGCAGCGCGCTGTACTTCTTCGTCGGCTTCGCCGCGGTCGCCGTCCTCGGTGGCCTGTTCGCCGCGATGAAACCGGTACGCCGGCTGATCGGCCGGTTCCGTCCGGTCGCCGACCCGGCCCGGCGGCGCGGCGTGGCGGCCGCCACGGTGACCGCGCTGGCGCTCGTCGGGTCCACCGTGCTGGCGATGCTGGGCGGCGTGCTGATCGCGGCGAACGGGGACGGCCAGGTCGCGCCCGGCACCGGGCTGGACTGGACCGTGCTGGCGGTCGGCACCGTGATGCTCGCCGGCACCAGCGCGTACGGGCGGCGCGGCGGCATCTTCGGCACCCTGTTCGCGGTCTGCCTGGTGGTGGTGTTCCTGGCCTGGACCGTGCCGCACGGCTGGACGGTCAGCCGGTGGGCGCTCGGCGGCGCCGTGCTCGGCGTCGGCCTGCTCGTCACCCGGCTGGTCGAGACGTTCGGCCGTCCCCGCCCGGCACCGCCGGGTCCGCTCGGCCCGGTCCGCCCGGCCCGGGACGGCGCGCTGAGCGGCGGCTGGACGATGACCCCGCCGCCCGAACCGGCCGACGCCTGGCCCTCGGTGCTCCCGGTACGCGAGCACGACACCCCGGTGGAGGCGTGGGAGGCCCCGCGCTGGGACAACGAACCCCGGCGCTGGGACGCCGACGACCGCTGACCCCGGCGGTGGCCGTGCGTCCGGCGCGCCCGGACTGATCTCTCCGGTTAGGCTCGGCGGCATGACCGATACTCCTGCCCCCGGCGGCCGCACCTTCGACGAGCTCGACAAGCTCTCCACCGAGGAGCTGCGCGAGCAGGCGTTCAACCTGGCGCGCGACCGCCGCGACGTGGGCTTCTTCTGGTCGGTCCTGCGGCACCTGCCCAACGCCGACGAGGCTGCCGCGCTGGACGGCGCGCCGAACTCGATCGGCCCGACCATCGACGAGGCGAACGCGCTCTGGCGTGAGCTGACCGGGCACGGCTATGACGAGTCCGCGCCGCTGCTGCGCGCCGCCTTCATCGACTACCTGATGAAGCACTGAGGTCGATGACTGCCCGTCGGCCGACGGCGGCCGACCGGTTGCGCAGGTTTGCCCGGCGGGACCGGCCGGGAACTGACCGCCGCATGGCTCTGAGCAACCGCCCCCGCACCGTCCCCCGGTACGGCACGGCCGCCGGCACCGGCACGCTCGCCGCGTTCCTGCTCGTCGCCGTCGGCGGCAGTCCGATGTACGTGGACTGGGCGCAGCGCGGCACCGACCCGACCGGCGCGGGTGGCTGGTTCCTGCGGCTGCTCGCCTGGCCGTCCTGGCGGTGGCAGGCCGACGAGGGCGTGTTCGCCACCAACCTGCGGGCGATCCTGCTGCTCGTGCTGGCCGCGGCACTGCTGTACCTGCTGCCCGGCCCGCAGGTCGACCGGGTGACGTCCTCGGGCAGCCAGTTCCTCTCCGGCTGGGGTGCGTACGCGCTCGCGGGCGGGCTCAGTGCCCTCCTCGCCACACTCCTCGGCCCGCACGGCTCGCTGTTCGCCGCGTTCCAGGCCGCGAGCACCGGCGTCACGTACGGCTTCTTCGCGGGCTGGATCGTCGGGCTGGCCAGCCTCGGCGGCCGGGCCTGACCTCAGTCCACAGCACCGAGCGCCAGCACCCGGGTGCGGGTGAGCAGCCCCACCGCCCGGCCCTCCTCGGTCACCACCGCGTGCTCGGCGCCGGAGGTGAGCAGCGCGCCGAGCGCTTCGTACGCCGAGTCGCCGAGCGCCACAGTGGGCAGGCCGGTGCCGCCGTCGGCCGGGAGCGGGTCGAGCACCGCGCGGGTCACCGGCGTGACCGCGAGCCGCCGGATGCCCCGGTCGGCGCCGACGAACTCGCGGACGAAGTCCGAGGCGGGCGAGCCGAGCAGCGCGGCGGGTGTGTCGTACTGCTCCAGCCGGCCGCCCTCGGACAGCACCGCGATCCGGTCGCCCAGCCGGACCGCCTCGTCGAGGTCGTGGGTGACCAGCACGATCGTCTTGCGTACCTCGGCCTGCAGCCGCAGGAACTCCTCCTGCAGGCGGGTCCGGACGATCGGGTCCACCGCCGAGAACGGCTCGTCCATCAGCAGCACCACCGGGTCGGCGGCGAGCGCCCGGGCCACGCCGACCCGCTGCCGCTGCCCGCCGGACAGCTCGTGCGGGTACCGCCTGCCGAACTGCGCCGGGTCCAGACCGACGAGTTCCAGCAACTCGCCGACCCGGTCCCGGGTCCGCTGCTTCGGCCAGCCCAGCAACCCCGGCACGGTCGCCACGTTCGCGGCGACGGTCTGGTGCGGGAACAGTCCGACGTTCTGGATGACGTACCCGATGCGGCGGCGCAGCGCCACCGGGTCGACCCGCGTGACGTCGTCGTCCCCGAGCAGGATCCGCCCGTCGGTCGGCTCGATCAGTCGGTTGATCATGCGCAGCACCGTCGACTTGCCGCAGCCGGACGGGCCGATCAGCACCACCAGTTCGCCGGCCGCGACCTCCAGGCTCAGCTCGCGTACCGCCTCGGTGCCGTCCGGGTAGCGCTTGCGGATGCGCTCCAGCGTGATCGACGCCGCGCCGCCTCCGGCGGCGCTTCCCGGGGTACCGTCCACGTGTGTCCCTCCACCTGAGCTACCGGGCCGACCCGGGTAATCCGTGGTTCTCCTGGCAGTACGTGCGGGACAACTCTGACACGATCCTCGCCGCGCTGCGGGAGCACACCTGGCTGACCGCCCGCGCCGTGGTGATCGCCGCGCTGGTGGCGTTGCCGCTCGCGGTGCTCGCGTACTGGTTCCGGTCGTTGTCGGCGCCCATCCTGGCGGTGACCGGGGTGCTCTACACCGTCCCGTCGCTGGCGTTGTTCGCGTTCCTCGCGCCATACCTGGGCATCGGCGCGATCACCGTGCTCACCGTCGTCGCGCTGTACGCGCTGCTGGTGATCGTGCGTAACGCGCTGGCCGGGCTGAACCAGGTGCCGCCCGAGGTCCGCGAGGCCGCCGAGGGCATGGGGTACGGCAGGTGGGGCCGGCTGTTCCGGATCGAGCTGCCGCTGGCGCTGCCCGGCATCCTCACCGGCGTACGGCTGGCGACCGTGTCCACTGTCGCGCTCGTCACCGTCGGCGTGGTGGTCGGCCGGGGCGGGCTCGGGCAGCTCATCTTCGCGGGCTTCCAGAACAACTTCTACAAGGCGCAGATCATGGCCGGCACGGTGCTGTGCGTGCTGCTGGCGCTGGTGCTCGACCTGGTGCTGGCGGGCGTGGGCCGCCTGCTCACCCCCTGGCTGCGCGGGAGGTCCGCCCGGTGAACCCCGTCGAGCAGGCAGTGGTCTGGCTGAACGACCCGCTGAACTGGACCAACCCCGGCGGCGTGCTGGACCGCCTCGGCGAGCACCTGAGCATGTCCGCGCTGGCGGTGCTGCTGGGCTGCCTGGTGGCCTGGCCGATCGGGCTCTGGCTCGGGCACAGCGGCCGGGGCGGGGGGCTGGTCCTGCTGGTCTCCAACGTCACACTGGCGATCCCGACGCTGGCGCTGCTGACCATCCTGCCGCTGACGTTCCTCGGCTTCGGCCGCCCGGCCGTGGTGGTGGCGCTCGCGGTCTTCGCGATTCCGCCGCTGCTGGCGAACGCGTTCACCGGTGTGCGGCAGGCCGACCCGGAGGCCCGGGACGCGGCCCGGGGGATGGGCCTGTCCGGCGGGCAGGTGCTGCGCCGGGTGGAGCTGCCGCTCGCGGTGCCCTACCTGGCGGCCGGCTTCCGCACCGCGGCGGTGCAGGTGGTAGCCACCGCCGCGCTCGCCTCGTTCGTCAACGGCGGTGGGCTGGGCCAGATCATCCGGGCCGGGTTCGGGCTCGACATCGCCGCCGGCGGCGGCCAGATCATCGCCGGCGGTGTGCTGGTGGCCGGGTTGGCGCTGCTCGTCGAGGGGGTGCTCGCGCTGGTGGAGCGGGTGGTCACGCCCCGCCCGCTGCGCCGGGAGCGCCGGCGGGCGAACCGCCGCGCGACGGCGGCGACGACCGGCAGTTGAGCCGTCGGTGACGATCGGATGACGAAAACCGCTCCGAGTTTGTCGGTCGGGTCTGGAGGATATTGGCTGGAGTCGCGGGTGGCCGTCCGGATCGCCCGTCGGACACGCGGCCGGCCCGAGGGGGTCGCGCCGGGACACGGAAGGCGGGCACTGATGCGCGCGCGTACGACACTGGCCGCGGGGGCGCTCGGCGCACTCACCGCGGCTGTTCTCCTCACCGGCTGCGGCGACGCCGGCTCGTCCGGCACCGACGCGCCCGAGCAGGGCGCCTCGGGGGCGGGCTGCGCTCCGGTGGCCGGTGACCAGCTCGTCGTCCTGACCGACGACAAGAAGCTCCAGAACACCGACAACGTCATCCCGGCGATCAACGCGAAGGCGGCCACGCCGCAGCTCGTCGCCGCGCTGGACAAGGTCTCCGCGAAGCTCGACACCCCGAAGCTGATCCAGCTCAACCGGGCGGTCGACGTCGACCGCAAGACGCCCCAGGTCGCGGCGCAGGAGTTCGCCTCCGCAAACGGCGTGACCGACGGGATCGAGAAGGGCCCGGGCGGTCAGATCACGGTCGGCGCCGGCAACTTCAGCGAGAGCCAGACCATCGCCGAGCTGTACAAGATCGCGCTCACCGCGGCCGGCTACCAGGTCAAGGTGCAGACCATCGGCAACCGGGAGCTCTACGCGCCGGCCCTGGAGAAGGGCCAGATCCAGGTCGTCCCGGAGTACGCCGCCACCATGGCGGAGTTCCTCAACACCAAGGCGAACGGCAAGGACGCCCAGCCCGTCTCCTCGCCGGAGCTGGACAAGACCGTCGCGGCGCTGAAGACCGAGGGTGACAAGGCCGGCCTGGTCTTCGGCCAGCCGTCCCAGGCACAGGACCAGAACGCGTTCGCGGTCACCAAGGCGTTCGCCGACAAGTACGGCGTGTCCACGCTCTCCGAGCTGGCCGCCAAGTGCTCCGGCCAGGCCACCGTGCTGGCCGGGCCGCCGGAGTGCCCGCAGCGGCCGAAGTGCCAGGCCGGTCTGGTCGAGGTGTACGACTTCAAGGCCGGCTCGTTCAGCTCGCTGGACGCGGGCGGTCCGCAGACCAAGAACGCGCTGAAGACCGGCTCGGCGAGCGTCGGCCTGGTCTTCTCCTCCGACGCGGCGCTGGCCACGAGCTGACGCGGCACCGCCGGCCGGCGCCACGCGTGCCGGCCGGCGGCACGGGCAGCCCGTTCGGCGGGCCGCTCATCGAGTGGCGCCGACCCGTTCCCCTCGGGTGGAACTCTCGGTACTCTGCTCAGCCATGCCAGCCTCGGTCGCGCCCGCCGACAAGAGCACGCCCGCCCTGCTCAACGTCCTGTTCTGGGTCGGTGTGGGGCTGGCGCCCCTGGCCGCGCTCATCCTGCTGATCGCCGACGGCAACGGCTCGCTCCGGTTCGGCGCGGTCCTGGCGATCCTCGCGGTCGTGCTCATCGGCCTGTCCATCGCCCTGCGGCCGGATGGCGCTTCCGGAGGTGCGGAGGCCGAGGAACTGCGCGAGGAGTTGGCGCAGCTCCGTCGGGAGTTGCGAGCCGAGATCGTGGCGGCGGCCCAGCGTGGCAACCAGGCGCTCGACCAGGCACGGCGTGCGGAGGAGGCGGCCGGCGCGGTCCGGCAGCGGCTCGACGCGGCCGCTGCCGGGCTGGCCTCCGCGCCCGCGTCCGCTGCCTCGGCGCCGGAGCGCCCGAGCGGTGCGGCCCGGGTGCCGGTCACCGGCACGGCCGCTGCGGGACGGGCGCACCCGGCCGGCCGGGACGAGGACGAACCGGCCCGGGCCGCGTACTCCGGCGGCCGCTACGGAACCGACCACGACGCCGACCTGCCCCGCGCGGGCGGCTACGACTCCGAGGTGTCCCGGGCGGGCCGTCACGACATCGATCCGCCCCGGACAGGCCGCTACGACGCCGAGCCCTCCCGAGCGAGTCGCTACGACGCCGAGCCGCTCCAGGCGGGCCGCTACGACCTCGACCCGCCCCGAGCCGACCACTTCGACGCCGAGCCGCCCCGGGCCGGCCACTACGACGCGGACCCGGCACGGACCGGCCGGCACGACGCCGAGCCGGCGCGGGCGACCGTGCGTCCGGAGCGGCCCGCGAGCGGGGTGTACGGCGCGGCGCGGGTGTCCGAGCCGGTGGCCCGGCCGGAGACCCGCCCGGTGGGCGTGGTCCACCACACCGAGACGGTGCACGTCACCACCCGGCACACGATCGTCGGTGGGGGTGAGCCGGCCGGAACCCGGTACGGCGGATTCCCCGGTGGCTGGTCGGACGAGGACCGGCCCCGGGGCACGGACCCGGCCGACCACTGGCGTGCGGGACACCGCGAACCGGGCGACCGGCCGGGCCGTCGCGCCGGGTCGGACGAGGAGGGCTGGGGCGCCGGGTCGGGCGACGACGGGCACTCGTGGACCGACGCCGGGCGTCCGGGCACCGAACATCCGTGGGCGGGCGTCGGCCGGACCGCCGACGGCGAACAGGGCTGGTCCGGGCGTACCGCCGGGGAACCGGGCTGGTCCGGGCGTACCTCCGGGGGTGGCTGGTCGGGCGACCGGAGCCGGACGGCGGCGGAGGAGCAGCGGCAGTGGCCCGGCGGTGGTGACGACCGGGCCGGCCGGGCGGCGAGCACCTGGCCGGCGGCGGGCGCACCGGACACCCCGGGCGGCCGGGCGGGTACCGACGGCGACCAGTGGTCCGAGATGCGTGCCGGCAACCGGTGGGCGGCGGTCCGCGACGACGGTGACGGCCGGGAGGTCCGGCTCGGGGAACGGCGGGCCGCAGTGCACGCCGACGGTGGCGGTACCGAGTACCGGGTCGAGGACCGGTGGGCATCGGTGCGCGCCGGGCGGCCGGACGCGAGCGCGGCGGACGGAACCGACGACCGCTGGTCCGGGGAGAGCCACCCGGCGCTGCCGGCCGGCGGGGTGCCGGTGCCGGACGAGTGGCGGCCGCCGACGCAGCGCAGCGGCCAGCCGGAGTGGCGCCAACCGCCCCCGGAATGGCGTCAGCCCGAACCCGAGTGGCGTCAGCCGGAACCGGAGTGGCGCCAAGCGGAACCGGAGCGGCACCAGGCCGAGCCCCACTGGCGTCAGCCGGAGACTCGGCAGACCGAGTCGCAGTGGCGTCGGCCCGAGCCGGAATGGCGGCCGGCAGAGCCGGAGTGGCGCAGCCCGGAGCACGGCGGACACGGCCGGCCGCACCGGGACACCGCCGCCGACCGCTGGCGCTGACCGCGCCCGTTCGCCGCCGCCGGCCGCCCCCGATCACTTGTCGATGTCGCCCACCACGAAGAACATCGAGCCGAGGATGGCGATCAGGTCCGGCACCAGGCAGCCGGGCAGCAGCGACGACAGCGCCTGCACGTTCGCGTACGAGGCGGTGCGCAGCTTCATCCGCCACGGCGTCTTCTCGCCCCGGGACACCAGGTAGTAGCCGTTGATGCCGAGCGGGTTCTCGGTCCAGGCGTACGTGTGCCCCTCGGGCGCCTTCAGCACCTTGGGCAGCCGCGTGTTCACCGGCCCGCTGATCCGGTCCACCCGGTCCAGGCACTGCTCGGCGAGGTCGAGCGAGGCGTACACCTGGTCGAGCAGCACCTCGAAGCGGGCGTGACAGTCACCGGCGGTCTTCGTCACCACGGGCACGTCGAGCTGGTCGTAGGCCAGGTACGGCTCGTCGCGGCGCAGGTCGAGGTCGAGCCCGGAGGCGCGGGCGACCGGCCCGGACGCGCCGAACGCGGCGGCGTCGGCGGCGGAGAGCACGCCGACCCCGACGGTACGGGCCAGGAAGATCTCGTTGCGCCGGATCAGGTTGTCCAGGTCGGGCATCCGGCGGCGTACCTCGGCGATGGCGGCGCGGGCGCGTCCGGTCCAGCCGGACGGCACCTCCTCCTTCAGGCCGCCGACCCGGTTGAACATGTAGTGGATCCGGCCGCCGGAGACCTCCTCCATCACGGCCTGGATGGTCTCCCGTTCCCGGAACGCGTAGAACATCGGCGTGATCGCGCCGATCTCCAGCGGGTACGAGCCGAGGAACATCAGGTGGTTGAGCACCCGGTTCAGTTCGGCCAGCGCCATCCGCAGCCAGGTGGCGCGTTCCGGCACCTCCATGCCCATCAGCCGCTCGACCGCGAGTACCACGCCCAGCTCGTTGGAGAACGCCGACAGCCAGTCGTGCCGGTTCGCCAGCACGATGATCTGCCGGTAGTCGCGTACCTCGAAGAGCTTCTCCGCCCCCCGGTGCATGTAACCGACGATCGGTTCGGCGGCGACCACCCGCTCCCCGTCGAGCACCAGCTTCAGCCGCAGCACGCCGTGCGTCGAGGGGTGTTGCGGCCCGATGTTGAGCACCATGTCGGTGCCGAGCTGCTCACCGCCGGCGCCGGTACCGACTGTCAGCTCGCGGAGGTCGGCGGCGTCCGTGGTCATGCCCGTCATCGTGCCACGACCGCGTCGAGCGCGACGCCGACCGGCTGCCGCAGCCACAGGTGCCCGCCGAGCCCGGCCGGGTCGGTCAGTTCGGCCGCCGCCGAGGCCGTGGCCAGCGCCCGCAGGTAGCCGGCCGGGTCGCGGGAGGCCAGGCTCAGCGGCGGTCGCCCGCCGTCGGCCCCGAGCGCCCGCAGCGCCTCCCGCTGAGAGACCAGGGAGTACGCGCACCGCGCGACCCGCTCACCGGCGGAGGCGACCGAGTCCATGGCGACGTGCGCCGTCACGTCGCACGACCCGTCCGGGACCGGCGGCACCTGCCGCCCACCCCGATACCCGGTCAACGTCCCGTCCAGGGGACGCGAGTCCCGCAGATGCCCGTAGTCCACCGCAAGCGCCACCCCCCGCGCCACCTTCCCCACAGCCCCGGCCCAGGCCAGATCCCGTCCCGACCCGATCTCCGCCCTCCCACCGACCCCACCCTCGCCCTCGCTCCCGCCCACGCCCACGCCCTCGGCGTTGATCAAGGAGTTCGTGTCCTGATCCAGGCCCCCCGCCGCCGCAAACTCCTTGATCAACGGGGTGGGCGGCGGGGTGGGGGCCGGGGGCCACCAGTGGGCCAGCCAGGTGATTTCGGTGCGGGAGGGGGCGGGACCCACCGTCTCCTCGCCGGTTTTCGGGTTCACCAGGAGGAGGCGCCAGCCTGCCCGGGTGTGGACCGCCACGTCCACCGGGACGTTGTCCAGCCACTCGGTGGCCAGGAGCAGGCCGGTTATCCCGTCGGGGATGTCGGCCTGCCAGTCGATCTCCGGCGGCAGATCGGCCGGGCGGGGCGACAGCTCCACTGCCACCGGGTGGAGCCGGGCGGCCAGTTCGGGTGCGGCCTGGGACAGCAGGGCCCGGAGGAGTTCGCCCCGGCCCGCGCCCACGTCCACCACGTCCAGCCGGGCCGGGTGCCCCAGCGCCGCGTCCACCGTCTCGAGCTGCCGCAGCATGCAGGCGGCGAATACGGGTGAGGCGTGCACGCTCGTGCGGAAGTGCGCGGCGGGCCCGGCGCCGGAGACGAAGAAGCCGTCCGGCCCGTACAGCGCCCGCTCCATCGCGTCGCGCCAGCGCAGCGGGGTGGTCACCGGGCCGACCCTACGGGACGTACCCGAAAGGGCGGTTTGCCCGCCACCGCAGCAGCCGCTTCCGGCGGTCGGTGAAGGTTTTCACACCTTCTTGTTCCGGGTCTGTCACCCGGGCGCATACTTGCCATCGACCGGTACCCCCTTCGAGGACTGGATCGCTGCCATGAGCGCACCGCTGCGCCCCCGGGCCACCGCTGCCCCGCTCGTCTTCCCGCGTACCCTCGCCGTCGGCGTCCTCGGCGCCGGCCGGGTCGGCGCCGTGCTGGGCGCGGCCCTCGCCGCCGCCGGCCACCGGATGGTCGCCGCGTCCGGCGCCTCGGGCGCGACACGGGCCCGGCTGGCGCTGCTGCTGCCGCAGACCCCGCACCGCACCGCGTCCGAGGTGGCGCGTGCCGCCACTGACCTGCTGATCGTCGCGGTCCCGGACGACGCGCTGGCGGGCGTGATCGCCGACCTGGCCGCGAGCGGCGCGCTGCTCCCCGGCCAGGTGGTGGCGCACACGTCCGGCGCGCACGGGCTCGCCGCGCTGGCCCCGGCCGTCGAGGCGGGCGCCCGGCCGCTCGCGCTGCACCCCGCGATGACCTTCACCGGTACGCCGGACGACCTGTCCCGCCTGCCGGGCATCTCCTACGGGGTGACCGCCCCGGCCGAGCTGCGCCCGTTCGCGGCCCGGCTGGTGGCGGACCTGGGCGGCGTACCGGAGTGGGTCGGTGAGAACGACCGGCCGCTCTACCACGCGGCGCTCGCGCACGGCGCGAACCACCTGGTGACGCTCATCAACGAGGCCGCCGACCGGCTGCGTGACGCCGGGGTGGAGCGGCCGGAGAAGGTGCTCGCCCCGCTGCTGCGGGCCGCGCTGGAGAACGCGCTGCGGCTGGGCGACGACGCCCTCACCGGCCCGGTGTCGCGCGGTGACGCGGGCACCGTACGCCGGCATCTGGACCGGCTGGCGCGGACCGCGCCGGAATCCGTACCCGCGTATCTGGCGTTGGCACGACGGACGGCTGATCGTGCCGTCGCGGTCGGCCGCCTCCGCCCGGCGGACGCGGCCGCGCTGCGCAACGTGCTCGACGGAATCGAGGTGGCGGCCTGATGGCCGAGGTGCTGCACACGCGCAAGGAACTGGCGGCCGCGCGCGAGGCGATGGCCGGCCCGGTCGGCGTGGTGATGACCATGGGCGCGCTGCACGCCGGGCACGAGGCACTGCTGCGGGCCGCCCGTGAGCGCGCCGGCCACGTCATCGTCACGATCTTCGTGAACCCGCTGCAGTTCGGCCCGAACGAGGACTTCGACCGCTACCCGCGCACGCTCGACTCCGACCTGGAGATCTGCCGCCGGGCCGGGGTGGACGTGGTGTTCGCGCCCTCGGTGACCGAGATGTACCCGGAGGGCCGCCCGAGCGTGCGGCTCGACCCGGGTCCGCTCGGCGAGGACCTGGAGGGCCTGAGCCGCCCCGGCTTCTTCCACGGCGTGCTCACCGTGGTCATGAAGCTGCTCCAGCTCACCCGCCCCGACCTGGCGTTCTTCGGCGAGAAGGACTACCAGCAGCTCACCCTGGTCCGCCGGATGGTCCGTGACCTCGACGTGCCGACCGAGATCGTCGGCGTGCCGACCGTACGGGAACCGGACGGGCTGGCCATGTCCAGCCGCAACCGGTACCTGTCGGCGGCCGAGCGGGAGACCGCGCTGAGCCTGTCCGCCGCGTTGCGGGCCGGCGCGACGGCGGCCGAGCGGGGTGAGGACGCGGGCGAGGTGCTGGCCGCCGCGCACCGGGCCTTCGACGCGCCGGACGCCCGCCTGGACTACCTGGTGCTCACCGACACCGAGCTGGAACCCGGCCCGGTCGCCGGCCCGGCCCGGCTGCTGATCGCGGCCTGGGTCGGCGCCACCCGCCTGATCGACAACACGGCGATCCACCTCGCGCCGCGTCCCTGAACCCCACCACGAATGCGGAAAGGCACCCCGATGCTGCGGACCATGCTCAAGTCGAAGATCCATCGGGCCACCGTGACCCAGGCCGACCTGCACTACGTCGGCTCGGTGACTGTGGACGAGGATCTGCTCGACGCGGCGGACCTGATCCCCGGCGAGCAGGTGGCGATCGTGGACATCACAAACGGCGCCCGGCTGGAGACGTACGTGATCCCGGGGCGGCGGGGCAGCGGCGTGATCGGCATCAACGGCGCCGCCGCGCACCTCGTGCACCCCGGTGACCTGGTCATCCTGATCTCGTACGGGCAGATGGACGACGCCGAGGCCCGCACGTACCGCCCGAAGGTGGTGCACGTGGACGCCGACAACAAGGTCGTCGACCTGACCGCCGACCCGACCACGGCGGCCCCCGGCACCGCCGGCGCCCCCATCCCCAACCCCCTGGCCGCCGCCCGCAGCTGACCCTCCCGGGTCGCCCCCCCGCTCGCCGTTGATCTTGCACTTTCGGCCCTCGGCGCGGGCGGTTCGCCCCTTTCGCCGGGGCGGCAAGCGCAAGATCGGCGGGGGGAGAGAGGGCGGGAGGGGGCGAGGGCGGGCCGGACGGGCGGGGAACGCGGTCTGTCACCGGAAGGTCATTTTCGGCTACCCTGGGCGGACCGTCGGGGATCGACGGTCGTCGGCTGGGGGAGGCCGCGATGCGCCGTGCGATGAGCTTCCTGGTCGCCGCGATTGTCGCGAGCGCCGCCCTGACCGGCTGTGCGGGCACCGGCGGGCTGGACGGCGACCTCACCGACGACTGGGCCGCGATGGCCGCACCCGGGCCGTTCACCCCGGCGGCCGGGGTCTGCCAGGTCGCCGACTTCACCCCGAGCATCGGCCTGGCCGCGTACGCGCCGGTCGGCTGCGAGCTGCCGCACCGGGTGGAGACCGTGCACGTCGGGGCGTTCACCGCCGACCGGCCCACCCCGCCGCCGCTCGCCTCGCCCGAGCTGCGTACCGCGTTCGCCGACTGCGACAAGCGGGCCGCCGGGTACGTGGGTGACGACTGGCGCGCCGGGCGGCTCCGGCTGGCGGTGGCGGTGCCGACGGGCACCGGCTGGACGGCGGGCTCCCGCTGGTACCGGTGCGACCTCACCGAGCTGACCACCGTCGAGGCGGCGGCCACCGTGGTCACCCGGGCGGGCAGCCTGCGCGACGCGCTCAAGACGCCCTCCCCGCTGCGGCTGGGCTGCCAGCGCACCGGGCGGGACGCGGGCCGCGTGCAGCGGCTCACCCCGGTCGACTGCGCTGTCGCACACGACGCCGAGTTCGTCGGCGTGTGGGCCGCGCCGGACCGCCCGTACCCGAAGAAGCCGGAGGACTGGGTGCCGCTCTACGACGGCTGCTTCGGCGTGATCGCCCGCTACGCCGGGGTGCCCGCCGACGCGTTCCTGCGTTACCGCAGCGACGTGGTGGTCCGCCCGCCCGCCGCCGGTCGCTGGGCGGTCGGCGACCGGGGCGTGCGCTGCTACCTGTGGCTCAGCAACCGGACGGTGACCACCTCACTGAAGGGCGCCGGACCGGCCGCCCTCCCGCGCCGGACGAGGTAGCCGAGGGCACTCGTCACGCCCCCCGCGCCCGAGTCGAGTTCGCTTCGGGTTGACTGTGCTCATGGACCTACCGACCGTCGACCTGCCGGCGCTGCCCCGGCTGCTCGCCGCGCCCGCCCCCGGCTGGGTGGAGACGACAGACGTGATCGTGGTCGGATCCGGCGTGGCCGGGCTGACCGCCGCGCTGCACCTGCGTGAGGCCGGCCTGCACGTCACGGTGGTCACCAAGGTCGACATGGACGAGGGCTCGACCCGCTGGGCGCAGGGCGGGATCGCCGCCGTGCTGGACCCGGCGGACACGCCGGACGCGCACGCGTACGACACGGAGGTCGCCGGCGTCGGCCTGTGCGACCCGGCGGCGGTCCGCGCACTGGTGGCCGAGGGCCCGACCCGGCTGCGCGAGCTGATGCGGATCGGGGCGGAGTTCGACCGCAACCCGGACGGTTCGCTGATGCTGACCCGGGAGGGCGGCCACCGGGCCGACCGGATCGTGCACGCGGGCGGTGACGCCACCGGCGCGGAGGTGCAGCGGGCGCTGCACGACGCGGTCCGCCGCGACCCGTGGATCCGGCTGGTCGAGCACGCGCTGGTGCTGGACCTGCTGCGCGCACCCGGCGACGGACCGGACGGGCTCGGCCCGGCCTGCGGCATCACGCTGCACGTGCTCGGTGAGGGAAGCGAGGACGGCGTCGGCGCGATCCTCGGCCGCGCGGTGGTGCTCGCCACCGGCGGCATGGGGCAGGTCTTCGCCGCCACCACGAACCCGGCGGTCTCCACCGGGGACGGCGTGGCGCTGGCGTTGCGCGCGGGCGCTGCCGTCACCGACGTGGAGTTCGTCCAGTTCCACCCGACTGCGCTCATCGTGCCGGCGGGCGGCCCGGGCGCGGGGCTGGCCCAGCAGCCGCTGGTCTCCGAGGCGCTGCGCGGCGAGGGCGCCCACCTGGTCGACGGCGACGGCAAGCGGTTCATGGTCGGCCAGCACGAACTGGCTGAGCTGGCACCCCGGGACGTGGTCGCGAAGGGCATCCACCGGGTGCTCCTCGCGTCCGGCGCGGACCACGTGTTCCTGGACGCCCGGCACCTGGGCGGCGACTTCCTGGCCCGGCGGTTCCCCACCATCGTGGCGTCCTGCCTGGCCATCGGCGTGGACCCGGCGACCGACCTGATCCCGGTCGCGCCGGCCGCGCACTACGCCTCCGGCGGCGTCCGGACCGACCTGCGAGGCCGTACCTCCATCCCCGGCCTGTACGCCTGCGGCGAGGTCGCCTGCACCGGCGTGCACGGCGCGAACCGGCTGGCCAGCAACTCGCTGCTGGAAGGGCTGGTCTTCTCCCGCCGGATCGCCGAGGACATCGCCGCCGGGCTGCCCGAGCAGGCCCGCCCGGCGGAGACCGGCGCCTGGGTGGGCGGTCCGGGCGCGCTGGTGCCGGCGTCCGGCACGGCGGAGCTGCAACGGGCGATGACGCGGGGCGCCGGCGTGCTCCGCTCGGCGGACACGCTGGAAGCCACCGCCGCCACGCTCACCGGGCTGGGCGCGGGCCGGGGCGTGCCGCGTACCGCCGACTGGGAGGCGACGAACCTGCTCACCGTGGCGTCGACGCTTGTCGCGGCCGCGTACGCGCGCCAGGAGACGCGGGGCTGCCACTGGCGGGAGGACTTCCCGACGGCAGACGAGCGGTGGCTGGGCCACCTGGTGGCCGAGGTGGGCACGGACGGCATGGTGGCCGAGCGCTGGGAGGAGAAGCACTCATGAGGGAGTCGACGGAGCGGGCGTTGCGGGACGGCGGCCTGGACCCGGAGTGGGTCCGGCACGTCGTCGTCGACACGCTGCACGAGGATCTCGGACCCGACTTCCTCGACGTGACGAGCGTGGCCACCATCCCGGACGAGCAGCACGACACGGCCGACCTGGTGGCGCGCGCCGACGGCGTGGTGGCCGGGCTGCCCGTCGCCGCCGCCGTGTTCGAGCTGGTCGGCGAGGTGACCGGCGCGGGGCGTACGGTCGAGGTCTCGCTCGTGGCTCACGACGGGCAGCGGGTGGCGCGCGGCGACGTGCTGGCGACAGTGACCGGGCCGACCCGGCTGCTGCTGACCGCCGAGCGGACGGCGCTGAACCTGCTGTCCCGCATGTCCGGGGTGGCGACGCACACCCGGGCCTGGGCCGACGCGCTGGCCGGCACGAAGGCGATGGTGCTGGACACCCGCAAGACCACGCCGGGCCTGCGGGCGCTGGAGAAGTACGCGGTCCGGGCCGGTGGCGGCACCAACAAGCGGATGGGCCTGTACGACGTCGCCATGATCAAGGACAACCACAAGGTCGCGGCGGGCGGGATCGCTGCCGCGTTCCGCCGGGTCCGGGAGGCGTTCCCCGACGTCGCGGTGCAGGTGGAGGTGGACACGCCGGCCGAGGCGGTGGAGGCGGTCGAGGCGGGCGCCCGGTTCCTGCTGCTGGACAACATGACCCCGGCGCAGCTGCGCGAGGTGGTGGCGTCGGTGGGCGACCGGGCGGAGCTGGAGGCCACCGGAGGGCTGACGCTGCCGATGGCCGCCGAGTACGGCGCGACGGGCGTCGACTTCCTCTCCGTCGGCGCGCTCACCCACTCCTCGCCGATCCTGGACATCGCCCTCGACCTGCGTGACGTCTAGGCTGCCGCTGTGCTGCTCTGCATCGACATCGGAAACACGAACACCGTGCTGGCGACCTTCGACGGCGACAAGCTGGTGCATTCGTGGCGGATCAAGACCGACGCCCGTTCCACAGCGGACGAGCTGGGTCTGATGTTCCGCGGCCTGCTCGCCGGGGACGCCGTGGAGATCACCGGCGTGGCCGCCTGCTCGACCGTGCCGGCCGCGCTGCGCTCGCTGCGCACCATGCTCGACAGGTACTACGCCGATTTGCCCAGTGTGATCGTGGAGCCGGGTGTGCGGACCGGCGTACAGCTCGCCATCGACAACCCGAAGGAGGTGGGCGCGGACCGGGTGGTGAACACGCTGGCCGCGTACACGCTCTACGGCGGGCCGTCGATCGTCGTGGACTTCGGCACCACCACCAACTTCGACCTGGTCAGCAGCCGGGGGGAGTTCCTCGGCGGTGCGTTCGCGCCCGGCATCGAGATCTCCTTCGACGCGCTCGCCGCCCGCGCCGCTCAGCTGCGCAAGGTGGAGGCGACCCGCCCGCGTTCGGTGATCGGCAAGAACACCGTCGAGTGCCTCCAGGCCGGGCTCTACTTCGGCTTCGCCGGCCAGGTGGACCGGATCGTCGAGCGGATGTCCGAGGAACTGGGCGGCGTGAAGGCGGTCATCGCCACCGGCGGCCTGGCCTCGCTGGTGCTCGGCGAGTGCCACACCATCACCCACCACGAGCCGATGATCACGCTGATCGGCCTGCGGATGGTCTACGACCGCAACGTCTGAGGTCAGCGGCGGCGGGCGCGGAGCACGAACGTGCGGTAGGGCAGCTCGACGGTCTCCCGCCCGGCCAGGTCGGGGTGGGAGGCGAACAGCTCCGCCAGCTCCGCGTCGACCCGCCGCCGCTCGTCCGCGTCGGCGGTCAGCCAGAACGAGCGGGTGTGCAGCATGCCCACCACCTCGTCCGGCGTCAGCGTGGTGGCGTGCGCGAACTCGCCCACCTCGACCTCGGTGAAGGCGGCACCGAAGTCCGCGTACCGCTGGGTCACGTCGCCCGCGTTGTCGCCGAGGTGGGCGATCCGGGTCACCTCCGCCACCCAGCCGACCCGCTCGTCCCGGATGTTCCAGACCGGCGCGAACGTGCCGCCCGGGCGCAGCACGCGGGCCACCTCGGCGTGCGCCCGTTCCCTGTCGAACCAGTGGTAGGCCTGCCCGACCAGCACCGCGTCCGCCGACCCGTCCGGCAGCGGCACCGCCTCGGCGCTGCCGGCGAGCGCCGTCGCGCCGGGCGTCGCGGCGGCCAGTTGCGCCCGCATCCCCGGATCAGGTTCCACGGGTACGACCTGAGCCACCGGCCCGGTCAGCGCCAGGAGCCCGCGGGTGAGGATGCCGGTGCCGGCGCCGAGATCGACCACCCGGGCGTCGTGCAGCCCGTCCAGCGCCCAGCGCAGCGCGGCCTCCGGATAGCGGGGGCGGAACCGGTCGTAATCGGCCGCGGCGGCGCCGAACGAGAGGGCCGCAGTGGGGTCGGTCATGGCGGGCAGGTTATCCCGTAACGGCCGCCACGGCGCTTGAGTACGCTCATGTGCTGACCCCGCCGATGTCCCCAAGGCCTGAGGAAGCGTGCCGTGACCGAGCAGAACGCCCTGCCAACAGACCCCGCCGACGACCTTCCGGAGCAGATGAAGGTCCGCCGGGAGAAGCGGGACCGGATGCTCGCCGAGGGCGTCGAGCCGTACCCGGTGGGTTTCCCGCGCACCACGACGCTCGCGCGGCTGCGCGAGCGCTACGGCGACCTGCCCACCGACACCGCCACCGGCGACCGGGTCTCGGTCACCGGCCGGGTGATCTTCATCCGCAACACCGGCAAGCTCTGCTTCGCGACGCTGCGGGACGGTGACGGCACCGAGGTCCAGGCGATGCTCTCGCTGGACCGGGTCGGCGCGGAGCGGCTGGGGGACTGGAAGCGCCTGGTCGACCTCGGCGACCACGTCGGCGTGACCGGCGAGGTGATCACCAGTCGGCGCGGCGAGCTGTCCGTTCTCGCCGAGGAGTGGGCGGTGACCGCCAAGGCGCTGCGCCCGCTGCCGGTGGCGCACAAGCCGCTCAGCGAGGAGTCCCGGGTCCGCCAGCGCTACGTGGACCTGGTGGTCCGGCCGCAGGCCCGGCAGATGGTCCGTACCCGGGCCACCGCCGTCCGCAGCCTGCGCGACACCCTGCACGGGCTGGACTTCATCGAGGTCGAGACGCCGATGCTGCAACTGCTGCACGGCGGCGCGGCGGCACGCCCATTCGTGACCCACAGCAATGCGCTCGACACGGATCTGTATCTGCGAATCGCGCCGGAACTGTTTCTCAAGCGCGCGGTGGTCGGTGGCGTGGACCGCGTCTTCGAGATCAACCGCAACTTCCGTAATGAGGGCATCGACTCTTCGCACTCGCCCGAGTTCGCGATGCTGGAGGCGTACCAGGCGTACGGCGACTACCACACGATGGCGGAGCTGACCCGAAATCTCGTACAGCAGGCCGCAGTGGCGGTCGCCGGCTCGACCGTGGTGACGCACGCCGACGGCCGTGAGTTCGATCTGGGCGGCGAGTGGCGGTCGGTGTCGCTGTTCGGTGTTCTTTCCGAAGCGCTCGGTGAGGAGGTCACCGTCCGCACCGAAAGGGCACGCCTGGTCGAGTACGCGGACAAGGTCGGTCTCTCCGTCGACCCGAAGTGGGGACCGGGCAAGCTGGCCGAGGAGTTGTTCGAGGAACTGGTCGTGCCGTCGCTTCAGGCGCCGACGTTCGTCATGGACTACCCGGAGGAGACCAGCCCGCTGACCCGGGCCCACCGCAGCGAGCCGGGCCTGGCCGAGAAGTGGGACCTCTATGTGCTCGGATTCGAGCTGGGCACCGCGTACTCGGAGCTGGTCGACCCGGTCGTGCAGCGGGAGCGGCTGGTGGCCCAGGCGCAGCTCGCGGCGCGCGGGGACGACGAGGCGATGCGACTGGACGAGGATTTTCTCCGAGCGATGGAGTATGGAATGCCACCGTCCGGTGGCATGGGAATGGGAATCGACCGGCTGCTGATGGCACTGACCGGGCTCGGAATTCGGGAAACGATCCTGTTCCCGTTGGTCCGGCCCGAGTAGACGCTCGCCCCCGCAAGCCTTCTCCGGCTCGTTACCCGGTCCTATTGACGGAACAAGCGCCGGACGGGTTATTGTGCTCGGAGTATTGCAGGAGTACAACCCTGCTCGAAAGGAATGTGGGACGTGGCCAAGCAGATCATTCACAAGCTGGTCGATGACCTGGACGGCGGGGACGCTGACGAGACCGTCAAGTTCGCGCTCGACGGTGTGCAGTACGAGATCGACCTCTCCGCATCCAACGCCGGTAAATTGCGTGACGTATTCGCGCCGTACATCGCGAACGGAACGAAGGTCGGTCGCGGGGGTGTGGTCGTGGGTGGCCGGGCCGCTCGGGGCCGGGGCGGCGCGACCGCCGACCGCGAGCAGAACCGGGCCATCCGCGAATGGGCCAAGAAGGCCGGCAAGGACATCTCCGACCGGGGCCGGATCCCGCAGGAGATCGTGGACGAGTACCACGCGAAGGCGGGGCACTGACCTCACCCTCGTCACGGGCGACGCGACGCCGGACCGGAGTGCGACTCCGGGCCGGCGTCGCCGTTTCCGGTCCGCTGTCACGGCTGCGCCACCGCGTCCCGGTCCTGTCGCCCGGTGCCGGATGTCCGGTCCGGCCCACCGTGCCGGGCTCGGTCGCGGCGGCCGGGAAGAAAACCCCGCCGGGGACGGTTGTCCACAGGCGGTGGAGACTTCATCCACAGGCTGTGGACGACCCGGCGGACGCATCTGTTGCCGCCTCCGGTCCACTCGACCGGCCGTTCGGGTGCCGGTCGAATTTCGCTCTGCGCGTACAGGCAGGGGCCCCGGAACACCTCCTGAGCGTGGACGGTTGTCAGAAACGACGTCGGAACGGTCATTCGCGAGGGCACACGACCTCAGCGGAGACGGTCCGCGGCGATAGAGTAAGGAGGCACGGACGCCCGTCCCGGACGTCCGCGCACCGGCCCCGCCGAGATCTGACCATCAAGGCGCACGGCACGTGAGGAGCACGAGGGCATGTTCGAGCGGTTCACCGACCGAGCGCGACGGGTTGTCGTCCTGGCCCAAGAAGAGGCCCGGATGCTCAACCACAACTACATCGGTACGGAACACATCCTGCTGGGCCTGATCCATGAGGGTGAGGGTGTCGCGGCAAAGGCCCTGGAGAGCCTCGGCATCTCCCTGGAGGGCGTGCGTCAGCAGGTCGAGGAGATCATCGGCCAGGGCCAGCAGGCGCCGAGCGGGCACATCCCGTTCACGCCGCGGGCCAAGAAGGTGCTGGAGCTGTCGCTGCGCGAGGCGCTGCAGCTCGGCCACAACTACATCGGCACCGAGCACATCCTGCTCGGCCTGATCCGCGAGGGCGAGGGCGTCGCCGCCCAGGTCCTGGTGAAGCTGGGCGCCGACCTGAACCGGGTCCGCCAGCAGGTCATCCAGCTGCTCTCCGGCTACCAGGGCAAGGAGCCGGCCGCCGCCGGTGCCGCGCCGGGTGAGGCCGCGCCGTCGACCAGCCTCGTGCTGGACCAGTTCGGCCGCAACCTGACCCAGGCCGCCCGCGAGGGCAAGCTCGACCCGGTCATCGGGCGCGAGAAGGAGATCGAGCGGGTCATGCAGGTGCTGTCCCGCCGCACCAAGAACAACCCGGTGCTGATCGGCGAGCCCGGCGTCGGCAAGACCGCCGTGGTGGAGGGCCTGTCCCAGAAGATCATCAAGGGCGAGGTGCCCGAGACGCTGAAGGACAAGCAGCTCTACACGCTCGACCTCGGTGCCCTGGTCGCCGGTTCCCGCTACCGCGGTGACTTCGAGGAGCGCCTGAAGAAGGTGCTCAAGGAGATCCGCACCCGCGGCGACATCATCCTGTTCATCGACGAGATCCACACGCTCGTCGGTGCGGGCGCGGCCGAGGGCGCGATCGACGCCGCCAGCATCCTCAAGCCGATGCTGGCCCGTGGTGAGCTGCAGACCATCGGCGCCACCACGCTCGACGAGTACCGCAAGCACCTGGAGAAGGACGCCGCTCTGGAGCGTCGTTTCCAGCCGATCCAGGTGGGTGAGCCGTCGCTGGCCCACACCATCGAGATCCTCAAGGGCCTGCGGGACCGCTACGAGGCGCACCACCGCGTCTCCATCACCGACGCCGCCCTGGTCGCCGCCGCGACGCTCGCCGACCGATACATCTCCGACCGGTTCCTGCCGGACAAGGCGATCGACCTGATCGACGAGGCGGGCGCCCGGATGCGGATCCGCCGGATGACCGCGCCGCCGGACCTGCGCGACTTCGACGAGCGCATCGCCCAGGTGCGCCGCGACAAGGAGTCCGCGATCGACGCGCAGGACTTCGAGCGGGCCGCGCAGCTGCGTGACACCGAGAAGCAGCTGCTGGGCCAGAAGGCGCAGCGGGAGAAGGAGTGGAAGGCCGGTGACCTGGACGTCGTCAGCGAGGTCGACGACGAGCAGATCGCCGAGGTGCTCGGCAACTGGACCGGCATCCCGGTCTACAAGCTGACCGAGGAGGAGACCTCGCGCCTGCTGCGCATGGAGGACGAGCTGCACAAGCGCGTCATCGGCCAGGAGGACGCGGTCAAGGCGGTCTCGAAGGCGATCCGGCGTACCCGGGCCGGCCTGAAGGACCCGAAGCGCCCGTCCGGCTCGTTTATCTTCGCCGGCCCGTCCGGCGTCGGTAAGACCGAGCTGTCCAAGGCGCTCGCCGAGTTCCTGTTCGGCAGCGAGGACGCCCTCATTCAGCTCGACATGTCGGAGTTCCACGACCGGTACACGGTGTCCCGGCTCGTCGGTGCCCCTCCCGGCTACGTCGGCTACGACGAGGGCGGGCAGCTGACCGAGAAGGTGCGTCGCCGGCCGTTCTCGGTAGTCCTCTTCGACGAGATCGAGAAGGCCCACCCGGACGTGTTCAACACGCTCCTCCAGATCCTGGAGGACGGGCGCCTCACCGACGGCCAGGGCCGGATCGTGGACTTCAAGAACACGGTCATCATCCTGACCACCAACCTCGGTACGCGCGACGTCGCCAAGGCGGTTTCGCTGGGCTTCCAGGCCTCTGAGGACTCCGAGTCGAACTACGACCGGATGAAGCAGAAGGTCAACGACGAGCTCAAGCAGCACTTCCGGCCCGAGTTCCTGAACCGGATCGACGACACCATCGTCTTCCACCAGCTGCGCGAGACCGAGATCCTCTCGATCGTCGACATCATGATCCAGCGCATCGAGACCCAGCTGCGCAACAAGGACATGGGCCTGGAGCTGACCGACAACGCGAAGAAGTACCTCGCGAAGAAGGGCTTCGACCCGGTGCTGGGCGCGCGGCCGCTGCGTCGCACGATCCAGCGCGACATCGAGGACAACCTGTCCGAGCGGATCCTGTTCAACGAGCTGACCCCGGGTCAGATCGTGGTCGTGGACTGCGAGGGCGACCCGGAGAACATCGACAAGTCCAAGCTCGTCTTCCGGGGCGCGGACCGGCCGGACGCCGTGCCGGACGCGGTCCCGGCGGACCTCGGCGGCACCGCCGCCACGGGCGCTGACGACGCCGCGTAAGTCCGCACAGTTCGAGGGCGACGGCCCCGGTAGGCGAAAGCCACCGGGGCCGTCGCCTTCCCCCCGCCCACCCCCGCCCACCCACCGCGCCCTCCCCGCCCTCCCCGCCCGCCCTTGCCGTGGTCGATCATGAGGTTGACCGCACTTGGCGCCCCATTTGTCGCCGCCAACTTCATGATCAACGGGGCGAGCCGAGGGCGAGCCGAGGGCGGGCGGAGGGCGGGGTCGGGGTGGGGTGGGGTTGGGTGGGGGCCGTCAGGGGAGGGGGACGGCGGGGCCGTCGCCGGCCAGGCGGAAGAACGCCTCGCCCACCGGTTCCACCAGGCCGTCGGTGACCAGGCCGGCCAGCGCTCGCGCCCGCTGCACGTCGTCGTGCCACACCTGATCCAGCCGCTGGTGCGGCACCGGGCCGGTGGACTCCCGCAGCACCGCGAGCAGCAGTCCGCGTACCTGCCGGTCGGTGCCGGCATAGCGCTGCGTCCGGCGGGTCGGTCCCTCAGGCGCGGCCTGCCCGGAGGCCCGCCAGGCGCAGCTCGACTCGACCGGGCAGATCGCGCAGCGTGGCGCGCGGGCGGTGCAGACGACGGCGCCGAGTTCCATGAACGCGGCGCTGGCGAGCGCGGCGGCGGCCGGCTCGGCCGGCAGCAGTTCCTCGGTGGCGACCAGGTCGGCCGGGCGGGTGGTGGGGCCGGCGTCGGGTTCACCGGCGATCGCCCGGCACACCACGCGCCGGACGTTGGTGTCGACCACCGGGTGCCGCTGCCCGTACGCGAACGCGGCGACCGCGCGGGCCGTGTACGTGCCGACGCCGGGTAGCGCCAGCAACTGGTCGAGCCGGTCGGGCACCACGCCGCCGTGGCGTTCCACGATCGCCACCGCGCACTCGCGCAGGCGTACCGCCCGGCGGGGGTAGCCGAGCCGTCCCCACATCCGGATCGCCTCGGCCGGGGTGTCCTCGGCGAGCGCGCGTGGTTCGGGCCAGCGGGCCAGCCACGCCTCCCAGGCGGGCACCACCCGGACCACAGGGGTCTGCTGGAGCATGACCTCGCTGACCAGGATCGCCCAGGCACCGATGCCGGGCTTGCGCCAGGGCAGGTCGCGGGCGTTGCGCTCGTACCACCGGCTGACCTGGGTGGCGAATGTGGGATCGGACATCGCGCCGCCGATCATGTCACGGCTGTCTTTCCCGCAGGTTGGGCGGGCCGGGTGGCCGGTCGCGATCGATCATGGACGACGGGGCAGAATGTCCGAATGAACGAGCTCGCGATCACCGTCATCGGCCGGGACCGGCCGGGCATCGTGGCCGACGTCGCGGAGGTCCTCGCCCGCCTCGGCGCGAACCTCACCGACTCCACGATGACCCGGCTGCGTGGACACTTCGCGATGACCCTGATCTGCGTGGGCCCGGCCGCCGCCGACGTCGAGGCCGAGCTGGCCCCGCTCGCTGCCGACGGGCACCTGCTGGCGACCGTACGCGCGGTCACGCCCGACGGCGGCAGCGAGCCCACCGGGGAGCCGTACGTGCTCGCGGTGCACGGCGCCGACCGGATGGGCATCGTCGCGGCCATGACCCGGGTGCTGACCGACGCGGGCGGGAACGTGACCGACCTGAGCACCCGGCTGACCGGTTCGCTGTACGTGGTGGTCGCCGAGGTCGAGTTGCCGCCGGGCGTGTCGGACGAGGTGGCCGGCCGGCTCACCCGCGTCGCCGCGGAGCTGGGTGTGGGGGTCAGCCTCCGCCCGGCGGACACGGATCTGCTGTGACCGGGCCGGAGTACGCGGGCCTGGGCGGCTGGACCCCGGAGAAGCTCGGCGTCCCCGGTGCGGTACGCCCGGTGGTCACCGCCCCGGAGCCGGTGCTGAGCCAACCTGGTCCGGAGGTCGACCCGACGTCTGCCGAGGTGGTGCGGCTCGCCGCCGACCTGGTGGCCACGATGCGCGTCTCGCCCGGTTGCGTGGGCCTGGCTGCGCCGCAGGTCGGGGTGAGCGCGCAGGTGTTCGCGGTGGACGTGACGGGGCATCCGAAGGCGGTCACCGTGCACGGCACGTTCGTGCTCTGCAACGCCCGCGTGGTCGAGGCGTCCCGGTGGAAGGCCGGCCGGGAGGGCTGCATGTCGGTGCCGGACCTGACCGGCGACGTGAAGCGGGCCAGCCGGCTGGTGGTCGAGGGCGCGCTTCCCGGCAGCGGCGAGCCGGTCCGGCTGGTGACCGACGGCTTCGAGGCGCGGGCGCTCCAGCACGAGATCGACCACTGCGCCGGGCTGCTCTTCCTCGACCGGGTGGCCGGCGCGCACGCGATCTACCAGCGCAAGGTCTACCTCTGACGGTGGCCGTCGGAATCCGTTGTGGACGAGCGTGGCCGTACGGCGGCGGGTCCTCGGCGCGTCGGACCGGCGAGCCGTGCGCCGCGCGGCTACGGTAGGCGCATCATGCGTCTGACGGTCGGCCCCCTGCCCCCTGCCGTGTACTGGCGGCGTCGTGCCGTCGTGCTCGGAGCGGGGCTGCTCTTCCTGATTGTCCTGTTGTATTCCTGCACCGGTACGGACCGCAACACCGGCGCGCCGGGCACCGACCCGTCGCCGAGCGGCTCCGCCGGCGCTCAGCCCGACCCGTCCGGCTCGGTGCTCACCCCGCAGTCGGGCAGTCCGTCACCGACGGCGGGTGACGCCGGTGGCGGTGGCGCGAACAACGGCGGCACCGGACCCGGCGGTACCGGCGACGGCGGCGGGAACACCGGCGGGGGCGGGAACGACGGGGGCGGCACCGGCAACGACGGCGCGACCGGTCAGCCGGTCTCCGACGACGGCACCTGCACCGACTCCGAGCTGCTGGTGACCCCGGTGGCGGTTCCTGCCACCGCCCAGCGGGGCACTGTGGTCACGCTGCGCCTCAAGGTCAAGAACGTGTCGAACCGTACGTGCAGCCGGGACGTCGGCGCCGACCTCCAGGAGCTGTACGTCAAGTCGGGCGCGGAGAAGATCTGGTCGTCGGACACCTGCGGCACCGGCAAGGGCTCGGACGTTCAGTCGTTCACGCCGAACTTCGAGCGCTCCTACGAGCTGGGCTGGAACGGCCGGCTGGACAACAAGTGCGCGAACGGGCTGGCGAGCGGTGAGTTCGCCGCGATCGGCGCGTACCAGGTCTTCGCCCGGGTCGGCACCAAGATCAGCGAGCCGGTGAAGCTGACCGTCACCGGCTGAGCGGTCGGTCAGACGTACCGTTCGAGGATGCTGGCCTCGGCGAGCCGGGACAGGCCCTCGCGGACGCCGCGGGCGCGGGCGTCGCCCACGCCCTCGACCGCCTGGAGGTCTTCCACTGTCGCGCCGAGCAGCCGCTGGAGGCTGCCGAAGTGCACCACCAGCCGGTCGACCACGGCGACCGGCAGCCGGGGCACCTTCGCCAGCAGGCGGAACCCGCGCGGGCTGACCGCGGCGTCGAGCGCGTCGGAGGCGGACGGGTAGCCGATCGCCTTCGCCACCGCCACGAGGTCGATGAGCTCGGTGGCGCTGAGCAGGTCGAGTTCGACGAGCGCCTCGTCGAGCGTGCGCGACTTGCGGCCGGTCGGCAGGTAGTCGCGGATGACGAGGGTGCGGTCGGCGTCCACGCCGGCCATCAGCTCGTCGAGCTGAAGGGCCAGCAGACGGCCGTCGGTGCCCAGCTCCACCACGTAGCCGGCGATCTCGTCGGCGATCCGCCGGACCATCTCCAGCCGCTGCACCACAGCCACCGCGTCGCGGACGGTGACCAGATCCTCGATCTCCAGCGCGGAGAGCGTGCCGGAGACCTCGTCCAGCCGCAGCTTGTAGCGCTCCAGCGTGGCGAGCGCCTGGTTGGCGCGGGACAGGATGGCCGCCGAGTCGTCCAGCACGTGCCGCTGGCCGTTGACGTAGAGGCTGATGATCCGCATCGACTGGCTGACCGAGATGACCGGATAGCCGGTCTGCCGGGCCACCCGCTCGGCGGTGCGGTGCCGGGTGCCGGACTCCTCGGTGGGGATGGACGGGTCGGGCATCAGGTGTGCGCCGGCCTGCACGATCCGGGTGCCGTCGCTGGACAGCACCACAGCGCCATCCATCTTGCACAGCTCCCGGACCCGGGTGGCAGAGAACTCCACGTCCATCGGGAAGCCGCCGGTGCAGATCTGCTCGACCACCTTGTCGTAGCCGAGCACGATCAGCGCGCCGGTGCGGCCGCGCAGGATCCGTTCCAGGCCGTCCCGCAGGGCGGTGCCCGGAGCCATCAGGGCGAGGTTGGCGCGCAGCGGATCGGCGCCGGCCCCGGTGCCGACGCTTCCGTTGACGCTCACGCTGATGGCACGAGCGGGGTTGCCGGTCACGGCGCCGGTACGGGCGTGCGGCGTCGCCGTTGCGGGCTTGGTGGCATCGCGGTCGATCGGCACGGGCACAGTCTACGGACTGCCATGCGGTGGGTGCTCTCGTGGTTACTGTGATGTGTCACGATGCCCGGCTCGGGCGGGTCGGTGCGGCCTGCGTGGCCTGCCCGGAAACGCCCACCGTGTCACTCCGCCGACGCGCGTGCGGCCGCCTGGAGGGCGGCCCGCACGTCGGTGACCTCGATCACGCGCATGTTCTCCGGCCCGGCACCGCTGCTCTCCGGCCCGCACCCGGGCGGTACGAGGGCCAGCCGGAAGCCGAGCCGGGCGGCCTCGGCCAGCCGGCGGGGTACCGCGCCGACCCGGCGGACCTCACCGGTCAGGCCCACCTCGCCGATCGCCACCAGGTGCGGGTTGAGCGCCAGGTTGAGCCCGCCGGAGGCGACAGCGAGCGCCACCGCCAGGTCGGCTGCCGGCTCCACCACCCGGATGCCGCCGACGGTGGCGGCGAAGACCTCCCGGTCGTGCAGCGTGAGCCGCTCGGTGCGGCGCTGGAGCACCGCGAGGACCATCGCGAGCCGGGCGCTGTCGAGGCCGGAGACGGTACGCCGCGGCGAGCCGGCGACGGTGGCGCCGATCAGTGCCTGCACCTCGGTCACCAGCGCCCGGCGCCCCTCCATCGCCACCGTCACGCAGGTGCCCGGCACCGGTTCGGAGTAGCGGGTCAGGAACAGGCCGGACGGGTCGGCCAGGCTGCTGATGCCGCCCTCGTGCATCTCGAAGCAGCCCACCTCGTCGGCCGCGCCGAAGCGGTTCTTCACGCCGCGCACCATGCGCAGCGAGGAGTGCTTGTCGCCCTCGAAGTGCAGCACCACGTCGACCAGGTGCTCCAGCACCCGGGGGCCGGCCACCTGGCCGTCCTTGGTGACGTGCCCGACCAGCACGGTGGCGATGCCGCGCTCCTTGGCGACCGCGACGAGGGCGGCGGTGACCGCGCGGACCTGGGTGACGCCGCCGGGCACGCCCTCGGTGCCGGTGGTCGAGATGGTCTGCACCGAGTCGAGCACCAGCAGGCCCGGCTTGACCGCGTCGAGGTGGCCGAGCACCGCCGACAGATCGCTCTCGGCGGCCAGGTAGAGCTGGTCGTGCAGGGCGCCCATCCGCTCGGCGCGCAGCCGCACCTGGCTGACCGACTCCTCGCCGCTGACCACCAGCGAAGGGCTGCCGGCCCCGGCCGCCCACTGCTGGGCCACGTCGAGCAGCAGCGTCGACTTGCCCACGCCGGGCTCACCGGCGAGCAGCACCACCGCGCCGGGGACCAGCCCGCCGCCGAGCACCCGGTCGAGCTCGCTCACGCCGGTGGGACGCGCACGGGCGGGCGCGGCGCTGATCGTGGCGATCGGCCGGGCTGGCTCGGCCGGCATCCGCGAGCTGACCACCCGGCCGGAGACCATCGGGCCGGTGACGGTGCACTCGACCACCGAGCCCCATTCGCCGCACTCGGGGCACCGGCCCACCCACTTCGGGGGCTGGTGGCCGCAGGCGTCGCACTCGTAGGCCGGTCGGGGTTCGCGGGTCGCGGCGCGACCGCGGCCGGCGCCGGCACGGGAGGGGGTCGATCGGGGCGAGGTCACCACCGGACGCTAACCGGCCCGTACGACGAAAGCCCACCCGAAACGGCGACACCGCCGGCGTGGCGCTGGCCACGGCGGCGGTGCCGACGGAAGGAGGGAGAGGTCAGTGGCCGCCCTCGGCGCCGCCGTCCTCACCGGCGTGCTCACGCGGGTTCACGATCTTCGACGGCGTGGCCTCCGCGGTCAGCGGGATGCCGATCGGCGCCGGGGTCTTGACGACCCTGCCGTCGCCGAAGTCGAAGGTCAGGTTGACCTGCTGGCCGACGAGCAGCTTCTCGTTCAGGCCGACGAGCTGGAGGAACCGCGGGTTGCCGGCGTTGAGCTGGGCGTAGCTGAGCGCCGGGATCTCGATCCGGGCCGGCTGACCGGCGGGCGCGGACTCGCTCTCGCTCGGCGACGGGCTGGCCGACGGCGACCCGGTCACCTCCAGCGACTGGCTCGGCGACGCGCTCGGGTCGGACGCGGTCGGCGAGGTGGTGACCTGCTCGGTGGGCGAACCCGTCGGGGTGGCCGCGCCGCTCTCGCCCGCGCCGGAACCGGTGAGCACGATCTCCCGCGCGCTGTCGGTCGTGACCGTCACGGTCACCGGCTTCTCGCTGTCGTTGTAGATCACCACGTTGACCGGCGCGTTCGACCCGGCCTCGTAGCCCTTCGGGCCCGGGAACTGCACGTAGAGCCCGCGCACCTTGAAGAGGTTGTCGGAGGTCTGGACGTTGACGCCCTGTACCGACGGGATCTTGTTGGCGGTCTCGGAAATCTGCCCGGCGCCGCACCCGGACAGCAGCAGGCTCGCCGCCGCCGCCGTGCCGGCCAGCAGCAGGGCCGGCCCCCGGGAACCCCTGATCGAGCGCGTCACGTCGGTCCTCCTCGTCACGATCCCCGCCCGGTCGACCACCGGGCACGGGGTGGCCATACCCGCGCAGACCGCGCTCCAGGGTAGTTGGAGCTGATCGAGGCCCGCACGCGGACCCGGCAATACCACCTCGGGAGGGACCGCTCAGACCACCCGGCCGCTCGTCACCAGCAGCACCACATCGATGAGCGCCACCACCAGCACCGCCCGGAAGGCGGTCGCCGAGCGGCCGGCGGCCGCGCGTCCCGCGTACCAGCCGACCGCCGGCACGGCCACGGCGGCGGCGACCGCCGACAGGCCGGCCCACGACGGCGGCCCGGGCGGGCCGAAGACCAGCGCGACGGTGGCCGCGAGCAGCAGCCCGGCGGCGGCCAGCCGGCTGCCCACCGGCCCGAGCCGGTGCGGCAGGCCGTGCACCCCGGTCCGGGCGTCGTCGGCCAGGTCCGGCAGCACGTTCGCGAAGTGCGCGCCGGCGCCGAGCAGCGCGGCGGCGGCCACCAGCCACGTCGGGGGCATCGGCGAGCCGGGCAGCGCCAGCACCACGAACGCGGGCAGCGCGCCGAACGAGACCGCGTAGGGCAGCACCGACACCGGCGTCGACTTCAGCGGCCGGTTGTAGAGCAGCGCGGAGACCAGGCCCAGCGTGGCGCAGGCCGCCGCGGCCGGGCCGCCGGCCAGCGCGAGCACCGGCACGGCGACGGCGGCCACCGCGGTGGCCGCGGCCAGCGCCGGCCGGGCGACCTCGCCGGTGGTCACCGGTTTGTCGGTACGCCCCACCGCGGCGTCCCGGTCGGCGTCGATGAGATCGTTGCTCCACCCGACGGCGAGCTGGCTGGCCAGCACCGTCAACGCCACCGCGGCGACACCCGCCGCGGAGTGCCCGGCACCGGCGGCGAGCAGCGCGGCGACCACTGTGACCGCCGCCGCGGGCTCCGGATGGCTCGCCCTGACCAGCCCTAACACCCGCGTCGACATAAGAGAAGTCTGGTCGTTACCGGGCAGTCGTGCCACGCTCGACGCATGCCCGACGCGTCGCCGGTGTCCACTCCGTACCGGGTGCTGCCGCCGAACGACCCCCGGCAGTACGACGACCTGGCCGGCGAGTGGTGGCGGCCGGACGGCGCGTTCGCGATGCTGCACTGGCTGGCCCGGGCCCGGGCGGCGCTGGTACCGGCGGCGTCCACGCCGGACGATCTGCTCGTCGACCTGGGCTGCGGCGCCGGGCTGCTGGCGCCGCACCTGGCCGGCAAGGGCTACCACCACGTCGGGGTGGACCTGACCCGCTCCGCGCTCGACCAGGCCGCCGCGCACGGCGTGACGGTGGTCCGGGCCGACGCCACGGCGGTGCCGCTGGCCGACGGCTGCGCGGCGGTGGTCTCCGCCGGTGAGCTGCTGGAACACGTACCGGACTGGCGGCGGGCGGTAGCCGAGGCGTGCCGGCTGCTGCGCCCGGGTGGCCTGCTGGTGCTGGACACGCTCAACGACACGTTGCTGGCGCGGCTCGTCGCCGTGGAACTGGGCGAACGGCTGCCCACGGTGCCGCGCGGCATCCACGATCCGCGGTTGTTCGTCGACGCCCGCGCACTGGTCGCCGAGTGCGCCCGGCACGGCGTGTCGCTGACGGTGCGCGGGGTCCGCCCGCAGTTGGGCGGCACGCTTGCCTGGCTGCTGCGCCGTATGCGCGGCGGCGCCGACCGTCCGGGCAGGACCGAACCGCGCATCGTGCCGACCCGGTCGACAGCGGTGCTGTACCAGGGCTGGGGGCGCCGGGGCGGGTAGCCGGGGCCGCCCGGGGTAAAGGACGCCGAGAAGGGGGCGACATGACTGTGCACGCGCTGGAGGCGGCCCGCCGGTTGGCGCCGCGACTGGCCGCCCGCGCGGCCGAGCACGACCGCGACGGCTCGTTCCCCGTGGACGACTTCGCGGACCTGCGGGAAGCAGGGCTGTTCGGCCTGATGGTGCCCCCCGAGTTGGGCGGTACGGGCGCGAGCTTCGCCGAGTACGCCGCCGTCGCCACCGAACTGGCCCGGGGCAACGGCGCCACAGCGCTGGTGTTCAACATGCACGCCTCGGTCACCGGGGCGCTGGGCGCGGTCACCGAGGAACTGGCCGAGGCGCTCGGCGTACCGGACGAGGCCCTGGCGGCGCGGGACCGGCTGCTGCGCGCGGCGGCGGACGGCGCCTGGTACGCGGTGGCGATGAGCGAACGCGGCGCCGGCGCCCGGTTGTCGCAGCTCAGCACCGTCTACGAGCCGGTCGGCGGCGGCTGGCACATCAAGGGCAGCAAGACGTTCTGTTCCGGCGCCGGGCACCCGGACGGCTACCTGGTGGCCGCCCGCAGCGCCGCCGACCAGTCCGTGGTGTCGCAGTTCCTGATCCCGGCCGGGGACGGGATCACCGTCGAGCCCACCTGGGACTCGCTCGGCATGCGGGCCACCTCCTCGCACGACGTGCACCTGGACGTGACGGTCCCGGCCGACCGGCTGCTCGGCGGCGTCGAAGGGCTGGCCCTGGTCGTCGCCCAGCTCATGCCGCACTGGCTGGTGGCGAGCTACGCGGCGGTCTACGTCGGCGTGGCCCGGGCCGCCGTCGACGCGGCGGCCGAGCACCTCAACGCCCGCAACCTCGCCGGGCTGCCCGCGGTGCGGGCCCGCCTGGGCCGGGCCGACGCGGCCACCGCCGCCGCCGAACTGGTGGTCGCCGAGGCGGCCCGCCGGGTCGACGAGGCGCCCGGCGACGCCGAGACGAACCGCTGGGTGTGGCGGGCCAAGCTGCTCGCCGGCACCACCGCCGCCGAGGTCGCGGCCTCCATGCTGGAGGCGGCTGGTACGTCGGCGACCCGGCGCGGGCATCCGCTGGAGCGGCTCTACCGGGACGCCCGCTGCGGCTCGCTGCATCCGGCCACGTCCGACGTGTGCGCCGACTGGCTCGGCATCGCCGCGCTGGGCGGCGACCCGGACCGGGACAGCGCGCTCCCTCGTTGGTGAAGCGCGAGGAGCGAGCCGGTTTTGCGAGCCCCGCAGTCGCGAACGAAAGGCTGCCGGGTGACCAGGGTTGGTGCGAGAGATGAGGGAGGGGTGGGGGACGTGGGCATGCCGGTGATAGCGGGTCTGGGTACGGCGCAACCGCCGGCCGCGATGCAGGACGAACTGTGGACGGGCTTCTTCGCGAAGCACTTCCAGGGGAACACCAGGGCGCTGGCCGAGCGGATCTTCGCGAACTCGGGCGTCACCCGGCGGCAGGCGGCGGTCAACCCGCTGCTGGAGGACGTCTCGGAGTGGCCGACCGAGCGCCGGATGCGCCGCTACCAGGTCGAGGCGCTGCCGCTGGGCAAGGAGGCGGTCAGCCGGGCACTCACCGCCGCCGGCCTGGACGCCTCCGACATCGGGCTGTTCATCGTCTGCTCCTGCACCGGGTACGCCACCCCGGGGCTGGACATCCTGCTCGCCCGGGACCTGGGCATGTCCCCGAGCACCCAGCGCATGTTCGTCGGGCACATGGGCTGCTACGCGGCCCTGCCCGGGCTGGGCGCGGCGAGCGACTTCGTCACCGCCCGCGGGCGGCCCGCGCTGCTGCTCTGTGCGGAGCTGACCAGCCTGCACATCCAGCCGCCGGGTGCCCGGGTGGACACCCAGCAGATCGTCTCCCACGCGCTGTTCTCGGACGCCGCGGTCGCCGCCGTGGTCGTCCCCGGCGGCCGGGGGTACGCGCTGCGCGAGGTCACCTCGGTCACCGACACCTCCACCGCCGACCACATGACCTGGGACGTCACCGACACCGGTTTCCGGATGGGGCTGTCGCCGAAGGTGCCGCAGGTCCTGTCCCGGCACGTGCAAAACCTGGTCGACGACCTGCTGGCGCGGCACGGGTGCGAGCGCTCCGACGTGGACGGCTGGGCGGTGCACCCGGGCGGGCCGCGGATCCTCAACGTGGTGGAGCGTGAGCTGGCCCTGCCGCCGGACGGGCTCGCCGCGTCCCGGGGGACGCTCGCCGAGCACGGCAACTGCTCGTCCCCGACCGTGCTGCTGATCCTGGACCGGCTGTGGCGTACGGAGCCGTCGCCGCCGCGCTGGGTGGTGATGCTCGCGTTCGGACCGGGCCTGACGCTCTACGCGGTGCTGCTGGAACGGGTGGGCTGACGGCTCGCCCCGCCCGGGCCGCGCGGATACGCTGCCGTCATGGCCTCCGACGAGCGGGACGGGCGGGTACCGCTGACCGTCCTGACCGTTCTGGCACTGGCGGCCGGCGCGGCCTGGTGGCGGGCGGCGGCACCGGAGCCGGGTGCGGCCACTGCCGTGCCGGCGCCGCCCGCGAGCGCCGAACCCACCGCCCGCACCTGGCGGGTCGACCCGTCGACAGGTGACGCCTGGCCGGCACGACCGGGGCGCGACCCGACGCCCAGGGCACTCCGTGGGCCGGCCACGGCACCGGACCGGTCGGTGGTGCTCCGGGTCGAGGAGGACGGCACCTCGCATGTGCTCCAGGTGTCGCACGTGGTGTGGCGGGAGACGTCCGGCCTGACGCCGGACGGGCCCCCCGTCGTGCGGCAGGTGAACCCCTCGCGGGGCGACGACTACCGGCTGACGGTGAGCTGCTCCGGGGACGGGGCGGTCGCCGTGCAGCTCTCCGGTACCGGGTCCGGTGACGCGCGTCGGTTCCTCCGGTGCGGCGGGCGGCTGGAGCTGCCCTTGCTGGGCGGCACCGGCGCGCCGGTGCTGGTGCGGTTCACCGGCGTACGCGGCCGGGCCGAACTGGACGCCCGGCTCGAAGCGCTCTACTGACCGCCGTCGCGCCGGCCCTCAGCCGCCCAGCCGGGCCAGGTCGGCGCCGTAGTCCGACAGCGGGCCCAGCTCCGGCACCACCCGGACCAGCGAGCCCTGCCGGTCCACGAGCAGCGCGGCGGCGGTGCCGGGATGAGCGGACAGGTGCAGGTAGGAGCGCAGGCCGCCGGCCGGGTCGCCGAGCGGGCGTACCCCGGGGACGCTCGCGGGTCCGGCGCTGCGGCCCTCGGTCACGGTGACCACCGTGACGCCGGGCGGCGCGGCGCGCGCCGCGGTGCCGACCTGCTCGGCGCAGGCGCAGGCGTCGACCAGGATGATCATGGCGGGCAGCAGGCTGCGCAGCGGTACCGGTGTGTCGTCGGCGCCGACCAGGTCCAGCGCGGGCAGTGGGCCGACCGGTTGCGGCGCGGTGGTGGAGCGGGGGAGCACCGTCGGCGCGCCGGACCGCGTGGTGGTACGCGGCCAGGTGACGGCGGCCAGCCCGGCGAGTGTGACGAGCACCGACACGAGCAGGATCAGCACCGGCAGCCCGAGGCGGGCCGGAACGGTACGCCGGCCGGAGCCCTGCCGCGCGCGGCGCAGCTCCCGGCGGACCTGCCGGGCCTCGTCGGCGAGCGCCGAGGCGTCGTCCGGGACGACCACCCGGCCCCACTCCGGAGGCAGGCCGGGCAGCCCGTCCGGCGGCCCCTGGCCGTCAGCGTCAGGCACGCCCATCGGACCCCCAGGAACGTCTCGGTGAGCGGACGTCACGTCCCTCACCAGCGTCCCGCACCGACCGCCGTAACGCCACACCTGGGCGCGGACGGAGTTGCGGAGCTACCATGGAAGGAGCGCATTGCCCTAGATCTGGACGCTCCCGTCACCCCTTACCGGGTTGTCACGTGTTCCTCACGGAGCGTGTCGAAAGCATCGGTTTGACCGCCTGTCAAGCTGAAGAAATACCTCTCACAGGGCCCCTGAGCTGCGCCAACGATCAGGACAGCGGTGAGACATCGGTGCCTGAGCGTGTTACCCTAGACACAGCGAAAGGGGTTTCGAACCTATGGTTTTCAGTGTCGGCGAGACCGTTGTTTACCCCCACCACGGGGCCGCACTCATCGAGGCAATCGAGACTCGGGTCATCAAGGGCGAGCCCAGGGAATACCTCGTCCTGAGGGTCGCACAGGGTGACCTGACGGTCCGGGTGCCCGCCGAGAACGCCGAGATCGTGGGTGTGCGCGAGGTGGTCGGCGAAGAGGGCCTGGGCAAGGTCTTCGACGTGCTCCGTGCACCGCACACCGAGGAGCCGACCAACTGGTCGCGGCGTTACAAGGCGAATCTGGAGAAGCTGGCCTCCGGAAACCCGCTGAAGGTGGCCGAGGTCGTCCGCGACCTGTGGCGCCGGGAGCGGGAGCGGGGCCTGTCGGCGGGCGAGAAGCGGATGCTCGCCAAGGCTCGTGACATCCTCGTCGGCGAGGTCGCGCTGGCGGAGAAGAGCACCAAGGACGAGGCCGAGACGCTGCTCGACAAGGTGCTGACCGAGGCCTGATCCACGCCTCTGCCTCTACCCACCCCGCAGCGAACGAATCCGAGGACCGCGACGTGACCGCGCAGCTCAATCCGCGCGGTGACGTCGCGGTCCTCGTTCCTGCGGCAGGTGCCGGGGTACGCCTCGGACCCGGCGCCCCGAAGGCACTCCGGCTGCTCGCCGGTGAGCCGCTGCTGGTGCACGCGGTCCGCCGGATCGCCGCCGCACCCTCCGTGCACACGATCGTGGTGGCCGCACCGGCGACCGAGGTCGAGGCGGTACGCGCGATGCTCGCCCCCGTGGCCCCGGTGACTGTGGTGCCCGGTGGCGCCGAACGCCAGGAGTCGGTGGCGGCGGCCCTCGCCGCGGTTCCCGCCGGTCCGGAGATCGTCCTCGTGCACGACGCGGCCCGTGCACTCACCCCGCCCCACCTGGTCGAGTCGGTGGCCGCGGCGGTCCGCGACGGGCACGACGCGGTGATCCCGGTACTGCCGGTGGTCGACACGATCAAGGAGGTCGACGCGACCGAGCGGGTGCTCGGGACCGTCGACAGGTCCGCGTTGCGGGCGGTGCAGACGCCGCAGGGCTTCCGCCGGTCGGTGCTGACCGCGGCCCACCGGTCGCCGGGTGACGCGCTGACCGACGACGCCGGCCTGGTCGAGAAGCAGGGGATCCCGGTGACCTGCGTGCCCGGCTCCGAGCTGGCCCTGAAGATCACCCGCCCGTTCGACATGGCCCTGGCCGAACACCTCCTGACCACAGGCGCCTGACGCCGCCCGCCCGCGGTCCCGTTCGCGGCTTCGAGATCTTGGTACGAACTGGCCCCCATAGGGGCCGTTTCCTACCAAGATTTACTCGTATCCCGGGTTCTGGAATGTGGATCCCACTTTTCGGTCGATGGTTGACCGGTGCGCTGGGGCGCGTCCGTGTTCGAGAGCTGGGCGGCGTCGGGCAGAGCGACGCTCCACTCGTACAGCCCACAGGCTTGCTTCATGGCCACGGCGGTAGCCAGCTGGAGACGTGCGATCTTCTGCCGCGCCGACCGTAAGAAGGAGCCCCAGGCGCTTGCACGAGGCAGAGGCGACACCGGGGCGTACGGCAACCGAAGCCAACCACAGCCCGGGCCGCGGTCAAGGCGCGACGCGTACCCTCTGGTCATGATCGTTCCTCGGGTGGCTGTCGGCACCGACGTGCACGCGTTCGCGGCCGGGCGGCCCTGCTGGGTCGCGGGTCTGCACTGGCCGGACCAGGACGGCCTGGCCGGGCACTCCGACGCCGACGTGGCGGCGCACGCCGCCTGCAACGCCCTGCTCTCCGCCGCCGGGCTCGGTGACCTGGGCGCGAACTTCGGCGTGGACCAGCCGGAATGGGCCGGCGCGTCCGGGGTGGCGCTGCTGACCGAGAGCGCGCGCCGGGTACGGACGGCGGGCTTCCAGATCGGCAACGTGTCGGTGCAGGTCGTCGGCAACCGTCCCAAGATCGGGCCGCGCCGGGAGGAGGCGCAGCGGGTGCTCTCCGAGGCGGTGGGCGCGCCGGTGACCGTCTCCGCGGCCACCACCGACGGGCTGGGCTTCACCGGGCGCGGGGAGGGGCTGGCCGGGATCGCGGTGGCCCTGGTCTACGAGGCTCCGGCCGGCTGACGCGGTGACCGGGGACGCCGGTCACCGCGTCCACCCGATCAGTCGACGTCGGTGCAGACGTTGTGGGTGGTGCCGTGGAGCATCGTGATGGTCTTGTCGTAGGTGGGGGAGAACTCCACCCGGAACCGGCCGTCGACGATCCACAGCCCCTTCGGCAGCGTGCCGGCGTTCTCCCGGAAGCCGAGCAGCACCGGCCCGGTCACGTACCAGGTCATCGAGCCGTCGGTGCGGTAGGCGACGAGGGCGGTGCCGCTCGCGTCCGCCGTCGAGGTGGCGCCGGTCTCCAGGTTCGTCACCCGGTTGAGCAGAGCGCCGGTGAACAACTCCCGCTTCGGCGCGCCGTCCGGGTAGGTCTCGATCGTCAGCTTCCGCACCTCGTCCACGATCGGCTCGACCCGTACCGCGAACTCGCATCGCGCGCCGGCGGGCATCTCGAACGGCGCCTGGGGCGCCGGCTCCCAGGCACCCGGGGCGGGATGCCGCCCCGGCGCGGCGGACGCCGACCCCGGTAGGGCCGCGACCACCGCCACCGCGACGCTCGCCACCGCGATACTCATCCTGAACCGCATGTTCCACTCCATCCCTCGCTGGTCCGGGCGGCGAGCATCGCCGGGCCCGCTCACCACCGGCTCACCGCGTCGAGCGGCGGGCGTCGCGCGGGCGGACCCGGCCGGCCGGGTTCCTCACCATGCGATCACCGCCGGGCGACAACCCCGGGCCGGTACCGGGTCGTCCTGTTCGGTATGGAGTTCCGCCTGCTCGGGCCGTTCGAGGCCCGCCACGACGGCCGGCCGGTCGAGGTCGGCAGCCGGCGCCAGGAGCGTTGCCTGCTCGGGGTGCTGCTGCTCGACGTGGGCCGGGTGGTGCCGACCGACCGCCTCATCGACCTGCTCTGGAACGGCCGGCCGCCGCCCACGGCCCGCAGCGCGGTGCAGACGTACATCGGGCGGCTGCGGGGCTCGCTCAACCCGTACGGGGTGCGGATCAGTACCCGGGGTGAGGGCTACGTGGTGGAGGAGGACGGGCACCGGGTCGACGTCGACGAGTTCGCCGACCTGGTACGGGCGGCCGGGCGGACCGCCGATCCCGCCGAGCGGGTGCGGTCGCTCGACCGGGCGCTCGCCCTGTGGCGCGGGCCGTTGCTCGACGACGCGGCGGACGACGAGCTGCGGGACCGGCTGCACGGCACGGTCGAGGAACTTCGCCTCGTCGCCGTGGAACTACGGGCCGAGGCGCAGCTCGCGCTGGGCCGGCACACAGGGGCCATCGCCGACCTGATGCCGCTGGCCGCCCAGCACCCGACGCGGGAACACCTCGTGGCGGTCCTGATGACCGCCCTGTACCGGGGCGACCGGCGGGCCGACGCGCTGCGCCTCTACCGCGCCACCCGGGACCTGCTCGCGGCCGACTTCGGCGTCGAGCCGGGGCCCCGGCTCCGGGAGGTGCAGCGCCGGGTGCTCGCGGGCGACGACCGGCTGGACCGGGCCGCCCGGCCGATGCACGAGATCCGGGTCGGCGACGAGAGCCTGCCGTGGAGCGTGGGCGGCCACCCGGCCCTGGACTTCTGCAACACGCTCGCCGGGTGGGGGCACGAGCCGCCGTTGCCCGGCGCCGAGTGGCTGCGCGGCTACCGCACCCTCGCCGTCTGGGCCGGCCATGTCGGGCTGGTGGACGAGGTTTCGACGAACCGCCTGCTGCACCTCGCGCGCCGTGACCCGGCAGCGGCGGAGGCGGTGCTCGACGAGGCCCGGACGCTCCGCGCCGCGCTCTACGCCGGCCTGGTCGACCCGGACGACGGCCCGGCCTTCGAGACCGTCGCGCGGGCCGCCGAGGCCGCCGCTCGTACGCTCGTCTTCCGGCGCGAGGCGGACGGACGCGGCAGGTGGTGGCCGGACCTGGCGGCCGGGCTGCGGCTGCCGGTGCACGCCGCCGCGTTCAGCGGCGCGCAGCTGCTCGCCGATCCGGCCCGGTTCACGGTGCGGGTCTGCCCGGACCGGCGGTGCGGGTGGCTGTTCCTGGACGAGAGCGGACTGCGCCGGTGGTGCAGCCTGGGGACGTGCGGCGGCCGGGCGGGCGCGTCCTGCCGGAGTGCCTGACGCCGGGCACCCTCGGCGCGCGGTGGGGCCGGGCGGATACGCTCGCCGGGATGCCGAGTGACGCCGCCCCCGACCAGTCCGCCGCCGACGGTTACCTGCAACGCGCCCACCTGCTCGCCGAGCTGGGACGCTACGACGAGGGAATCGGCGAACTCACCGCGCTGATCGCGACCGAGCCGGCGCACGTGCCAGCGTTGACCATGCTGGCCCGGATGCACCTGGCCGCCGGCCGCCCGGCCGAGGCGCTCGCCGCCACCGAGGCCGCCGTCGAGAAGGCGACCGCCGGTCCCGAGGCGGTACCGGCGCTCGTGGCGCGCGGGTTCGCCCTCCTCGACCTCGAACACTGGAAGCCCGCCGCGGCCGCCGCCGACGAGATCCTGGCGCGTGCGCCGGGCGACGCGTACGCGCAGCGCAGTGCCGCCGCCATCCTCTCGGCGTCGCGCAACGGGCAGGCGGCGCTGGACGCGGCGTGGCGCGGGGTGGAGCTGGCCCCGGAGGAGCCGGAGGCGCATCTCGTGCTCGGCCTCGTCGCGGTGCGTTTGCAGCTGTTCGACCTGGCCGAGCGGGCCTACCGGGAGGCGCTGCGGCTGGACCCGGAGCTGGGCGACGCGGGGCAGGACGTGGGCGTGGCCCGGCTGGAACGCCGCCGGTACGCCGAGACGCTGGAACACCTGACCGCGCTGGCGGACCTGCCGGTGGCGCGCCCCGACCCGGTGCGGACCGTGGACGACGGCATCCGGCGGCTCCTGCTGTCGGTGGCCGGCTGGTCGCTGCTCGCGAGCGTGCTGGTCGCCGCGCTGGCCCCGGCCTCGTCCGGCGCGTCCCGGCTGTTCGCGGTGCTGGCGGTGGCCGGGACGGCGGTGCTGCTGCGTCGCCCGGCGACGTGGCGGCCCGGCCTGCGGGAAGCGATGTCACGCGGCCTGGTCGTGCCGGTCTACGCGGCCGCCGCCGCGGTGCTGCTGCTGCTCGTGTACGCGCTGGTCGGCGGCCCGTTGCCGCTGGTCGGGGCGATCACCGCGTCCGTGGTGGCCGGATTCACCGCGTTCGCTCGCCGGTGAGAGGGTAGGAGGACCGGAAACACCGGCTGAAGGAAGCGGGAACCAGTGCTCACCGTCAACGCCTACGCGGCGACGTCCGCGACCGAACCGCTCGCCCCGACCACCGTCGAGCGGCGCGATCTCGGACCGGACGACGTTCTCATCGACATCAAGTTCTCCGGCATCTGCCACTCCGACATCCACACCGCGCGCAGCGAGTGGGGCCCGACCCGCTACCCGATCGTGGTGGGTCACGAGATCGCGGGCGTGGTGCGGGAGGTCGGCTCCGCGGTCACCAAGTTCGCCGTCGGCGACCGGGTCGGCGTCGGCTGCCTGGTCGACTCCTGCCGGGAGTGCGACAACTGCCGCAAGGGGCTGGAGCAGTACTGCCTGAAGGGCAGCACCGGCACGTACGGCGGGGTGGGCCGGGACGGCAAGCCGACCCAGGGCGGCTACTCGCAGGCCATCGTGGTCACCGAGGACTTCGTGCTGCGCATCCCGGACGGCATCGAGCTGGACGCCGCCGCGCCGCTGCTCTGCGCCGGCATCACCACGTACTCGCCGCTGCGGCACTGGAACGCCGGGCCGGGCCGCCGGGTGGCGGTGATCGGCATGGGCGGTCTCGGCCACATGGCGGTGAAGCTGGCCCACGCGATGTGCGCCGAGGTGACTGTGCTGTCCCAGTCGCTGAAGAAGCGGGAGGACGGGCTGCGGCTCGGCGCCGACCACTACTACGCGACAGCCGACGAGGACACGTTCACCGAACTGGCCGGCTCGTTCGACCTGATCATCAACACGGTGAGCGCGACCCTCGACATGGACGCGTACCTGCGGCTGCTCGCGGTGGACGGGACGCTGGTCAACGTGGGCGCGCCGGAGAAGCCGCTGTCGGTGCACGCGTTCTCGCTGATCCCGGCCCGGCGGTCGTTCGCCGGGTCGAGCATCGGCGGCATCGCCGAGACCCAGGAGATGCTCGACTTCTGCGCCGAGCACGGGCTGGGCGCCGAGATCGAGGTGATCGGAGCCGACAAGATCAACGATGCGTACGAGCGGGTGCTCGCGTCCGACGTGCGCTACCGCTTCGTCATCGACGCGTCCACGTTCTGACGACCGTGTGCGAAGGGGCCGCGTCCGTGCCGGGCGCGGCCCCTTCGCGCGTACGTCAGGACTTGCGCGCCCAGGTCCAGGCGTAGCCGTCGTCCTCGCAGCCGGCGGCGGCGTCGCAGAGGTCCAGCGGGCGGAACGTGTCCACCATGACCGCCAGCTCGTCGAAGAACTCCGCACCGATCGACCGCTCGGCGGCGCCCGGCTGCGGGCCGTGGGTGAAGCCGGACGGGTGCAGCGAGATCGAGCCCTGCTCGATGCCGGAGCCGCGCCGGGCCTCGTAGTTGCCGCCGGTGTAGAACAGCATCTCGTCGGAGTCGACGTTGTGGTGGTTGTACGGCACCGGGATGGCGGCCGGGTGGTAGTCCACCTTGCGCGGCACGAACGAGCAGATCACGAAGTTCGGGCCCTGGAACGTCTGGTGCACCGGCGGCGGCTGGTGGATCCGCCCGGTGATCGGCTCGAAGTCGTGGATGGAGAACGCCCACGGGTACATGTGCCCGTCCCAGCCGACCACGTCGAACGGGTGGTTGGCGTAGACGTACTTCGTCCACCCACGCCTGTGCCTGACCAGCACCTCCACCTCCTCGCCGTCGACCAGCAGCGGGGTGTCCGGTCCCCGGACGTCGCGCTCGCAGTAGGGCGCGTGCTCCAGGAACTGCCCGCGTACGGAGAGGTAGCGCTTGGGCGGCCCGATGTGGCCGGACGCCTCGACGGCGAGCAGCCGGGTCGGTTCGTCGCCGGTGGGCACCAGGCGGTGGATGGTCGAGGTGGGGATGACGACGTAGTCGCCGGCGACCGCGTCGAGCACGCCGAACGGCGACTCCACACGCATCGACCCGGCCTCCAGGTAGAGGCAGTGGTCGCCGGTGGCGTCGCGGAACAGCGGCGACGGCCGGTCGGCGAGCACGTACGCGATGCGTACGTCGTCGTTGGCGAGCAGGTACTGCCGGCCGAGCACCGGGTCCGCGCCGGTGCCGTCGAGCTTGTGCGTGCGCAGGTGGCGCGGCTTGAGCGGCAGGTTCGGCACGCGGGTGACTGTGGGCGGGGCGTACTCCTGCGCGGCGAGGATCGCGGTCGGCGCGTGCCGGTGGTAGAGCAGCGACGAGTCGGAGGAGAAGCCCTCCTGGCCGACCAGTTCCTCCGCGTAGAGCGTGCCGTCGGGCTGGCGGAACTGGGTGTGGCGCTTGCGCGGCACGTCGCCGACGCTGCGGTAGTACGGCATCTCGCCTCCCGATATGTCCCGTTCTCCGGCCGGTGGCGTCCGATAATCGGACGCTGTTGTCCGTTCCTCGTAGCGTCCCGTACATTCTTGTCTCGTGTCAACGCAGGTGCCCCGCCTCCTCTCCGGCCTGGTGGACGACGCCGCGGTCTTCCCGCCCGGCAACGCCCCGCTGCCCGACGCGGTGACCGCGCACCGCACCCACCGCACCGCCTGGTACGCGGACATGGTCGGCCCGCTGCTGCTGCCCGCCTCGGAGATCCAGCGCGGGTCGCTGAGCGGCCTGGTGGACCCGGCCGAGGGCCTGGTCATCGGGCTGATCGGCGACACCGGCCTGGATCAGCTCCCGCAGGCACTGGACGCGCTCGCGCCCGACGGGGTGACCGCCCGGCAGATCGAGGCGCCGGTCGCCAAGCGCGGCGAGGACCCGCAACCCGGGCTGGCCGAGCTGATGACGCTCGCCGGCCGGCTCGACGGCACCGCCGTGTACGCCGAGATCCCGCTGACCTTCGGCCTGATGGGCGCGCTCGACACGCTCGCCGGGGCACGCGCCGCCGGGCTGCCGGTGGCCGCCAAGTTCCGCACCGGCGGGCTCGCCGCCGAGCTGTTCCCCACCCCGGCCGAGCTGGCCGCGGTGATCTGCGCCTGCCGCGACCGGAAGCTGCCGTTCAAGCTCACCGCCGGGCTGCACCACGCGATCCGGCACCGCGACCCGGAGACCGGCTTCACCCACCACGGTTTCGTCAACGTGCTCGGCGCGACGCTCGCCGCCGTCGGGGGCGCAGAGGTGGACGGCGCGGCCGAGCTGCTCGCCGCCACCGACCCGGTACGCGTGGTCGAGCCGGCCCGGGCGCACCGCGACGCCGAGCGCCCGCTCTGGGTCGGGTACGGCTCGTGCAGCATCTCCGAACCACTTACCGATCTGATCCGGCTGGGGCTGGTGAACGGAGGCTACGAGGCATGACCTGGGTTCCGGGTGTGGCAGGGTCGCCGTACGGGGTGACGAACCTGCCGTACGGCGTGTTCCGGCACGGCGAGGGCGAGCCGCGCGTCGGCGTCCGCATCGGTGACTTCGCGCTGGACCTGGCCGGCGCGGAGGCCGCCGGTCTGGTGCTGGCCGGCGGTGCGCTGGGTGAGCCGGCGCTCAACGCCTTCATGGCGCTCGGCCGCCCGCAGTGGACGGCGGTCCGGCAGCGGGTCGTCGAGCTGCTCACCGAGCCGGAGCACCGCGCGGCGGTCGAGCCGCTGCTGGTGCCGCTGCGCGAGGTCGAGATGGCGCTGCCGTTCGAGGTGGCCGACTACGTCGACTTCTACTCCTCGGAGCACCACGCCTCGAACGTCGGGCAGATCTTCCGGCCCGGGCAGCCGCCGCTGCTGCCGAACTGGAAGCACGTGCCGATCGGCTACCACGGCCGGGCCGGCACCGTGGTCGTCTCCGGCACCCCGGTGATCCGCCCGACCGGTCAGCGGGCCAGCGCGCAGGGCCCGACCACCGGCGCCTCGGTCCGGCTGGACATCGAGGCCGAGGTGGGCTTCGTGGTGGGTGTGCCGAGCCGGCTCGGCGAGCGGGTGCCGGTGGCCGACTTCGCCGACCACGTCTTCGGCGTGGTGCTCGTCAACGACTGGTCCGCGCGGGACATCCAGGCGTGGGAGTACCAGCCGCTCGGACCGTTCCTCGGCAAGTCGTTCGCCACCTCCGTCGCGGCGTGGGTGACGCCGCTGGAGGCGCTGGCCGACGCGTTCGTACCCGCGCCCGACCAGGATCCGCCGGTGCAGGACTACCTGCGCGACACGCCGCACCTCGGGCTGGACCTGACGCTGTCGGTCGAGTGGAACGGCGAGCGGGTCGCCGAGCCGCCGTTCGCCGGCATGTACTGGACCCCGGCGCAGCAGCTCGCGCACCTCACCGTCAACGGCGCGTCGCTGCGTACCGGCGATCTCTACGCCTCCGGCACCGTCTCCGGTCCGGAGCGCGGCCAGGTCGGGTCGTTCCTGGAGCTGACCTGGGGCGGGTCCGAGCCGGTCAAGTTCGCCGACGGCAGCGAGCGGACGTTCCTGGAGGACGGCGACACGGTGACGATCACCGCCACCGCGCCCGGCCCGGACGGCACCACTGTCGCTTTGGGCGAGGTCACCGGGACGATCCTCCCGGCCCGCTGAGATCCGACCTTCCGAACCGGCCCCGGTCGCACCCGATGTGCGACCGGGGCCGTTTCCTTCGGCGTTGATCGCTGGGATCACCTACGCCCCGGCCGGTGGCTTCTCCCGAGAGCTGCCCGCGGTGCCGGGCCGGGCGTACCAGCGGAAGCCGAAACAGGAAGGATCGAGCATGACCGAGTTGACCGGTGCCGTCTGGCGCACCAGCAGCCGCTCGAACGATCAGGGTCTCTGCGTCGAGGTGGCGACGAACGTGGTCGCCGCGCACGGCGTGGTGGGCGTACGCGACTCGAAGGACCCGGACGGTCCGGCGCTCGCGGTGAGCCCGCCGGGCTGGGCCGCGTTCGTCACCGCGCTGCGGGGCGGCACGTTCGGAGGCTGACCGCTCGCGCCCACACCGGTGCCCCGGCCGGGGCACCGGTGGTGGAAATGTCACCGGGAGGCTCCCCGTTTCCGGTCACGGCCCGTACCGTGTACGACACGGGAGGTGCCATGTCGACGGTGACGGTTTCCGCATTCATCGAAGCGCAGGACGCCGACCTGTGGCGACTGCTCACCGACCTCCCGGCCCGCGCCGACTGGCTCTCGGCGGTGGATGCGGTCGAGGTCGTCGGCACCGGCGGCTTCGGACCGGGCACCGTGTGGCGGGAGACCCGCGTCCGGCCGGACGGCGGCACCGAGCCGGAGGAGTTCGAGGTGATCGAGGCGGTCGCGCCCGGCCGCCTGGTGCTCGGGTCGCGCGGCGCCGGCGCCGACTACCGGATCACCTGGACGCTGCGCACCGTCGAGCGGCGGCGGCGCGGCTGCACCGAGGTCACCGTCGAGCAGGAGGCGGTGCCGACCCGGGCGTACGGCCGGGTGCTGGCCCTGATCCTCGGTGGCCTGGCCGCCCGCGCGGTCGAGGGCGCGCTCCGGCGTGACCTGGCCGACCTGGCGCTGGCCGCCGGTTCCGACCGATCCACCGAGGCCGCCTGAGCCGACCCGGCCGCTCCCCGCACCCCGCCCGCACACGGCCGGTAGGGTGCCGGGGCGGAGGTGACGGATGGCGAAGGCCGCGAGGCGGCGGGCCGTGGTGGCGCTGGTGGCGGTGCTCGCCGTCGCGGCGTCGGTCGCCGTGGTCGTCCGGGTGCTGGCGCCCGCCGAGGTCGACACCCCGGCCCGGAAGCCGTACCCGGCGGCGCCCGCGCCGATCGCCGGGGTGCTCGCGCGGCTGCCCGTGGCGCCGCTCGTCGTGGACGGCCGCCTCCGCGTCTACGCGGGCGCCCGTCAGGTGTACGCGGACCAGCCGGTCACCGGGCGGCACCGGGTCACCCCGTTCTGGTCCTTCCGCCGCTGGCCGGCGACGCTGGTCGGCGTGCTCACCGAGGGGACCACGGTGGTCAGCCGCTGGTCCGACGGGAAGCTGGTGGCGCTCGATGCGCGTACCGGACGGGTGGCCTGGCAGGCCGACGGCCCGCATCCGGGGTCGGTGCCGGAGCCGCGACGCACCTTCGCCGCCACGGTCTGGGATCCGGCCGGGCTGCACGTGGCGCGCACTGCGGCCGGGCGGACCGTGCTGCTCGCGGCCGGTCCGGGCGGGCTCGGCGGCTACGACCTGGCCGACGGCCGCCGGCTCTGGCGCGCGGACGTGGGCAGGGGTTGCCGGTCCGACGTGGGCACCACCGCCAGCGGCGAACTGGTCGGGGTGGACAGCTGCGACGGCCCGGCCGCGGTCGAGCTGCGGGACGCGGCGACCGGTACGGTGCGGACCCGCTGGCGGCCGCCGGACGCGCCGGAGCAACTCGTCGTCACGCCTGTCGGCTGCCCGCACGGGCACTCCGGTTGCCGAGGGCTGCGTACCGCCGGGCCGGACGGCGCGGGCAGCCGGGGCTGGCTGGTGACCGACCCGGGTGAGCCGGCCGCCGCGCCGGGCCTGGACCACCCGGACACGGTGCTGGACGGCGAGCGGGCGGTGGACACGTCCGGCCCGGTGGTGGTCGGGCGCTCGGCGCGGACCGGCGAGGAGCTGTGGCGCCGGGCGGACATCCATCCGGCCCGGGTGCTCGCGACCGAGCCGGGGCGGGTGCACCTGCTGACCGACCGGCGGGAACTGGTGACTGTCGACCCGCTCACCGGGACCACCCGGTCGAGTTTCGTGCTCGACCTGGGCCGGGACGGGATCGGTTGGCGGCCGGGCCGGGCGTACGCGGTGGACGGCTACGTCGCGGTGGAGCGGCTGCGGGAGAGCGCCGATCCGGAGGACGACGACCAGGGCTACTTCCTGATGGCCGAACCGGTGCTGCTGGCAGTGACCTGATTCGGCGGGTCAAGCCTCAAATCGGACAAAAGCACCTATAGTCCTCTTGTCTGATCGGTCGGACGAAGACGCCCGGCGCCGGTCCGTAGGGGGTTGACGGACCGACGCCGGGCGCGCCCGGTCAGGCCAGCGCGGCCTCTGCGGCGGCCAGGAACGCGTCGTTCTCGGCCGGGGTGCCGATGGTGACCCGGACACCGTCGCCGGGGAACGGGCGGACGATCACGCCACGCGCCTCGCACGCCCGGCCGAACTCCACCGCCCGCTCGCCCAGCGGCAGCCAGACGAAGTTGGCCTGGCTGTCCGGCACGTCCGGGACGAACTTGCGCAGCGCCTCGGTGACCCGGTCCCGCTCGGCCACGACCAGCGCACAGCGCCGCTCCACCTCGTCGGCCTGCGCCAGCGCGGCCAGCGCGCCGGCCTGGGCGGCCGTGCTGGTGGAGAACGGGGTGACCACCTTGCGCACGGCGGCGGCCACCTCCGGCGCCGCGACCAGCCAGCCGATCCGCAGACCGGCCAGGCCCCACGCCTTGGACAGCGTGCGCAGCACCGCCACGTTCGGCCGGTCCAGGTAGGTCAGGCCGTCCGGCACCTCGGGGTCGGTGACGAACTCCCGGTACGCCTCGTCGATCACCACGAGCACGTCGTCCGGCATCGCGTCGAGGAAGCGGTCCAGCTCGGCCCGGCGCACCGCCGTACCGGTGGGGTTGTTCGGGTTGCAGACCAGGACCATCCGGGTCCGGTCGGTCACCGCCGCCGCCATCGCGGAAAGGTCGTGGCCGTGGCCGGCGTCGTTCGGCACCCGCACGCTCGTCGCGCCGCTGGTCGCCGCGATGATCGGGTACGCCTCGAAGGAGCGCCACGAGTAGAGCAGCTCGTCACCGGGCAGGCAGGTGGCACGCACCAGGTGCTCGGCCAGCGCCACCGAACCGCAGCCGGTGGCGATCCGGTCGGCGTCCACGCCGTACCGCTCGGCGAGCGCCTGACGCAGCGCCACCACGCCCATGTCCGGGTAGCGGTGCGAACCGGCCACCGCCTCCGCGACCGCCTCCACCACGCCCGGCAACGGGCCGTACGGCACCTCGTTGCTGGCCAGCTTGATCGCCTCGGCCAGCCCCAGCTCGCGGGCCAGGTCGGCCGGGCTGCGGCCGGGCACGTAGTTGGGCAGCGCGTCCAGGTCGGCGCGGGTGAGCCGCAGCGCGGGCTGCTGGCGTCCGGTCTCGGTCATGGGGTGTCTCCCGGGGTGTCGGCGCTCTCGGGCGGGGTGGTACGGGTGTCACGTTTGCGGGGGAGCTGGACCACCACCGTCTGCGCCCGCTTGTCGTGCAGGGCCTGGCGCAGCGGATGGTCGAACAGGGGTGAGACCGCGTCGATGAGCTGGAGCACCAGGCCCAGCCCGCAGCAGTACCAGAGCAGCGTCGGCAGGCCGAGCGTGCTCCAGCGCCGGGTGGCCCGGCCGAAGCCGAGCGGCTGGTCCGCCTCGACAGGCAGCGCGCGGATACCCATCAGCCGCTTGCCGAAGGTCTGGCCGCGTGCCGCCATCGACGGCACCTCGTACGCGTACCAGAGCGCGGTGGCGATCACCAGAATGGCGATCTGGAGGCCGCCGGCCTGGTCGTCGATCTGGGGCAGTCCCTCGGTGGACGTGTCACCGTTGAGCGCCCGGCGCACCGACTCACGCAGGTACGGGGACACCGCCTCGATGTAGCGCCAGACGAACCAGCCGTTGACCACGGCGTTGAGCAGGAACACCACGCCGAAGTCGATCAGGCGCGCGACCAGCCGGGCGCCGTACGACGCGAGCGGCAGCCCGTGCGGGCGCGGGATCGGCTGTGCGCCAGGCCAGTGCGGGTACGGCCAGCCCGGCGGCGGTCCCTGCATGCCCGGCCCGGCCTGTCCCGGCTGCCCGGCCTGTCCCGGCTGCCCGGGCGGGCCCGGCTGGCCCGGCCACGGGTTCACCTGACCCGGCTGTCCCGGCCACGGGCCGCCCTGGCCGGGCTGACCCGGCTGACCCGGCCACGGGCTCGGTCCGCCCGGGCCGCCGGGCGTGCCGGACGTCGGCGTCGCGTCGGGGCGGCCGCCGGGGCCGGTGGCCTGCTGGCCGGCGGCGGGCGTCGCGGCGGCCGGCGCCGGCTCCGGTTCGGGGGGCGGCGGGCCGTCGGGCGGGGTGACGTCGACCGGGATCGGCGCGCCGATCCAGCCCTCGCCGTCCCACCACCTGCGGGTCTCTGTGTCGGCGGGGTCGACGTACCAGCCAGGTTCCAAACTCACGGGCCAACCTTAACGACGACCGTTCCGGCGAACTTGTCGTGGAGGCACTGCTGCCAGGGCTTGTCCCACAGTTGCCAGAAACCGTCGAGGTAGCTGAGGAACGGCACGAACATCCCGCCGGCGAACTCGACGACCCAGCGCTTGCCGAGCATCCCCCGGCTCAGCGCGGCGTCCGGCTGCAGCGGCACGATCCGCAGCTTCATCACCTTCTTGCCCAGCGTCTGCCCGGTCCGGCGGGCGTACTCGACGTGGTAGACCCAGTAGAAGGCGAGCATCAGCAGCAGGACCCCGAGCTCGGCGGCGAACAACGGCAGGAGCACGCCCGTCCAGAGCTCGGCCGGGTCGGGGCCGTTCGGCCCGGCCTGCTCGATCTCGTCGATCATCCGGACGAAGACGAGGAAGAAGACCGGCAGGAACAGTGCCATCGTCACCGCCATGGCGACTGCGGTGTCGATCAGGTAGGCGAGCAGCCGGTCACCGAAGCTCGCCAGCGGCTGCCCGTTCGGCGCCACCGGAGGCGGGAGGGGCGCCGGGGCGTACCCGGGCGGGGGGTACCCGGGCGGTGGGTAGCCGGGCGGGCCGGCGTACCCCGGGGGAACGTGCTGCGCGGGCACCGCCGGTCCGCCGGGCGGCGCGAAGCCGCCGCCCGCGGGTGGAGGACCGGCGGGCGGCGGCGTCGGGTTCGGAGGAGGCTGGGTCACGCGGACAGTGTTACAGGTTCCCGCGCTTCTCCTGCTCGCGCTCGATCGCCTCGAACAGGGCCTTGAAGTTGCCCTTGCCGAAGCCGAGCGAGCCGTGCCGCTCGATCAGCTCGAAGAAGACGGTGGGGCGGTCCTGCACCGGCTTGGTGAAGATCTGGAGCAGGTAGCCGTCCTCGTCCCGGTCGACCAGGATCTTGCGGGACTGAAGCTCCTCGATCGGCACCCGGACGTTGCCGATGCGGGCGCGCAGCTCCGGGTCCTCGTAGTACGAGTCCGGGGTGTCCAGGAACTCGACGCCCGCCGCGCGCATGGCGTCCACGCTGGCCAGGATGTCGTTCGTGGCGACGGCGATGTGCTGGGCGCCGGGGCCCTGGTAGAACTCCAGGTACTCGTCGATCTGCGACTTCTTGCGGGCCACGGCCGGCTCGTTGAGCGGGAACTTCACCTTGCGGGTGCCGTTGGCGACGACCTTGCTCATCAGCGCCGAGTAGTCGGTGGCGATGTCGTCGCCGATGAACTCCGCCATGTTCGAGAAGCCCATGACGCGCTTGTAGAACTCGACCCACTCGTCCATCCGGCCCAGCTCCACGTTGCCGACCACGTGGTCGACGGCCTGGAAGAACCGCTTCGGCTGGAGGCCGGCGTCGATCATCGGCTGGCGGTCCACGATCGGGCCGCGAGCGACGAAGCCGGGCAGGAACGGGCCGGTGTAGCGGGACCTGTCGACAAGGCTGTGCCGGGTGTCGCCGTACGCGGCGATGGACGCCATCCGCACGGTGCCGTGCTCGTCGCTGACGTCGTGCGGCTCGACCAGGCCGGTCGCGCCCTGCGCCACGGCGTGCGCGTACGCGGCGTCCACGTCCGGCACCTCCAGCGCGATGTCGGAGACGCCGTCGCTGTGCTTCGCCACGTGCTCGGCGCCGTCGGCGTCCGGGCGGACCGCGCCGGTCAGCACGAAGCGGGCCGAACCGCTGGTGAGCACGTACTGCGCGTGATCGCGGTAGCCCTGCTCCGGCCCCCGGTACGCCACGCAGGTCATGCCGAACGCGGTGGAGTAGTAGTGCGCGGCCTGCTTGGCGTTCCCTACCAGGAAGTGGACGTGGTCCATGCCCTTGACCGGGAACGGGTCGCGGGTGATGTCGTGGTCGACTGCGCCGACGAGAGCGTCGACGTCGACCTCCTCGGTCGACTGGGGTCGGTCGATCGCCTGGGTCATGGTGGCCTCCCTCGCGTACCGGCCGGCCTCGGGGGCCGCCGTGGATGTGCTCTTCCGGCGAGGATCTACGGACCGCGGTGAGTTGGGCAACAGTTGACGTAATTCCTGGTCAGGTTGTGCATTCGGTACCGTCGGACACCATGAACACTGGTCAGGATGTACAGCTCGACGAGCTCGACGCGCGCTTGATCGAACTGCTCGCGGAGGAGCCCCGGATCGGCGTGCTGGAGTGCTCCCGGCGCCTCGGCGTCGCCCGCGGCACGGTCCAGGCCCGGCTCGACAAGCTCGTCGACCGGGGCGTGGTGACCGGGTTCGGGCCGGACATCACCCCCGCCGCGATCGGGTTCGGGGTGACCAGCTTCGTCACCCTGGAGATCAGCCAGCGGCACGGCCACGACCAGGTCACCGCGCACCTGGCCGCGATCCCCGAGGTGCTGGAGGCGCACACCATCACCGGCTCCAGCGACCTGCTCTGCCGCATCGTCGCCCGGTCGAACACCGACCTCCAGCGGGTCATCGACCAGATCGTCGCCTCGGAGGGCATCCGGCGCGCGTCCACCATCATCGCGCTGGCCGAACAGATCCCGTACCGCACGCTGCCGCTGGTCCGCTCCGCCGCCCGCGGCGGCCCTTAACACCCCGGGCCACTCAAGAAGCGCCGCGACACGCACCGCACGCGGCCCGGGGGACCGGTGATCGTCGCTACCGTGTGCGGTGTGAAGGGCCTAGGGGTACGCGGCTGGTTGCTGCTCGGGCTCGTCACCGTGGTCGTACTCGCCGCGACAGGTGTCTGGAACCCGTTCCCGGCGCTGTGGGACTGGGTCGACCGGAGCAAGCCGATCAGCGAGCCCGACGTGGTCTGGCAGCAGCGCGTCGGCGGCACGCCGCGCAGCGTCACCATCGCCGGCGACACCGTGATCGTCGAGCAGCGCACCCGCATCGAGGCGCGCAACCTCGCCGACGGCGGCCAGCTGTGGGAACGCAAGGCCGACTGGTCGGCGGTCGCGGGCAGCGGCCGGGAGTCGGTCGTCGCCGTGGGCAAGCTGCTCGACAAGGGGTACGAGGTGCTCGACCCGGTCAGCGGCGTGACCCGGCGCCGCGACGATCGCGCGATCGCCGTCTGGACCTACCGGAACCTGCTGCTCGACGCGTACTGCGTGCAGGCCACCGACTGCACACTGCGCGCCTGGGACCCGCGCGGCACCGCTCCGCTGTGGAGCGCGTTCCTGCCCGGCGTGCACAGCGGCGTGCTCGCCGACAACCCGGAACTCCTCGGCACCCGGCGGCTCGGCGCCACCCGGATCGACGGCGGAGTGGCCGGGCCGGAGTCCGTCCCGCCGCTGCTCGGCTTCCCGGTCGACGGGCGGGTGCACGTGGTGGACACCGCCACCGGCCGGGTGCTCCAGAACGTCCAGCCCGGCCGGGAGGAGCGGCTCGCCGTGGTCGGCGGCCGGCTGCTGCGGATCGAGGCCACCTCCCGCGACGGGAGCTGCTACTACGCGGTCACCGCCGTGGACCCGGCCACCGGTCAGCAGGTGTGGCGGCGTACCGGGATCAACCTGCGCACCGCCGACTACGCCGGCTGCGTGCAGCGGGAGGACCCGCAGGGTGGACGCAACGTCCTCATCGGGGTCGCCCCGGACGGCCGTGAGGCGGTGCTCGACGGGTACGACGGCCGGCTGCTCCAGGTCGGCGCGGACGGCGAGAAGCTGCTCGCCGTGGACGACCGCTACGCCGTGGTGCGCAGCGCCGACAAGGGTTCGCTGTTGGGCCGGGAGCTGTCGGCCGACCGGACCCGCTGGACCCGCCCGGCGGGCGGCAAGAGCGGCGCGGCGCTCACCCCGTACGCGGCGGTGATCAGCGAGGAGAAGCCGTCCCGGCTGATCGCGGTCGGGCCCCGGGACGGCCGGGTGCTGGTCGAGCTGCGCACCTCCGCGAACGCGCTGGCGGTCGGCCCGAACGGCATGATCATCGGCGAGGGGCGGGAGATCGGGTACGTCCGCTGGGGCGCCGGCACGTCCGAGGCGCCGGGGCCGGACCAGGACGGCGCGCCGGTGGCGCCCGACCCGGGAGGCAGCTGGCGCCCGCCGAGCGACCAGGGAAGTTGCGGGCCGAAACGGGAACTCTGCGCCGACGGCAAGTGACAGCGGGTGAGAGGGTCGTCCCAGGACCGACCTGCGGGTGCCACCGATCGACGGCTCTGCCCTAGGCTTTTCGGTCATGAGCAGTGCCGCCGCCTTCTCGTACGCACCCCTGCTGCCGACCGGTCCCGACCAGACCGAATACCGCCTGGTCACCGACGAGGGCGTGGACGTCGTCAACGGCCCCGGAGGCCGCCGGTTCCTCACCGTGGATCCGGGCGCGCTGACCGCGCTGACGGCCGAGGCGATGCACGACATCGCCCACTTCCTGCGCCCGGCCCACCTGGCTCAGCTCCGCGCGATCATCGACGACCCGGCGGCCTCGCCGAACGACCGCTTCGTCGCGCTCGACCTGCTGCGCAACGCCAACATCGCGGCCGGCGGTGTGCTGCCGATGTGCCAGGACACCGGCACCGCGATCGTGATGGGCAAGCGCGGCCGGCACGTGCTCACCGACGGCACCGACGCGGAGGCGATCTCGCGCGGCGTCTACCAGGCGTACACCCGGCTCAACCTGCGCTACTCGCAGCTCGCCCCGCTGACCATGTGGGACGAGCGGAACACCGGCAGCAACCTGCCCGCCCAGGTGGAGCTGTACGCCGAAGACCCGGACGGCCACGCCGACGCGTACAAGTTCCTGTTCATGGCCAAGGGGGGCGGCTCGGCCAACAAGTCCTACCTCTACCAGGAGACCAAGGCGCTGCTGAACCCCACGCGGATGATGCAGTTCCTGGAGGAGAAGCTGCGGCTCATCGGCACCGCGGCCTGCCCGCCCTACCACCTGGCGATCGTCATCGGCGGCACCTCCGCGGAGTACGCGCTGAAGACCGCGAAGTACGCCTCCGCGAAGTACCTCGACGCGCTGCCCACCGAGGGCTCGATGAGCGCGCACGGCTTCCGTGACCTGGAGCTGGAGGCCGAGGTGCTGGAGCTGACCCGCAACTTCGGCATCGGCGCGCAGTTCGGCGGGCGCTACTTCTGCCACGACGTACGGGTGGTCCGGCTGCCCCGGCACGGCGCCTCCTGCCCGGTGGCGATCGCGGTCTCCTGCTCGGCCGACCGGCAGGCGGTGGCGAAGATCACCCCGTCGGGCGTCTGGCTGGAACGACTCGAGACCGACCCGGCGCGTTACCTGCCCGACGTGACCGACGAGACGCTGGAGACCGAGGAGGTCGTCCGCGTCGACCTGAACCGGCCGATGGACGAGATCCGCGCGGAGCTGTCGAAGTACCCGGTGAAGACCCGGCTGTCGCTGACCGGCCCGCTGGTCGTGGCCCGGGACATCGCACACGCGAAGATCGCCGAGCGGCTGGACGCGGGCGAGTCGATGCCGCAATATCTGCGCGACCACGCGGTCTACTACGCCGGGCCGGCCAAGACCCCCGAGGGCTACGCCTCCGGCTCGTTCGGCCCCACCACGGCGGGCCGGATGGACGCGTACGTGGAGAAGTTCCAGGCGGCCGGCGGCTCGATGGTGATGCTGGCGAAGGGCAACCGGTCCGCCCAGGTCACCCGCTCCTGCCAGGCCCACGGCGGGTTCTACCTCGGCTCGATCGGCGGCCCGGCGGCCCGCCTCGCGCAGGACTGCATCAAGCACGTCGAGGTGCTCGAATACGCCGAGCTGGGCATGGAGGCGGTCTGGAAGATCGAGGTGGAGGACTTCCCCGCCTTCATCGTCGTCGACGACAAGGGCAACGACTTCTTCGCCGAGGTCACCAAGCCGGTCCTCACCGTCGGCCGGCGCTGAGTTCTTGACGTACGCGAGGGGCGCCTGGGAGTGAACCCGGGCGCCCCTCGGCGTGTCCGTCGTGCATCGACATCGGTGCGCCTGCCGACCGAGCGGCCGACAGGCGCACCGCCCCCGTCGGATGTCGTCACCGACAACCCGCGACGAGTCTGGGTGCCGTCGCTATCGGATCGCTATCGCCTCGACGAGGCGTTCGGTGACCGTAGGGCTACGCTGCTGGAAGTTGCATGCGGCGGGCGGGGGCGCGGGTGCGGTTCGGGATCTTGGGACCCTTACGGCTTGGCGGTGGCGAAGCCACAGTTACCGCGGGCCGGGACCGGACCGTGCTCGCCATGCTGTTGCTGCGCCCGGGCCGTGTGGTGCCGGTGGAGGACCTGGTCGACGCCGTCTGGGAGGAACGCCCTCCGGCCACCGCGCGGACCCAGCTCCAGATCTGTGTGTCGCGACTGCGGCAGCGGTTCGCGGCGCTCGGGCTGCCGGCCGACACGATCGTCACCGACCCGGCCGGCTACGGCTTGCGGGTGGGGCCGGACGACCTCGACGCGGAGACGTTCGCCCGTACCGTCGAGGCGGCCCGAGCCGAGGCCGCCACCGGCCGGCTGGCCGACGCGCGGCACCGCTTCCGGGCCGCCCTGGATCTCTGGCGCGGCCCGGCGCTGGCGGGCATACCCGCCCAGAGTGTGCGGCGGCGAGCCCAGGCGCTCGACGAGCAGCGGCTCGCCGTGCTGGAGGAGTGCGTCGACGTCGAGCTGCGGCTACGCCGGGCGGCGGAGCTGGTCGACGAGCTGACCGAGGCGGTCGACCGCAACCCGCTGCGGGAACGGCTTCGGGGACAGCTCATGCTGGCCCTCTCGACGGTCGGCCGCCACGCGGACGCGCTTGCCGTCTATCGGGAGGGCCGGCGGATCTACGCCGAGGAACTGGGCATCGAGCCCGGCGCGGGGTTGCAGGAACTGCACCAGCGGCTGCTCGCCGGTGACCTGGCGCTGGGCGGGCCGGAGAGCCGGACCGGCGCCCCGGTGCGGGCGCTGCCACGGGCGATCGGCGACTTCACCGGACGGCGGCAGACCGTGGCCCGGCTGGTGAAGGAGATCGAGGAGGAGGCAATCCGCGTCCATCTCATCGACGGCATGGCGGGCAGTGGCAAGACGACGCTCGCCGTCCAGGTGGCCGGCGCGGTCGCCGATCGGTTTCCCGACGCGCAACTCTTCATCGACCTGCACGGGCACAGCGAACGCAGCCCGGTGGCCACGACCGCGGCCGTGGCCACCCTGCTCCGGCAGCTCGGCGTGCCGGCCGAGCGGGTGCCGGCCGATTTGGCGGACCGGCTGGCGATGTGGCGTTCGGAGCTGGCCGGCCGGCGGGCCGTGGTGGTGCTCGACAACGCCGCCGAGGCCGGCCAGGTGGCGCCGTTGCTGCCGAACGGCCCGGACTGCCTGGTGCTGATCACCAGCAGACGTCGTCTGGTCGGCCTGGACTCGGGCCGCCCGTCCTCTCTTCCGGTGCTCGACACCGACGAGGCGGTCGAGCTGCTGGCCCGGGTGGCCGGCGCGGAGCGGGTGGCCGCCGAGCCCGAGGCGGCGGCGGAGGTGGCCCGCCGCTGCGGGCACCTTCCGCTGGCCCTGCGGCTGGCCGGGGCCCGGCTGGCGCACCGGCCGCGTTGGCGGGTGGCCGACCTGGCGCAGCGGCTGGCCGGCGCGTCCGATCCGCTGGCCGAGCTGGTGGCCGGGGAGCGCTCGGTGGCCCGCGCCTTCGCGCTGTCGTACGAGCAGGTGTCGCCGGGCGCGCAGCGGGTCTTCCGGCTGCTCGGGCTGCACCCGGGCCACCGCATCGACAACCGGGTGCCGGCCGCGCTCGCCGATTTGCCGCTGCCGGAGGCCCAGGACGCGCTCGACGAGCTGGTCGACGCGCACCTCGTGGAGGAGGTGGATCCGGGCCGCTACCGGCTGCACGACCTGATCCGGGAGTACGCGCGCACCCTCGGCGCGGGACGCGAGACCGCCAGTGAGCGGCGGGCAGCGTTGGGCCGCCTCGTCGACTTCCACCTTCAGGTCACCGCGTCCATCGGCCGGTCGCTGGAGACCGGGTCCGAGCAGTCCCTGTTCGACCTGCCGGCGCCGGTGCTGCCCGACCTGGTGGCGGCCACGGCGGCTCTCGGCCGGCCGTGGCTGGACGAGAACCGCTCGACTCTGACGGCGCTCGTCCGGCTGGCGGAGAACGAGGGTTTCCTCAGGCAGAGCTGGCTGCTGGCCCGGGTCGGCTGGGTCAGCAACTTCTACGGCGGTCACCTCGACGACCTGATCGAGACACATCAGATCGGTCTGCGGGCCGCCGAGCGTCTGGGCGACGAGGAGGCCGTGGCGACGATGCTCAACTATCTCGCCTCGGCGGACTACCGCCGGGCGCGGTTCGCCGAGGCGATCGGGCGGCTGGAGGCGGTGGCGGGCCTCTACCGGAGGCTCGGCCGGTCGGACAAGCTGCGGAAGGTGCTCGGCAACCTCGGCACGGCGTACGCGCTCGACGGGCGGGCCGGGCAGGCGTCCGAGATGTTCGAATCGGCCCTGGCCCTCGCCCGCCGGACCGGTGACCCGTTGACGCTGGCGAACGCGCTCAACAACGTGGCGTTCGCCCTGATCTCGCGCGGCCGTTACGACGAGGCCCTGCGGATGTGCCGGTACCAGGCGGCCCTGGCCCGGCAGGTCGGCGACCTGCGGCAGCTCGGCAACGCGATCGGCCATCTCGGGATGGTGCGGCACCGGCGTGGGGAGCACCGGCCCGCGCGTCGCCTGCTGCACGCCGGCCTGGGGCTCAAACGCCGGGTGGGAAACCGCTACGGCGAGGGCGAGCTGCTCAACGAGCTGGGCATGATGGAACGCGAGGAGGGCCGGCCGGAAGCGGCCGGCGCGTTGCACTGGGAGGCGCTCGTGGCCATGACCGACGCCGGGGACCTGGTCGGACAGTGCGCGTCCCGGAACATGCTGGCCCGGGCGATCCTGGATCAGGGAGACGTCGCCAGCGCGTTGGACCTGCACCGCCGGGTGCTCGGCGACGCCACCCGGCTCGGTGCCCGCTACGAACAGGCCCGTGCGCTCGACGGCATGGCCCGCTGCCTGCCGCACACCGACGGCGATCAGGCTCGCCGGTACGCCGCGCGGGCGCTGGCACTGTTCCGTCAGGTCGGGTCGCCGGACCAGCGGGACACGGAGAAGCTGCTGGCCGAGCTGGGCTGAGGGCCGCGCCACTTTCCCTGCACACCGCCCGGCGGCGCGGCAGGATGGAATGCGTGACGACTCCAGAGGCGACCGGCTACCGGATCGAACGCGACTCGATGGGCGAGGTGGAGGTGCCCGCCGAGGCGCTGTGGCGGGCGCAGACCCAGCGCGCGGTGCAGAACTTCCCGATCTCGGGGCGCGGGCTGGAACCGGCCCAGATCAAGGCCCTGGCGCAGATCAAGGGTGCGGCGGCCCTGGTCAACGGTGAGCTGGGGGTGATCGACGCGGACGTGGCGCAGGCGATCGCCACCGCCGCCGCGCACGTCGCAGAGGGCGGCTACGACGACCAGTTCCCGGTGGACGTGTTCCAGACCGGTTCCGGCACCTCGTCCAACATGAACACCAACGAGGTGATCGCCACTCTGGCGAGCCGCGAGCTGGGCCGCGACGTGCACCCGAACGACCACGTCAACGCGTCGCAGTCCAGCAACGACGTCTTCCCCACCTCGATCCACCTGGCCGCCACCCAGTTCGTGGTGGAGGATCTGATCCCCTCGCTGAAGCAGCTCGCGGGCGCGCTGGAGGAGAAGGCGGCCGAGTTCGAGACGGTGGTCAAGGCCGGGCGTACCCACCTGATGGACGCCACGCCGGTCACGCTCGGACAGGAGTTCGGCGGGTACGCGGCGCAGGTCCGCTACGGCGTCGAGCGGCTGGAGTCGGCGCTGCCCCGGCTGGCCGAGCTGCCGCTGGGCGGCACCGCCGTCGGCACCGGCATCAATACGCCGCTGGGCTTCGCGGACCGGGTGATCGGCAAGCTGCGGGAGTCGACCGGTCTGCCGCTGACCGAGGCGCGCAACCACTTCGAGGCGCAGGGCGCCCGGGACGCGCTGGTGGAGACGTCCGGCCAGCTCCGTACCATCGCGGTCGGTCTTTACAAGATCGCCAACGACGTGCGCTGGATGGGCTCCGGCCCGCGTGCCGGGCTGCGTGAGCTGCGCATCCCCGACCTCCAGCCGGGGTCGTCGATCATGCCGGGCAAGGTGAACCCGGTGGTGGCCGAGGCGATGCGGCAGGTCTGCGCCCAGGTGGTCGGCAACGACGCGGCGGTGGCTTTCGCCGGGTCGCAGGGCGACTTCGAGCTGAACGTGATGCTCCCGGTGATGGGCCGCAACCTGCTGGAGTCGATCAAGCTGATCGCCGCGTCCAGCCGGCTGTTCGCCGAGCGGCTGGTGGCCGGCCTGGTCGCGGACGCCGAGGTCTGCCTGGCGTACGCGGAGGGCTCGCCGTCGATCGTCACCCCGCTCAACCGCCACCTCGGGTACGACGAGGCCGCCTCGATCGCCAAGGAGGCGCTGGCCAAGCAGGTGTCCATCCGCGAGGTGGTGATCGCCCGGGGGCACGTCGACTCGGGCAAGCTCACCGAGACCCAGCTGGACGAGGCGCTGGACCTGCTCCGGATGACCCACCCCTGAGCCGGCGCCGGTAATTGCCTCGACCCGTCACAGGGGGCGCGGCATGATCCGACGGTGCGTGACGACGGTGGCGTGTTGCTGGAGACCGCGCGGCTGACGCTGCGCCGGTTCACGACGGACGATGTGGACCGGCTGGTGGCGCTGGACGCCGACCCGGAGGTCATGCGCTTCCTGACGGGCGGCGTGCCGACCCCGGCCGGGACGTTCCGGGACGAGGTGCTGCCCCGGGTGCTCGCGCAGTACGACAGGCATCCCGGGCTCGGCCGCTGGGCGACGCTCGACCGGTTCACCGGAGAGTTCCTCGGCTGGCACTCGCTCGACCCGTCCGACGACGGCGCCGAGGCGGAGCTGGGCTACCGGCTGCGCCGCGCGACGTGGGGACACGGGCTGGCCACCGAGGGCGCGCGGGCGCTGGTGCGGCACGCGTTCGACACGGTCGGCGTCCGCCGGGTGTGGGCCCAGACGATGGCCGTCAACGACCGCTCCCGCGCGGTCATGGCCCGCGCCGGGTTGCGCTACGTCCGCACCTTCCACCTGGCCTTCGACGACCCGATCCCGGGTACGGAGCACGGCGAGGTGGAGTACGAGCTGCGCCGCGACGCCTGGCCCGCGACGCGTCAGGAGTGGGACGCGGCGGCCCTGCGGGCTCGGTAGGCGCTCACCGCGGCCCGGTTGCCGCAACCGGCGTCGCAGAACCGGCGGGACCGGTTCCGGGACAGGTCGACCAGCACGTTGTCGCAGTCGGGGTGGTCGCAGTGCCGCAGCCGGCTCAGTTCGCCCATCCGGACCAGGTCGGCCATCGCCATTGCGGCTTCGACCGCCATCCGGGTCGCCAGCGGTGCGTCCTGTGGCACGGCGTGCACGTGGTACGGCTCGTCGTCGTGCCGGACGAGTTGCGGCAGGGCGTGCGACTCGCGCAGCAGCGCGTTGACGATCGCCACCACCTCGTCGATGTCGGCGTACCAGATGCGGCGCAGCCGGGGCCGCAGCGCGCGGACCTGGCGCAGTTCGGCGTCGGTGTGCTCGTACCGGCCGCTCCACCCGTAGGCGGTGAAGAAGGTGTCCAGGGCGGTCACGTCGGGTAGCCCTTCCCGCCCCTCGCAGACGGTGTTCACCAGCGCGGCGGCGCCGACCAGCGCGCATTCGGTGTCATGAGCGAAAAGCAACTTGACTCCTGTCGGAGGCTACGCCTAGCGTCATCAGCATAACCTTCCTTCACTCATGACCGGGAGATGCCGATGCGGGAACGGTCAAGCGTCGGGCTCGGCCTGGCACTGCTGTCCGCGATCACGTTCGCCACCTCGGGCACCTTCGCCCGCCCGATGATCACCGGTGAGTGGTCGGCGGTCGCCGTGGTGATCGCCCGGGTCGGCATCGCCGCGCTGGTGCTCGCCGTCCCCGCTGTGCTGGCACTGCGCGGCAGGTGGGCGGTGCTGCGCCGCAACGCGGGCACCGTCGTGCTGTTCGGGCTGCTCGGCGTGGCCACGGCGCAGGCGTGCTTCTTCAACGCGGTCCGCTACCTCCCGGTCGGCGTGGCGCTGCTGCTGGAATACCTCGGCATCGTGCTCGTGGTCGGATGGATGTGGCTGGTCCACGGGCAGCGCCCCCGGCTGCTCACTGTGGCCGGTTCGATCATCGCCCTGTGCGGGCTGGTGCTCGTCCTCGACCTCACCGGCGCCGGACGACTCGACCCGGTGGGCGTGCTCTGGGGCCTCGGCGCGGGCGTGGGACTCGCCGGATACTTCGTCATCGCCGGCCGGATCGACGCGGGCCTGCCCTCGGTCGTGATGGCCAGCGGCGGCATGGCCGTCGGCGCGCTGGCGCTGCTCCTGCTCGGTGGCATCGGAGCGCTGCCGCTGGCGGCCGGCACCTCCGACGTCACCTTCGGCGGGCACCAGGTGAGCTGGCTGGTGCCGATCGCCGGGCTGTCGCTCATCGCCGCGGTGGTCGCGTACCTCGCCGGGGTCGCCGGCACCCGGCTGCTCGGTGCGCGGCTGTCCTCCTTCGTCGGGCTCACCGAGGTGATGTTCGCGGTGCTGATCGCCTGGCTGGTGCTCGACGAACTGCCCAGCCTGATCCAGCTGGCCGGCGGCGTGCTCATCCTCGGCGGCGTCGCGCTGGTCCGGGCCGACGAACTGCGCGGCACACCATCGGCGCCGGAGACGGCGCCGGCCGAGCCGGTGCTGACCGGCGACCGATGAGCGGGCTACGCGGCGCCGTCGTCTTCGACGCCGACGAGACACTCGTCGACCTGCGCCCGGCGGTCACCGGCGCGCTCGTCGCCGTACTCGACGAGATGCGGCGGCGGACCCCGGCGGCGGCCGGTGTGGTGCTCGCGGACCTGGAGGGGGACTGGGGTGCGGCCTTCGGCGCGCTCGGCGCCGCCCCGGTGCAGGAGATCCGGCGAGCCGCGCTGACTCGGTCGCTGGCCCGGGCGGGGCTGGAGGCGGACCTGGACGAGTTCGCGGCGTTGTTCTTCGCCCGCCGGTACGCGCTGAGCCGCCCCTTCCCGGACGTGCTGCCCGCGCTGGCGGCGCTGCGCCCGCACCACGTGCTGGGCTTCGCCACGAACGGCAACAGCCGCGCCGAACGCTGCGGCCTCGCCGGGCAGTTCGCCTTCGAGCTGTACGCGCACGAGGGCGGCCTGCCCAAGAAACCGGCGCCGGAGTTCTTCGCGGCGGTGGTGGCCGCGTCCGGGCTGCCCGCCGCGCGCATCGTCCACGTGGGCGACTCGCCGGAGCACGACGTGGCCGCCGCCCAGCGGGCCGGGCTGCGCGCGGTCTGGCTCAACCGGGCCGGGCTGCCCCGCCCGCGCGGCCTCGAACCGGACGCCGAGGTGGCCACGCTCGCCGGACTGTCCACGGTGCTCGCCACCTTGATGAGCGCGAATGCCTAGTTGCCGCCGATAACGGACGTCGATCTGGCGGAACCCGCTCCCGTGATGTGGGATGACACCACGTCCCTCAACGAGAGGATCTGATGTGGTGAGCAAGCGCTTCACCGTCGGCGCGGTCGCGGCTGCGGCCTCGCTGGCACTCACGGTGACCGGCCTGAGCATCCCGGCGAACGCCGCGCCGTCGGAGTTCCGGACCTTCACCGTGCTGGCCGAGAGCGGCGTCTCCAGCGACGCCGCGGTCGCCGCGATCACCGCCGCCGGTGGCAAGGTCGTCGCCCGCACCGACGACGTCGGCCTGTTCCAGGTCAGAAGCGACCGGGCGGACTTCGCCAGCCGGGCCACCGCGGCCGGCGCGCTGGTCGGCGCGGCCGAGGAGAAGGCGATCGGCCGCAAGCCGAAGCTGGACCGGGTCGAGCAGGAGCACCTGCTGGCCGCCGCGGCGACCAAGGGCAAGGCCGCCAAGGGCAACGGCAAGAAGATGGACCCGCTCGACGACAAGCTCTGGGGTCTGGACATGATCCGGGCCGACAAGGCCCGCAAGATCGAGCCGGGCGACCGCCGCGTCACCGTCGGCATCCTGGACACCGGCGTCGACGCCAGCCAGCCCGATCTGGCGCCGAACTTCAACTGGGCGCTGTCGCGCAACTTCGCCCCGGACATCCCCGAGGTCGACGGCCCGTGCGAGGTGGCGAGCTGCCTCGACCCGGTCGGCACCGACGACGGCGGGCACGGCACGCACGTCGCAGGCACCATCGGCGCCGCCGCCAACGGCTTCGGCCTGTCCGGCGTGGCCCCGAACGTCTCCCTGGTCGAGCTGAAGGGTGGCCAGGACAGCGGCTACTTCTTCCTCAACCCGGTGGTGAACGCCCTGGTGCACGCGGGCCGGTCCGGGCTGGACGTGGTGAACATGTCCTTCTACGTCGACCCGTGGCTCTACAACTGCACCGCCAACCCGGCCGACTCGCCGGAGGCGCAGGCCGAGCAGCGCACCGTCATCGAGGCCATGAAGCGGGCGCTGAACTTCGCGCACCGCAAGGGCGTCACGCTCGTCGGCTCGCTCGGCAACAACCACGAGGACCTGGGCGCGCCGCGCACCGACGTGAGCAGCCCGGACTACGGCGCGGACCCGTACCCGCGCCCGATCGACAACGCGACCTGCTGGGACCTGCCGGTCGAGGGCCCGCACGTGATCGGCGTGTCGGCGGTCGGCCCGTCCGGCAAGAAGTCCGACTACTCGAACTACGGCACCGAGCAGATCTCGGTGGCGGCGCCGGGCGGCTGGTTCCGCGACGGCTTCGGCACCGACACGTACCGCACCGACGCCAACATGATCCTCTCCACGTACCCGAAGAAGGTGCTCCAGGAGGAGGGGTCGGTCGACGAGAACGGCGACATCGTCGCCGGCTTCGAGAACTCGGTGTTCAAGCAGTGCACCGCCAAGGGTGAGTGTGGCTACTACACCTACCTGCAGGGCACCTCGATGGCGTCCCCGCACGTCTCGGGCGTGGCGGCGCTGATCGTCAGCAAGCACGGCAAGAAGGAGGGCCGCAACGGCTACGGCATGGCGCCCAACCTGGTCGAGCAGCACCTCTACCGGACGGCGGCGGAGCACGCCTGCCCGGAGCCGCGGCTGCAGAGCTACACCAACGAGGGCCGGGACGCCGAGTTCGACGCGTACTGCGCGGGCTCGCTGAACTTCAACGGCTTCTACGGCTACGGCATCGTCGACGCCTACGCCGCGGTGAAGACCCCGGTCAAGCCCAACGTTCGACCGTAACGACCGTTTCCCCGAGGTGGCGGTGTCCGGTGGTCCCGGACGCCGCCACCTCGGCGTTCCGGCGGGTGTCACGGCCGCCACCCCCGGGCCACCAGTGCGGCGCGGATCTCCCGCACCAGTGCGGGGAACTCCTTGCGCAGACGGCGGCCGGTCACGTGCAGCACCAGCCAGCCGGCCGCGACGAGCTGGTTGAGCCGCCGCCGGTCTAGGTGCATCCGGTCCGCGTCGGAGTGCCACTGACCGTCGTACTCGACAGCGACCCGGAACTCCGGCCAGGCCAGGTCGGGGTACAGGATCAGCCCGGTCGACACCCGCACCGGATACTGGGCCACCGCGCGAGGCAGGCCGGCGAGGACGAGACGGACCCGCAGGTGGGACTCGGGCGGGGACTGGGCCAGCCCGTCGGTCAGGCCGAACACCCAGACCGCCCGCCGCCCACCGGGGCGACAGGCGTTCCGGGCCGCCTCGCTCGCCAGCGCCGACCGGTTCACCGAACCGGTACGCAGCAGCCCGTCGATGATGCCGACCGCCTCCACCGGATCGGCCCAGACCGCTGTCTCCCAGGCACAGGCGGCCGGCTCGGTGCGGGGCGGAGGCCCGGCCAGGATCATCACCGCGCCGGGAGACGAGCGGTCCGCCGCCAGGTGTGCCGCGACGGGTGACCTCGTGCCGGCGGGTGACCTCGTGCCGGCGGGTGGGCTCGTGCCGGCGGGTGCGGCGGCGCCGACGGGGACCAGGAGACCACTGCGTGTGCTCGACATAGGGGCGTGGTGCACCCGGACACCCGGCTGGGAGTCGGCCCGGACCGTGGTCGGCAGCAGGACGTGCACGTCGTCGGTGAAGCCCGCGGCGTGCTCGACCCCGTGCAGGTAGGCAGCCGACGGACCGGCGATCGCCGCGCCGGGTGGCAGGCGCAGCAGCGCCGCGCGGCAGGCCAGCGCGTGGTCGCGGTCGAGTCGCGCGTCGGCGTAGACGTCCTGCCGGAGCCGGATCCAGGACGCGCCGCGCAGATGATGCCGGGACAGCAGCCCGCGCCGGATCGCTTCCGAGCCCCGGAAGACCTGCCAGGCCAACTCCGGTGGTCGATGAGGATGAGGTGGCATGTGACGAGCGTGGCGGCGCACGGGTCGAGATCGGAACCCCTGTGGACAGTCGCAGCCGGGCCGCCCTACGCGCCCTGTGGACAACCCCCGCACCACCTTGTCCGCGTGCTATAGCCCTTCGGCCCGTGCATGATCCCCCCCATCTCGGGGAGGTGGCGGTATCCGGGCCGTTTGATGCAGCCACTTCGCCGATCTGGCGTGAGGACCCGCGGCGTGAGGACCCGCGGCGTGAGGACCCGCGAGGACCGGCGAGGGCACGCGGGTCAGGAGAGCGCGGCGGCCACCGCCTCGGCGGCGGCGGTGACCTGGGCGCCGACGTCCGCCACGTCGAGCGGGGTCAGTGACACCACCCCGACGCTGCCCTCCAGGCCCGGCACACCGAGCACCGGCGCGGCCACCCCGTACGCGCCCGACTGGAGCTCGCCGCTGGTGCTCACCGGCCCCGGATCACCGGCCCGCCCGGCCAGCACCGCCCGGCCGGCGGCCCCCCGCTCCAGCGGGTGCCGGGTGCCGGTCCGGTACGCCACGTGGAAGGACGTCCAGCTCGGCTCGACCACCGCGAGCGCCACCCCCTCGCCGCCCTCGACCACGGTCAGGTGCGCGGTCGCCCCGGTGCCCTCGGCGAGCCGGCGCAGCGCCGGCAGGGCGCCCTCGGCCAGCAGCGGCTGGGCGCGGCGGGCCAGGTGCAGCACACCCACGCCGATGCGCAGGCGGCCCTCGCCGTCGCGCCGCAGCATCCCGTGGCCGGTCAGCGCGCCGACCAGCCGGTAGACGGCCGCCCGGCCGATGCCCAGCCGGTGCGCCGCCTCGGTGACTGTGAGCCCGCCCGGCGCGTCCGCGACCAGGTGCAGCAGCCGCAGGCCCCGGTCCAGGGTCTGTGCCGTCTCTCCCGTGCGCGCCGCCGTGTCCACAGCACGCAGCGTACGACCCGGCTCCGGCCAACCCGGAAATGTGCGGACGGCTACCCTTGTGAGGTGACGCTACGCCTGTATGACACCGCCACCCGATCGGTGCGGGACTTCGTCCCGCGGGAAGCCGGCAAGGTGGGGGTCTACCTGTGTGGTCTCACGCTCCAGGCCCCGCCGCACATCGGTCACCTTCGCTCCGGCGTCAACTACGACGTGCTGCGCCGCTGGCTGCTCAGCAAGGGCTTCGAGGTCACGTTCATCCGCAACCTGACCGACATCGACGACAAGGTCCTGGCCAAGGCGATGGAGCAGGACCGGCCGTTCTGGTCGATCGCGTACGCGAACGAGCAGATCCTCACCACCTCCTACCGGGCGCTGAACGTGCTCCCGCCGACGTACGAGCCGCGGGCCACCGGGCACATCCCGGAGATGCACGAGCTGATCGCCCGGCTGATCGAGACCGGCCACGCCTACCCGGCCACCGACGGCTCCGGCGACGTCTACTTCGACGTGGCCTCCTGGCCCGCGTACGGCTCGCTGTCCGGCCAGTCCCCGGCGGACATGCAGCCCGCCGGCGACGCCCCCGACCGGGGCAAGCGGGACCCGCGTGACTTCGCGCTCTGGAAGGGCGCCAAGCCGGGCGAACCGGCCGACGCCTACTGGCCGTCGCCGTGGGGCCGCGGACGCCCCGGCTGGCACATCGAGTGCTCGGCCATGTGCTGGCGCTACCTGGGCCCTGAGTTCGACATCCACGGCGGCGGGCTCGACCTGACGTTCCCGCACCACGAGAACGAGATCGCCCAGTCGCAGGCCGCCGACCTGCCGTTCGCCCGCTACTGGGTGCACCACGGCCTGCTCGGCATCGGCGGCACGAAGATGGGCAAGTCGCTCGGCAACACGCTCGACCTCGACTACGTGGCCTCGCTCGGGGTGCGCCCGGTGGAGCTGCGCTACTACTACGTCGCCGCGCACTACCGGTCCCGCATCGACTACTCCGAGGACGCGCTCCGCGAGGCCGCCGTGGCGTACCGGCGGATCGAGGGCTTCGTGCAGCGGGCGGCCGAGCGGGTCGGTCCGGGCCGGCCCGGCGACCTGCCGGCCGGTTTCGTGGCCGCGATGGACGACGACCTCAACACGTCGGCGGCGCTGGCGGCGCTGCACGAGGTGGTCCGTGACGGCAACACCGCGCTGACCGCCGGTGACGATGTGACCGTCCGCACGACGCTCGCCGCCACCCGGGCGATGCTGGATATCCTCGGCGTCGACCCCCTGGACCCGGCCTGGACCGGCGGCGGCCGCACGGACGACCTGCGCGGCGTGGTGGACTCCCTGATCGCGCTGGCCCTGGAGCAGCGCGCGCAGGCCCGTGGCCGCAAGGACTGGGCCGCCGCCGACGCCGTACGCGACCAGCTCAAGCAGGCCGGCGTGGTCGTCGAGGACACCCCCCAGGGCCCGCGTTGGACTATTGGAGAGCAGGACTGATGGCCGGCAACTCGCAGCGCCGTGGCCGGCGACTGACGCCGAAGGCGGGCGCCCCCAAGGGCACCGGTGGCAAGAACAAGGACTCCCTCGCCGGGCGGGGCCGCACGCTGCCCGCCGACGAGCGGCCCTGGCACAAGGCGTACTCGGGCACGGAGAAGCTGCCCCAGCGCACCGCCTGGAAGCAGGACAAGGAGCGCCGCGCCGCCGCCGAGGAGGGGCGCGCGCCCAAGATCGGTCAGCCCGGCACCAAGGACACCACCTGGGGCAAGGGCGGTGGCCGAGGCACCCCCACGACCAAGGGCCGGGGCGGCAAGCCGGCCGGCGGCCGGGGCGGTCCCCGGGTCGCGCCGGGCCGCAAGGCCAACCCGGCGAAGGACAGCCCGGAGCTGCTGGTCGGGCGCAACCCGGTGCTGGAGTCGCTGCGTACCCAGGTGCCCGCGACCGCGCTCTACACCGCGCATGGCATCGACATCGACGACCGGGTCAAGGAGATCGTCCGCACCGCCGCCGACCGGGGCATCGCGATCCTCGAGGTCAGCCGCGCCGAGCTGGACCGGATGACCGGCGGGGTGCTGCACCAGGGCGTCGGCCTCCAGGTGCCGCCGTTCGCCTACGAGCCCTTCGACGACCTGGTCGCCGCCGCGATGGAACAGGCCGCCCCGCTGCTCGTCGCGCTCGACGGCGTCACCGACCCGCGCAACCTCGGCGCGGTCATCCGGTCGGCTGCCGCGTTCGGCGCGCAGGGTGTCTTCGTACCCGAAAGGCGTGCCGCCGGGATCACCGCGACCGCCTGGCGGACCAGCGCCGGCGCGGCCGCGCGCGTGCCCGTCGCCCAGGTCACCAACCTGACCCGGTCGCTCAAGGCCTGCAAGGAGGCCGGCTTCGTGGTGGTCGGCCTGGACGCCGACGGACAGACCGACCTGTACGACCTGGAAGCCGCCGTCGGTCCGCTCGTCGTGGTGGTCGGCTCGGAGGGGCGCGGGCTGTCCCGCCTGGTCGGCGAGACCTGCGACCTGACCGTCAGCATCCCGATGGTCTCCGACGTGGAGTCGCTCAACGCCAGCGTCGCCGCCGCGGTCACGCTCGCCGAGGTCGCCCGCCGCCGGTCCGTCGAGGTCTGATCGAGAGTACGAAGAAGGGGCGGTCCGCCGTGGCGGGCCGCCCCTTTCTCGCGTACGTCAGATCCGCTCGCCGGTGGCGGAGTGGAAGACGTGGCTGCGGCCGGTACGCGGCTTGACGAACACGGTGTCGCCCATGTTCGGCATGCTGCGCCGGTCGGTGCGGACCACGAACCGCTCGTTGTGGCCCTCCAGCGCGGCGTGGCCGTAGACGTTGGCGTCGGAGCCGAGGTCCTCGACCAGCTCGACCACGACCGGCATGCCGCCCTCGGACGGGCTGACCAGGTCGCAGTCCTCCGGCCGGAAGCCGACGGTGACCTTGCCGTCGCCGCCCTCGGCGCTGGCCGCCTGGACCTGCTCGCGGGTCAGCGGCACGATCATCTCGGCGAACGCGCCGCCCTGCTCGGTCAGCTTCACCGTCTTGATGTTCATGGCGGGGGAGCCCATGAAGCCGGCGACGAAGACGTTGGCCGGGGTGTCGTAGAGCGCCCGCGGGGTGTCCACCTGCTGGAGCACGCCGTCGAGCATGACCGCCACCCGGTGACCCATGGTCATGGCCTCGACCTGGTCGTGGGTGACGTAGACCGTGGTGACGCCCAGCTTCGCCTGCAGCGAGGCGATCTGGGTACGGGTCTGCACGCGCAGCTTGGCGTCGAGGTTCGACAGCGGCTCGTCCATGAGGAAGACCTGCGGCTCGCGGACGATCGCGCGGCCCATGGCGACACGCTGGCGCTGACCACCGGAGAGCGCCTTCGGCTTGCGGCTGAGGAACTCCTCCAGCTGGAGCAGCCCGGCCGCCTCCTTGACCCGCCGGTCGATCTCCGACTTCGAGGTCTTGCGCAGCTTGAGCGCGAACGCCATGTTCTCGTACACCGTCATGTGCGGGTAGAGGGCGTAGTTCTGGAAGACCATCGCGATGTCGCGGGCCTTCGGCGGGAGGTGGGTGACGTCCCGGTCGTCGATGTAGATCGCGCCGTCGTCGACGTCCTCCAGGCCGGCGAGCATCCGGAGGCTGGTGGACTTGCCGCAGCCGGACGGGCCGACCAGGACGAGGAACTCCCCGTCACCGATCTGGAGGTCGAGCTGGTTGACGGCGGGGCGCTCGGTGCCCGGATAGATCCGGGACGCCTTCGAGTAGGTGACCGTAGCCATGATGGAGCGCTTCCTTTCACCGGCAGGAACGTGCCGGACGATCCGAGTGAAGGAGCGACCGGCGCCCAAGGCACCGGCCAACGGGGTCGTCGCTCAGGGCAGCCGAGGCCGACCGGAGTGTCGTCCGTGTCACTGCACCGTAAACGGCTTTCGCGATCGTGCCAAGACGTAGCGCTCCGGGTGGGATGGACGGCATACGCATAACGGTCAGTCGGGCACGGCGAGGCATCAATCTCCCGCCTGGGAGCGCGACCGAGCGATGATCCATCGGCCGCACCGGTCGGGATACCGACGTTTTCCGTGCTCGGGAGCCCTGCGAGGCGGGATTTCCGGGGGCAAGTCGCTATGCTGAGCGCGACGCACGCGCCCCTGTAGCTCAGCTGGCCAGAGCACTCGCCTTGTAAGCGAGATGTCGCCGGTTCGATCCCGGCCGGGGGCTCCAATTCCATCAGGTGTTTCGCGGCGGCAGCCGCTGCGATCCGGCCGGATGACAGCAACGCTGACAGCAACGACGGTCACGACAGCCGCCCGTCGAGCTTGCCGAGCGCCTGACGCATCGCGTCGAGGTTGGCGTGGGCGTAGACCTTCAGCGTGACCTTGACGTCGGCGTGCCGGGCGATGGCCTGCACGACGTGCGGAGGGACGCCCAGCTCCATCAGCAGCGACACCACCGTGTGCCGGAGGTCGTGCAGCCGGACACCGGGCAGGCCGGCGGTCTCGCGCAGCCGGGCAAATGATCGGCTGAGGTTGGTGGGCTCCATCGGAGTGCCGCGCTCGGAGGGGAAGACCAGGTCGTGATCCTCCCAGACCTCGGCGAGACCGGCCCGCTCTGCCTGCTGGCGCTCCTGGTGCTCCATCAGGCTCAGCCAGGTGACCTCGGGCAGCGGCAACACCGCCTCGGAATCCTCGGTCTTGGCGTCCAGGACGTGAAGCGTCCCGGCGACTCGCTGGACAGTCTGCTGAACCCTCAGGGTGCCTTGGTCCAGATCGACGTCCGACCACCGCAAACCGACAAGCTCACCGCGTCGTAGGCCCATGGTGGCCGCCACGACGTAGAGCGCGTGAAGCCGGTGGCCCGACGAGGCGGCAAGGATCTTGCGTACCTGGTCGACCGACAGGCCCTTACCCACCTTGTACCGGGGTGAGGGGACCCGGACGAGCTTGGCGACGTTGCGCGACACCAGCTCCTCCCGCATGGCATGTTGGAGCGCATTGCGCAGCACGGCGTGAACGAACTGGATCTGCCGAGCGCTGGGATAACGCTGGCAGCAGTTGCCGACCGAGCAGCAACGCCGATCAGCCGGGCGGATCTTGTCCAGGCCGTTCGTGCAGCAGAGGCACTTGCGGCGGAAGTCGTCCATGAACGCCTTGACGTGTTGGACCTGGAGGCCGTCGAGGCGCTTGGTGCCGAGTGCCGGGATCAGGTGTAGCCGGACGGCGCTTTCGTAGCCGCGTGCGGTGGTGGGTTTGAGGTCGGTGACGTAGGCGGCGAGCCAGTAGGGCAGGTAGTCGGCGAGTTTCCAGGCTCGGTCGGGCACGGGTATGCCGCGTTGGGATCTCGACTTGAGTTCGACGAGTTTGGCGTGGGCTTCCTCCCAGGTGGCGCCGTAGACGAACTTGCGTTTGCGGGTGCCGTCGGTGGTGAGGACGTATGCCTGTCCGACCCAGCGGCCGTCGCTGGCGCGTTGGTAGATGGAGCCTTCGCCGTTGGGGTTGCGGCGGGCGGGTTGGCGGGGCGTGGGTTGTCTGGGCATCAGGCGGCTTCCTCGGTGAGTGTGGTGATGACTTCGTCGATGGCGGTGGCGGGGATGAGGCGGCGGCTGCCGACCTTGAAGGAGCGCAGCCGTCCGGAGCGGATGAGGTCGTAGACGAGCGACCGGCCGATGCCGAGCGCTCGGGCGGCTTCCTCGACGCGCAGCACGCGAGGAGTGATCGGGGTCGGGATGTCCAACGGGTGGCCTTCCTCGTGTGTCGGGTGGTGGTCACGCGGCAACCGGCGGCATGTCGGCCGGGGTGATGGCGCTGAGTTCGTGGGCGAGTTCTTCGCGGCCGATGGTTCGTCGTTCGCGGGCGAGGGCGGCGGCGGTGTTGGCGAGCAGTGCGTCACCCGAGGTGTGCCAGCCGACTCCGGCGAAGGTGAGGGTGCCGACGATGAGCGTCGTGTCCTCGTCGACCAGGTCGGTGGGTGGGCCGCTGGTGGCCGGGTGTTCGTGGTCCTGGTGCTCGTGGCGCCGGAACGCAACGCGGGTGTCGCGTAGGAGCCGGAAGGTGACGGAGTAGCGGCGGGCTTTGGTGAGGAAGTGGCCGCCGTAGCCGAGCATGTGCGCCCATCGGCGCAGCCGGGCGTAAGGGTTGGCCGTCGTCGATTCTGTCGGTTCGGTGTCAAGGGCGGCTTGACGGCGGGCGACGCAGACGGGGCAGGCGGCGTAGCGGGTGTGGGTGCCGCAGTCGGGGCATTCCCAGCGCTGGACGAAGCCGGGCCGGGGCCGGGGCTGGCGGGACCGCTCGGCCAGCGGGGTGGGTGTGCCGGTGGGTCGGCCGATGCGCCAGCAGGCGTCGATGAGGCGGGCGGTGTGGTCGCCGTCGGGGTCGGCGTAGTCCCCGATCGTGTCGGCGGTCAGGCGGGTGGAGGTGTGCCCGGTGGCCTCGGTGCTTTTGGTGGCGTACTTGGCAAGGTAGCCCGCGACCATCCCATCGGTGACCTCCCCCGAGCCGTCGGTAGCGATCGGTTCCAGGTCGACCTGCTCGCCCCAGGCGATCGGCCATCCGTCGGGCCGGTCGGGGTGGGGCGGGGTGTGGAAGGCGATCTGCCGGGCGGCGTGGCGCAGCGCGTCGACGAGGTCGTCGACGGTGAACCCAGGCGGTGGGGGCACGATCGCTTGCGGGTCGGTGGGGTCGACGCCGTCGAGGCGGGCGATGGCGTGGAAGTGCACCGCTCCCCGCGCTTGCAGTTCGGCGACCTTCCCGGGCGACAGCCGCACCGGAGCGACTTTCCGGGGCTTGCCGGAGGCGGTAACCACCTCGACCCGAGGGACGCCGCGGCGTCGGGCGAGTTTCGCCAGCCAGCGCTCGGCGGCTTGTTTCGTGCGGTGCCAGAGTTCGCCGGAGAAGATGTTCCAGACGACCTGGTGGTCGTGGTCGTAGCAGTCCAGGCACAACGGATGCCCGAGCACCGCGTCACCGGTCTCGTGGCGGGCCCAGCAGACGGCGGGTCGGCCGTGGGGGCAGAGTCCGGTGTCGCGGCGGGCGTGGCAGGGTTCGGCGCGGCAGTCGCAGCGGCGTCGGTTGCGGCAGGTGTGCCGCTTCACGATCCGGGCGTGGACGGTGCCGAACGACGGCGCGGTGAACGTGGCGAACACCGCCGGATGCTGCGCGACCGATTCGGGGACGCCTTTGCCGCCGACCAGGCCCGCCCGCAGGAGTTCACGATGCCGCGCGCCGAGACGCTTGATCTGCGCGACAAGGTGGAATCGCTCGTCGACCAGTCTGGCCAGTCTTACCGGATCAGCGTCGAGAGCGGGCGCACCAGCTGGGGCGGCGACAGCGGAGAGATCATGGCAGTGGCTCTCTACGTCAGCGGCGCGGTCACCCAAGCTGCAATCGGGCACCAGGTGGGGAACCTCTTTGCCCAACTTCGCCAGCGACGTCAGGCGCGCACAACCGCCGAAGTGAGGCCGCTAATACTCCAACGTCACTTGGCCTGTCTGCGCTGGTAGTGGGCTCGGCGGGCTCGGGATTGGGATGTTCGTCGCCAGATCGACCAGTGCAGGATGTGCTCTGGTGGGAGCGCCACGGCGAGGACGAGGGCGTTGAGGAGTCGGCGGATCTCGGCGACGGTCAACGCGATGATCCCCGAGTCGGCGTTGGGTTGCTGCGCGGTGGCGGCGAGGATGGTCAGGACGGCGAGAGCGAGTATGGCCAGGGTGATGAAGCGGTGCCAGCCGGTCCAGCCGCGGACTTGGTAGTGGTCCAGGCCGACCTGGCCTTTGCTGGCCTGGAACAGCTCTTCGATGCTCCAGCGGGAGCCGGCGACACGGACGAGGGTGTGCAGCGGGACCGGTCGGGGTGACCAGCACAGGTAGAAGGCCAGCTCACCGGTGCTCCGGTTGCGGCGGATCAGCAGCCACCGATGCTCACCCCGGTTGGTGGCGGTGGTGATCCACGCCCACAGGTAGTCGCGGGGACCTTTCGCCCCGGGTCCGCAGCTGTGCTGCTGCCACGCGCGGGTGGGGAGCCGCTCGGCGAGGTCGTCGACGCGGATGAGGGTGCGGCCGTCGTTAATGTGCACGCGTCGGTCGCAGCCGACGGCCAGGACGTAGCCGATCTGACGCTGCTCGAGGTCGCCGCGCAGGCCGGGGTCGGCGCCGTAGACCTCGTCGCCGGTCACCCACCCCGCAGGGACACCGGCGTCCAACGCGGCAGCGATCATCTGCCGGGCCAGCGCAGGCTTCGTCGCGAACTCGACCTCGTCTGGAACGCCGGCGGCGGCGAGACGCTCGGGCCGCTCGCACCACGTCGCCTCGGGCAGGTAGATCCGGCGATCGATCAGCGCCCGCCCCAGGGGCGAGACGTAGGCCAGGAACACCCCGACCTGACTGTTCTCGATCCGACCAGCGGTGCCGGTGTACTGCCGCTGCACCCCAACTGAGCACACGCCCTTCTTCAGGAACCCGGTCTCGTCGGTGGCCAGCACCGCGTCGGGGTGCCCGAGCTGCTCGACCAGCCAGGAACGCACGTCATCGCGGACGTCATCGGCGTCCCACACCGCCGTGCGCAGCAGCCGCTGCATCGCCTGCGGATCAGCGTGACCGGCGCGTTCCGCCAACGACCAGCAGGTCTTGCGTTCCACATCCGACAGCAGCCCTTCCACGAACTGCCCGGCGGTCCGACGAGGCTCCGCCCGCACGAACCGGGCAGCGACACGCGTCACCGCCTCGTCCAGGATGACCCGCCACCGATCAAGGTCTACGCTGTGGCACGCGGCCACCGCACGATCTTCGGTTGTCCTCACAAACCATCGATGATCAACGCGGTGGCCGTCTTCACGCCCGCGCCACGCCCAACGCCGAAGCCAAGTGACGTTGGAGTACTAAGCCGTGAGGAGGCGATCTCCCGAGCGAGGTGGAGCGTCGCACGCCGATATGCGGCGATGTTGTCCGTCGGCGCGATCGATGTCGATCGGCTTGACGTCGTCGGGGAAAGTGAGGATCGCGAGAGCGGTGCTTGGACCATCACGCTTCTGAGCGACCTGGGCTGGACCTTCCAGGTGACACTTCGAACCCGGGAGGGCCTTGTGACGATTGACCGGGTGGACGCGAACCGCGAACGATAGTCGCTCCTGGAGTGTGGGGCACTCTGGGGGCACAAGACACCGTCAAACGTCGTCAACCAGCGAGCAGCCATGGCAGACAGGGAAGCCCCGTGAGCAGGCGCAGGAGTGTGTTCCCGCTGGTTGACGGAAAGCGGCTCTGAGTTCCGCTTCAACGTCTGACGGTCGCCGGTCTTTGCGGTTGTGCCACGGAACCGGGAGCAGGGGGATGTGGTTGTCACGCTCCGAATCGTCGACTGCGGGCCGAGTAGGAGCGCAGGGCGCGCAGGAAGTCGATCTTCCGGAAGCCGGGCCAGTACACGTCGCAGAAGTACAGTTCGGAGTAGGCGGCCTGCCAGAGCAGAAACCCGGACATGCGGCGTTCTCCGCTCGTGCGGATGACCAGATCAGGGTCGGGTTGGCCGCCGGTGTACAGGTGCGCCGCGAGAGCCTCGGCGGTTAGTCGCTGTGCGACGTCGTCGAGCGTGGCGCCCGCTCGTGCCTCCTGTTCCAACAGGGAACGAACTGCACTGACGATTTCCTCGCGGCCGTCGTAGCCGATGGCGACTGTGAGATGGAACTCGGCACCGCGTTCGCGGGTGGCGTCTTCCGCGAGTTTCAGGGCGTGGCGTGTCGAGTCGGGTAGGACGTCCGCGCGGCCGGCCAGGTGAAGCTGCCAGGGATTGGCCGGGCGGAGGAGCGGCTCCGCGACGACCTCCTCGATCATCCGCATCAGGTTCTCCACCTCTTCGGATGCCCGTTTACGCATGTTGTCGACGGAGGCGATGAACAGAGTGACGTGATGGATGCCCATGTCGGCACACCAGCCCAGTACCTCGTGGACGTGTTCCGCGCCGTACCGGTGGCCCACCCCGGGGTCATCGAAGCCCACCTGCCTGGCCCACCGGCGGTTCCCGTCCATCACCATTGCCACGTGCCGTGGCAGCGACTTCCCAGCCAGTTGGGCGCGGAGGCGGCGGGCGTAGAACCGGTAGGCGCCACGGCGTATGGGCTGCATCATGATCGAATGAAATCACCTCATCGGCGCTGGCGTTGGCCCGGCTGCTCAAACGTCAGGCGGACGGGGAATTGTGACCTTTGCCCGGGCGGGCTGTCGACAGCAACGGTGACAGCTACGAGCCGGAACAAAGACGACCACGCCCGGCGTCGCGTGGACGGTCGGCCGAGGCGGGCGACGGATGCGGACGCAGGCAGACGAAGCGCACGGTTCTTGTAAGCGAGATGTCGCCGGTTCGATCCCGGCCGGGGGCTCCATTTTCACAAGGTGTTCCGGGGCCGCCGTCGCCACGAGACGCACGGCCGCCCAGTCGCCCGTCGCCGGATGTACGCCGCCGTCACGATCGGACGTTCGTGGCCGCCTGACAGCGGGATCGCAGTGGCTCGATGAAGCGGCTAACGTGCGGGGATGGGTCACGAGGATGGCGGCTCGCATGCTCTGCCCGAGGTCGTCGGAGTCGAGATCGTCGAGGTGCTGGACTGGTACGACGGACCGCTGGACGGCCTGGCCCGTCACGGGGGTCGGTTGTTCTGGTTCTCGGCCGGGCCGGACTGGGTTCCGGGCCAGCCTCGACGGCTCGTCCTGTATGCGGTCACCGCAGAGCAGGCGGCTCGGTTGCGTGCAGAGGCCCAGCGGTCCGAGGCGTTCGCAGCCGCGGTTCCCGCTGATGGCGACGCCTGGGAGCCGTCGGGTTGGTTCGTCGCCTGAGCCGGCGCCGTGGGTGACAGTTCGGGCTGGACGCTCGTCGAGCGGTAGTGGGAATCTGCTCGGATGAGCCAGGAGCAAGCGCAGGTCCTGTCCCGTGGTGCCAACTGGGCAGTCGTGCAGGTGCCAGGTCGGGCTTTTCCCGGCCTTCACGTGCAGGGCGATACGTTTGCCGCCCTCTGGACGCAGCTCGCCGGAGCGGCTCGCATGCTCCGCGAGGATCCCGGGAACGGCGAGGCTCTCGACGACCTGGACGATGCGGTCCGAGGGGCGGGGGAGTTACTTCGTTTCTACGAGGCGGCGCTCGCGAAGCGAGGCATCCGGCGGCCGTACTGACGGGGCGGTCGCCGACGCCGGCATGGCCGCCAGGACGGTCGGGCCGGGCTTCTGCCACCAGGAAGACACGTCGTAGGACTCCGGTGCCAGGTCGACCCCGAGATGGGTGGCGTACCAGCGGTTGATCCGGTCCGGGTTGTGGGCGCGGAAGAAGACGCCGCCGATGCCCGTCACGCGTTCCATGATCTTCTCCCCCGCTGGGTGCTGTCAGGCCGAGCCTGCCGGGTTCAGGCTAGAGAGGCCCCTGGCGTCTGACGAGCAGCCATTCCGGCGACCCGGACGAGGACCAGCGCGACGTGCTGCCCTTGCGGAGGCTCTCTCCGGCGGGCGGGTCGGGCCACGAATGGTCAGTCCCAGAAGTTGAACATCAGCTCGCCGACGGTGGCCGGTGTCCAGTAGCGGATCTGGTCGAGTTCGACGCGGTCGAGAGCGGTCAGGTCGGCCTGTGACAGCGGGGTCTGGAGCTCATCGGCGGGGAGGACCTGGGCGTCGGTCAGGGTGTCGAGGACAGCGGCGAGGCCGGGGTGGTCGACGAACGTGACGGTGGCGTCGTCGCCGCCTCGTGGGCGGGCGAAGGCGATGAACGGCACGGTGACGTGCCGCAGCACCGCGACGTGGTGCCGGGCAGCGGCGATGTCGACGGTGTGGAAGCTGGGTGTGACGCCGGCGGGGGTCACGCCGGTGACGGTGGCACCGAGGGCGCGGGCGGCGTGGTGACAGACGGCGGTGAAGGCCCTGACGTCCGCTCGTGCGCCGGGTGCGTGGAAGCCGGTGGCCCCGGGCGGCAGTCTCATGGTCGGGCTCCCTGGTCGTCGCAGTCGGCGGATATCGATTGTCCGCCCGGGACGCCTGCGTCACCCTCTCCGCATGCTTGAGACGCGCGTCCTCGGCGAGGACGACTGGAAGGTGTGGCGGGAGCTGCGGCTCGCCGCGCTCACCGAGGCCGGGTACGCCTTCGGTGCCCAGCTGGCGGACTGGCAGGGCGACGGTGACCGCGAGGAACGTTGGCGCGGGCGGCTTGCAGTGCCCGGCTCGTACAACGTCGTGGTGCTGCTCGACGGGCAACCGGTCGGGATGGCCAGCGGGATGCCGACCGAGCACGACGGGGTCGTCGAGCTGATCTCGATGTACGTGGCACCGGCGGGGCGCGGCCGGGGCGTGGGAGACCACCTCGTCCGGGCGGTCGAGCAGTGGGCCCGGCTGGCAGGCGCGCGGACGCTGCGGCTCGCGGTGGCGGAGGGCAACCCGAACGCGTGGGGCCTGTACCTGCGCAACGGCTTCCGGGACACGGGCGACGTCGGCGGCCTGATGCCCGACGGCGTACGCCGCGAGCACATCATGGCCAAGAGCCTCGCGCACGAGCCGTAGGGACGCGAGGCGCGGGCCGCGCAGTAGGCTGACCAGCGATGAGCCGCGCCGTCGAGGAGTCCAACCGGGCGATGCTGCGCGCCCGGGACGCGATGGACCGGGCGTACGCGCAGCCGCTGGACATCCCCGCGCTGGCCCGGATCGCGTACGTCTCGGAGGCGCACTTCATCCGTACCTTCCGGGCCACGTTCGGCGAGACGCCGCACCGCTACCTGCAACGCCGCCGGGTGGAACGGGCCATGTACCTGCTGGTACGCACCGACGAGCCGGTCACGGAGATCTGCCACCTGGTCGGCTTCGGCAGTCTGGGCACGTTCAGCCGGACGTTCCACGGCATCGTGGGTGAGTCGCCGTCGGCCTACCGGCGCCGCAAGACCGTGCCGGCCGGCGTCCCGGGCTGCTTCACCAAGGCCTGGATGCGCCCGAGCAGCACGGCGGGCGAGCCGGTCACCGCCGGCGAGCCGGCCACGGAGGGCAAGAGGCCAGCCGCCGCGGTCAGCGCCCCCGCACCTGCCGCCGCACGATGACCCAGAGCCGGTCGCCGAGCCGGCTGCGCCGTACCCAGCGCAATCCGGCCAGCCGGCTCTTCGCCGGCGTACGCGGGCGCGGCGGCGCGGTGACCCGGGCGTAGGTGGCACCTGTCGACGGCCTGGTGAAGGCGGGTTCCAGCCGTTCGGAGGCGACCGCCAGCGCGGTGAACTGGGCGAGCACCCGGGGATCGGGCCGGCCGCCCCGGGCGGCGGTACGCAGGTCCCGCTCCACGACCGGCCGCCGGATCAGCTCGGTGAGCGGCCCGTGCACGGTGTCCAGCAGGTCGGCCACGGCGGCGACGCCGTCGCCCTCCCAGATCCGGGTGGCCCGGGACGGCCCGGTGGCGGCGCTGACGAACGGCACGTCCGCCCACTCCGGTACGAGCCGGGCGATCAGCGCGGTGTGCGGCAGTCGTGCCCGCTTCTCCGCCACGGTGAACGCGAAGCTGGCCGCGACGAAGCCGGGCGCCAGGAACGGGGTGACCATCCCGGTGGTGTACGCGGAGGTGCACCACCGGCGCATCCGCTCGACCAGGTAGAGGTAGTCGATCAGGTGCTCGTCGCGGAGGCCGATGTCGCGGGCGTAGGCCAGCAGGGCGGTGACCCGGTCCCGTTCGGTGGCCAGTGCCTCCGGTGACACCGCGGCGTTCGGCACGCCCGCCAGCAGCTTGGTCAGGCCCGCCTGCTCCGGGGTGGGCGCCGGGTCGGCGTCGGCCCGGGGATACCAGTAGCCGACCACCAGTTCGCCTGCCGCGCCGGTGAGGCTCGGCGCGCGTACCACCTCGGGCAGCCGGGTGCGCACGGCCGGCCGGGCCAGGTAGTTCGACGGGAACTGGTGGTCGTGCAGCGCGGCGAGCCGTCGCGCCCGGTCGCGGAGGCCGACGCCGAGGACGGTGGCCGGGGGCGCGGCCGGCACGAGGCGGTGCGGCAGCTCCAGGCCGCGCCGGTCCCGCACGAGCCGGACCAGCTCGCGGGCCACGTCGCCCTCGGCGGCGGTGTCGTCGTTCGTGGCCAGGTTCGGCGTACGGCCGGCGGCGACGAGCGTCGCGGCGATGAGCCGGGAGTCCTTCCCACCGGAGAGGCCGAGCGTCACCTCACCGTCGTGCAGCCGGTGCAGGCCGGCGACGGCCCGGGTCAGCGCGTCAGCGGCCCGGTCCAGCCGCTCGCCGAGCGGCCGGTCCCGGTCGGCGAGGCCGCTGCGGACCACGTCGTCGGTGGCGTACCGGATCTCGCTGGTGAGCTGCCAGCCGCCGTCGGCGCGGCGGCGGCCGGTGATCCGCTCGCCCGGCCGCAGCAGCCGGATGTCGGCCAGCGGGGAGAGGTCGCCGCCGAAGTGGCCGGTGAGCAGGTACGACGTCCACCCGCCCGGGTCGGGGCGGGCCTCGCCGTGCAGGAAGGCGGCGAGCAGGCCGGGCCGGGTGCACCAGGCGGTGACGCCGTCGGAGGTGCCGGTGAACACGCGGGCCATGCCGAGCCAGTCCTGTTGCAGGGCGAGGCGGTCGTGGCCGAGGGCGAGCAGCGCGAACGGCGGTACCACGTCGCGGTGCACGTCCGCGCCGGTGAGCAGGTGGCGGGCGAGCGTCACCGGGTCGTCGCCGTCGACGCCGACCGGGATGCCCACCGAGACGGCGGTGACGTCGCCGTCGCCGGCGACGGGCGGCCACCGGTAGCCGCCCGGGTCGGCCGGGTGCAGCACCAGCACACCCCAGTCGGTGCCGCCGAGGTGCCGGCGGTGCCAGCTCTCCGGCACCAGCTCGGCGGCGGCGCTGTGGAATCGGGCGACGGCGGCGTCACCACGGGAGGGCGGGAGGGCGCTCGTGGCGGCCCAGGCCAACATCAGCTGCATCGACTTCCCCCGATTTCGTCGCGAAGACGTCAACAGCGGGTGACGAAATGGTGTCCCCGTGTGGGCAAACGACGCAAGCCGGACCAGGGTGCCGGGCGGCAGGACTGCGCGGTTTTGGATAAGCAGCAGGCCGGGGCGCTGCTCTAGCGTCGTCGGCATGACGATGCTTTCGACTTCCCGCTCCCAGATCTACGTGCTCGACCAGGACGAGGCGCTCGACTTCTACGTCGGCAAGCTCGGCCTGGAGGTCAGCCTCGACCAGGATCTCGGTTTCATGCGCTGGCTCACCGTGCACGTGCCGGGCGACCCGGGCCGGGAGATCCTGCTGGAGAAGCCGGGCCCGCCGGCGCTGGACCCGAAGACCGCCGAGCAGGTCCGGGAACTGCTCACCAAGGGCGCCGCGGGCGGGTTCCTGTTCTTCACCACCGACGACGCGCACAAGACGTACGCGGACCTGGTCGCGAAGGGCGTCGAGGTGACCGACGAGCCGACCGACCAGCCGTACGGCATCGACTTCGGCATCCGCGACCCGTTCGGCAACCGCATCCGGATCGGGCAGATGCGCCAGGGGCAGTGAACGGCGCGGCGGCGGGCTAGTCTCGCGGTCCCCGACCGTGGAGGTGCCGATGCCCAGCCGCCTGCTCTACCTGGTCCGTCACGGCGAGCAGGACCGGCCGGAGGAGGAGGCGGACACCGGGCTGTCGGAGCGAGGGCGGCGGCAGGCGACGCTACTGGGCGCGCGGCTGCGCGGCACGCGCTTCGCCGCCGTACATCATGGGCCGGCCCGCCGGGCCGCGGAGACCGCCGCGCTGGTCGCGGCGTCGCTGCCAGATGTTCCGGTACGCGAGGACGACCGCGCCGGCGACCACATGCCGCACGACACCGACCCGGCCGGCCTGCCGGAGTCGTACGCGGCGTTCCTGGCCGGCTTCTCCGAGCGGGAGCGGCGCGACGGACCGCGCGTGACCGCGGAGGCGGTGGCGCGGTTCGCCGCCGCTCCCGCGGAGGGTGACGTACGCGAGCTGGTCGTCACCCACAACTTCCTGGTCGCGTGGCTGGTGCTGCACGCGGTGGACGCGCCGGCGCGCCGGTGGATCGGGCTGAACCAGCAGAACTGCGGGTTGACGGTGATCCGCTACAGCTCGGGCGGCCCGCCGGCGCTCATCGCGTTCAACGACGTCGCCCACCTGCCGCCCGAGCTGCGTGCCACCGGCCTGCCCGGCGACTACCGGATCTGACTCAGGCGATCAGCTTCACCACGGCGTCGGCCACGGCGCGGGCGGACTGCGGGTTCTGGCCGGTCACCAGCCGCCCGTCGACCACCACGTGCTCGGTGAAGTCCGGCGCCGGTACGTGCTGCGCGCCCGCCTCGCCGAGCTTGTCGGCGAGCAGGAACGGCACCTCGTCGGTGAGGCCGACGGCCGCCTCCTCGCTGTTCGTGAACCCGGCCACCCGCTTGCCGGCGACGAGCCGGGAGCCGTCGGTGAGGGTGAGGTTCACCAGCGCCGACGGGCCGTGGCAGACGGCGGCCACCACGCCGCCGCGCTCGTACACCGAGCGGGCGATCCGGGCCAGGTCGGGGTCGTCGGGGAAGTCCCACATGGTGCCGTGGCCGCCGGCGAAGAGGATCACGTCGTACCCGGCCGGGTCGACGTCGGCGGCCTTCGGGGTGTCCGTGACGCCGGCGGTGGCGAGGAAGTCGTTCTGGGTGCTGTCGTTCTCGTCCCGACCGTCGACGGGCGGCTCCCCGCCGGCCACCGAGACGAGGTCGACGTCGTACCCGGCGGACCGGAACACCTCCCACGGCTCGGCGGCCTCGCCGACGTAGTAGCCGGTCGAGCGGCCGGTGCGGCCCAGCTCGGAATGACTGGTCAGGGCGATGAGTGCGCGAGTCATGCCTTCCATGCTGGCCCGGTCGCCCGCCGGCCGGCCATAGGCCGATGTCACAGCCGGAACGGGTTTGAAATCGGGCCGGGTCAGCCGGTGGCGCCGTTGAGCAGGTCCACCACCTGCGCGGTGACGGCCGGCGGCGTGGTCTCCGGCGGGCAGTCGACGTAGCCGACCTGCCGGGGCCCGATGGTGAGCCGGTAGGTGAACGCGTCGGCGCACATGGTCGGCGGGACTGTGGCGGCGGCCTCGGTGGCCAGCCGGGGGTCGGCCGCGAGTTGCCGCAGCCGGGTGAGCTTCTCCGCGCCGAGTTGTCCCTCGCGGGAGGCGCCGGCGCGGTCGGTCCTCGTCCAGTGGCCGTCCGGCCCGACCCGGACGGTGTCGGACAGCCCGGCGATGCCTCCCGACTTCTCGAGCACGACCTCGGAGACGAGCGGCGGGGGCCCGTCCGTGACGACGGGTGGCGCGTCGGTGCGGGCGCAGCCGGCGAGCGGGACGAGAAGGGCGGCGACGGCCGCCACGGCGGGGGCAGCTCTCATACCGGTTCGGACGCGCGACGGGACCACCCGGTTCCGGGTCACCGCTCCTCCTCATCCGTTCGGTCAGTGTCTCCGGCGGGATCCCGCCAGCCTCTTTCACGTTCTTCGATGTATCGCTATATCTACATCAGTGACTACCCCCGTCACAACTTCGCCTTCCAGGAGGGCCCGTGAAAAGATCCGTCGCCGCCGTCAGCGCAGCGCTGCTCACCAGCGGCGTGCTGGCCTGCGTCACCACCTCGGCGCAAGCGGCAGCGCCAACCGCCCCCAGCCCCGAGACCTCTGCCGCAGCCAAGGCCGCGAGCCTGCTGCGCGCCAACCCCGGCGTCGTCCAGGGCGCCGGCGGTGAGGCCTATCAGGCCGTCCGCACCAAGGTCGACCCCTCCGGGGCCGCGCACACCCGGTACAGCCGGACCTACCAGGGCCTGCGGGTGTACGGCGGTGACTTCGTCATCCACACCGCCCCGAACGGCACCCTGACCAGCGCGTCGGTCAGCCTGTCCGCCCCGCTGACCCTGAGCACCACCGCGAAGGTCGGCGCGGACGCGGCCAAGGCCAGCGCCCGCAAGACGTTCTCCGGTTCGCTCACCTCGGTCGGCGCGCCGGAACTGTTCGTCGACGCCAGCAGCGGCAAGGGCCGCCTCGCCTGGGAGACCGTCGCGACCGGCTGGAAGGCGGACAAGCAGACGCCGTCGAAGCTGCACGTCATCACCGACGCCACCACCGGCAAGGTGATCGGCTCGTACGACGAGATCGAGACGGTGGCCGGCACCGGCCAGGGCGTCTACACCGGCTCGGTCACCATCGACACCACGCTCTCCGGCAGCACATACCAGATGATCGACCCGGTACGCGGCAACGGCCGTACCTGCGACATGAACAACGGGACCTCCACCTGCACCACGTTCACCGACGCGGACAACGCGTGGGGCAACGGCGCCACCTCGAACCGGCAGTCGGCCGCCGTGGACGCGCACTTCGGCGCCGCCAAGACGTTCGACTACTTCAAGAACACGCACGGCCGCAACGGCATCTTCGGCAACGGCCAGGGCGTGCCGAGCCGGGTGCACTACGGCAACAACTACGTCAACGCGTTCTGGGACGGCGCCCAGATGACCTACGGCGACGGCTCGGGCAACTCCCGCCCGCTGGTCTCGCTGGACGTGGCCGGGCACGAGATGAGCCACGGCGTCACCGAGGCGCTGGCCGGGCTGGTCTACTCCGGTGAGTCCGGTGGCCTCAACGAGTCCACCAGCGACATCTTCGGCAACATGGTGGAGTTCTACGCCACCGCGCCGAGCGACCCGGGCGACTACCAGGTCGGTGAGAAGATCAACATCAACGGCAACGGTACGCCGCTGCGCTACATGTACAACCCGTCGCTGGACGGCTCGTCCGACTCCTGCTGGTCCACCAGCACGAAGAACAAGGACGTGCACTACTCCTCCGGCGTCGGCAACCACTTCTTCTTCAACCTCGCCGAGGGCACCGGCGCCACCGCGTACGGCACCTCGCCGGTCTGCGGCTCGGCCCCGGCGGTCACCGGCATCGGCCGCGCCAAGGCGGAGAAGATCTGGTACCGGGCGCTCGACGTGTACTTCACCTCGAACACCTCGTACGTCAACACCAGCAACCCGGCCAACACCGCCCGCGCGTACACCCTGCGGGCCGCGACCGACCTGTACGGCAACTGCTCCACCGAGTACAAGACCGTCCAGGCCGCGTGGACCGCGGTGAACGTGGCCGGCAACGACGCGCCGTGCAGCTCGACCGGCAACGACTTCTCTGTCTCGCTCTCGCCGACCTCCGGGTCGGTGACCGCGGGCGGATCGGCCTCCGCCACCGTCGGCACGTCCACCACCAGCGGCACCGCGCAGACCGTGACGTTCTCCGCGTCCGGCCTGCCGACCGGCGCCACCGCGTCGTTCAGCCCCACCTCGGTGACCTCGGGCGGGTCGTCCACCCTCACCATCGCCACCAGCTCCAGCACCCCGGCCGGCACCTACTCGGTGACCGTCACCGGCAGCGCGGCGTCGGGCACGAAGACCGCCACGTACTCGCTGACCGTGAGCAGCGTCGGCGGCGGTTGCACCGGCGCCGGCCAGAAGCTCGGCAACCCCGGCTTCGAGTCCGGCAACACGGTCTGGTCCGCCAGCTCCGGCGTGATCGGGCAGCACGGCAGCAGCCAGCCGACCCGCACCGGATCCTGGAACGCGTGGATGAACGGCTACGGCAGCACCCGTACCGAGACGCTGTCGCAGTCGGTGAGCCTGCCGAGCGGCTGCTCCGCGTACACCCTGTCGTTCTGGCTGCACATCGACTCGGCCGAGACCACCAGCAGCGTTCAGTACGACAAGCTGAACGTGCAGGTGCTCAACTCGTCCGGTTCGGTGCTGGCCACGCTGGCGACCTACTCGAACCTGAACAAGGCCAGCGGCTACAGCCAGAAGTCGTTCAACCTGGCGGCGTACGCCGGGCAGACCGTCACGCTGAAGTTCACCGGCACCGAGGACGTCTCGCTGCAGACCTCGTTCGTGCTCGACGACACCGCGATCAACGTCTCCTGACCTGACCACCGACTCCGGGGCCCGGCGGCCACCCCACGCGGGTGGTCGCCGGGCCCCGGCCGTTACGGTCGCACCATGTCCGACGCGGAACTGACAGTCACCCTGGACGGGCCGGTGGCGACTGTGGTCATCCACAACCCGACCCGGCGCAACGCCATGACCCCGGCCATGTGGCGGCAGCTTCCGGTACTGCTCGACGGTTTGGAGGCGGACCCGGCGGTACGGGTGCTGGTGCTCACCGGCGCGGGCGGCACGTTCTGCGCCGGCGCCGACCTGGGCGACCTGGACGAGCTGCTGGCCGCCGGTGACGGCAGCATCGCGGTGGCCGCCGAGGAACGGCTCGCCGCGTTCGGCCGCCCCACGGTCGCCGCGATCGAGGGCGCCTGCGTGGGCGGCGGCTGCCAGCTCGCCGTCGCCTGCGACCTGCGCCTGGCCGCGGCGGACGCGCGGTTCGGCGTACCCCCGGCCCGGCTCGGCCTGGTCTACCCGGCGCCGACCACGCGGCGGCTGGCCGCGCTGGTCGGTCCGTCGGCGGCCAAGCACCTGTTGTTCACCAGCGAGCTGGTCGACGCCGAGCGGGCGCTGCGGATCGGCCTGGTGGACGAGGTGCTGCCGGCCGGTGAGCTGGCCGGGCGGGTGGCGGCGCTGACCGCCACCATCGCCGAGCGGTCCCGGCTCACCGTGACCGCCGCCAAGGAGATCGTCGACGGGCGCACCGACGCCGACCGGCTCGCCTGGTGGCACGCCCAGGTGCGGGACAGCGGCGAGGCCCGCGAGGGGGTGGCGGCGATCAACGAGCGCCGTCCGCCGCGCTTCGGCTGGACCCCGCCCGCCACGCGCTGACCGCCGTTTGAACGGCGCCCCCCCCCGGCGGGTACGTTCAGGCCGTCGAACGGGGGAGACCATCGTGGACGGTGGGCGGGAACGTCACGAGATCCGGCGGGGGCGCCGTCGGTTCCGGCTGCTGCTGGTCGGCGTGGCGCTGGTGTTCGCGCTGGTGTCGCTGCTGGTGGGGCTGATGGCGGGCGGCGCCTTCCCGAGCAGCTGGCTGGAACGCGGTGACCCGCCCACCTGGATGACGGTGACCGGCGGGGTCCTCACGGTGCTGGGCCTCGTGCTCGAGATCGTCGCGTTGGTCCGCATGATCCGCAGCGGCACCTACCGGGCCGACCGGGAGTCCCGGCTGTGGGCGGTGAGCATCAGTCGTCGCCGGGAGCTGGCCCGGGCGGTCCGGCGCGGGGTGGTGGACTCCCCGAGCGACCTGCCCTGGCTGCGGACGACCGCTGCGCAGATGATCCGGCAACGGAGATTCGTCCCGATGATCGGGGGCCTGGTGACGATGAACCTCGGCCAGATACTGCTCAGCCTCACCCCGATGTGGTTCGTCCTGTTCGGCGTCACCGGGGCGATGTTCGCGTTCGCCTGCTGGCAGATCCTCCGGGACGCGCCCCGGGCCGAGGCGTTCCTGCGGGAACACCCCGGCGATCCGGCGGTCACCGGCTCTCCCTGACCTGGGCCAGCAGTTCCTCCACCGACCACTGGTCGGAGGCGTGTTCGCCGTATTTCTCGGCGAGGACCCGCCCGTCGGGCGCGATCAGGAAGTCGGCCGGCAGCCCGAGCCGCCCGCCGTGCGGGGAGGTGGACGGCAGCTTCTCCCGGCCGCGCAGCACATGCCAGGTGCCGGTCACGACGGCACGCAGGATCGGCAGCCAGGCGCGCGGGTCGAGCAGCGACCGTCGCGCCGACTCCACGCCGAACTCCCGGTAGAGCCGCCGGTCCGGATCGGCCACCACGGCGAACGGCAGGTCGGCGACGTGCTCGCGCAGTTCGTCGGCGGGGGAGTGGAAGAAGACCACCTCGCGTACGCCGGCAGCCTCGATCTCGGCGTGCCGGCGGACGATCGAGCGCAGGTGGAGGTTGCAGACCGGGCAGCCGGCGAAGCGCCGGAACTGGAGGTGGACCAGGCGGTCCGGATCCGGCAGTTCGATCCCGGCGCCGGTCACGCTGGTCAGGTGGCGAGGGGTGACGACGTCCATGCGCGCTCCCGTTGTAGGCGTACGACGTACTCCTACAACCGTAGGCGTATCTTGTACGCTGTCAAGGCCATGCCCCGTCCCCGTTCTCTGACCCCGGCCCAGCTCGCCGACGCGGCGCTCGCGGTGCTCGACCGGGACGGCCTCGCCGGCCTCACCATGCGCGCGGTCGGCGCGCAGCTCGGCACCAGCACGATGGGCCTCTACCGCTACGTCGCCGACCGCGACGAACTGGAGGCGCTCGTCGTCGAGCGGGTCCTCGAACCTGTGGACACCCGTCCGCCGGGCGACGTCCCGTGGGCGGACGGCATCCGCGACCTGGCCGAGCGGGTACGCCGCGCGGTCGGTGTCCACCCGGCAGTGGTGCCGCTGCTCCCCGCGTACCGGCACCGCTCGCCGACGATCCTGCGCTGGGGCGAGGCGGTGCTCGCGGTGCTGACAGGGGCCGGCTTCACCGGCGTCGGACGGGTGATCGCGTTCCGCGCCCTGCTCGGCTACGTGGTCGGGGCGATCCAGATGGAGCACCTCGGCGCGCTGTCAGGCCCCGGAACGGCTGTCATCGCGGCGCTGCCCCGCGACGAGTTCCCCCTGCTCGCCGCGACCGCGCGCGAGGCCGGCGGGGTCGCGCCACAGGACGAGTTCGGGGGCGGGCTGGACCTCCTGCTCGACGGGCTGGCCCGGCGTCTCGACAGGTAGGCGCCCTGGTGGGACCGGCGGGCGCGGCGCCGGGGCGTACCCCCGACACCGCCCCCTGTGCCCGCCGGCCGTCGGTCACCGCGCCAGCGCGGCCCAGCTCGGCGTCACCGGCTCCCGCCGCAGCGGCATGCCCGCCTCGGCCGGGGTCCGGTCACCCTTGCGCTGGTTGCACGCGTAGCAGGCGGCGGTGGTGTTCCCCCAGGTGTTCCGGCCACCGCGCGAGCGGGGCAGGATGTGGTCGATCGTGCTCGCCGCGCCGTCGCAGTACGCGCACTTCCGCCGGTCACGCGCCAGCACCCCAGGCCGGGACCAGGCCGGGCCGGCGCTGAACCGCCAGCGGGTCACCACGTACCGGACGAGGCGGACCACCCGCGGCAGCGGGAAGACGCCGATCACCCGGTCGGGCTCGGCCTCGTGGATCTCGGCGACCCGGCGGCAGAGCATCCGGATCGCGTGTTTGACGGTGACCCGGTGCAGCGGGCCGAGGTCGGCGTTGATGACGAGGACGGCGTCCACCGGGCTCTCCCTTCACGATCGGCGGTACGGCGACGACGGGGACGCGCGAGGCGCGTCAGTCGTGCCCTCCGGGCCGGGGACCGTGTTCCCGGCAGCCGTCGCCGAGCAGCCACGACGTCGTCGTGGTGGCGGATCGCAGCGACATGGACGGCTCCCGGAGCGGTGGTTGGCCTTGCGCGCTCACGGTAGATCGATTCGGGAATCGTGGGCAACGTATTTCGATCCGTCGGCGGCGGGCCGCCGCTGGCGTCCGGCCCGGCCGGCGCGCCGGGCGGCGGTGAGCGGCCGGTCGATCCGGGCGGTCATCTGCACCACCAGCTCGCTGTCCAGCAGCGGGCGGTTCACCTCGGCCGCCACCGACAGCGTGGGCGTGGAGATCGACCGCCAGATCGCGGTGAACCCGGCGCCCAGACCGACGAGCGCCACCGCCGCCCGGGTGGTGGGGGAGCCGGCCGCGGCGGCGGCGCTCACCCCGACCACCGCCAGCAGCACCACCAGCAGTGGCGCCAGCACCGGCCAGAAGATGCCCCGGGCCGCCTGCGCCACCAGCTTCCGGTCCCGGATGATGACGTTGCGGGCGACCACCGCCCAGTTCTCCTCGTCCAGCAGGTCGCGCGGGTGCAGGCCGCCGGTCAGGACGTCCTGCCACAGGTCGCCCTGGTTGCGCAGCTCGCGGGCCAGCTCGGCGAGCCCGGCCTCGCCCGGGTCACCCACCGTGGCGCGGCCGACAGCCGTGGCCCAGGCGGCAAGTGAGCGGCGCACCACGGCGGCCGAGTACGGCGGCAGCACGCTCGCCAGCTCGTCCAGCCACCTGCTGATCTGGAGGTGCCGGCCGCCGAACCGAGTGGCGAGATGGTCGGCGTCGCCGCGTCGTACGGTGTCGGCGAGCGAGCGCCCCAGCCGGTACGCCACACCCACCCGGTGGTTCGTCGCCATCGTCCAGCGCAGCACGTCGATGTTGAGGTCGTCGAGCGCGCGCAGCAGCGGCTCCCGGTCGGTGCCGGTGGCGCGGCGCGCGGCGGCGGTGGACGGCACGGTACGGCCCGCCGGGGTCAGTGGCGCGATCTGCGCCAGCGCCACGTCCACGCCGTCCAGGTACATGCCGAGCCGGTGCCATCCGGCCAGCTCGGTCAGGTTCGACAACTTCGGCGGCGCGGCCACCGGCCGGTTCCCGCCGTCGGTCAGGTCGGCTGTCTGCGCGTGGTGGTAGGCGTCCGCCATGGACCAGCCGAGTCGCAGCGCGGTGACCACCGCGGTCCGTTCGTCCCGTGGTGTCCCGTGCTCCTCGTCGCGCCGCTCCCGTGTCGCGGTGCTCACCGCCCGACCTCCCGTGTCACCGGATCAGTCGAGCCTAGAGCCGTTTTTGTCCGCTTAAAGCCGTTTCGGTCCCGTCTTCCCGGCCAGCAGGCCGCGCGGCCGGATCGAGCGGACCGGCTCGGCCGCCGCCCCCTCGGCCCGCAGGATGTGGTTCGCGGCGATGATCCCGGTGGCCGCCGACCGTTCCATCAGCGCGCTCGGGAACTCCGTGCGGATGCCGTCCCCGGCCAGGTAGAGGCCCGGCGCGTCGGTCTCCACCCCGGGACGCCAGGCGTGGCTGCCCGGCGTGAACGCCGGCGCCTGCGCCTCGACCCGGGCGCGCAGCTCGCGTACCCGCAGGTCGGCCACCTCCGGCCAGAGCGCGGTCAGCTCCCGCAGCATCCGGGCGGCCAGCTCGTCGGCCGGCACGTCCGGCTCGCAGGCGTACGCGTGCAGCTCCACGACCGAGCCGCCGGTCTGCTCGGCCCAGCGGCGGGGCTCCTCCTCCAGCCGGTGGTAGAGCGTCACCGAGTCCAGCGTGGGCTGCCGGGAGACGCCGCTGAACACCGCCCGGTCCGCCCGGACGTCCCCGTCCATCCAGTAGCGTGCCACCGCGTACGGCGGCCCGGGCGTGCCGAACGCGGGCATCCGCGCCACCAGCTCGGGTGCCGCCGCGACCAGGCCGGGCGAGGCGCCGACAAGCGCGGCGAGCGCCGGTGGGTCCACCGCGAGCACCACGTGCGGCGCCTCCCAGACGTCGCCGTCCGCGCCGGTCACCCGCCACCCCGCCGGGGTACGGTCCAGCCGGGCCGCCGCCGCGCCGGTCGTCACCCGGCCGCCGTGCTTCTCCACGTACCGGGTCAGCGGCTCCCAGATCGCGGTGCCGTAGTCCCGATCAGGGCAGTCGAAGGCCAGCCCCTCCGGGTTGCCGAGCAGGTAGAAGTGGAACTGCGCGATCATCTCGGCGGCCGACATCTCCGCCTCGTGGTTGAAGAACGAGTGGGAGAAGACCTCGAACAGCATGGCCCGCGCCCGGTCCGGCAGCCGCAGCGAGGTGAGCAGCTCGTCGGCGGTCCGCTCGTCGAACTCCTCGTAGGTGCGTACCGGGTCGTAGGTGAGCAGCGGCAGCGCCGCGTCCCGATCCATCGTGCGCAGGTCCGCCAGGCGCAGGCTCGGGCTGCGCAGCAGCAGCGCCAGGAGGTTGGCCGGCGGCGCGGGCGGCAGCTTGCCGAACTCCTCCGTGGGCCACTGCTCGGACAGGATCGGGTAGCCCGGGATCGGCTTGAGGAAGCCCAGCGCCGGATCGACGCGGCGCAGGATCGACCGCCAGTTCCAGTACTGCCGGAAGAACGCGTGGAAGCCGTGCTCGTTGCGCTGGACGCCGTCGGACAGCTTCTCCGGCCAGGCGCCGAGCCGCCCGCCGAGGTGCGGCGCCGCCTCCAGCACCGTCACCGCCACGCCGCGCTCGGCCAGCACCACCGCCGCCGACATGCCGGCGATGCCGCCGCCCACCACCAGCGCCGGGACCGGTCGCGGCACGCGGTCGGCGCCACCGCCGCCCGGGTCCACCAGGTGCTCGCGTACGCCGATCAGACGACCTACCACTTGCGACAGACTCACGGGGGCATCCTCCAGTCGGCGGTCCCCCCAGTCTGCCGCTTGAAAGGGCAACACGCTGGGTACGCGTCGACGGGGCTTTCACGGCAGGCAGCGGCGGGGGCGGTCCGACGGGGGCCAGACGTACTCCAGGTCGGGGGAGACGTCGGTGAACAACCGGGCATAGTGGGCGGGGTCCTTGCGCAGCAGCGACGACCGGTGGCTGCGGTGCAGGTCGTCGCGGCCCAGCCAGGGCGGCAGCTCACCGGCGGCGGCCAGCTCGTCCTGGGTACGGATCAGCGTGATGCCGCAGGCGGCGGCGAGGTCGGTGGCGAGCGTCCCGGCGCAGGTGTCGGCCCGGCCCGGCTCGCACCACACCGCGCACATGTCCAGCCCGTACCGGGTCAGCGCCTCCTCGTACCCGGCCCACATCTTCACCGCGGGGTGGTTGCGCCAGCCGTAGTCCGGCCGGGTCAGCCCGCGCAGCACCTGGATCGTCTCCACGCGCTGCTTGCCCAGCCGCTTCTGGTCCAGCGTGCGCGCGCTGGCCAGGAAGTCCGGATACGGCAGGAACGTCTGCATGCCGGTGCTCTACCCGTACCCGCCCCTGCCATGCGTCCATGATCGCCGGGGCTGCGCACATCGCGAGCGGCTGACTACGATCCGGACATGGCCGAGCCTCTCCGCGACCGCGCGCGCCGCGCGACCGGCTGGCGGCTCCGGATGAACGGTGACGAACGCCCCCACTACGTGGTCTGCGGCTCCGACCCGCTCGCCTACTGGGTGGTCCGGTCGCTGCTCGCCACCGACAACGCCGACGGCCGGGTGCGGGTGACGCTCGTGGTGCCGGGCCGCCGCCGGTCCGAGGGCCCCGACGGGCGCGACGTGCCCGGGGTACGGGTCGTGACTGCCGAACGGCTCGACGAGGCCGCGTTCCGCCGGGCCGGGCTGGCCGGCGCGGCCGGGCTGGCCCTGTTGCACCAGGACGACGTGGGCAACATGCACGCCGCGCTCTGCGCCCAGGAGGTCGAGTCGCGGCTGCGCCTGGTGGTGCGGATGTTCAACACCAACCTGGCGGACGGGCTGCGGCAGCTCTTCCCCGACTCGGCGGTGCTCTCCGACGCCTCGATGGCCGCGCCCGCCTTCGTGGCCGCCGCGCTGGGTGAGGTGGCGCCGACCCACTTCCGGCACGCGGGGCGCACGCTCTACGTGGCCCGCCGGGACGACGTACGCCCGCAGGACGTGGTCTGCGGCCTCGCCGTCACCACGGATCCGGACCTGGTCCGGGTGCTGCCCGCCGACGAGTCGGCAGCCGACGTGGTGCTGGCCGAGGCGACCGGGCGCCCGGCGGGCACCGAGGTCGCCGCCCGGCGGCTGGTACGCGCGCGGCGGCGCCGGCAGCCGGTGGCGGTGCTGCTGAGGGCGGTCCGCCACTTCGCCACCCGCAAGATCGGCATCGCGGTGCTGGTGCTGCTCGGGGTGATCGCGGCGCTGGGCTGGCTCAACGCGCGGGCCGCCGACGTGAGCTGGAGCGAGGCGATCTACCTGACGCTTGTCACCACGCTCACCGGCCAGGATCCGGACGTCGGCAAGCCGGTAGCGGCCCAGGTGATGCAGGTGGTGCTCAACCTGGCCGGGCTGGCGCTGATCCCGCTGATCACGGCCGCGGTGGTCGACGGCATCGTCAACGCCCGGCTGGCGTTGCACGCGGGCCGGGTTCAGCCGGACCGCTCCGGGCACGTGGTGATGGTCGGGCTGGGCAACATCGGCACCCGGGTGATGGCGCAGTTGCACGACTTCGGCGTCGAGGTGGTGGCGATCGACAAGAACCCGGACGCGCGCGGCGCCGCGCTGGCGCGCCGGCTGGGGGTGCCGCTGATCGTGGGCGACGCGGGCCGGGAGGAGACGCTCCGGTCCGCCTCGGTGGACACCTGCCAGGCGCTCGTGGTGGTGTCCACCGACGACGGGACGAACCTTCGGGCCGCGCTGATCGCCCGGTCCCTCGACCCGGACCTGCGCGTGGTGCTGCGGCTGTTCGACGGCGACTTCGCCGAGCGGATCCAGCAGGCGTTCGGCATCGGCATCTCGCGCAGCGTGTCCTATCTGGCCGCGCCGGCGTTCGCGGCGGCCCTGCTGGATCGCGCGGTGGTCGCCACCATCCCGGTCGACCGGCACGCGCTGCTGGTCACCGAGGTGCCGGTGGTGGCCGGTTCGCCGCTGGACGGGCGTCCGCTGAGCGCGGTGGCCCGGCCGGGCGAGGTGCGCCTGCTCGCGCACACCCGGCCGAGCCAGAAGGCCGACTGGTCGGCCGACCCGCGTGTGGTGATCCAGGCCGGTGACCGGCTCACGGTGGTGGCCCGGCGGGCCGGGCTGACCGCGCTGCTCCGGGAGACCACGCCCGCGCCGCCGCCGGCGCCCACCGGCCCGCCCGCCGCGCGCCGCCCGCAGGAGTGACCGGGCGCGTCGGCGGTCAGGGCCGCCGGGCGCATCAGGGACGGTCGGGCCGCGTCAGGCAGGTCGACGACGGCTGCGGATCGCGTACCCGAGCGCGCCGAGGGCGAGCACGCCGAACCCGGCGAGCACGCTCGGCAGCGGCAGGTTGACCGCCAGCACCAGGCAGCCGACGAGCCCGAGCGCGGCGAGCAGCCGTACCGGGAGGCGCCGGTCCGGGTCCGGGCCGAGCGTCAGCGCCGACGCGTTGGTGATCGCGTAGTAGACGAGCACCGTGCAGCTGGAGAAGCCGATAGCGCCCCGGATGTCGCCCACTGTCACCACGGCGGCGACCACGGCGGCCACCGCCAGCTCGGCGCGGTGCGGCACCCGGTGGCGCGGATGGACCGCCGCCAGCGCGCCCGGAAGATCGTGCCGCCGGGCCATCGCCAGCGTCGTGCGGCCGACGCCGGCCAGCAGCGACAGCAGCACCCCGGTCACCGCGACGGCGGCGCCGGCCCGGACCAGCCAGGCAAGCCCCGGGTGCCCGGCGGCGGTCACCACCTCGACCAGTGGCGCGTCGGTGGACGCCAGCCGGTCGGCGCCGAGCACGCCGAGCGCGACCACCGCCAGCGTCAGGTAGATCGCCAGCACCGCGCCGAGCGCCAGCGGCACCGCCCGGGGGATGGTGCGTTCCGGGTCGCGGACCTCCTCGCCCAGCGTGGCGATCCGCGCGTACCCGGCGAAGGCGAAGAACAGCAGCCCGGCGGCGGTCAGCACGCCGCCCGCCCCGATGCCGGCGGGCGCGGTGAGCCGGTCGGCCGCGATCTGCGGCGCGCCGGTCACCGCCACCACGGCGAGCACCGCCAGCACCACCGCGACGAGGACCCGGGTGGCGGTGGCGGTCTTGCCGATGCCGCGCAGGTTCACCGCTGTCACCGCCACCACCGCGAGGACCGCGACGAGCCGCGCCCGCCCCGGCCACAGGTACGCCCCGACGGTCAGCGCCATCGCCGCGCAGCTCGCCGTCTTGCCGACCACGAATCCCCAGCCGGCGAGGAAACCGGCGAACGGGTGCAGGCGTTCCCGGCCGTAGACGTAGGTGCCGCCGGACTCGGGGTAGCGGGCGGCGAGCCGGGCCGAGCTGGTCGCGTTGCAGTAGGCGATGAAGCCCGCGACCGCCAGCGCGACCAGCAGGCCCGGACCGCCCGCCGCAGCCGCGGCCGGTGCGAAGACCACGAAGACGCCCGCGCCGAGCATCGAGCCCAGACCGACGACCACCGCATCGGGTACGCCGAGTCGCCGCGCCAGCTGTTCCACACCGGCAGCCTAGGGTGCTCGGGTGAACGGGAGGTGCCCCGCGACCGGAAATTGACGAAAATGATTTGCGTAATTTAACCGGTGCTCAGCGGTGGCTGATTGCGGAGGGCCTGGGTAGAGTCGTTTACGCAGGTCAAGCAGTTTGCAAATGTTCCGTTCCGATTATCCGATGGCGATGATCAGATTCTTTCTGCGTCGATCGGGCAATGGCGCCCTCGAATCGGCTCCGGCAATTTCGGGAACGTCTTCTCCGCGAACGCGGGAGGTACCGCACATGACGCTTTTCGGCTGGGACGCCAGTGACTACGACGTCGACCGGGGGTTGACGGCCGACCGGATCCGGGAGGCCCGCGCCGCGGGCATCGACTTCATGACCTACAAGGGCACCGAGCAGTCGCGCGACGGCACGTTCCACAGCCAGTACTACGGGGTGATGCTCACCGCCGCGAAGGACGCGGGCATCCCGTTCCTGGGCATGTACGTGGTGGTGCACTCCGACGTCTCCATCGAGGACCAGGCCACCACCGCCATCGACTACGCCGACAAGCACACCCCCTGGTGGCGCACCTACGACGGGTTCTTCTGGCAGATCGACCTGGAGCGCTGGCCGACCGACGACGTGCCCCCGCACATCGGCGTCGACGTGGGTAAGGAACTGGAGGAGCGCACCGGCAAGGTGGCGGTGATGTACGCCTCGCGCGGTGAGTACGGCGACGACGACCTGGGTGACTTCCCGCGCTGGAACGCCGACTACCCGTACCGGGTGGCCGAGGACTTCAAGGCCGCGTACGCGCGGGCCGGCGGGGACTCCGGGCCGGGCTGGACCCGCTACGGCAAGCCGGCGGAGACGCCGCGCATCTGGCAGTTCACCGATTCGGCGATCATCGGCCGCCAGCACACCTGCGACGCGGACGCGTTCCGCGGCACCACCGACGACTTCGCGAAGATGATCGGGGAGAAGACGTCCACGACGACGAAACGGGACGTGATCGCCACCTTCCACAGCACCGCGCACGCCGGCGACACGCTCGGCACCACTGACGTCTTCCACGCCATCCGCTGGGCCACCGGCCTCTACCACTGGACCGTGCCGGAGACCGGGCTGGTGAGCATCCAGGCGACAGTCGACCTGCGCGGGTTGCGGCGCGACGACCTGGTCCGGATCCGCGCCGAGTACACCCGGCCCGGAGACTCGGAGAACGACACCCCGCTTCTGCGGCAGGAGCGGGTGTCCGTCGACCCGGAGACCACCGGCGGGGTGTTCGTGGTGAGCACGCCGGACGAACGGGTCGAGCTGCCGAAGGGCACCCAGATCCGCATCCAGGTGGCGGTGCGGCCGGAGGACGGCGACCACCGCCGCAAGCTCACCTACAGCACCCGTACCCGGATCAGCATTGTGGAGATCCGGCCGGCCGGCTGAGCGCCGCGCCCGCCCGTCACCGCGTCGCGGAGGCGGCGGGCGGCGCGGACCAGGCGACCGGCCGTCCCCGGTCGCCGAGGCGACGCGGCAGCGGCAGGTCGTCCCAGGGCACCCGGCGCAGCAGGCGGTCCAGCAGCAGGCCGAGCAGCAGCCCGGCGACGGAGTCGGTCAGCCAGTGCCAGCCCAGGTAGACGGTGGTGCAGAAGACCACCGCCGGGGGCACCACCCGGACCGCGGTGACCAGCCCGGCCGGGACGGTACGGCCGAGCGTGCGCACGAGCGGGGCCAGCAGCAGGGCCAGGACGCCGTACCAGACGATCGAGTTGGCGACGTGCCCGGACGGGTACGACTGCGCGAAACGCACCGGCAGGTCGTGCTGGAACAGCGGCAGCGTCTGCTCGGGCGACAGGAACGGCTCCTTGACCGAGGCGCTCGGCGCCGGCCGGGCCGTCCACACCTTCAGCGGGCCGACCGTGAAGAACGTGAGCACGAAACCGGCCACCGGCGGCAGCAGCGGCCGTACCGAGCGCAGCCGCCACGCCAGCAGAACGCCCAGCCCGGCCGCGAGCAGCGTCAGCGGCGTGCCCTGGCCGAGCAGGTTCAGCGTCATCGCCACCCAGCGGGCGGCGGCCGGGCGGTTCTCGTCGGACCAGTCTGCGACCGCACGGTCGAGGCCGAACAGGTGACCGGAGGCGAGCGCGACGGTCAGCGCCACCACTGCCGCGAGCAGCAGTCCGTCGAACCACCACCCGGCCGGCCGGACCGGCCGCAGCCGCAGCCGCAGGTCACCGCGTACCCCCGAGGTCTGACGCACGCGACCACGCTACCGGCCGTCCGCGGCGGCCGGGCGGCGCGGGCATCGGCGGCTGTGTGCCCAGCCACGAAGGGAGGCGCGGCGCGGGGGTCAGCGGTCACACTGGTTGCCGTGCGGATCACCTCGGCTCTCGTCGACCCGGCGCTGCTCGACCTCCCCTGGTCGACCCCGCTGGAGCAGTGGCCTGCCGAGCACCTGGTGGCGCTGCCGCAGGGCATCTCGCGGCACATCGTGCGGTTCGTCCGGCTCGGCGGGTACGTCTACGCGGTCAAGGAGACCGGCGAGCGGGTCGCCGAGCGCGAGTACGACCTGCTGCGGGCGCTGGAGCGGATCGACTTCCCGTCGGTCGAGGCCATCGCGATCGTGGCCGACCGGCAGACCGACGACGGCGAGCCGCTGGACCCGGTGCTGATCACCCGGCACCTCCAGTTCTCGCTGCCCTACCGGGCGCTGTTCTCCAACACGCTGCGCCCGGAGACGATGAACCGGCTGCTGGACGCGCTGGCCGCGCTTATCGTGCGGATGCACCTGACGGGGTTCTTCTGGGGCGACTGCTCGCTGTCCAACACGCTGTTCCGGCGCGACGCGGGCGCGTTCGCCGCCTACCTGGTCGACGCCGAGACCGGGGCGCTGTACCCGTCGCTGTCAAACGGCCAGCGCGGCGAGGACCTGGAGATCGCCCGGGTCAACATCTTCGGCGAGGCGCTCGACCTCCAAGCCGCCGGCCTGCTGCACGAGTCGATCGACCCGGAGGTGGTCTGCGAGGAGGTCGTGCGGCGCTACGAGCGGCTCTGGCACGAGATCACCTACGAGCAGCAGGTCGAGCGCGCCGCGCGGCACGACATCGAGCGCCGCATCCGCCGCCTCAACGAGCTGGGCTTCGACGTGGCCGAGGTGGCCATGTCGACAGTCGACAACGGGCGCTACCTGGTCCGGCCGAAGGTGGTCGACGCCGGCTACCACACCCGGCGTCTGCTGCGCCTGACCGGCCTGGACGCGGAGGAGAACCAGGCCCGCAAGCTCCTCAACGACCTGGACGCCTACCGGCTGGAGAGCGACCTCACCGACGAGCAGCAGGCGGCGCACCGCTGGCTGACCGAGGTCTTCGAGCCGGTGGTCCGGGCGGTGCCCGCGCACCTGCGCCGGAAGCTGGAGCCGCAGGAGCTGTTCGCCCAGATCATCGAGCACAAGTGGCTGCTCTCCGAGCAGGCCGGTCGGGACGTCGGGATGCGCCGGGCGGTGCAGTCGTACCTGGCCGACGTGCTGGTGCACCGCCCCGACGAGCAGGCGGTGCTCGGCGTCGAGGTGCCCACCGTCTGACGCCCGGGCGGATCACTCCACCCAGTCGCCGCCGCGCATCACCCGTACCACGTTCAGGTCGTCGTCCAGCACCACCAGGTCGGCGCGCAGCCCGGTGCGCAGCGCGCCCACCCGGTCGCCCAGGCCGATCGCGCGGGCCGGGGTGGTGGCGACCATCCGGCAGGCGTCCGGCAGGGCCACACCCGCGCCGACCGCGTGCCGCAGCGCCGCGTCCATGGTGAGCGTGCTGCCGGCGATCGCGCCGTCGCGGCTGAGCCGGGCCACCCCGCCGGCCACGGTGACCGCCTGGCCGCCGAGCTCGTACTCGCCGTCGGGCATGCCGGCGGCGGCCATCGCGTCGGTGATCAGCGCGGCCCGCTCCGGGCCGGCCACCGAGGTGGCGAAGCCGAGCATGCCGTCGTGCAGGTGCACCCCGTCGGCCACCAGCTCGCACACCACGTTCGGGGCCTCCAGCAGCGCCACCACCGGGCCGGGCTCGCGGTGGTGCACCGGGCGCATCCCGTTGAACAGGTGGGTACCGACCGTCGCGCCCGCCGCCACCGCCGCCCGGGTCTGCTCCCAGGTGGCGTCGGTGTGCCCGACCGCCGCGACCACGCCGTGCGACACCAGCAGCTCGATCGCCTTGGTGGCGCCGTCCCGCTCGGGAGCGATGGTGACCATGCGCACGGCACCGCCGCCCAGCTCGATCAGCTCGCTCAGCTCGGCGGTGGACGGGTCGCGCAGGAACTCCGGGTTCTGCGCGCCGCAGCGGTCCGCGGACAGGTACGGGCCCTCGAAGTGGACGCCCGCGAGCACGCCGGACTCCACCAGCGGGCGGTAGGCGGCGGTGGCGTCGCGCATCAGCTCGAACGGGGAACTGACCAGGCTCGCCAGCAGCGTGGTGGTGCCGTGCCCGAGGTGGAACGCGGCGGCCTGCCCGGCCGACTCCGCGTCGCCGGTGGTGAACGTGTGCCCGCCGCCGCCGTGGGTGTGCATGTCCACGAAGCCCGGCACGATCCAGTGGCCGTCGCGCACCGACGGATACTCGGCCACGGCGGTGATCCGCCCGTCCGCGATCTCCACGCAACCCTGCCGGATGACGCCGGTCGGGGTCACCACCTTGCCGGTCACGCGCCGGGTCATCGACTCTCCTTCGCCAGGGTGTCCAGGGCCAGCAGGGCGGCGCCCAGGCAGCCGGCCTCGTCACCGAGGTCGGCCGCGACCAGGCGCGGCTCGCGGTGGAACGTCAGCCGCTCACGCAACGCCGCCCGCAGCGGGTCGAACAGCCGGGGACCGGCCTGGGCCAGCCCGCCGCCGAGCACCACTGTCGAGACATCGTAGAGCGCCTGCCCGGTGGCGAGTCCGTCGGCGAGCGCCTCGACCGCCTCCTGCCACACCTCCACGGCGAGCGGCTCACCGGCCGCCGCGCGGTCGGCCACCTGAGCGGCGGTGGTGGGCGCGCCGGACAGCTCGGCGTACCGGCGCCCGATCGCCGAGGCCGACGACACCGCCTCCAGGCAGCCGGTCCGTCCGCATCCGCAGCGCGGGCCGCCGGGGCGTACCAGGATGTGGCCGATCTCCCCGGCGGCGCCGTGCGCGCCGGTGGCGGCCGACCCGTCGACCACGTGGGCGGCGGCGATGCCGGTGCCGATCGCGACGAACAGCACGTGGCCGGCGTCCCGCCCGGCGCCGAGCCGGGCCTCGGCCAGGCCGCCCGCCCGCACGTCGTGGCCGAGCGCCGCCGGCAGTGCCAGCCGCGTGCCCGCCAGCTCCCGCAGGGGTACGTCCCGGAAGCCCACGTTCGCCGACCAGACCGCGACTCCGCGCGCCTCGTCGACCACTCCGGGTACGGCGATGCCGCAGGCCACCGGCGTACGGCCGTCGGCGCGGGCCTTGCCGGCGAGTCCTTCGGCCACGTCGAGGATCGTGCCGACCACCGCCTCCGGGCCGCGCTGCGCGCCGGTGGCGTGCCGTTCGGTGTGCACAGTCGTGCCGTCCGGCCGGACCAGGGCGCACTTCATCCCGGTGCCTCCCACGTCCAGCGCGACGACGACCTCGTCGCCTGCGCTCATGCCATGGGCTCGCTTCGCTCGCTCATGCCATGGGCTCGCTTCGCTCGCTCATGCTGTGCCGGCTGGGCATGCGCTCACGGCCCTCGCTTCGCTCGGTGCGTTCGCTCATGCTGTGCCGGCTGGGCATGCGCTCACGGCCCTCGCTGCGCTCGGTGCGTTCGGTCATGCTGTGTCGGCTGGGCATGCGCTCACGGCCCTCGCTGCGCTCGGTGCGTTCGCTCATGCCAGGACCACGGACCGAGTCAGGTGACGCGGCGCGTCCGGGTCGAGACCGCGGCTGGTGGCGAGCGCGACCGCGAAGCGCTGGGCCAGGATCAGGTCGGCCATCGGGTCTACCGGGTTGCGGCCGGCCGACCAGCTCGTCAGCACCGTGCGCCAGCCGTGGGTGCGGCTGTGCACGAACGCGGCGCCGGTCGCGGCCACGTCCTCGGACAGGCCGTCCGGGATCTCGCCGAGCGCCCAGACCAGCCGGCCGGGCGCGGCGACCGAGATCGGGCCGTGCCGGTAGTCCATCGCCGGGTACGCCTCGGCCCAGAACGTGGCCGCCTCGCGGCACTTCAGCGCGGCCTCCTGGGCCAGCCCGACGGTCCAGCCGCGGCCGAGGAAGGTGACCTGCTCGATGCCGGCCGGGTCGATCGGCAGCGGGGCGCGTACGGCGACCTCGGCGTCGGCGGCCAGCCGCCCGAGGTCCTCGCCGAGGTGGGCGCGCAGCAGCGCGAGCGCGGTGGTGGCGAAGCGGGTCTGCACCACCGACCGCTCGTCGGCGAAGGGCAGCGCGACTGTGGCGTCGGCGAGCGTGACGGCGGCCGAGTCCGGGTCGCCGACCAGGACCGTGGTGGGGATCCGCCCGCGCAGCGCGGTGAGCAGGTCGAGCACCTCGGTGGTGGTGCCGGAGCGGGTGATCGCGATGAGCCGGTCGTAGTGGCGGCCGGCCGGGAACTCGCTGGCCTGGAAGGCGTCGGTCTCGCCCTGGCCGGCGGCCTCGCGCAGCCCGGCGTACGCCATCGCCATGAACCACGACGTGCCGCAACCGACCACGGCGACCCGCTCGCCGGGACGCGGCAGGTGCTCGGCGACGGTCGGGGCGAGTCGCGCCGCCTCCCGCCAGCAGTCGGGCTGGCTCGCGATCTCCGCGTGCACGTACGCCATGACAACTCCTCCCCAGGGGAGACCTTGCGCAATACGGCGCGATACGGCCGCCTTTCGCGCGTCATTCTGCGCGAAAGCTGGTGGTCGTGGCAACCGTCTCCCCGTTCGCGCAGCGCAGGGTTTTGCGCGGACCCAGTTTCGCGCACTAGTGTGCACGCAACCGATCACCGTTCACGCACAGTCTGGGGAGGGCCCCGCGGTGGACCGCTACGCGCGCTGGAACGCGCTGCTGGAGATGCTGACCGACAGCGGCCGGGTCAGCGTCGAGGAGGCGGCCGGGCGGCTCGACGTCTCCCAGGCCACCATCCGGCGCGACTTCGACCAGCTCGCCCAGCAGCAGATGATCACCCGTACCCGGGGTGGCGCGGTCGCCAACGGTGTCTCCTACGACCTGCCGCTGCGCTACAAGACCGCGAAGCACTCGGCCGAGAAGCAGCGGATCGGCACCGCCGCCGCGGCGCTCGTGTCGCCGGGCACCGTGGTCGGTCTCAACGGCGGCACCACGAGCACCGAGGTGGCGCGGGCGCTGGCGGTCCGCCCTGATCTCAACACCAGCGCCGAGGGTGCCCAGCTCACAGTGGTCACGAACGCCCTGAACATCGCCAACGAGCTGCTGGTGCGCTCGCGGATGAAGGTGGTGGTGGCCGGCGGCGTGGTCCGGCCGAAGTCGTTCGAGCTGGTCGGCCCGCTCGGCGGGGCGCTGCTGCGCGAGGTCACGCTGGACGTGGCGCTGCTCGGCGTGGACGCGATCGACCCGCAGCTCGGCGCCGCCGCGCACCACGAGGGCGAGGCGGCCATGAACAGCCTCATGGTGGCCCGGGCCAAGCGGGTCGTCGTGATAGCCGACTCGTCGAAGCTCGGTGGGCACGCGTTCGCCCGGATCTGCCCGGTGGACCGGGTCGAGACGCTGGTGACCGACTCCGGCGCGTCGCCGGACGTCGTGGCGGCGTTCCGCGAGGCGGGCGTCCACGTCGTCTGCGCCTGACCTCTCCCGACACACCGACACTGCATACCGGGTATTGCCTTCCGGTGCATACCGCGTATGGTATCGCTGACGCCTACTTATCGGGGGAGGTCAGCTGTGTCGGCTGTCCTGGAGATCGAAGGTCTCCGCAAGACGTACCGGAGCCGGAAACGCGGGGTCCGCCACGCGCTCGACGGCTTCGACATGCGAGTCGAGGCCGGCCAGGTGCACGGCTTCCTCGGCCCGAACGGCTCGGGCAAGACCACCACGCTGCGGACGCTGCTCGGCCTGATCAAGCCGAACGGCGGCCGGATGGCCATCCTCGGCCAGGAGCTGCCGCACGCGCTGCCGGCGGTCGCCGGGCAGGTCGGCGCCATCGTGGAGAGTCCGCAGTTCTTCCCGCACTTCACCGCGCGGGACACGCTCGGCCTGCTCGCCCAGGCCGGTGAGCTGCCCAAGCAGCGCGTGGACGAGGTGCTGGAGCTGGTCGGGCTGCGCGACCGGGCCGGCGAGCGGGTCAAGACCTACTCGCTCGGCATGAAGCAGCGCCTCGCGGTCGCCTCCGCGCTGCTCAAGAACCCCAAGCTGCTGATCCTCGACGAGCCGGCGAACGGCCTCGACCCGGGCGGCATCCGGGAGATGCGCGGGCTGATGCGGGAGCTGTCCGAGGCCGGGATGACAGTGGTGCTCTCCAGCCACATCCTGGGCGAGATCCAGCTCATCTGCGACTCGGTCACCATCATCTCGCTCGGCCGCCGGGTCGCGTTCGGGCCGGTCGACCAGGTGCTCGCGGCCCACTCCCAGGGCGCCGTGCGGGTACGCCTGGAGGCGGTCGACGACCTGCCCCAGGCCGCCGACGCGCTCACCCGGGCCGGGGTCCAGGTGGCCGCCGAGCCGGACCACCTGATGCTGTCCGGCGTGGACAAGCCGGCCACCGTCAGCCGTCTGCTCGCCGAGCAGGGCCTGTACGTCAGCGAGCTCACCCCGGTCGCTGTCGACCTGGAGAGCGTCTTCCTCGAACTGACCGCCACCGCGCCGGTCCCCGGCCAGCACCGTCAGGTCGATCAGTCCGCCAAGGTCGACCAGACCGGCACCGCAGGAGGTTGGGGCGCATGAGCCTGTTCGTCACCGAGCTGCGCCGGCTCGGCAAGCGCCGGGTGACCCGGCTGATGCTCGTGCTGCTGGTGCTCGGCCTGGCCACCGTCGCGACCGCGTTCAGCTTCTCCAGCGAGAAGCTCTCGCCCGCCGCCGTGGCCGAGGCCGAGGCCAAGGCGAACAACGACTACCAGTCCGCGATGACGGACTGGAAGCGCACCGTCGCGGAGTGCGAGGCGGCCCAGGCGCGCGGCGAGAAGACCGAGGAACGGTACGGCCCGAACTGCGGCAAGGACTACCAGCCGCAGCCCGACATGTTCGAGGCGAAGTGGTACCTGCCGTACCAGTTCGACTTCCGGGCCGAGTTCCCCCTGTTCATCGCCGTGTTCGCCGCCTCCGTGGCACTGTTCGGCTTCATCGTCGGCGCCTCCTTCGTGGGCGCCGAGTGGAACACCGGCGGAATGATGAACCTGTTGCTCTGGCGGCCGAAACGGCTGACCGTGCTGGGCACGAAGCTGGCCGCCCTGCTCGCCACCGTCTTCGGCCTGACCGTGGTGCTCGGCGCGCTCTGGACGGCGGCGTTCTGGCTGATCGCCAGCCAGCGCGGCAGCACCGCGAAGATGACCGCCGGAGTGTGGCAGTCGATCGGGCTGGACGGGTTGCGGGCGCTGGGGATGACGCTGCTCGTGGCGGCGGTCGGGTTCGCGCTGGCCTCGCTCGGCCGGCACACGGCGATGGCGCTCGGCGCGGCGGTGGGCATCTTCGCGGTGAGCGAGATCGGCATCCGGATCGCGGTGGCGGTGCTCGGCGTCCAGTTCGGTGACCGGTACGTGCTGTCCACGTACGCACAGTCGTGGTTCCTGAAGCAGGCGGAGCTGTTCGACTACGACACCTGCCAGTTCTCCCAGGGCGCCTGCGAGCCGGCGACGTACGTGGTCACCTGGCAGCAGTCGGCGGTGGTGTTCGGCGTGGCGCTGGTGGGCGCGGTCGTGGCCGCGTTCTGGACGATGCGGCGGCGGGACATCGCCTGACCTGGTCCGCGCCGCCGGCTCCCCCGGCGGTGCGGACCCCGCGTCCGATGCGGCCGGGGGCGGCCCTGGTTACGCTGGGGCTCCCCCGGCCGGCGCGCTCCGCGTGCCGGTCACCCGCCGTCGGAGAGGAGCGCCATGTCCGCCGACGCCTCGCAGCGGGCCGCCGTCGACCGGTCCGGCCCGGCAGCGGGTACGCGCCACGCGGGCGGGACCGTTCCGCCGCCGCGCACCGCTCCGCCCGTCGAGTCCACCGCACCCTCGGAGCCGTCGGAGTCCGCTCGGCCCGCCGAGCCCGCCGCCGCCGGGCCCGCCTCGCCGCCCGTCGAGTCCGCCGCGCCGGTCGAGCAGGCCGGTCCGGATGCCGCAGATGCGGCCGGTGCGGGCACGACGCCCGTCGGCCTCACCGAGCGGGAGCAGCGGATCCTCGCCTTCGAGGCGCAGTGGTGGAAGCACGCCGGCGCCAAGGAGCAGGCCATCCGGGACACCTTCGGGCTCTCCGCGACCCGCTACTACCAGCTCCTCAACGTGCTGCTCGACCACCCGGCCGCGCTCGCCGCCGAGCCGATGCTGATCGGCCGGCTACGCCGGCTGCGGTCGTCGCGCGCCCGCAACCGGCGTCGCTGACCGGCGTCACTTCTCGTACGTGCGCAGCCCGTTGCCGATGGCGAAGAACGTCGGCGCCCATTCGCCGATAAAGATGCCCCAGCGGTCCGCCCGCGCCACCCCGGCGCGCTCCATGTGCTTGGAGAGGAACCAGCTGGTGACCGAGAGGCCGATGCTGACGAATCCGGCGAGGTAGGCGTGCTCCGCCCGGATGCCGCCCTCGTGCAACCGCTCCAACATCTCGTACCCCCTGTCACCGGGACCGACCCGGTCGCATCCGACGCTACCGAAGGTTGGGGGAAGATGACGCACGGTTACCGCGATCGGGGTCGGCGGCGGATGACCCGGCGCGGTCCGGGTAGGCGGCCGGCGACGACGAACGGAGGCCGACGATGGGGGCACCAGACCGCAGGTACGCGATCGGCAGCAGCCCGGCCCGCCCGGCCGCGCAGGCGCCGGTGATGCGGGTGCGTTCCGCCTCCGACCCGGCCCCCGGCCGGCCGGAGAACGAGGACGTGGTCTTCCGGTTCGGCCCGCTCGTCGGCATCCTCGACGGGGCCACGGTGCCCGAGGGCTTCGACACCGGCTGCGCGCACGGCCCCGCCTGGTACGTCCGCCACCTGGCCGCCCGGATCGGCCTGGCGGTCGCGGCCCGTCCCGCAGCCACGCTGATGAGCAGCCTCGCGGCGGCGATCCTCGCGGTACGGGCCGACCACGGCGGGACGTGCGACCTCGACCATCCCGGCACCCCGTCGTCCACCGTCTGCCTGCTCCGGGCCGGCGGCGACCGGGTCGACTACCTGGTGCTCTGCGACAGCCCGCTGGTGCTCGACACCGACCGCGGGATCGAGGTGGTCACCGACGACCGGCTCGCGGACGCGGTGGCGGACCTGCGTCGCAGCGCCGCCGCGCTGCCCGACGGCGAGACCGACCCGGCGACCCGGTTCCGGCGCGCGACGACCGTGCAGCGCACCCGGATGAACCGCACCCACGGCTACTGGGCGGCGGCGAGTGACCCGGACGCGGCGTACCACGCGCTGACCGGGACGCTTCCGCTGCGCGGTCCGGGTGCGCTGCGGCGGGCCGCGCTGCTCAGCGACGGCGCCTCCTGCGCTGTCGACCAGTTCGGCCTGTTCGACTGGGCCGGGCTGCTGGAGGTGCTGACGGTGGAGGGCCCGGACGGGCTGATCGACCGGGTCCGGGCGGCCGAGCGGGACCAGCCGGACCGGCTACGGCGACGCAAGCGCACCGATGACGCGTCGGCGGTGCTCTGCGAGTTCGACAGTCGGCCGTGACCACGCTCACGTCGGAACGACCGGTCGGATGACAACGCAGCGTGAGGCGGGAACACCCCGGGGGTACGACCGGACGAGGCGGTCGGCCATAGCGGCAATCCCTCCCCAAAGGGGTGGACGACCCGGACCACGCGCGGCAGACTGCGCGACGTGACGGGTGCTGTACGGCTGGAGCCGGTGGACGAACGGAACCTGGAACCGTTGCTCTCCGTAGCGGCGGCTGAGGCGGAACCGGAGGACGTCATGCCTCCGGTGGACGCCCCGGCGGGCTGGTCGCTGGCCCGCCGTGACGCGTTCCGCGAGTTCCACCGCGCCAACCTCGGCGGGCTGAACGGCCCGACCGGCACCGCCATGTACGCGATCGTCTCCGGCGGTGAGGTCGTCGGCATGGTGCGGATGACCCGCCGGGACGAGCCGGGAACCGTGGAGACCGGCATGTGGCTCGGCCGGTCGGCGCGGGGCCGGGGCCTCGGTGCCGCCGCGCTGCGGCAGTTGCTGCACGCCGCCGCCGCGGCCGGGATGCACACGGTGGTCGCGGACACCACGCCGGACAACGCGGGCGCGATCTCGGTGTTGCGCAGATGCGGCGCGGAACTGCGTACGGAGGACGGCAGACTGCACGCCCGGATGTCCCTGGACTCGGCCCTGCCGATCCGCTGACCCGTTTCGTTCCCCGATCACGTTTCTCCTGCTCAGAGCCGCCTCACCGGGCGGTTTCGTGCTCGCACGGAAGTGTTTTGCCGAGGGGGTGACGGGTACTGCCCGCGTCTCCGGGACCCGACCTCCCCGGGGAGCGCGGAGGAGAGCGGATGAAGAGCGGATCACGGGTGGCGTTCGCCGTCGGGTTCGGCTACCTGCTGGGTCGCCGGAAGAAGATGCGTACCGCGTTGACGCTCGCGGCGGCGGTCGCCGCCGGGCGGGCCAGCCGACGCCCGGGTGGCCTGAAGCAGCTCGGCGCGGACCTGATGGCCGCGAACCCGCAGCTGCGCAACCTCGGCGGGCTGGCGCCGCCGCTGGTGGCCGCGGGCCGGGCGGCCGCGACCGCCGCCGCCGGCAACGGCATCGACGCGATCGGCGGGCGACTGCGGGAGGGCGCCGGCGCGTTGCGCCGCAGGACCGGCGCGGGCCGGCCGGACGCCGAGCGGTCCGGGCCGAACAAGGACCGTTCCGGGCCGGGCGCCGAACGTTCCGCGCCGGACGAGGAGCAGGAGCTGGACGACCAGCCCGCCGCGCCGGTGCCGGCCCGAGCCGATCGGGGGCGGTGAGCCGTGGCGACGGGCAGCCTGGCCGACCGGGCCCGCGACCAGATCGGCGGCGAGCTGCACAATCTCGCCACCGCCCTCGGCGAGCGGGCCGTGCAGGTGGTCACCGACCGGATCACCGACGCCACCGGACGCCTGAGCGAGTACGCGAAGCGGGGCGGCGACCCGGGCCTGGTCGCCGCCGCCACCGGCGCGCAACGGCTCGCCGAGGGCGCCTCGCCGGTGACTGCCATGTTCCGGGCCGGCCTGGCCGGCGGTAAGGAGAAGCTGATGGCGGCGTTCGGTCGCAGGCGCGGCCGGGACGGCGGCCAGAAGCTCAAGGTCACGAACATCGTCGAGACCGTCGAGGTCGGCGTGCCGGTCCGGGCCGCCTACAACCGGTGGACGACGTTCGGCGACTTCCCGAGCTTCATGAAGAAGGTCGAGCAGGCCGACTGCGACGCCGACGAGAAGATGACCTGGAAGGCGCAGGTGCTCTGGTCGCACCGGAGCTGGGAGTCGACGATCGTCCGGCAGATCCCGGACCGGCTCATCCACTGGCGGTCGACGGGCGAGAAGGGCTCGGTCGACGGCACCGTCAGCTTCCACGAGGTCGGCCCGGAGCTGACCCGGATCCTGGTCGTGCTGGAGTACCACCCGCAGGGCTTCTTGGAGCACACCGGCAACCTGTGGCGGGCCCAGGGCCGACGGGTCCGGCTGGAGCTGAAGCACTTCGTCCGGCACGTGATGACCCGGACCGTGCTCGACCCGGACGCGGTCGAGGGCTGGCGCGGCGAGATCGAGGACTCCCAGGTGGTCAAGGACCACGAGACCGCGCTGCGGGAGGAGCGGGGAGACGCCGGGCCGGCGGACGACGAGTACGCCGCCTACGACGAGGGCAACGACTTCGACGACGACGAGTACGCCGGCGAGCCGGTCCTGACCGAGCCGGAGCGTGCCCGCAGCCGGACGGCTCGCGGGCAGCGCGAACCCGAGCGCCGCCGCCGTGTAACGGAGCGCCCCCGCCGCCCCGCCGCCCGCCGCCGCGACGAACGCTGACCGGTCAGGACCGGCCGGCGGCGTACGACTCCAGCTGCGCGAGCTGCACCGGGTCCAGGGACGGGCGGACCCGGTTCCGGGCCGCCTCGACGTGCGCGGCGGTCACCGTGCTCGCCTCCAGCGACTCCCGCATGGCTGCCAGCGCCGCCTCCCGGACCAGCGCGGTGCAGTCGGCGGCGGAGAAGCCGTCCAGCTCGGCGCCGAGCGCGTCGAGGTCCACGTCCGGCGCGAGCGGGACGTCCCGGGCCGAGGCGCGGAGGATCTCCGTGCGGGCCGGACCGTCCGGCGGCGGCACGTAGACCAGCCGTTCCAGCCGGCCGGGACGCAGCAGCGCCGGGTCGACCAGCTCGGGGCGGTTCGTCGCGCCGACCACCACCACGTTGCGCAGCGCCTCCACCCCGTCCAGTTCGGTCAGCAGCGCCGCCACCACCCGGTCGGTCGTACCGCCGTCGGTGGCCTGCCCGCGTACCGGGGCCAGCGCGTCCACCTCGTCCAGGAACACCAGCGTGGGCGCCGCCTGGCGGGCGCGGCGGAACAGCTCCCGGACCGCCCGCTCGCTCTCACCCACCCACTTCGACAGCAGCTCCGCGCCCTTCACCGACAGCACGTTCGCCCGCCCGGAACCGGCCAGCGCGGTCACCAGATAGGTCTTGCCGCAGCCGGGCGGACCGTAGAGCAGCACCCCGCGGGGCGGCGTCACGCCCAGCCGGGCGAACGTGTCCGGGTAGGTGAGCGGCCACAGCACCGACTCGGTGAGCGTCTGCTTGACCTCGTGCAGCCCGCCCACGTCGTCCAGCGTCACCGACGCCAGCTCCAGGGTGGACGCGGACATCGTGGTCGGCCGGACCACCTCCAGCGCTGCGGTGAAGTCGGCCATCGCCACCGTCGGCGTCTCCGCCGCCTTCTGGCGCAGCGCCGCGCGTACCCCTGCTTCGCGGACCAGCGCCGCCAGGTCCGCCGCGACGAAACCGGGGGTACGGGCGGCCACCTCGTCCAGCCGGACGTCACCGGCGAGCGGCACCTCACGGGTCAGCACCGTCAGCTGTTCCCGGCGCAGCGCCGCGTCGGGCAGCGGCACGGTGATCCGCAGCGCGAGCAGGTCCGGGCCGCGCAGTGCCGGATCGACCGCCTCGGGGCGTCCGCTGGTGCACACCACTGCGGTACCGGCCCGCAGCGTCTCGGCCACCACCTGGCGGAACACGGTGGCCAGCGGGCCCGGCTCGTCGGCCGGGGCGATCGACTCCACGTCGGTGACCAGCAGCACGGCGGGGCCACCGGCGCGTACCGCCGAGGCCGCCTCGCGCAGCCGGCGGGCCGCCGCGTCGTTGCTGAGCGCTGCCAGTTCCGGTGCCCAGAGCGGCCGTACGCCCGCGCCGACCTTGGCGGCGACGGCACGCACCAGCGCGGACTTGCCCGAACCGGCCGGGCCCTCCACCAGCACGCCGAGCGAGACGGTGGTGCCGAGCCGGCCCAGCACCTCACGGTGGTGGAAGCCCAGGTCCAGCAGTTCGGTCAGCTCCTCGGCCTGGGCGCGCAGGCCGGGCAGTTCGTCCACGTCGGGCGCGTCCTCCGGGCCGAGCAGGTCCGGTTCCGTCCCGGCCGGGGTGGCGGGGGCGGAGACCCGCGCGGTGGGGTCCGAGGACGCCGGGCCGGAGCCGCGGGTGGCGGGACCGTGTTCCCAGCCCACCACCGTGTCCATGGTGACGAGCGCGCCGACCGCCGGTTCGGCCGACACGACGGTGAGCAGCGTGCTCGTCCAGGCGTACCCGACGGAACTGGCGAGACTGCGCCGCGCGGCCTCGATCAGGCCGCGCACGGCGGCGTCCGGCAGCACGTCCTGCGGCAGCAGCGAGACGTCGTCCCCGGCGGTGACCACCTTGCCGAGCAGCGCGAGCCGCAGCATCTCCGGCGGGACAGCGGCGACCACAGCGGCCGGGCCGGACACTGTGAGCCGGCGTGCCGGGGCCGCCGGCAGCGGGCTCACCGTGACCTGGCCGCCGGCCCGCAGGCCGAGGTTGCCCAGCAGCAGGTCGTCGGCGTGCAGGAGGGCGCCGCTGGTGCTCGGCTCGGCGGCGGCAGCGATGCCGGCGGTGACCCGGCGGCCGGTCAGGCGGACCGGGTCGCCGGGGCGCAGCGCCAGCGCGGTGAGCACCTCGGGATGCAGGCGTACCACGCCGCGGCGGGCGTCGAGCGCGGCCGGCCGCAGCGTCGCGGTCAGGGTCAGGTCGGGTTCGGCCACCCGCCGACAGTAGCCGCCCCGATCATCGGTTGCCGGTCAGCGCGGGCCCGGATCGTCCAGCAGCGAGGGGTCGCGCCGGATCATCTCGGCCAGCCGGGCCGCCGGGTCGGACTCCAGCGGGTCGTGGCCGGGCGCCGGCACCGTCTTCACCGACATGGGCCACGCCGGCGGCGGCGCGGGCGGCGCCGCCGGCCCCACCGTCACCGCCGTGCCGGACCAGGAGACCCGCAGCGGGTACGCCTGCTCGCCCAGTTCCACCCGCAGCGTCACGGCCAGCCCCGGGTGCTCGGCCACCACCCGTCGGACCGCCTCGGCGACCTCCTCGACCGGGTCACGCCGCACCGGGGCCTCGCCACCGCGCAGCCGGTACGCGCCGTGCCCCGCCCGCCCGTCGCCCGGCTCGTCCGCCGCCTCCGCGGGTACGTCCCGCTCGGGCGTCCCGGCCGGTTCGCCGGGCATCGGTGCCCGGCGGCGCAGCGCCTCCTCGCGCCGTGCCATCCGGGCCAGTGTCTCGTCCAGATCACCTCTCATGGCGTCCACCCCTTCGCCAGACAACGGATCGAAACGACTGCCGGTTCAGCCTGCCCGGGATCGGGTGGCCCGGTCCAGCGCGCGGTCCAGGACGACGAGCAGGGCGTCCCGCACCGAGAGGCGGTCCCGCGCGTCGAACTGCACCAGCGGCACGTGCTCACCGATCGCCAGCGCCCAGCGGATCGACGGCAGGTCCAGGGCCAGCCGGCCGTCGAAGGCGTTGACGCCCACCGCGAACGGCAGCCCGGACCGCTCGAAGAAGTCGATCGCCGGGTAGCAGTCGTCGAGCCGGGCGCTGTCCACCACCACGAGCGCGCCGAGCGCGCCCCGGGCCAGGTCGTCCCACATGAACCCGAAGCGCGCCTGTCCGGGCGTACCGAAGAGGTAGAGCTTCAGGCTGCGGTCGATGGTCACGCAGCCGAAGTCCATGGCCACGGTGGTGGTGGTCTTGCCGGCGACCCCGCCCGGGTCGTCGATGCCGATGCCGGCGGTGGTCATCTCCGCCTCGGTGGTCAGCGGCGCTATCTCGGAGATCGCACCGACGGTGGTGGTCTTGCCGACCCCGAACCCGCCGGCGATGAGGATCTTGACCGGGATCGGCGGCCGGGGCGCCGGCACCCGGCTGACGATCGGGGCCGGTTCGGCCGGCGGCACACCCGGCGGCAGGTACGGCAGCGGCGGCGTGGGCGGGGGTGGCGTGGCCCGGCCGATCAGCGGCGCCGGGCCGCCGTAGCGGCTCGGGGCGCTGTTCGCGGCCGGCCCGCCCGTGGCGGCCACCGGCCATTCAGGAGATCGCACGAAGTCCATCAATCACTCGCAGGATGATGTCGGGATCGAGGGCGTCGTCGACGTCCGCGACGTGCACGTCGAGATGGCCGGCGGCCCGGAGGTCGCCGACCAGCACCCGGGTCACCCCGAAGTGCATCCGGGTCCGGGCGGAGATCTCGGCCACCGAGACGGGCTCGGCGCAGATCGCGACGATCGCCGCCAGCTCCGGGGCCAACCGGGCGGTCACCGCCCACGAGGTGCTGCCCGGACGAGCGGTGACCTGGGTCTCCAGGCCGATCGCCGGGTCACCGTCCACCCGTCCGGAGGTCAGCACGAAGGGGCGTGGGCCGGTCGGCTCCCCGTCGCCCGCGTCCGGCTCCGGCACCGGAGCGGACGCGTTCAGGAAGGGGCGGATCCGGACGCCGGGCTCCGGCTCCGGGTCCGCGCCGGCGGCCCCTGGGATCATTGCTGTACGGCGTTCTTCAGCTCGGCGATCAGCCGCGGACTCAGAGCGCCGCCGGCGCGTCCGGCGAACAGCGTCATCTCGTACGCCACGGTGCCCAGGTTCGCGGTGCGGTCGGCGACGACGCCGAGGACCGAGCCGCTGCTGATCGCGCTGATCAGCAGGTATCCCTCGGCCATGTCGACGATCACCCGGTTGAGCGCGCCGAGCGCGTACCAGCTCGCGGCGCCCCCGGCGAGGCTGGTCATGCCGGAGACCACGGCGGCGAGCCGTTCCGCGTTGGACCTGTCCTTGATCGCGGACATGGCCATCAGCAGCCCGTCCGAGGAGACCGCGATCGCCTCCATCACCCCGGCGGTGCTGGAGGTGAACGAGTCGAGCAGCCAGTTGAAGGTGCGTGCCTCGGGACTGAGGTCGCCGGTGGTGCTCTGTTCGACGTTCTCGTGGAGGAAGGGGCTGGTCACCGTGATGGGTCCTCTTCGTAGCGGCGGTCGGTACTGACTTCGCGCAGAGCACGGGCGACGCCCGCCTCGAATTCGCTGATCCGGTTGCGGACCTCGACGGGATCGCCGGGGTCGGAACTGGTGGGGGGCGCGGACTGTGCCGGGGAGACGGACAGGTTCGCGCCGGGCACCCGGCGGCTGAGCCGGGGCCGTTCCGTCGCCGGGGGCGTGGGATCGACCGCGCCCTCGGCCCGCCGTACCCCGTCCTGGAACGCCTCGACCAGGGCCCGGACGCTCGACGGATCCGCCGGGACGCCGATCAGTGGACCGCCGGTGGCCGGTCCGGCCGGTCCGGCGGGCGGGGCGGCCGGCAGGTTCGCGCCGGGCACCCGCTGCCGGATCGGCGACCGGGTACCGGGGCGGCCGGCGGGCGGGCCGACCGGGTTGGGCCCGGTCGGCGCCGGCACGGCCGGGGGTGGCCCGGCGGGCGCCGGCGGGCGGGCGCCACCGGGCGGCGGCGCGAGCCCTGGGCGGTGCTGCGGCGCGAGCCCGGGACCGTGCTGCGGCGCGAGCCCGGGACCGTGCTGTGGCGCGAGCCCGGGACCGTGCTGTGGCGCGAGCCCGGGACCGTGCTGTGGCGCGAGCCCGGGACCGTGCTGTGGCGCGAGCCCGGGACCGTACTGTGGCGCGAGCGCCGGCCCGGTGGACGGCGCCGGGGCCGGACGGCCGGTCGGCGGCGTCAGGGTGGGGCCGGCCGCCGGCCCGGCGGCCGGGGGAGCGGCCGGGGCCGGGCCGGCGACCGGTGCCGGCGGGGAGACGTGCCCGGGACGCGCCGGCGGTACGGCCGACGGCGGCCATACCGGTGGCGGACCGCCGGTGGCCGGACCGGCGTCCTCGTCCGCCTCCGCGGTGTCGGCCTGGTGGCCGAAGGCGTTCCACGGGTCGCCGCTGGACATGCTGCGCGTGGCCCGGCTCAGCAGTTCGGCGTCGAAGCCGGCCGGCGCCTCGACGACCGCCGGCTCCGGCTCGCGGGCGCCGGGTACGGCGGCCCGGCCGGCGCTGACGCCGACCGGTTCGGGACGGCGGATCACGAGTGAGGCGCCCGGGATCTCCAGGGCCGCGGTGACGCCGCCACCGGGGGTGTGGCTCAACTGGACGCTCCAGCCGTGCCGGCGGGCCAGCCGGCCGACCACGAACAGGCCGAGCACCTCGGTCGGGGCGAGGTCGAGGCGTTCCCGCCGGGTGAACCGGGCGTTCTCCTCGGCCATCCGGTCCCCGGTCAGGCCGATGCCGTGGTCGACCACGACCAGCCGGGCTCCGCCGTCGGTCAGCTCGCCGGTCACCACCACGCGGGTGTGCGGGGGCGAGAACGAGGTGGCGTTCTCCATCAGCTCGGCGAGCGTCAGCACCAGGTCACCGGCGATGGCGGGGGCCGCCGCCACGCCGGGCGGGACCTCCACGTCCACGCGGGTGTAGTCCTCGATCTCACCGAGCGCGAGTCGGACCACGTCGGCCAGCGGCACCGGGGCCACGTGGCCGTCCGAGCCGGTGGCGCCGGAGAGCACCACCAGGCTGCCCGCGTTGCGGCGCAACCGGCTGGAGATGTGGTCGAGCCGGTACAGGTGCTCCAGGCGGCCCGGGTCGGTCTCCTGCCGTTCCAGCCGGTCGATGAGCGCGATCTGGCGGCCGACCAGGTTCTGCGTACGGCGGCCGACGTGGCCGAACATCTGCGCCACGTTGCGCCGGCCGGCGACCTGCCGCTCGACCAGCCGGGCGGCGGTGTGCTGCACCCGGTCGAACGCGCGGGCCAGGTCGCCGATCTCGTCCCGGGCGCTGACCTCCACCGGGTCGAGGCGTACCGGGGGGACCGTCTCGGACTCGTCGTCGGCGACGCGGGTCAGTTCGGCCTCGGTGACCCGGGCGACCCGTTCGGCGGAGCGGGTGAGCCGGCTCAGCGGCCGGGCCACCGTACGCGCCACGGTCATGCTCAGCAGCACCACGACGAGCAGGATCGCGGCCGCCGCGAGGCTGACCAGCCAGGCCGCGGTCAGCGCCTCCCGTTCCCGGGCGCGGGTCTCCGCGATGACGTCCGCGACGACCTTCTTCTCCACGAACTGGCCCAGCGTGATCATCGACCGGGCCGACGGGAACAGCACGTCCAGCGGCACCGGCGCGATCGCGCCCTCCGGGTCGCGGAGGCTGTCCACCAGGAACGTCGGGCTGGTCCGGGCGGCCACCGCGGCGTCGTCCAGCTGGGCCACCTTGAGCTGCTCGGGCGTGATCAGCTTGCGGAACCGCCGGTTGTCGACGTTGAGCGCCGCCATGCAGGCCACGAACGCGCGGGCGACCTCCGGATTGCCTGTGGCCTTGACCAGCACGATCTGGGTGGTGCACGAGCTGAGGGACTCGTCGACGCGCAGCAGCGCGTCGAGGGCGAGCACCTGCCGCCCGGCGGCGGTGTCGGTGTCCACCCGGAAGGGCAGCCGCAGCGCGTCGATCAGGGCGGTGTCGACCTCGCCGAACACGGTCAGGATCTGCTGCGGCGTGGCCCGGCCGGCGAGCGTGGCGTTGCGGACGTCCTCCAGCCGGCGTACCCCGTCGAGGCTCTCGCGGACGGCCGCGGGGAGCGGCTCGGCGCGCAGGTCGGCGACCCGGTCGTCGACGGTGGCCGACTTCTGGATCAGCTCGGTGCGGCTCACCCGCCGCAGCAGCAGGCCGATCGAGAGCAGGCGTTCCTGCTGGAGGTCCTGGACCAGGCTGCCGACCCGGCTGGCGACGCGGACGGTCTCGGCGGTGTCGGCGGCCCGCTGGGCCGTGGACACCCGGTCGATGACGACCGGTACGGCCAGGCCGACCATGCTGAGCAGCGGAATGATCACCAGCAGGGCGAGCTTGCCCCGGATGCGTAACCTACCGAGCAGCATCGAACGGCCTCCACCGGTCGGCGTCGCCACCGCGTCCCACCGCGACCGGCTGGCGGTCGGCCCCGGGCGCGTTCAGCGGTGGCTCCGGGTGGACGGTCGGCGCCGGGGCGGCCTCGGCCGGTTCCCGGCGGGACGGGGTGGCCCGGTTGCGGTCCCGGCGCAGCGCGGCCACGTGCAGCGCGACGATGCCGGCGATCAGCAGCACCGCCGCCCCGGCGGCGATCCGGCCCAGCAGCCGGTCCCGCTCCAGGGTGTCGAGCCGTTCCCGCAGCAGCGCGTCGAGCTGGTCGAGGATGACCGTACGGAGCTGCTTGGCGGCGTTCTGCGCGCTGATCCCGGCTTTTGTGAGCTGGTCGGTGCCCGGCGCGGACCGGCCGGCGCCGGGCGCCGAGTAGACGGCGAACGTCTCCAGGGACCGCTGGTAGGTGTCCAGCGGGGTGAGCACGTTGGCGCCCAGGTCGGTGCTCTCCGAGCTGTCCACCGCCGAGCGCAGGTCGGTGACCAGGTCGGTGGCCGGACCGAGCGCGGCGACCCGCAGCTCGGCCAGCTCGGCGCCCACCCGCGCGCGCTCGGCGGCGGGGCGCTTGGCGGACAGCCGGGCCAGGTCGACGAGCCGCCCGGCCAGCACCGTCGCGGTGGGCAGGTCCCCGCCGATGCCGTCCTGGAGGAAGAACGAGTCGGAGCGGGGGTCGCGGATCAGCCCGGAGCTCTCCCGCACCTTGCGGTAGAGGGCCAGCAGCAGGTCGGACGCCTCGCCGTAGGCCCGGTACGCCGCCTCGGGGTCGCCGATGCCGCGGTCCGGCAGCGCCTCCAGCTTGGCCCGCAGCCCGGCCCAGCGTTCGTGGGTGCGCAGCTCGTCACCGACGGCGTTGTCCACCTCCGCGACGCCCTCGATGGCGGCGGCGAGCGAGGCCCGGGAGACCGCCCCCTCGGCGACGGCGATGGCCTGGGCCTCCACCAGCGTGTCGGTGACCGGCCCGAGGGCGCGCAGGTAGCGGACGCCGAGCCGCTCCCGGCTCACCAGGTCGTGGTCGTCGGCGAAGTCGCGTTCGGCCTGGATGAAGATCAGCCCGAGCGGGGCCAGCAGCGCCAGCACCAGAACCAGGGTGAGCGTACGGCCCGGTACGGCGGGCCGCCGACGGACCCGCGACGCGGGGACTGTCATGTGTTCTCCTCCGGCGACGGCGGGGCGATCGGTGCCCCGGGAGGTCGCCGTACGCAGTCCCGTGCACCGGACCGGAAAAGTAGCCGAACCGGACGCGCGTGAGACCTCGGCCGATGAGTCGGCTTCACGTCAGTCCACTTTGGGTGACCCTGTGTCAGGGCGAAAGGTACGTAGCGTGTGATCGAGTTGCCGAGAAATGACATCGACGATGGTTTGCGCCTGTAGATGTGAATTCACGTGATCCGAATACGTCCCGCTGGGATGCTCTGGACCTTTGGCGGATGACGGACGCTTCGCGACGATCGGCGCAACCGGACAGACGTACGGCGGATCTCAGCGAATGCTCAGCCGCCGGCCCGTACCGTGTGCCGCATGAGATCAACCGCCGCGCGGCTCCGGCGCGCCCTGGCCGGCCATCCGCGCCGCACCGTCGCCGCGGTGGCGGTGGTCGTCCTCGTCGCCGCCGCGCTGGTCTGGGCGGCCCGGCCGCGGGGTGACGACTTCCGGACCGAGGCGGCGCTGGTGACCGTACGCTCCGGGCCCTCCGGTGACGAGCCCGTCGACCTGGACACCACGCTCTACCTGCCGGCCGATGCCTCGTCGTCGAAGCGGGTACCGGCGGTGCTGCTGGCGCACGGCTTCGGCGGCACCAAGGACTCGGTCCGCTCGGACGCCGAGGACCTGGTCGCCCGCGGGTACGCGGTGCTCACCTGGACCGCCCGCGGCTTCGGGCGCAGCGGCGGCCAGATCCACCTGGACAACCCCGACTACGAGGTGCGGGACGCGCAGCGCCTGCTCGACCGGCTCGCCCAGCGGCCGGACATCCGCCTCGACGCGGCCGGCGACCCCCGGGTCGGTGTGGTCGGCGGCTCGTACGGCGGCGGCCTGGCCCTGCTGCTCGCCGCGCAGGACCAGCGGGTCGACGCGATCGTCCCGATGATCACCTGGAACGACCTGTCCCGCGCCTTCCTGCCCGAGAGCAGCGGCCGGCAGCCCACCGACGGCGTGTTCAAGAAGGGCTGGGCGGGCATCTTCTTCGGCGGCGGCGGGAACGCCGGCTCCGGTCCGGCCGGGCTCTCCGGCGCCACCGCCGCCGCGCCGGAGGGCGCACCCGAGTCGGCCGGCCCGCCGAGCCCGCAGCCGGGCGCCGGGCCGGGCACCGGTTCCGGTCGCGCGCCGGCCGGCGCCGCCGACCCGTCCTGCGGGCGCTTCGCGGCCGACGTCTGCGCCGCGTACCTGCGCATCGCCACCACGGGCCGGGCCGACGCGGCGGCGGTCGAGCTGCTGCGCCGGTCGTCGCCGGCCGGCGTGCTGGACCGGATCAAGTCGCCGACGCTGCTGGTGCAGGGCGAGGCGGACACGCTGTTCCCGCTGGCCGAGGCGGACGCCAACGCCCGGGGCATCGCGGCGGCCGGCACGCCCGTACGGGTCGCCTGGTTCACCGGCGGCCACGACGGCGGCTCCGGACCCACCTCCGACTCCGACCGGGTGAAGTTCCTGACCGCGCAGTGGCTCGACCACTACGTCAAGGGTGACGGAGCTGCCCCCGGCGACACGTTCACGTTCTCCCGGATCGCCGGCTTCGACGCGCTCGACCGGGGCCTGGTGGCTACCGGTTTCCGTACCGCCGACTATCCGGGCCTGGCCGGCCAGGACCGCCGCGAGGTGACGCTCGCCGGTCCGCCGCAGCCGGTCGCCGTACCGCCGAACGGCAACCCGGCGGCGATCTCCTCGGTGCCGTTCGCGGGTGCGCTCGGCTCGCTGCTGGACGGCGTCGCCGGTGACATCCCCGGCCAGCACGCCCGCTTCGAGTCGGCGCCGCTGGACGAGCCGGTCGACGTGGTGGGCGCGCCCACCGTGCGGATCAGGGCCGCCTCACCGACCGGCGAGGCGGTGCTGTTCGTGAAGCTCTACGACGTCGACCCGCAGGGCGCCGCCACGCTGCCGTCCGGCCTGGTCGCGCCGGTGCGCCTGACCGGCCTGCCGGCCACCGTCGACGCGGCCACGCCGGTCACCGTGACGCTGCCGGGGATCGTCCGGCGGGTCGAGGCCGGGCACCGGTTGCGGCTCGTGGTGGCGACGTCGGACCAGGCGTACGCCTCGCCGGCCGAACCGGCCGTGCACACGGTGGCGCTCGCCGACGGGCCGCTGACGCTGCCCACCGTCGACTCCACGCCGATCCCCACCACCGCGACGATCTGGCGCTGGGCGCTGGCCGGCCTGCTCGCCGCGATCGTGGCCGGGCTCGTCGTGGTCGTGCTGCTCACCCGCCGCCGGCACCGCCGCCAGGACGACTCCGTGCACCCGGAGTACGCGGGCGTCCCGCTCGCCGTACGCAACCTGCGCAAGGAGTACGCGGACGGCTTCGTCGCGGTCTCCGACGTCGACTTCGAGGTGCACCCCGGTCAGGTGGTCGGCCTGCTCGGACCCAACGGGGCGGGCAAGACCACCACGCTGCGGGTGCTGATGGGGCTGACCCAGCCCACGGCCGGGGAGATCTACGTCTTCGGGCACCGGCTGGTGCCGGGCTCGCCGGTGCTGTCCCGGATCGGCGCGCTGGTCGAGGGGCCGGGCTTCCTGCCGCACCTGTCCGGTCTGGACAACCTCAAGGCGTACTGGCGGGCGACCGGCCGGCCGTGGGAGGACGCGCACTTCGACGAGGCGCTGGAGATCGCCGGCCTGGGCGACTCGGTGCACCGGCGGACGAAGAAGTACAGCCACGGCATGCGGCAGCGGCTGGCCATCGCCCAGGCCATGCTCGGCCTGCCCGAGCTGCTGGTGCTGGACGAGCCGACGGACGGGCTGGACCCGCCGCAGATCGCCGAGATGCGCCGGGTGCTCCAGCGCTACGCCACCGACGGCCGGGCGGTGCTGGTCTCCAGCCACCTGCTCGCCGAGGTGGAGCAGACCTGCACGCACGCGGTGGTGGTGAACAAGGGGCGGATCGTGGCGTCGGGCCCGGTGGAGGAGATCGTCGGCGAGTCGCCGAGCGTGCTGTTCGAGGTGAGCGACCCGGACGCGGCGCGGACGGTGCTCGACCGGCTCGACGGCGTACGGGTGCTGCCCGACACCGAGGGCGGGCTGGTGGTCGACACCAACGGCACCGCCCGCAGCGAGGTGGTGGCCGAACTGGTCCGCGCCGGCATCGGGGTGGACCGGGTGGTGCCCCGGCGCCGCCTGGAGGACGCGTTCCTCGCCCTGGTGGGCGAGAACTCTCGGGGAAGCGGGGACCGGTGATGGCGGGTTCGTCTGTGGCATCGTCGCCTGGCGGCGGCACGTCCGGTACGCCGGCGCCGGGCGCGGGCGGGGCGGCTGCCGGTTACCGGCCCTCGGCCACGCTCCCGTTCGCCGCGGAGTTCCGGCGGCAGGCGTCGCGCCGGCGTACCCAGCTCGCGCTGGGGTTCATGGTGCTGCTGCCGCTGATCATCCTGGTGGCGTTCCAGTTCGACGCCGGGGACGACGACGGCGGCGGGCGGGGCGAGTTCTCCAGCCTGGCCGACCTGGCCACCTCGGGCGGGCTCAACTTCACCCTGTTCTCGATCCTGGTGTCCGCGTCGTTCCTGCTGGTCGTGGTGGTGGCGCTGTTCTGCGGCGACACGGTGGCGAGCGAGGCGAGCTGGGGCAGCCTGCGCTACCTGCTGGCGGTGCCGGTGCCCCGGGCCCGGCTGCTCGCGGTGAAGCTGGTGGTCGCGCTCGCGTACTCGGGGCTGGCCCTGCTGTTGCTGGCCGGCACCGCGCTGCTCGCCGGCACGCTCCGGTACGGCTGGAAGCCGCTGAGCAGCCAGGTCTCGGCCGAGCTGGCGCCTGCCGACGGGTTGCTGCGGCTGCTCGGCGTGCTCGGTTATCTCGCGGTCGTGCTGCTGGTGGTGGCCGGGCTGGCGTTCCTGCTGTCGGTGACGACGGACGCCGCGCTGGGTGCGGTCGGCGGGGCGGTGCTGCTGTGGATCCTGTCCAGCATCCTGGACCAGATCACCGCGCTGGGCGGGCTGCGCAACCTGCTGCCGACCCACTACAGCAGCGCCTGGCTGGGGTTGCTGTCCACGCCGATGCAGACCGACGACGTGGTCAAGGGCGCGTTCTCGGCGGTCGTCTACGCCACGCTGTTCTGGGGTCTGGCCTTCTGGCGCTTCACCCGCAAGGACGTCACGAGCTGAGGTGACCGGACGGGGTCGCGGCGGGGCGGCCGGGCCCATATCATGGGAGCGTTCCCATGAGATTGTCCCGCCTGCAAAGATATCGATTAACATCTATCAATAGTCCCGCCATCCTGGACGGCGTCCGCCACCCGTACCAGGAGGTTTCCCATGATCCCGGCGCAGCTGAAGGCCCCCGTGCTGTCCCTGTTCCGCATCGTCACCGGCCTGCTCTTCCTCTGCCACGGCGCCGCCTCGATATTCGGCGTCTTCGGCGGCAATCCGGCCACCGGCGGCGCTGTCCCGTTCGCCACCTGGCCCGGCTGGTGGGCGGCGCTGATTCAGCTCGTGTGCGGCGCGCTGGTGCTCGTCGGCCTGTTCACCCGGCCGGCCGCGCTGCTCGCCTCCGGTTCGATGGCGTACGCGTACTTCGTGGTGCACCAGCCGGACCACCTGATGCCGATGCAGAACGGCGGCGAGCTGGCCGCGCTCTTCTGCTGGTCGTTCCTGCTGGTCGCGGTGCTCGGCCCGGGCAACTGGGCGATCGACGCGCTGCTGGCCCGCCGCAACGCCGTCCCGGCCGAGCGCGCCGCCGCGCCGGCCTCGGTCCCGGTCTGAGCGTCCGCCGCCGAACCAGATCCCGGTCGGGGCGCTCCCGTGCCGGGTTCTGGTTCTACAGCGGATTGACCGGCGGCGTCGTGGGCGGCGGTGGGGCGGCCGGCGTGGGCGTGTCGCCCGGGCCGGGCTCCCGGCGCTCCCACGCGCTGACGCCCAGCCGGCCGGTGTTGCCGAGGTCGATCGGCCCGTCCAGGGCGACCGGGTACGCCGGCCGGCCGGCCACCGGCGCGACGTCGAGTCCGGTGCCGTTCGTCGCCGGCACCGTCGCGTCGGTGACCAGGTTGCGCCAGATCAGCGCCGCGCCGGCCCGCTCGCCGGGGGCCAGCACGATCCGGGTGGGCGGGTGGTCGAAGCCGGAGGTGATCGGCTTGGCACCCGGGATGATCCGCGCCTCGATCGGGTCGCCGTCGGCGTCCCGGAGCGTGACCGCGGGATAGCCGCGCAACTCGTACGGCTGGTCGCCGCAGTTGAGCAGGTCCAGGCCCATCGCCCGCAGCCCCATCGCGGCGCTCACGCCCAGCTCGGTGATCGCGATGCCCTCGGGGGAGCAGGTGGCGGCGGGTGCCGGCCCGGCCGTGGGGGCGCCCGGTCGTGGCGGCACCGTGGTCAGCGGGTCGACACCGGTGAGGGGCGGGTCGGGCAGCCGCCCGTCGGCGGGCCCCTGCGCCGGGGCGCAGGCGGTCAGCAGCGCCACGCCGGTGAGGGCGCCGATCAGGCGCGCCGGTCTCCGCATCCGGCGATCATGCCACTCCGTCGCGCTCGGCGAGGACCGCATCGAGCAGGCCCGGGCAGCCCGCTGTGGTGGAGCCGGTCGCGGTGGTCGGACGCTGAGCCGGCCCACAGCGTGGGATCCCGAGGTGGCGCGGCCGTGAGCAGCGCATAGACTCGGCGGCACAACTGAATACCTCATCCAGAGGGGCTGAGGGATACGGCCCGACGACGCCCCGGCAACCACCCGCACGCTCGACGACGAGCGACAGCGGGCAGGTGCCAATTCCGTCCCCGCCGCACCCGGCGATGCGGGGAAAGATGAGAGGAACTCCTCGACATGACGTCGACGCTTCCCGTCGCCACCGGTATCGACACCACCCTCAGCCCGGCCCGCGCCCTGGTCTGCCGCGCCTGTTCGGCGCGCTACCCGCTGGCCGCCCAGCACGCCTGTTACGAGTGCTTCGGGCCGCTGGAGGTCGACTACGACAGCGCCGCGCTCGCCACCGTCACCCGGGAGCAGATCGAGGCCGGTCCGGCGAACATCTGGCGGTACGCGGCACTGCTGCCCGCCGGTCAGGACCCGGCCACCCGGGTCACGCTCGACCCGGGGCTGACCCCGCTGGTCGCCGCCCCGAACCTCGCCGCCGAGCTGGGGCTCACCGCGCCGCTCTGGGTCAAGGACGACAGCGCGAACCCCACCCACTCGTTCAAGGACCGGGTCGTCTCGGTGGCGCTCGCCGCCGCCGAGGCGCTCGGCTTCACCCGCTACGCCTGCGCCTCCACCGGCAACCTCGCCAACTCCGTCGCCGCGCACGCGGCCCGGGCCGGTGTGCCGTCGGTCGTCTTCATCCCCGGTGACCTGGAGCAGGGCAAGGTCGTCACCACCGCCGTGTACGGCGGCGACCTGGTCGCCATCGACGGCTCGTACGACGACGTGAACCGGCTCTGCGGCGAACTGGTGGAGACCGACGAGTTCGAGGACACCGCGTTCGTCAACGTGAACGTGCGGCCCTACTACGCCGAGGGCTCCAAGACGCTCGGCTACGAGGTGGCCGAGCAGCTCGGCTGGCGGATCCCGGCCCAGGTGGTCATCCCGATGGCCAGTGGCGAGCTGCTCACCAAGATCGACAAGGCGTTCACCGAGCTGGTCGAGATCGGGCTGGTCGAGGCGCCGGCCGGTGGCTGGAAGGTGTTCGGCGCGCAGTCGGCCGGCTGCAACCCGATCGCCACCGCGCTGCACGGCGACACCGACACGATCACGCCGGTCAAGCCGGTCGGCATCGCCAAGTCGCTGAACATCGGCGACCCGGCCGCCGGGCTGTACGCGCTGGAGGCGGTGCGCCGTACCGGCGGCTGGATGGACTACGCCGACGACGACGAGATCCGCGCCGGCATCCGGCTGCTCGCCCGTACCACAGGGGTGTTCGCCGAGACGGCCGGCGGCGTGACCGTCGCCGTGCTGCGCAAGCTGGTCGAGTCGGGGCGGCTCGACCCGTCCGCCGAGACTGTCGTCTTCAACACCGGCGAGGGCCTGAAGACGCTCGACGCGGTGGCCGCCCAGGTCGGCCCCACCCACCGCATCAAGCCCAGCCTGCGCGCCGCCCGCGACGCAGGCCTCCTCGCCTGACGGTCCCTTCTCCCGCCACCCCGGTCGGGCCGGGATGGCGGGGTGGCCGGGTGGGGGAGGTGGGGCTCGCCCGGGCGGGGGATCGGGTGAGACCGGTGGGTAACCGGTGATGTGCGGTGAGTGCCAGAAAACCACCCTCAAGGACTTGACGGCAGGAACCGGACGGCGCAAGATGCTTCGTGCGGGAGGGCATCCGCCGGAGACTTTTCAAGTTCTTGCGACCCAACGCCGGAGGCGTTGTGCGGACGTCCCTCCCGACCAACGTTCGAAGGGGCCGGCGGAAAACCGCTGGCCCCTTCGCTGTGTCCGGCGCACCCTCGGTGGCATGACGCTCACCGTGACGCCGCTGGATCCCACCGACCGGCAGACGCTCGACGCGGTGTACCGGATCGCCTGCGCCGCCCAGGCCGTCGACGAACCGGACCTTCCGCCGACCTGCCGCCGCCGCTTCGAGGCGCTGCTGTCGCACCCGATGCCCGGCATCGAGGGACGCTGGCTCGTCGCCCGCCTGGACGGGCTGCCGGTCGGCTGGCTCCGGCTGCACCTGCACACGATCGAGAACACCGAGAACGCCACCGTCGAACTGACCGTCGACCCGGCGTACCGGCGGCGTGGCATCGGGCGCACGCTGCACGAGCACGGCGTCCGGCTGCTGCGGGAGCGCGGCGGCAAACGCCTGGTCGGTGCGACGGTCGCCGCGCTGCCCGGCGAGGAGGACCGGGTCTTCCCCGGCGCCGCGTTCGCCGCCGCCCTGGGCGCCGAGCCGGCACTGGCCGACGTCCGCCGCCGGCTCGACGTGGCCGGGCTCGACCGTGACCGGCTCGCCGCGCTGCTGGCCGAGGCCCGCGCCGCGGCCACCGGCTACCGGCTGGTGCGGTGGCGCGAGCACGCGCCCGACGAGTACGTCGCGGACGCCGCCTACCTGGAGGGCCGGCTACTGCTCGACGCGCCCATGGGCGAGCTGGACTGGGAGCCGGAGCGGATGGACGCGGCGCGGGTGCGCGACGCGGAACGGGCGCTGGACGCCCGGGGTGTACGCCGCTACAACACCGGTGCGGTGCACGAGGCGACCGGCCGCCTGGTCGGCTGGACCCAGCTCAGCCTGGACGCGAGCAGCACCGACCACGCCTGGCAGCAGATCACCCTGGTCGACCCCGACCACCGCGGCCACCGGCTCGGCCTGCTCTGCAAGGCGGAGAACCTGGCGTACGCGCTGGCGCACGAACCGGCGTTGCGGGCCGTCGACACCTGGAACGCGGCGGCGAACCGGCACATGATCGCGATCAACGAGAAGCTCGGCTTCCGCCCGGTCGCCGGCTCGATCGACTGGCAGTTGACGATCTGAGTTGTGACACGCCCCTACTGATCTGGTGCCTGACTGTTGCATGATGGCGGGCATGACGGAGACCCCGCACCCCCTGTACGACAGGCACCGCGAGACCCTCGACCGGGCGCTGACCGCCATCGCGGAGCGCGGGTACTGGTCGGCCTACCCCGAGTCGCCCAGCCCCCGGGTGTACGGCGAGACGGCCGCCGCCGACGGCAAGGCCGCCTTCGAGGCGTACCTGGGCGGCGACTTCCCGCTCGACCAGGCCGGTGACGGCACCACAGTGGCGACCGAGATCAGCCCGTTCGGAGTGGCGCTGGACGTGCGCTACCCGCACGCGAGCGCCGACCAGTTGGTGTCCGCCGCGAGCGCGGCGCTGCCCGCCTGGCGCGACGCCGGCCCGCAGGCCCGCGCCGGTGTCTGCCTGGAGATCCTGGACCGGCTGCACCGCAACGTGTTCGAGCTGGCGAACGCGGTGCAGTTCACCAGCGGCCAGGCGTTCGTGATGGCGTTCCAGGCCGGTGGCGCGCACGCGCTGGACCGGGCGCTGGAGGCGATCGCCTACGCGTACGCGGAGATGACCCGTCACCCGGGGACCGCCGGCTGGGAGAAGGCCGCCGGCAAGGGCGACCCGTTGCGGATGACCAAGACCTTCCACGTGGTGCCGCGCGGGGTCGCGCTGGTCATCGGCTGCAACACGTTCCCGACCTGGAACTCGTACCCCGGTCTGTTCGCCTCGCTGGCCACCGGCAACCCGGTGGTGGTGAAGCCGCACCCGCGCGCGGTGCTGCCGCTGGCGATCACCGTCAAGTACGCCCGCCAGGTGCTCGCCGAGGCCGGCTTCGACCCGAACCTGGTGCAGCTCGCTCCGGAGACGGACGGCGAGAAGCTCGCCACCACGCTGGCCCTGCACCCGGCGGTCAAGATCGTCGACTTCACCGGCTCCACCGAGTACGGCGACTGGCTGGAGGCGAACGCCCGGCAGGCCGCCGTCTACACCGAGAAGGCCGGCCTGAACACGGTGGTGATCGACTCCACCGACGACTTCGCCGGGCTCTGCCGCAACCTCGGCTTCACGCTGACCCTGTACAGCGGCCAGATGTGCACCACCTCGCAGAACCTGCTGATCCCGCGCGACGGCATCTCCACCGACCAGGGGCACAAGAGCTTCGACGAGGTGGCCGCCGGGATCGCCGGCGCGGTCGCGAAGCTGACCGCCGACCCGGCCCGGGGCGTCGAGCTGACCGGCGCGATCGTCAACGACGGCGTGCTGGAGCGGCTGGACGAGGTCACCAAGGTCGGCGAGCCGGTGCTGGAGTCGCGCACCGTCGAGCACCCGTCGTTCCCCGGCGCGGTGGTGCGTACGCCGACAGTGGTGAAGCTCGACGCGTCCGACACCGCCACGTACTCGCGGGAGTGGTTCGGGCCGATCTCGTTCGCCATCGCCACCGACTCGACCGAGCACAGCCTGCGCATCCTGCGCGAGACGGTGGGGGAGAAGGGTGCGCTGACCGCGGGCGTCTACTCCACCGACGAGGCGGTGCTGGACGCGGCCGAGGCCGCGGCGGTCGACGCCGGGGTGCACCTGTCCTGCAACCTGACCGGCGGGGTGTTCGTCAACCAGTCGGCCGCGTTCTCCGACTTCCACGGCTCCGGCGCGAACGCGGCGGCCAACTCGGCGCTGACCGACGGCGCGTACGTGGCAAACCGGTTCCGCATCGTCCAGAGCCGCCGGCACGCCTGAGTCACCGCCTTCGGGTGCGTCGGTCGTCGCGGTGACGACCGACGCACCCGGCGGCGTTCTCAGGCCGGGCGGCGCATCTGGAGCTCGTGCAGGCCGGTGATCCGGGGGTGCGGCACCCGGACCCCGGTGTCCACGAAGCCCAGCTTCTGATAGGCCCGGTAGGCGCGGTCGTTGCCGACCACCACCTCCATCATCAGCTCGGGCCGTCCGCAGGCGCGGGACCAGGCCGCCACCTCGTCGACGAGCGCCGCCAGCAGGCCGGTGCCCCGCCGCGCCGGCGTCACGTAGACCGCGTAGACGAGCGTCAGGCCCGGCTCGTCCGGTGCGGCGATGCCGCCGGCGTGGCCCACCAGACGGCCGCCCGGGTCGGCCACGAACTGCGCGTTGTGGTCGCCCCGGGAGACGGCCGCGACCCGGGCCGCGTACTCCGTGTGCGGCAGGGCGGCGGCCTCGGCCACGGTCTCCAGGAACGCCAGCGGAGAGTCGGCCAGCATCTCCAACCGGAGCGCCCGCATCCGGGCGGCGTCGGTCGGCCGGACCCGGTGGACGGTGGTCGTGGTGCGCACGCTGGTCATGCCGCATGCATACCGGACGGCCCGGCGCGCGTGTGCGACCGGGCTGTTCCACGCCCGGAATATGCCCGATTTGTGGTCGTGCGCCGTCGTCACGCCTCGTGTAGCGTGCGATTTCGGTCACCGAATTCAGCGTTACCGATCGCTGGGCCGGTGCGCCGCCGGTGCCGGTCCGCCGGTCTCCGGGTCTTGGAACGCCGCGCAGAGTGAGGAAGTGCACCGTGGCACAGGGCACCGTGAAGTGGTTCAACGCCGAAAAGGGCTACGGCTTCATCGCCGTCGACGGCGGGCAGGACGTCTTCGTCCACTTCTCCGCGATCGAGATGGACGGCTACAAGGCGCTCGACGACGGCCAGCGCGTCGAGTTCGAGATCGCGCAGGGGCAGAAGGGTCCGCAGGCCGAGCGGGTCCGCGTCATCGCCTGATCTGCGGCGGGCGGTGCGCTCCGTGACCGGGCCCCGGACCGGGGGCTGCGTCGCGGCCGGCCACCATGGAAGATCATGAGCCGTTCCAGCCGTAGTCGCTGAGGAGGGCCCATGTCCGATCTGCCCCCGTCGGGTTCCACCGAGCCGGTGCCGCCGGCGTCGTCCGGCCCTCCGGCCGACCCGACCGCGCCCCCACCGCCGGCCGCCGCGCCGGCGCCGTCGGGGACGCCCGCCTCCGGCCCGCCCGGCGCCGACCCGTGGGCCGGCCAGACCGGCCACGCCCCGATCATCCCGGAGTACGGCAGCCCGCAGCCCGGCGCCCCGAACCCGGCCGGCCAACCCGCCTGGGGCGCCCCGCCCGGCTGGACCGCGCCGGGCGACGCCTCATCCGGCTGGGCCGCCCCGGGCGACGTCCCACCCGGCCACACCCCACCGGGCTGGACCGCCCCGGGCACTCCGCCGCAGGGCTGGAACGCCCCGGGCACTCCGCCGCACGGCTGGAACGCGCCGCCCGGCACGCCGCCCACGGGCTGGGGCCCTCCCGCGTACCCGGGCCATCCGATGCCCGGCGCGGCGTACCCGGTGCCCGGGGCCGCGTACCCGATGCAGGCCGGTCCCGGCGCCTACGCCGGCTGGTTCCCCGGCCTCGACCCGCAGGATCCGCTCGTCAACCCGCCGCACGCGGGCATCGGTCCCTGGTTCGCCCGCTGCACCGGCGCGTTGCGGCGCGGCTGGCGGCAGCTGCTGCCGATCGTGCTGCTCACCCAGGTGCTCCCGGCTTCGGTGATCAGTGTCCTCACGCTCGTCTTCAGCCCCGAGGGCGAGCTGGCGACCGCGCCGGACGGCGCGCCGGTGCTGCCGGCCGGCTTCTGGGGGCAGATGTTCGCCTTCTACGGCGTGCTCCTGTCCGCCGGGCTGGTCTTCGGCCTGCTCCAGGCGATGGGCTGGGCCGCCGGCACCTGGGTGGTCACCCGCCAGGCGGCCGGCGAGCCGGTCGAACTCGGCGCCGCCTTCCGGTACGGGCTGCGCCGCGCCCTCGGCCTGTGGGGCTGGACGCTCCTGGTCTCGCTTCTGGTCGTGCTCGGCAGTTGCTTCTGCCTGCTGCCCGGCCTCTACGCCGCGTTCGCGCTGGCCCTGTTCGGCCCGGTCTACCTGTTCGAGCGGCGGGAGCCGATCGGGCGCGCGTGGCGGATGTTCCACAGCCGGTTCGGCATGGTGCTGGGCCGGGTCACGCTGGTGATCGCGGTGCTCTTCGCGGCGACGGTGCTCGACGCCGTGGTGGGCGGGATCAGCGGGGCGGCGTTCGGCGTCACGCCGATGAACGCCGTCGGCACCGCGATCGGCGCCGTGGTGCTCGCCGTGTTCGGTGCCCTGCTCGCCGCCCCGGCCTACCTGGCGCAGCAGGTCGGGCTGGTCGTCACGTACGCCGAACAGCGGGCTCACGAAGGCCCGGTGAACGCGGCCCGGCTGGCGGCGGAACTCGGCTGAGCGGGGCTGTCGTGCTTGCACTCGGCTAGGGAGAGTGCTAAACAAGTCATTGGCACTCGCGTACGGTGAGTGCCAGAAGGTCGGGGCGGTAGGGCCACGGTCGCACCGGTGTCCGAAGGGGTGCCGGAGCGGTACGAGGCCGGTCGTCGCGGGCTGTCCGGCCCGACCGAGGAGACGTCGTCGTCGCCAGGTGGCGACGTCCCCAAGGTGCGTACACCAGACGGCCCATCCGGGCATCCCGGGTGGCCCGTGAGTGTCCAGGAGGACAACGCCGTATGGCCAAGATGATCGCGTTCGACGAAGAGGCGCGCCGCGGCCTCGAGCGGGGCATGAACCAGCTCGCCGACGCCGTGAAGGTGACCCTCGGCCCCAAGGGCCGCAACGTCGTGCTCGAGAAGAAGTGGGGTGCCCCCACCATCACCAACGATGGTGTGAGCATCGCCAAGGAGATCGAGCTCGAGGACCCGTACGAGAAGATCGGCGCCGAGCTGGTCAAGGAGGTCGCGAAGAAGACCGACGACGTCGCCGGTGACGGCACGACGACGGCGACCGTCCTGGCCCAGGCCCTGGTCCGTGAGGGTCTGCGCAACGTGGCCGCCGGCGCCAACCCGATGGCCCTGAAGCGGGGCATCGAGGCGGCCGTGGCCAGCGTCTCGGAGGAGCTGCTCAAGCTCGCCAAGGACGTGGAGACCAAGGAGCAGATCGCCTCCACCGCCTCCATCTCCGCCGCCGACCCCAGCGTCGGCGAGATCATCGCCGAGGCGATGGACAAGGTGGGCAAGGAAGGTGTCATCACCGTCGAGGAGAGCAACACCTTCGGCCTGGAGCTCGAGCTCACCGAGGGCATGCGCTTCGACAAGGGCTACATCTCCGCCTACTTCATGACCGACCCGGAGCGTATGGAGGCCGTCTTCGACGACCCGTACATCCTGATCGTCAACAGCAAGATCTCGTCGGTGAAGGACCTGCTCCCGATCCTGGAGAAGGTCATGCAGTCGGGCAAGCCGCTGCTGATCATCGCCGAGGACCTGGAGGGCGAGGCCCTGGCCACCCTGGTGGTCAACAAGGTCCGTGGCACCTTCAAGTCGGTCGCCGTCAAGGCGCCGGGCTTCGGTGACCGCCGCAAGGCCATGCTGACCGACATCGCCATCCTCACCGGTGGTCAGGTCATCAGCGAGGAGGTCGGCCTCAAGCTGGACGCGACCGGCCTCGAGATGCTGGGCCGCGCCCGCAAGGTCGTGGTGACCAAGGACGAGACCACCATCGTCGACGGTGCCGGTGACGCCGAGCAGATCCAGGGCCGGGTGAACCAGATCCGGGCCGAGATCGACAAGAGCGACTCCGACTACGACCGGGAGAAGCTGCAGGAGCGTCTGGCCAAGCTGGCCGGCGGTGTTGCGGTGATCAAGGTCGGCGCGGCCACCGAGGTCGAGCTGAAGGAGCGCAAGCACCGCATCGAGGACGCCGTCCGCAACGCGAAGGCCGCCGTCGAGGAGGGCATCGTCCCGGGTGGTGGTGTCGCGCTGGTGCAGGCCGGCAAGACTGCCTTCGACAAGCTGGACCTGGCCGGCGACGAGGCGACCGGCGCGCAGATCGTCAAGGTCGCGCTGGACGCCCCGCTGCGGCAGATCGCCGTCAACGCCGGCATGGAGGGTGGCGTCGTCGTCGAGCGGGTTCGCAACCTCGACCCGGGTCACGGCCTCAACGCCGCGACCGGCGAGTACGTGGACCTGCTGGCCGCGGGCATCATCGACCCGGCCAAGGTGACGCGTTCCGCGCTGCAGAACGCCGCTTCGATCGCCGCGCTGTTCCTCACCACCGAGGCCGTCGTCGCGGACAAGCCGGAGAAGACCCCGGCCGCCCCGGCGGGCCCGGGTGGCGGGGAGATGGACTTCTGAGTCCAGCTCCATCCAGTACGCCGAAGGGGGCGGGCCGCGTCAGCGGTCCGCCCCCTTTCCGCGTTTCCGGTTCAGGTGGGCAGCGGGCGCTGGTTGCGCCGCTTGTGCGCCCTGTCGTACGGCGGCGGCAGTCGCCTCGGCTCGTCCACCGGCTGCCGTGACTCCTCCACCGGTGGCCCGTCGCCGCCGGTCAGCTCGGCGAGCTGTTCGGCGTCGCCGACGTCGAGCCGGTCGAACGGAAGCTGGCCGGGAAGCTCGTCGGACGGGCGCCGGCCCGCCGCCGGATCCTCGGCCCGTTTGTCATTCGTGGTCATGCACCGCCTCCTCTGCTCCGACCGTAGAGCCCGGTCGATGGCGAAGGAGGCCGAATGGCGCTATTGACGTCTATGCCCCTTTGACGGCTTTCCGATAGAGGAAGAACACCCGCTCGATCCGGGCGCCCGCCGCGTTCGAGTAGAACGGCACCGGCCCCACCCAGCCGATCTGCGCCGCGGTGATCCCGGCGGCCGCCTGGTCACGCAGGCAGCGGCGCAGCAGCACGCCGCCGATCCCGGAGCCCTCCGCCGCCGGTGCGGTGCCCATCGGCCCGAACCAGCTCGGCCGCGCCGACCCGTAGGCGGCGAACCCGAGGATCTCGCCGTCCCGCTCGGCCAGGTGCACACCCGCGTCCGGCCGCCCCACCGAACCGGCCAGCTCACCGTCCCAGGTGCCGCCGAACGTGGACCTGGCGAACGCGGCGAGCGCCGGCAGGTCGTCGGAACCGGCCCGGCGTACCGTCACGCCCCGCCCGGCCAGCCGCTGCTCGGCGGCCTCGGTGGGACGCAGCGCCGCCGACCCGTCGGACAGCTCGGCGGTCATGTTCCAGGCGGTACGGTCCTGCCGGTAGCCGAGCCGCTGCGCGGCGCAGACCGCCGGGGTGTAGCGCACGTCGATACCCGGCCAGGCGTAGTGCGGCGGGTTGCCGGCGAGCAGCACCTCGGCCGCGCCGAGCCGGCTCTCCGCCTCGGTCAGCAGCGCCCCGCCCACGCCCTGGCGGCGCTCTGTGGGCGCGACCGCGACCAGGTCGACGTAGCCGAGGCGCGGATCGGCCGCCGACAGCGACCCGATCAGTACGCCGACCAGCGCGCCGTCGCGTACCGCGCCGAGCACCACGACCGGCCGGTGCGCCGCCGCCCGCCGGGTCAGAGTGTCCACGATGCCCGGCGCCTCGGCCGCGTCCTCGGACAGGTCGAGCGCGCGCCGGCACAGGTCGACAACCGCAGGCGACGGCTCGGGCGGCAGATCGGTGATCTCCACGTTCATGGCTGCCGACGGTAGCGCCCTCCACCGGACGACGGGTGTCGGACCCGGTCTCTAGGCTGCGCCCGTGAGCATGAACGGGAATTGGACCCGGGTGACGCCCGACGAGTTGGCGCGGGCCAGAGCGGACCACGCCTGGGCCTACGAGTTCGCGCAGGCGGCGGCCGATGCCGAAGACGTGCGGCACGCCGGCACGGGCAAGGCCTGGCAGGCACTGCAGTTCCTGCTGGAGCGGCGCGGCGTCACGGTGCCGCTGGTCACCGGCGGCGAGCTGCTCGTCGCGCTGCCCGACGCCCCGCCGGAGGGCATGGACTGGGCGGAGTTCCTCGAGCCGTACGACTGGGGCTACGGCCCGCCGGCCTACCTGACGCCGGAGCAGGTGGCCGAGGCGGCGACCGCGCTGGCCGGGATCACCGAGGAGGACCTGCTGCGGGGCGTCGACCCGGCCGAGCTGACCGCTGCGGACATCTATCCGCTGATCTGGGACCGCGACGGTGAGCTGGACTGGGTGGCCCACCACCTGCCGTACGCCCGGGACTACTTCGCCGCGGCGGCGAAGGCGGGCGACGCGGTCATCTGCTGGCTCGACTGACCGGCGGGGCGTCGCGGTGGCCGGTGGTACGGCGGTGACGACGGGCGTTCACCCGGCCCGGGCCGCGCGCACCGCCGCGTACGCGTCCACGAGCCCGGCGCCGGAGACGTCCTGCGGTCCGCCGCAGGTGCCGGCGGGCGACGCGGCCGGCTGGGCGGTGTCGCGCAGGATGGCCCGGGTCCGTTCCAGGTCCCCGAGCAGCGCGGGATTCGCCGACCACATCAGCGCCACCACGCCCGCTACCTGTGGCGTGGCCATCGAGGTGCCGTCCAGGGCGGCGTAACCACCGCCGGGCATCGCCGAGACCACAGCCGCACCGGGGGCGACCAGGTCCGGCTTGGCCTGGCCGTCCGGCGCCGGGCCCCGGCTGGAGAACTCGGTGACGCGGCGCTGCCGGTCCACCGCCCCGACGGTCAGCACGTCCGGGTACGGCGCGGGCGGGTCCGCGATCGAGCCGCACGACGGGCCGGTGTTCCCGGCCGCGGCCACCACCAGGATGCCCGCCGCGGTCAGCGCGGCGGTCGCCGGTCGCAGCGCCCCCGGGTCGCACCCCTCCACCGGCGGGCAGCCCCACGAGTTGGTGAGCACGTCCGGGGCGCGGGAGGGACGGCCGTCGGTCAGCGGGTTCCCGCCCGGCGGGAACGGGGCCAGCATGAACTGGAGGCAGTCGAGGTAGCGGGCCGGGCTGCCCATGTTGCGGTCCAGGTTGACGCAGCCGACCCAGCTCGCGCCGGGCGCGACGCCGATCCCGTCCCGGCCCACCGCGCTGCCCAGCGTGTGGGTGCCGTGGCCGCCCCGGTCAGCCGGGGCGCGGCGGCCCTCCCACGGGTCGTACCAGGAGTCGTCGCCGCCCCGGAAGCCGGACGCGAGCGCCGGGTGGCGGCCGTCCACCCCGGAGTCGGAGCTGCCGACCACCACGCCGGAACCGGTGACGCCCAGCTCGGACCAGACCCGGTCCGCGCCGATCAGCGAGATGTTCCAGGCCGGTCCGGCCGGTGCCGGCGCGTCGCCACGCGCCTGCGGGGCGAGCGCCGGCAGCGGGCGCACCCGCTGGCTCACCAGCACCCGGGCCACCTCGGGACGGCTGGACAACCAGGCCCGTACCGCCGGACCGCCGTCCGTCTCGATGGCGTTCACCAGGTAGTACGGCGTCGGGTTCAGCCGCATCCGGGTGAGCGTGCGGCGCAGGTCGCCCTGCGTGCGGTCGGCTGTCGCCACCAGCCGCCGGTAGACCTCCGTCGCCCGGGCGTCGCGCCCGGCCCGGCCCGGCGTCCCGGCCGGCAGGCCGGTCAGGTCGGCCTGCTCGCGCAGCACCACGAGCAGCCGCTCGCCGTACAGTCCGGGCTGGCCGGGGCCCACGTACACCACGGCGACGGCGGCGAGCAGCGCGGCGGCGGCCAGCGCGGCCGGACCGCGCCGGGGCGCGCGGGCGCGGGACCGGGCGAGCAGCACGCCGTACCCGACTGCGAGCAGGACCGCGACGGCGAACGCCACGCCGGTGCCCACCGCGACCCAGAACGGCATGTCGCGGGTGGCGGAGAGCAGGAGGCTGATCTCCTCCGGGTCGGTGAACGCCAGCGGCCCCAGCAGGGCGAGACCGACCAGCCGGCGCACCGGCGCAGGCCCGGCCGGACGGCCCGCGTGGCGGGCCGCCGCCTCCAGCGCGGCCAGCACGAACCCGAGCGGCGGCAGCAGGAGCAGCGCCGGCAGCTGCACGCCCGTCTGCCCGGCGCCGGCCGCGAGCGGCGTCAGCGCGACACCCGCGACCAGGCCGCCGACGAGCACCAGCCGGAGCGGGCCGGGCCCGAACGCGGCCCAGAAGCCGGCGCCGAGCAGCGCCCCGGCGAGCGCGCCCAACGCGGCGGCGGCCAGGGCGGCCAGCAACGTCTCCAGCGCTCCGCCGAGCGCGCCCACCCAGGCCCACGGCAGGAGTACGGCCAGCCCGGCCGCGATCGCCAGCAGCGACACCGAGCCGAACCGGCCCTCCGGGGCCGCGTCCACGACCACCGGTGGCCGGACCCGGCCGAGACGGACGGCGACGAGCGCGAGCACCGCGGCGGTCACCGCGAGCGCGGCCAGGTACGCCTCGTGGTGCACCGGTGGCACCGTCCGCAGCAGCGTGGTCACGCCGAGCCCCACCACGGCGGCGGTCCAGGCCCGGCCGGTCGCCCGCAGCGCGGGGGAGCGGGGCGCGAGGGCCAGCGCCAGCGCCGGGGCGCCCGCCAGCAGCACCGTGGCCACCGCCACCACCGGCCAGGCCGCCACCGGCCGGTCCGCGCCGATGACCAGCGCCACCTGGTCGACCAGCCAGCCGGTGACCTGGCCCGGCACGGTGACCAGCACGATCCACACCCCGGTCGCCACCGCCGCGACGACCGGCCACGGACCGGTCTCGCGCGGTGGCGGCGGCGGTACGGGGGCGAGCGGCGGACCGGTCAGCATGGTCATCACGGTACGGCCGGGCCGTGTCGCCGCGCGCCCGGGACGGTTACCGTTGACTGGTGCGTGACCCGAGTGTGTCCCGATCCACGGCCGGCCGGCTGTCCCCCGAGCGCCGCGCCGACGACCTGCGCCGGCTCCGGGCCGAGCGGTTCGACGTGCTGGTCATCGGCGGTGGCGTGACCGGAGCGGGCGCCGCGCTCGACGCCGCGTCCCGAGGGCTGAAGGTGGCCCTGGTGGAGGCGCGCGACTACGCCGCCGGCACGTCCAGCCGGTCCAGCAAGCTGATCCACGGCGGCCTGCGCTACCTGGAGCAGCTGGAGTTCCACCTGGTCCACGAGGCGCTGACCGAGCGCGGCCTGCTCGCCACCCGGCTCGCGCCGCACCTGGTCCGGCCGGTGCCGATCCTGGTGCCGCTGCCCGCCGAGGGCGGCGCGCGTGACCTGCCCCGGCGGTTCTTCCGCCGCTCCTACTACGGTCTCGGCGTGGCCGCGTACGACGCGTTCGCCGGGGTCTTCGGCGGCGGGCGCGGCATGCCGCTGCACCGGCACCTCACGCGCGAGGGCACCCGCCGGATCTTCCCCAGCCTCCGGCCGGACAAGCTGGCCGGCGCGATCCGCTACTACGACGGCCAGGTCGACGACGCCCGCCTGGTGGTGACGCTGGCGCGCACCGCGGCGAGCCTCGGCGCGACTGTGGTGACGAGCGCCCGCGCGGTCGGCCTGACCCGGCAGGCCCGGGAGGTCACCGGCGTGCGGGTCCGCGACCTGGAGGCGCCCGCCGGTTCGCCGGACGCCGAGTTCGAGGTACGCGCCCGCACCGTGATCGCCGCCACCGGCGTGTGGAGCGACGACATGTCGCGGATGCTCAACGACGTCGGGCTGCGCCCGAAGCTGCGGGTCCGGGCCTCCAAGGGGGTGCACCTCGTGGTGCCCCGCTCGGCGATCGTCGGCGAGACCGGCCTGATCCTGCGTACCGCGACGAGCGTGCTGTTCGTGATCCCCTGGGGCGGGCACTGGATCATCGGCACCACCGATACGGACTGGCAACTCGACAGGTCCCACCCGGCCGCGACCGCGAGCGACATCGACTACCTGCTGTCGCAGGTCAACACCGTGCTGGACCGGCCGCTGACCACCGCCGACATCGAGGGCGTCTACGCCGGGCTGCGCCCGCTGCTGGCCGGCGAGGCGGACTCCACCTCCAAGCTGTCCCGCGAGCACGCCGTGGTGGAGCCGATGCTCGGCCTGCTGCTGGTCGCGGGCGGGAAATACACCACCTACCGGGTGATGGCCTCGGACGTGGTCGACCGCGCCATGCACCGGCTCGGCCGGACCCGCTCCTCGCGTACCGCCGACCTGCCGCTGCTCGGCGCCGACGGGTACGCCGCCATGTGGCGGGACCGGGCCGACCTGGCCCGCCGGCACGGGGTGGCGGTCGGCGTGGTCGAGCACCTGCTGGAGCGCTACGGCAGCCTCACCCTGGACCTGCTCGCCATGGTCGACGCCGATCCGCTGCTCGGCTCGCCGCTGGCGGGCGCGCCGGAATACCTCGCCGCCGAGGTGACGTACGCCGCCCGCGCCGAGGGCGCGCTGCACCTGGAGGACGTGCTCACCCGGCGTACCCGGATCTCCATCGAGACCAGCCACCGCGGCCTGGAGTCGGCGGAGCACGCCGCCGAGCTGATGGGTGCGGTGCTCGGCTGGGACGCGGCGACCCGGGACCGGGAGGTCGCCCACTACCGGGCGCGGGTGCTGGCCGAGCGGGAGTCGCAGCTCATGCCGGACGACATCGCGGCCGACGCGGCCCGCCTCGGCGCGCCCGATGTGCGCGGATTCGCGGCAGACCGAGGGATCGACGGCCCGGGCGTTGAACTTCCGGCCTCCCCCAGGTAGGGGATCCCCGACCCGGGCCGCTCGGCCGCTGGTGCGCGCTACCTACGGAAGTGTAGGTTTCCCCGCGTGGTCCGCCCATCCTGGTTGCGCGTCCCCGCCCTGTCCGCTGTTGTGCTGCTGGCAACCGCTCTGACCGGCTGCTCCTTCGGCCGGGCCGAGGGCGCCACCACACCCGGGGCGGCCGGCACGGCGAGCCCGGCACCGGACGGCAGACGCGTCTCCCTGGTACAGCGGCTCGGCGACGGCCCGGTCCGCAACCTCGACGTGGACCCGTCCGGCCGCTGGCAGTGCCGCGACTGCGCCGGCGACGGCGTGGACGCCACCGGCACGCTGAGCCCGGACCAGACGCGGCGGCTCCAGCGGATGCTCGCCGACCCGGCGATCGCGACGGAGACCGACCAGGCCCGCAACTACAAGCAGGGCTGCATCGGCGTGCTGACCTCGACGCTGCTCGTGCCGCCGGACCTGACCGTCACCATCCAGGACTGCCCGGGTGAGCCGAAGCCGAAGGTGGCCTACGACGTGCTGCTGCTCGTCACCCAGGCCACGCCCGCGGAGGACAAGGGCTAGAAAACCTTGCCGGGGTTGAGCAGCCCGGCCGGGTCCAGCGCCGCCTTGATCGCCTGGTGCACGCGTACGCCCACCGGGCCGATCTCGCGGGCCAGCCAGTCCCGCTTGAGCAGCCCGACGCCGTGCTCCCCGGTGCAGGTGCCGCCCAGGTCGAGCCCCAGCCGCATGATCTCGTCGAAGGCCTGCCGTCCCCGGGCCAGGCTCGCCGGATCGGCCCGGTCTACCACGATGTTCGGGTGCATGTTGCCGTCGCCGGCGTGGCCGACCACCCCGATCGGCACCCGGCACGCCTCGGCGATCCGGGCCACCCCGTCGAGCAGCTCCGCCAGCCGGCCGCGCGGCACCGCCACGTCGTCGATGACCAGGCCGCCGTTGCCGCCCGGGAACGTCTCGGCGGCGAACCGCTCCATCGCCGGGTGGGCCAGCCGCCGCGCCTGGAGCAGGGCCGCCGCCTCGGTCGCGTCGGTGGCCGCGTAGACCTCGTCGGCGCCCGCCGCCGTGCACACCTCGGCGAGCCGGGCCAGGTCGTCGGCGGCCCGTGTGCCGGTGTCCACCGCCGCGAGCAGCAGCGCCTCGGCATCGGTGCGCAGACCCATCGGCCGGTACGCCTCGATCGCCAGCAGATGCGTCCGGTCCAGCAGTTCCAGCAGGCTCGGCGTGAGCCCGCGCTCGGCGATCCCGGCGACCGCGCCACCTGCAGTCGCCACGGTGGGGAAGACCGCGACCAGGGTCAGTGACTCCTCCGGGGCCGGACGCAACGCCACGGTCACCTCGGTGATCACGCCGAGCGTGCCCTCCGAGCCCACGAACAGGCGGGTCAGGTCGTACCCGGCGACCCCCTTGGCGGTACGCCGCCCGGTGCGCAGCACCTCGCCGGAGGCGAGCACCACCTCCAGGCCCAGCACGTACTCGCTGGTCACGCCGTACTTCACGCAGCACATGCCACCGGCGTTCGTGGCCACGTTGCCGCCGATCGTGGACGACTCCCACGAGCCGGGGTCCGGCGGATACCAGAGGCCGTGCTCCCGTACCGCGCGGGCCAGCGCCGCGTTCACCACCCCCGGCTGCACCACAGCGATCCGGCCGACCGGGTCGATCTCCCGGACCGCGTCCATCGCCACCGTGCTCACCACCACCGCGCCGTCGACCGCGTTCGCCGCGCCGGCCAGCCCGGTCCGCGCGCCCTGCGGCACCACGGGTACGCCGTGCCGTCCGGCCGCGCGGACCACCGCCACCACCTCGTCGGTGTCGCGGGGGCGTGCCACCGCCAGCGGGGTGCCCGAGTCGCACAGGTCGGCCTCGTCGCGCTCATGCCCGGCCAGCAGGTCCGGGTCGGTCAGCACGGCGGCGTCACCGAGCGCGGCCCGCAGGTCGTCGAGGAGGGGATGGGCGGCCATGACGGGAAGGCTACCGGCGTACCGTCTGTTGCCGTGCTCTACCTGGACCCGCCCGCCGTGCCCTGGCGCGGCCGGCTCTGGTCGCACCTGATCAGCGACGTCTCCTACGCCGAGCTGCACGCGTTCGCCGAGATGCTCGGCGCGCCCCGGCGCGGCTTCGACCGCGACCACTACGACGTGCCCGCCGAGCGGTTCCGGACAGCGGTCTGGCTGGGCGCCACCGTCGTGCCCTCGCGGGAGATCGTCCGCCTGCTGCGGGACGCCGGTCTGCGCCGCCCGAAGCACCGCGTCTCAGGTGAGCGCGGCCAGCTCCCGGGACAGGTTGGCCCGGGCCCGGTCCTCCCAGCGGGCGTGCGGCTCGGGTAGGCGGTACAGCGCCGGCAGGTCGAGCAGGTGCCGCAGCACCGCGGCCCGGCCGGTGCGGAAGTCCGGATCGGGCACGTGCGCGTACTCGGCGCGGATCGCCGCGGCGTACCTGTCGTAGCGCTCCGCCGGGGCGGCGAGCACCGCCAGGTCCGCGTCGCACAGCAGCGCGCCGTCCGGGTCGTCCGGCCCGACCGCGTGGCCGGCGGTGAGCAGCACCAGGCGGCGTACCCCGGTCACCGTCGTGGCCGGGAGCCCGGCGGCGGCCAGCAGTTCCCCGGCCAGGTCGGCGCTGGCCCGCTCGTTGGCGTCGCCCGCCGCGCGCGGGTCGTAGACCGCGTCGTGGCACCACGCCGCCAGCCGGACCAGGTCCGGGTCGCGGGCCAGACCGGCGTACGCGTCGACCACGTCGAGCACCGCCCGCAGGTGCGCCTCGTCGTGGTAGCGCCGGTGCGGCTCCCGCCAGCCCGCCAGCAGCCGGGCACCGGCCCGGTCGACAGCCGCCGGATCGGTCGCGCCCGCCGCCCGTGCCGTGTCCCGCCAGCGTGCCGTCAGGTCGTCCATCGGGTGCAGTCTGCCCCACTCCGGCCCGGTCGGAGGGATTCAGCCGGAGCGGTACGGGTAGTACCGGCCATGGCCCGGGACGGACGACTGCAGTTCCTGCGTCGTGGCAAGCTGCGCGAAGGGCTGGCGGACCGGGACGGGCAGCGGATCGCCTCCGCGATGGAGGAACTGCGGCACCGGGGCAAGGCGACGCTGCACGACCGGCTGCACCGGGTCCGTACCGCGTTCGGCCTCGCCGTGCAGGCCGGCCTCGCGGCCGGTCTGGCCTATCTGATCTCGCACCGGCTGCTGAAGAACCCGCAGCCGGTCTTCGCCCCGATCTCCGCGGTGGGCACGCTCGCCGCCTCGGTGGGGCAGCGGTTCCGGCGTACGGTCGAGCTGATCGTCGGCGTGGCCGTCGGCGTGCTCGTCGGCGACGCGCTCATCTACTTCGTCGGCACCGGCGCCTGGCAGCTCGCGCTCGTGGTGACCTCGGCGATCCTGCTGAGCATCTTCGCCGGGGCGAGTGTCGCCATCGTGATCCAGGCCGCGGCCACCGCGGTGCTGATCGTGACGCTCAGCCCGTCCACCGAGAACCTGGAGTTCCCCCGGTTCATCGACGCGTTGCTCGGCGGCGGCATCGCGCTGCTGGTCACCGCCATCCTGCTGCCGCTCAACCCGCTACGGGTGATCAACCGGGCCGCCCGGCCCGCGCTGGACCTGCTCGCCGGCCAGCTCGACGCCTGCGCCGACGCGGTGCGCAACCGGGACCGGGACGCGGCCCAGCGGGCGCTGTTCCGGCTGCGCGAGAACAAGGAGGAACTGGCCGCGCTCTCCGAGGCGATCGAGGGCGCCAAGGAGACCAGCACGCTCTCCCCGGCCCGCTGGCACCGGCGCAGCGAGCTGACCCACTACGCGGAGGCGGCCGACCCGATCGACCGGGCGATGCGCAACAGCGGCACGCTGATCCGCCGCGCGGTCACCATGATCGAGGACGACGAGCCGGTCCCCGAGCCGATGCCGGACGCGATCGGTCACCTGGCCGAGTCGGTGCGCCTGCTCCGCCAGGAGTTCGCCGCCGGGCAGGAGCCGCAGGAGGCCCGCGAACGGTCGCTGCGCGCGGTGAGCGAGGCCGGCCGGGCGTACGCCGAGGGGGTCGGCTTCTCCGGCAGCGTGGTGATCGCGCAGGTGCGTACCACGGCGAGCGATCTGATGGTGGCCTCCGGGATCGAGCAGGAGGAGGCGAACCGGCTGGTCCGGCAGGCGTTCGGCGAGAACCGCCAGGGCGAACCCGCAGCCCAGAACCCCGCCGCCCACCCACCCACAGCCCCACCCGTCGGCTGACCCCGCCCCGCCCCCCGCCCTCGCCGCCGCCCCCGCCCCGCCCCCCGCCCCCGCGCTCCCGCCCGGCCGCCCTTACCGCGTCGATCAAGGAGTTAGTGGACTCCGAGGAGATCAACTAGTGCACAAACTCCTTGATCACCGCACGTGGTCCGGGCGGGGGTGAGGCTGCGCGGGGGCGGGCTCGCCCGGCTACCCGTCCGGCGGCGATCATGGAGTTAGCTGCCGGGAAAGCGCTTTCCGGGCCGGCCAACTTCATGATCGACGAGGCGGGGGAGTGAGTGGGTGGGGTGCGGCGGGGGAGAGGGCTAGGAGAGGTGGGTCAGGGCCGTCAGTAGGGCGTCTACCTCGCTCGGCGTGGTGCCCAGGCCGAGGCTGGCTCGTAGGGCTGTCGGTGGCAGGTCGGTGCGGCCGGTACGGGCGGCGGCCTCGGCCAGCAGGCGCCGGGTCAGCGGGTGGGCGCAGAACAGGCCGTCGCGTACCCCGATCCGGTGCCGGCTCGCCAGGTGGGCGGCCACCTCGGCGGAGTCCCGCCCGGCGACCACGAAGCTGACGATGCCCACCCGGGGCGCTTCGGGGGAGAACATGCGCAGCTCCACCACGTCCGGCAGCGCGGCCAGGCCGGTACGCAGCCGGGCCAGCAGCGCCTGTTCCCGGGCGTGCAGCGCGTCCCGGTCGGCCGCGCCGAGCGCCTCGCAGACCGCGGCGAGCGCCACCGCGCCGAGCAGGTTCGGAGTGCCGGCCTCGTGCCGGGCCGGGCCGGTCGTCCAGCGCACCTCGTGCGTCGCCGCGCCGACGTGGCTGGTGGCGCCGCCGCCGGCCAGGTACGGCGGGGCCGTGTCCAGCCAGTCCGCGCGCCCGGCGAGCACGCCCGCGCCGAACGGGGCGTACAGCTTGCGCCCGGACACTGCCACGTAGTCCACGTCCAGCGCGGTCAGGTCGACCGGGGCGTGCGGGGCGAGCTGCGCGGCGTCGACCAGGATGCGGGCGCCGTACCGGTGCGCCACCCGGGCCAGTTCGGGGACCGGCAGGCACTCGCCGGTGACGTTGCCGGCGCCGGTGACCGCCACCAGCACCGGCAGGCCGGGCCGGGCGTCGCGGGCCAGTTCGCCGAGCGCCGCCGCGAGGGACCGGACCGCCCCGGCCGGGCTGTCCGGCACCGGCAGCCGTACCGAGCCGCGCGGCCAGGGCAGCAGGTTGGCGTGGTGCTCGCCGCCGAACGTGATCACGGTGGTGCCGGCGGGCAGCGCCCGGGCCAGCAGGTTCAGCGCGTCGGTGGTGTTCCGGGTGAAGATCACGTGGTCGCCGGGGCGGGCGCCGAGGAAGTCGCCTACCGTCTGCCGGGCCCGCTCGTAGGCCAGCGTGCAGCGCCGCGACAGCGCGCCGGCGCCCCGGTGCACGCTCGCGTACCAGGGAAGAAGCCCGGCCACCGCGTCGGCCGCGGCCCGCGCGCACGGCGCGCTGGCGGCGTGGTCCAGGTTGATCTCCCCCGGTACGCCGAGCACGCCGAGCGGGTCGGGCCGGGCCGGCGCGGGCAGCACGGGCAGCGAGGGTACGAGGGTGACGGTCATGCCGGAGCCTCCGGGTCACAGGGACCCCAGGCGTGCCGGGACGGGGTCCGCGCTTGCCCGGCGCGCGGAGCGGCACCGGGCCCGGTCATCACCCGGGGCACCCCACCGCGAACCTCGACGAGGGTTGCCGGCCAGCAAGCCGGGGCTTGACGCTGGCGCTCGTGACCTGTTCGGGAGCATAGCCGTGACGATGCGACCGGACCAGTGGGTCGCGGGTGACTACGCTGACCGCATGGCCGACACCCCGCCCGGCGCAGCACCGCCGCCACCGCACGCGCCCGCCGCCCCGCCCGCGGGGGCGCCGACGCCCGGGATGCCGTCGCGCCGGTTCGGCTGGCGACGGGCGTCGGTGCTGGCCGGGGTGGTGCTGCTGATCGCGGCCGGCGCGCTCTACATGGTCTACGAGCTGAGTGAGAGCCTGGGCGCGGAGGCGCTCCTGGTGGGCGCCGTCGCGGCGGTCCTGCCGGTGCCGGTGCTGGTCGCCTGCCTCCTGTGGCTCGACCGCTACGAGCCCGAGCCGCTGCCCTACCTCGTCTTCTGCTTCGCCTGGGGCGCCTTCGTCTCCACCGCCATCTCGCTGAAGGTCAACCAGACCGGCGCGCAGATCTTCGACGACCTGGGGCTGCCCGCCGCGCTCACCGCGGTGCTCGTCGCCCCGTTCATCGAGGAGCTGACCAAGGCGGCCGGCCCGCTGCTGCTGCTGATCTTCCGGCGCCGCGAGTTCTCCGGGATCACCGACGGCCTGGTCTACTGCGGGCTCTCCGCGGTCGGCTTCGCCATGGTGGAGAACATCCTCTACCTGGGCGGCTACGGCTACCGCACCGGCGTGGAGCAGTACGGCCCGGCCACCGGCACGCAACTGGTGATCGCGCTTTTCATCGGCCGGATCCTGCTGTTCGGCTTCGCCCACCCGCTGTTCACCTCGATGACCGGTGTCGGGCTCGGTATCGCGGCGCGTACCGCCGACCGCCGGGTACGGGTGCTCGCGCCGCTCGCCGGGCTGCTCGTGGCGATGATCCTGCACGGCACCTGGAACCTGCTGCCGACGCTGGCCCAGGCCATCGGGCAGCCGGTGATCGCGCTCTACGGCTTCATCGGCCTGATGATGCCGATCTTCTTCGCGATGGTGGGGCTGGCGATCTGGCTGCGCGCCTGGGAGGGCCGGCTCACCGAGCGCACGTTGCCCGACTACGTACGCGCGGGCTGGCTCACCCCGCCCGAGGTGGCGGCGCTGGGGAGCCTGGGCCGGCGGCACGCGGCGCGTACCTGGGCCCGGCGGGTCGCCGGCGAGGGCGGGGTACGCGCGATGCGCGGCTACCAGTTCGCCGCGACCCGGCTGGCGCTGCTGCGTGACGGGATGCGCCGGGGACTCGATCACAAGCCCGCCGAGCGGGAGCGGACGGCACGGGAGGAACGGGAGTTGCTGGACGCGATCACCGCGTACCGGTCTTTCTTCGTCGGTCGTGACCCGCAGGCGCCGGTCGGGGTCTGGGACGGTCAGCGCTACCACCTGCGGTTCCCGGACGGTTCGCAGCGCCCGGTGGAGGCGCCGGACGACCCGGTGGTGCCGATCCCGGTGGTGCTGGCCCCGCCGCCAGCCTTCCCGCCGAGCGGCTACGGCCCGAGCGGTCACGGCCCGGGCGGCTGGCACGACCCGGGCGCGCCCTGGCACCCCGGGCGCTGAGGCCGGCCGGTTCGTCGGGGACGCCGGTCAGCTCATCAGGCCGGTCAGGAAGTCGCCGAGCCCCTGGGCGATGGCCATCAGCGCGGCCCCGATGCCCTTGAACACCTGCGCCGCGCCGTCCGGCCGGAACGCCATGAAGTAGATCAGGAACGCGAGGAATCCCCAGGCGAGGATCTTCTTGATCACTACCGGCATGGTGTCCCTCCCCAGGGCGCGCTGAGGTGCCTGGGCTTCCCGCCGGGCAGCGCCGCAAACGGCACCGCCGCGGAGCGAGCGGCGTCGGAGGGAGGACTACAGGTACAGACCGGTGGAGCCGGCGGCGGTGCTCTCCACCCGCTCGGCCGCCACGGCGTGCACGTCCCGCTCGCGCAGCAGCACGTACGCCCGCCCGTGCAACTCGACCTCGGAGCGGTCGTCCGGGTCGAACAGCACCCGGTCACCGGCCACGATCGCGCGGACGTTCGGCCCGACGCCGACCGCTGTGGCCCAGGCCAGCCGCTTGCCCACGGCGGCCGTCGCGGGGATGACGATGCCGGCGGTGGAGCGGCGTTCCCCCTCCGCACCCTCGGTACGCACCAGCACGCGGTCGTGCAGCAGGCGGATCGGCAGCCCGGCGTCGAGACTCTGGTCGGCGGTCACGCGAAGACGCTACCGCGTGGCCGTCCGTCGATTCCGGCGTGGTTGGTGAGAGCGCCGGGAGGGCAATGTGTGGCCGAGTCGCCCTAGGGTGGGGCGTACGGACGTATCCTGTGCCCCCTGTGACCCGGTGGGGCCGATTTGCCGGAGGTGCGCTTGAGCCGCATGGAGCGGATGCGCGGACGGCTCCGCCGTGCGTACGAGTCGGGCCGCGAAGCCGCCCGGACCCGGCGGGCAGCCGCCGCGGAGGCGGCGGACGGGGGCGTGGCCACGCCCGCCTCGCCCGGGCCGCCCGCCGCGCCGGAGGCGACGGTGGTGGGCGTCCAGCCGCCGGCGGCGATGCACTCCTCGACTGTGAGCCGGGACGACACCGAGGTGCCGCACGCGCTGCGCATCGCCGCCGCGTGGTGCTGGCGCCTGATCGTGATCGGCATCGTCACCTGGGCCCTGCTCAAGATCGTCGGCACGATCAGCATCGTGATCATCCCGCTGACCGTGGCGCTGCTGCTCTCCGCGCTGCTCGCCCCGGCGGTCGGCTGGCTGCTCCGGGCCCGCCTGCCCCGCTCCCTGGCCACCGGCGTGGTGCTCGTCGGCGGCCTGGCCGCCGTGGTGGGCACGCTGACGCTGGTGGTCAACGAGTTCATCAAGGGCGTACCGGAGCTGAGCGAGAAGTCCTCGCAGGGCGTTCGGCAGATCCAGGACTGGTTCAAGACCGGCCCGCTGCACCTGTCCGACAGCCAGCTCGACCGCTACATCAACGAGGCGCAGAACTGGATCAACGGCAACACCGAGCGGTTCACCAGCGGTGCGCTCAGCACCGCCGCCACGCTCGCCGAGGTGCTCACCGGCACCGTGCTCGTGCTGTTCGCCACGTTCTTCTTCCTGCGTGACGGCAATTCGATCTGGCGGTTCCTGGTCCGGCTGCTGCCGGTCGCGGCCCGCTGGAAGGTCGACGACGCCGGTCGCGCGTCGTGGGCGACGCTCGGCGCTTACGTGCGGGCCACGGTGCTCGTCGCCTTCATCGACGCGGTCGGCATCGGCATCTTCCTGGTGCTGTTCGACATCCCGTTCGCGTTCCCGCTGGCCGCGCTGGTCTTCCTGGGCGCGTTCATCCCGATCGTCGGCGCGTTCCTGTCCGGAGTGGTGGCCGTGCTGGTCGCGCTCGTCGACAGCGGCCCGGTGACCGCCCTGATCATCCTCGGCGTGGTGGTCGGCGTGCAGCAGGTCGAGGGCCACGTGCTCCAGCCGCTGATCATGGGGCGCGCGGTGGCCATCCACCCGCTCGCCGTGATCATCGGCATCGCCGCCGGAGTGGTGCTCGCCGGCATCGCCGGCGCGCTGGTCGCGGTGCCGCTGATCGCCGTCCTCAACACCGCGGTGCGCCGGCTCGCCGCGCGTACCGTGCCGGACACCCCGCCGGACGCGGTGGTGGTCGCCTCCCAGGCGCCCTGAACAGGAAAGACCCGCCGACGCCCGCGTCACCCCGCCCGGGGAGGCGCGGGCGTCAGCTCTTGGCGAGCCGTTCCAGCGCGCCCCGGGCCACCTCGGGCCGGGTGGTGTACCAGAACGGCGGCAGCGAGCGGCGCAGGAACGGACCGTACCCGCGTGCCGTCTCCAGCCGCGAGTCGAGCACCGCCACCACGCCCCGGTCACCGGTAGCCCGGATCAGCCGGCCGACACCCTGGGCCAGCCGGACCGCCGCGATCGGCACGCTCACCGCCGCGAAACCCGAGCCGCCGCCGGCGTCCACCGCCGCCGCCCGCGCCGCCGCGAGCGGCTCGTCCGGGCGGGGGAACGGCAACCTGTCGATCACCACGAGCTGGCAGGCGTCGCCCGGCACGTCCACCCCCTGCCAGAGCGACATCACCCCGAACAGGCAGCTCTCCCGCACCTCACGGAACCGGCGTACCAGCAGCGGCAGCGCCTCCTCGCCCTGGAGCAGCACGGGCAGGTCGGTCCGCGCGCGGACCAGCTCCGCGGCCTGCTGCGCGGCCCGTCGCGACGAGAAGAGCCCGAGGGTACGACCACCGAGCGCCTCGACCAGCGCCAGCAACTCCTCACCGGCCGGTCCGGGCAACCCGGAGACGCTGGGGCGGGGAAGGTGCGCGGCGACGTACAGGATGCCCTGCCGGGCGTAGTCGAACGGCGAGCCGACGTCGAGCGAACTCCAGCCCGGCCCCTCGGTCGCGGGGACGGTGCCGATCGACGCGCGGCTGCCCTCGGCGGCGGCCACCGGCGTGACCGGGGAACGGCCCGCGGCGGCAGCGGTGGCGATCGCGGCGGCGGCCGGTGACGGCGGGGCGGGCGGCGGCGCGTCCAGCCCCAGCGCCCGGGCCACCGTGTCGAAGCGGCCGCCCAGCGCCAGCGTGGCCGAGGTGGCGACCACCGTGCGCTCGTCGTACAGGTGGGTGGCGAGCGTGCCCGCCACCGACAGCGGCGCGACGACGAGTGCCCGGCGGCTGCCGTTGTCCGGCTTCTCGACCCAGGCGACGTCGTGGTCGGCCTCCTCCAGCAGCCGCTGGGCGGTGGTGGACAGCTCGTCCAGCACGGCCTTGGCCTGCTGCTTGCGTACCGGATCGGGGTCGTCGGCCTTCACGTCGCCGATGCCCTCCAGCGCGGTCCGGGTCGCCGAGTCCAGCAGCGTGCACGCCTCGCGCAGCGCGGGCGGCAGACCGGCGGTGAGCCGCCCGGCCGGCGCCTCGGCCAGCCCCACGGCGAGCGCGTCACCCGCCTCGGTGAGCCGTTCGGCCACGTCGGGACGCAGCAGCGGCCGGGCCCGCCGGGTGGACCTGTCGATCAGCTCCGGCACCAGCTCCGCCTGGGCGGCCGACGAGACCCGGTCGGCCAGCTCGTGCGCCTCGTCCACCACGAGCAGCTTGTGCGGCGGCACGATGTGCCGCCCGGCGAGCATGTCGACGGCGAGCAGGCTGTGGTTGGTGACCACGATGTCGGCCTCGCGGGCGCGCGCCCGGGACGCCTCCGCGAAGCACTCCTGCCCGAACGGGCAGCGACTCGCACCCACGCACTCCCGGGCCGGCATGGACACGCTGCGCCACACCTGGTCGTCCACGCCCGGATCCAGCTCGTCGCGGTCGCCGGTGGCGGTCTCCTCGGCCCAGTCGCGCAGCCGCTGCACCTGCTTGCCCAGCCGGCCCGCCTCGCCGAGCCACTTGGTGCCGCCGCTGTTGCCGGCGCGCGGCGCGTCGAACAGCGCGTCGTCCGGTTCGTCCTCGACCGAGCTGTCCAGCCGGGCCAGGCAGAGATAGTGGTGACGCCCCTTCAGCACGGCGAAGGTGGGACGGCGGCCCAGCACCGGCTCGACCGCGTCGGCCAGCCTCGGCAGGTCGTGCTCGACGAGCTGGGACTGCAACGCCAGCGTGGCGGTGGAGACCACCACCGGCCCGTCCACTGTCAGCGCCGGAGCGAGGTACGCCAGGGACTTGCCGGTGCCGGTGCCGGCCTGCACCAGCAGATGCTCTCCGGAGGCGATGCTGCGCTCGATCGCCTCGGCCATCTGCTGCTGACCCGGCCGGGCCGCGCCGCCCGGAACCGCGCCCACCGCGGCGGTCAGCAGCTCTCCGGCACCGGCGCGGCCCTTGCGGCGCTTCTTCGGGACGGCCGGGCCGGTGGCGGTGCGGGACGGGGTCACCGTGCGACCGTACCCGCCGGCACCGACGGGGGTCCGGCCGCTCCGACGGCGTGGCGGGACGGCGGGTCGCGTCCGGTTACCTCCCGATCGCGTGGCGTGGCCGGAATCGGTTAGGGTGCCAGGCATGCCGAGCGATGTGGTCCGCGTGATCTACCGCAAGTACGACGGCAGCGCACACCGCGACTACCCGGCCCGCCGGCTCGCCGAGGACGATCTCGGCGTCTGGCTCGGCGTGCCCGCCGGCACCGAGTCCGTCTACCACGGCCGCCCGTCGGTCGAGCGGATCCCGTTCGTCCTGCTGGTGCCGCACCACGGCTGGTGGACCGGCATGTTCAACCCGCCGCCGCGCACCAGCGAGGTCTACTGCGACATCGCCACCCCGGCCCGCTGGGAGGGCGAGGAGACGGTCCACCTGATCGACCTCGACCTGGACGTGGTGCGCCGCCGCGAGACCGGCCTGGTCGAGCTGCGCGACGAGGACGAGTTCGCCGTGCACCGGGCCCGCTGGGGCTACCCGGAGGACGTGGTCACCGAGGCCGAGGCCGCGTCCCGCTGGCTGCTCGGCGCGCTCGGCGACGGCACCGAGCCGTTCGCCACGTCGTACCGGAAGTGGCTCGCACTGGTGGTCTGAGCCGGCTCACCAGCGCGGCGGCCAGGCGGCGTCCGGTCCCAGCGGCGGCAGCTCGCCGACCTTGGCCGGGTTGAGCTGGTTGAACACGCCGGTGACCCGCCCCTCGTGGACGGCGAACGAGGTGACCATCCGGATGGTTCGCCCGTCCCGGTGGAAGAACTCCGTCTGCCATCCCAGTGTGCCGTCCACCAGCACCGGGCGTCCGCGCAGGCCACCCCGCTGCCGGGCCTGGCCGTACAGGCCGAGGAGCAGGCGGGCGACCGAGTCGACGCCGACCACCGGCCGGCGGCCGGCCGGGAAGTGGCCGCCGGCGTCGCCGATCGACACGACGTCCGGGGCGAGTACGCGGACCAGCTGCTCCAGCTCACCGGACTCCACGGCGGCGGCGAACGCGGCGAGCACCCGCCGCTGTTCGGCGAGGTCGGCGCTGTGCCGGGGCGCGTCCGGCCCGTGCACCGCGCGGCGGGCGCGCGACGCCAGCTGACGGGCCGCCTCCGGCGTCACCGCGAGCACGTCCGCCACGCCGGAGAACGGCACCGCGAACACGTCGTGCAGCACGAACGCCACCCGCTGCTCCGGCGTCAGCCGTTCCAGCACCACCAGCAGCGCGGTGCCGAGCTGGTCGGCGCGTACCGCCCGCTCGGCCGGGTCGGGCGCGAACCCGTCCGCCGCCGGCACCGCTGTCACCATCGGCTCGGGGAGCCACTGACCGGGGTACGCCTCCCGGCGCACCCGGGCGGAGCGGAGCACGTCCAGGCAGATCCGGGAGCAGGTGGTGATGAGCCAGCCGCGCAGATCGCGTACGCGGGCGCGTTCCTCCGGGTCGCTCAGCGCGCCGGAGAAGCGCAGCCAGGTCTCCTGCACCGCGTCCTCGGCCTCGCTGCGGCTACCGAGCATCCGCTGCGCCACAGCCAGGAGACGCCCTCGTTCCGCCTCGAACTCCCCCGCAAGCTCGTCCACCCCCTCATTCTCCCGCCCCACCCCTCGCCACGGCACCCCACCCACCCTCGCCGGCACCCCACCCACCCTCGTTGATCTTGCACTTGCCGCCCCGGCAAACGGTGCTTTCCGGGCGTATCGGGGGCCGCAACCGCAAGATCGACGGGGCGAGGCGGGCGGGGACGGGCTCCGGGGGTGAGGATCGGGGGATGAGTGAGGTGGTGCGGCCCGTCGGTGGGCCCATGCGGGAACTGCTTCGGGTTTCGCCGGGCACTGTGGATCTGGCGGCTGTCGACCCCCGGTCGACGCCGGGGCTGCCGGTGGCGGCCGGACGCGGACCGGCGCGCAAGGAGTGGGCGCGGGCCCAGGTCGAGCTGATCGGCGCGGAACTCGGGCGGCAGCAGGAGATGCTGTACGCCTCGGCGCAGGGCGCCGCCGGCCCGGGCAGCGCCACCAGCGCTCCGGCGCAGGCGGACGCCGGGCTGGACGGCGACCGGCCGCGCCGGGTGCTGCTGGTTCTCCAGGCGATGGACTGCGGCGGCAAGGACGGCGCTGTGAAGCGGGTGGCGGGCGCGATGAACCCGCTCGGGCTGCACATCCGCTCGTTCGGGCCGCCGACCGAGGAGGAGTTGCGGCACGACTTCCTGTGGCGGGTACGCCGGGCGCTGCCGCCACCCGGGTACGTGGGCGTGTTCAACCGCTCCCACTACGAGGACGTGCTCATCGCCCGGGTCGAAGGGCTGGTCGACGAGGCGACCTGGCGGTCCCGGTACGCGATCATCAACGACTTCGAGCGGGAACTGACCGAGCAGGCGGTCACAGTGGTGAAGGTCATGCTGCACATCTCGTACGCCGAGCAGGGCGAGCGGCTGATGGAGCGGCTCACCGACCCGACGAAGTTCTGGAAGTTCAACCCCAGCGACCTGGACACCCGGGCACGCTGGGGCGACTACCAGGACGCGTACGCCGAGGCTCTCCAGCGTTGTGGCACGGACGCCGCGCCCTGGTTCGTGGTGCCGGCGGACCGCAAGTGGTACCGCGACTGGGCGGTCGCCCACCTGCTGCGGGAGACGTTCGACGGGTTGGATCTGGGGTATCCGCCTGCCGATTTCGACGTCGAACGGGAGCGTGACCGGTTACGGAACCAACTCGGCGGGTGACCAGATGAACGGAAGGTGAACGAGCGGTGAATCGGGCCTGACCAGGGGTGGGCCGATCGAAAGTGGGTTCGGCGCGGTCCCTAGCATGCGCAGAGCAGACGCCCGGGGGGCGACGGCCACCCTTCCACCGACACGACGAGGTCCGTGCTGTGAAGTTTTCCTTCCGTCCCACCGAGGGCGCTTTCTACGAGCTCTTCACCAGGGCCGCGCAGAACCTGGTGAAGGGGACCGAACTGCTCAACGAGCTGGGTCTGCCCGGTGCCGACGTGCAGTCGATCAGCGAGCGGCTGACCGACATCGAGCACGACAGCGACCAGATCACGCACGAGCTGTACAAGAAGATCAACTCCACGTTCATCACCCCGTTCGACCGGGAGGACATCTACCGGCTGGGCTCGCTGCTCGACGACGTGATGGACCACCTGGAGGCGGTCGGCAACCTGCTCTACCTGTACGGCCTGACCAAGCTCCCGTCGCTTCCGCGCGAGCTGCACGAGCTGGTGAACGTGCTCGACCTGCAGGCCAAGCTCACCGCCGAGGCGATGCCCCGGCTGAAGTCGATGAAGGATCTCGAGGACTACTGGATCGAGTGCAACCGGCTCGAGAACGACGGCGACCAGGCGTACCGGATGCTGCTGGTACGCCTCTTCTCCGGTGAGTACGACGCGCTCACGGTGCTGAAGATGAAGGAGGTGGCCGACGAGCTGGAGGCCGCCTGCGACGCCTTCGAGCACGTCGCCAACACCGTCGAGACCATCGCGGTCAAGGAGTCCTGATCCAGTGACACCCGAACTCATCGCCGTGCTGGCGGTGATCGCGGTCGCCATGGCGTTCGACTACACGAACGGCTTCCATGACGCGGCGAACGCGATCGCCACCAGCATCTCGACCCGGGCGCTGACCCCCCGGATCGCGCTCGCGCTGGCCGCCGTCGGCAACTTCGTCGGCGCGCACTTCGGCGCCGGGGTGGCCAAGACGGTCGGCGACGGGCTGGTGACGTTGCCGACCGGGGTGGAGAGCCTCGGCGTGGTCTTCGCCGGCGTGCTCGGCGCGATCATCTGGAACCTGATCACCTGGTACTTCGGCCTGCCGTCCTCGTCCTCGCACGCCCTCTTCGGCGGCCTGGTCGGCGCCACCCTGTTCGCCGCCGACGGCATCGTCCAGTGGGGCACCATCATCGAGAAGGTCCTCGTCCCGATGGTGCTCTCGCCGGTGGTCGGCCTGATCCTCGGCTTCCTGATGATGCTGGCGATCATGTGGCTGTTCCGGAAGGGCCAGCCCGGCAAGCTCAGCCGCGGCTTCCGGTGGGCGCAGACCGCGTCCGCCGCCGCCATGTCGGTCGGCCACGGCATGCAGGACGCCGCCAAGACCATGGGCATCATCGTGCTCGCGCTCTACACCGGTGGTTTCCAGGAGAGCAAGACGCACATCCCGGGCTGGGTGTTCTGGACCTCCGCCGCGATGCTGGCGGCCGGCACGTACGCGGGCGGCTGGCGGATCATCCGGACGCTCGGCCGGAAGATCATCGACCTCGGCCCCGCGGAGGGCTTCGCGGCCGAGACCGTGGCCAGCGCGGTGCTCTACTTCAACGCGCTGGTGCTGAAGGCGCCGATCTCCACCACGCACACGATCACCTCGGCGATCATGGGTGTGGGCGCGACGAAACGGCTCTCCGCGGTGCGCTGGAACGTGGCGGGCAACATCGTGATCGCCTGGATCATCACGTTCCCGGCTGCCGCCGCGATCGCCTGCCTCGCGTACCTGCTGGTCCGGCCCTTGTTCTGAGTGACCTGACGCCGAGGGGTTCCCCGCCGTGGCGGGGGACCCCTCACGCGTAGGAGACGCCGATCCGGGCCTTGATGTCGTCGATCAGGCCCATCACCTCGAGCGTGGCGGAGTGCGGCACCAGCGGGCTCTCGGTCAGTCCGGCCGCCAGGCAGCGCTGCACCTCGATCGCCTCGTACTGGTAGCCGCCGCCGGTCAGGTCCGCCGGGATCGTCTCCGGCTCGGCGCCGGCTCGGTGCAGCACCACGTGCGCGGGCCGGAAGAACAGCTCGGGCAGGTCGATCCGGCCGGTCGTACCGGTGATCGACGCGGAGATCGCGGTCGCTCCGACCATGCCGCAACTGAGCGTCGCCACCGCGCCGGAATCCCAGCCGAGCACCATGCCGGTGTTCTCGTCCACCGCCTCCGGGGTCAGCTTCGCCCACGCCTGCACGTGCTGCGGCACGCCGAGCACCAGGTGGGCCAGGCTCAGCGGGTAGACGCCGAGGTCGAGCAGCGCGCCGCCGCCGAGCGTGCGGGCCCGCATCCGGTGCTCCGGCGGGAACGGGCCGGCCACACCGAAGTCCGCCCGTACGTGCGTCACCTCACCGATCGCGCCGTCCCGGATCAGCTCCAGCACGCGCAGGATCAGCGGGTTCGTCCGCATCCACATGGCCTCCATGAGGAACAGACCTCGGGCGCGGGCCGTGTCCACCAGTTCGGTGGTGGTCGGCAGGTCCAGCGTGCACGGCTTCTCCACGAGCACGGCCTTGCCGCCGGCCAGGCAGGCGAGCGCCGCCTCGTGGTGCGCGGCGTGCGGGGTGGCCACGTAGATCGCGTCCAGGTCCGGGTCCGCGGCCAGTTCCGCCCACGAGGCGTACGCCCGCGGCACGTCGTGCCGGCGCGCGAACAGCTCGGCGCTCTCCCGGGTACGCGAGCCCACCGCGACCAGTTCGGCGTCCGGCACCAGCCGCAGATCCTCGGCGAAGCGGGCGGCGATGTTTCCGGTGGCCAGGATTCCCCAACGCGTCATGCCCGGCACGCTATCCCTTCCCGCTCCGGGGCCGGCAGGGTGATCCACCCGTCGGGACGTCAGGCGGTGCCGCGGGCGTCGGCGGCGGCCCGGGCGGCCCGTTCGATCATCGCCCGACGCGCCGTCAGCGTCGGCTGGTCGGGCTCCAGGTGCGCGTACTCAACCCATGCCCCGGTCGAGCCGTCGAGCTGCTCGCGCAGGATGTCGGCGTGCCCCGCGTGCCGGCTGGTCTCGGTCAGGACGTGGACCATGACGTTGAACAGCTTGACGTCGGGGCGGGGCCACCACGGCACGTGGCCGGGGGCGTCGATCGCGAGGGCGTCGATCGTCGCGTCCGCGTGCTCCCACGTCCGCCGGTAGCGGCCGATCACCTCCTCGCGGGTCTCGTGCTCGCCCGCCCACATGTCGGTGTCGTCCGGATCCGGGGCGTCCCACCGGGGCAGCGGCTGCGGGAACGGCCTGCCGAACACCTCGCCGAAGTACCGGGCCTCCCCGGCCGCCAAGTGCTTGACCAGGCCGAGCAGGTTGGTGCCGGACGCGGTCAGGGGACGGCGCACGTCGTACTCGGACAGCCCGTCGAGCTTCCACAGCATCGCCTCGCGGATCTGACGCAGGTCGTTGTGCAGATACCGCTTCGCGAAGTCGTCGATCACGGGTCACCACCCTGCCAGTCACGGCCGGCGGACGCTGCCCCGTGCCGGCGACGGTCCGGCTGGTCCGGCCGGCCGCGCACGACCGGGCGCGACGAGCTGATGCCGCTTCGCGGCGAACACGTAGCGTGAAGATCGCGCAGGGTCACGACTGCTGACCGCCTCCTCGTCGAAGTCGGGCGCCCAAAGGCGATCAACCGGACATAAGGCGGCGCTGGCGCGAGCTGGGTTGACTACCTCTCGCCGCCTTTGCTCTGCAGCCTCATGCGCACCGCTCACGGACGGTTGCCGCTGCGTATCTGGCTGCAGAGCAAAGGCGGCAGAGGGGTGTCTGTTGCTCGGGCCGAAAACTACGCATCGTGACCAGGCGGCGTGGTCGGGGAGTGCTGGTGAGCGGTGTGCGCCCGCGCCCGGCCGCCCCCGGCCGGGCCGCCCGGCGGGAACTAGGCTCGGCGCATGACGATCGACGGCTTCGCCGCACCCCCCGCCCTGGTGGAGCACGCCCGCCGTTTCCAGGCCGAGGGCGCCGTGCCCGCCGTACCCCGGGTCGCCGCCACCGTGCTGCTGCTCCGCCCGGCCGGCGACGGCTTCGAGGTCTACATGATCCGCCGGGTGGCGGCGATGACGTTCGGCGGCATGTACGCCTTCCCCGGCGGCGGCGTGGACCGCTCCGACTCGGAGGCGCACCTCGGGTGGGCCGGCCCGGAACCGGCGGTGTGGGGGGAGCGGCTCCGGCTCGACCCGTCCGCCGCGCAGGCGGTGGTGTGCGCCGCCGCCCGCGAGGTCTTCGAGGAGGCGGGCGTGCTGCTCGCCGGGCCGGACCCGGACACCGTGGTCGGCGACGTGAGCGGCGACGACTGGGAGGCGGCCCGCCAGGACCTGGAGGGACGGCGGGTCGGTTTCGCGGACCTGCTGGCCGGGCGCGGCCTCACGCTCCGGTCCGACCTGCTGCTGCCGTGGAGCCGCTGGATCACCCCGGAGTTCGAGCCGCGCCGCTTCGACACGTACTTCTTCGTCGCCCTGCTGCCCGAGGGTCAGCGGACCCGGGACGTCTCCGGCGAAGCCGACCACACGCTGTGGCTGCGCCCGGCGGACGCGCTGGCCCGGGCGGAGGCCGGCGAGCTGACCATGCTGCCGCCCACAATGGTCACGCTCGCCGAGGTCGCCGCCGCGGGCGACCTCGCCGACGTGGCCCGCGCCGCGGCAGAGCGCGAACCGGGTACGCCGATCCTGCCCCACATCGACGGCCTGGACGGTGCCGAGCCCCGCTTCCTGCTGCGCTGACTCAGCCGAAGCGGCCGGTGATGTAGTCCTCGGTCTTCTTCTGGCTCGGGTTGCTGAAGATCTTCTGGGTGTTGTCGTACTCGATGAGGCGGCCCGGGTCGCCGGTCTTCTCGATCGAGAAGAAGGCGGTCCGGTCCGACACCCGCGCGGCCTGCTGCATGTTGTGCGTGACGATGATGATGGTGAACTTGTCCTTGAGCTGGAACATCAGGTCCTCGATGGCCAGCGTGGAGATCGGGTCCAGCGCCGAGCAGGGCTCGTCCATCAGCACCACCTGCGGCTCGACAGCGATGGTGCGGGCGATGCAGAGCCGCTGCTGCTGACCGCCGGACAGCCCCGCGCCCGGCTTGGCGAGGCGGTCCTTCACCTCGTCCCACAGGTTCGCCGAGCGCAGTGCCCGCTCGGCCGCCTCCTCCAGGATCGACTTGCGCCGGACGCCGTTGAGCCGCAGCCCCGCCACGACGTTCTCGAAGATGCTCATGGTGGGGAACGGGTTCGGCCGCTGGAAGACCATGCCGATCATGCGGCGGACCGCGGTGACGTCCACGTCGCGGTCGTAGATGTCCTGGTCGTCGATGGTGAGGCTGCCCTCGACCCGGGCGCCGGGCAGCACCTCGTGCATCCGGTTGATCGACCGCAGGAAGGTGGACTTGCCGCAGCCGGACGGCCCGATCAGGGCGGTGACCGTCTTCGGCTCGACGGTCAGGTTGATGTTCTCGATCGCCTTGAACCCGCCGTAGTAGGCGGTCACGTTCGTGGCTTCGATGCGCTTGGCCATGGTGGCGGTACCTCCGGGGTTCATCGGCCGAGCCGGTTGCGGCGGGACAGCAGCTTCGCCGCCACGGTGAGGACGAGGACGAGAGCGACCAGGGTCAGCGCCGCGGTCCACGCCCGTGCCGGCGAGTACTTCGACGCCTCACCGGCCTGCTGGTAGACGAAGAGGGCCAGCGACGACTGGTTGTTCTCGAACGGGTTGAAGTTGATCGCCGCACCGCCGCCGGCGACGAGCAGCACCGGCGCGGTCTCGCCGGCGGCCCGCGCGATGGCGAGCATGATGCCGGTGACGATGCCGGGCAGCGCGGTCGGCAGCACGACCCGCAGGATGGTCTTCCACTTCGGTACGCCCAGGGCGTACGCGCCCTCGCGCAGCGGCGCGGGCACCAGGCGGAGCATCTCCTCGGTGGAGCGGACCACTGTGGGCAGCATCAGCACGCTCAGCGCCAGCGCGGCGGCGAAGCCGGAGAAGCCCGGCCGCCCGTCGTTGAACCACGGCGAGACGATCAGCACCCAGAAGGCCAGCACGAACAGGCCGGTGACGATCGACGGGATGCCGGTCATGACGTCCACGAAGAAGCGGATGGTGAACGCGAACCGGCCCCGGCCGTACTCGACGATGTAGATCGCGCAGAGCACGCCGAGCGGCACCGTGATCATCGTGGCGATGCCGACCTGCTGCAACGTGCCGACGATCGCGTGGTACGCGCCGCCGTTTGCGTCCCGCGACCCGATGTTGTTCATCGAGGTGCCGAAGAAGTTCGCGTCCAGCCGCTCGGAGCCCTTGCTCACCAGCGTCCAGACCACCGAGGCCAGCGGCAGCACCGCCAGCACGAACGCGGAGTGGATCAGCGCGCTCCAGGTGCGGTTGCGGGCCGACCGGCGGCCCTCCACCGCGTTCGCCGCGACGAACAGACCGGCCAGGTAGAGCAGCGCGCCGACCACCACGACCAGGACCGGGCCGCCGATGCCGGCGCCGTACACCACTGCCGCCGCGAGCAGCAGCGCCGCGACGGCGATGGCCGGAGCGGCGTACGCGGGAAGCCGCCTCGCCCGCAGCGTGGCCGGCTGGGCCGGCGGGCGCGGGCGGCGGGGGGTGAGGGTAGTGGTCATGCGGCCGACTCCGTGAACTCGCGCCGCCGGTAGATGATCGCCCGGGCGGTGATGTTGACGATCAGCGTGATCGCGAACAGCACCAGACCGGAGGCGATGAGTGCTCCCCGGCCGGTGTCGTTCGCCTCGGCGAACCGGTTGGCGATGTTCGCGGCGATCGAGTTGCCGCCGCTGGCCAGGATGTTGAACGAGATGGCGTACGTGGAGCCGAGCGTGAGCGCCAGCGCGATGGTCTCGCCGAGCGCCCGGCCCAGCCCGAGCATCACCGCGGCGATGACGCCGGGCCGCCCGTACGGGAGGACCGCGGTGCGGATCATCTCCCAGCGGGTGGCGCCGAGCGCGAGCGCGGCTTCCTCGTTGGCGGTCGGGGTCTGCCGGAACACCTCGCGGGACAGCGAGGTGACGATCGGCAGCACCATGATGGCGAGCACCACCGAGCCGAGCAGGATCGAGTTGCCGTACGGGCCGTCGCCGAAGATCGGGATCCAGCCGAAGTACCTGTTCAGCCAGGCGGACAGGTCGGCGACCGGCTGGGCGAAGTAGTCCCGGCCCCAGAGGCCGAACACGACGCTCGGCACGGCGGCCAGCAGGTCGATCAGGAAGCCCAGGGCGTTGCCGAGCCGCCGGGGCGCGTAGCGGGACAGGTACAGGGCGATGCCCAGCGCGACCGGCACCGCCATGAGCAGCGCCAGCAGCGAGCTCAGGACCGTACCGAAGGCGAGCGCGCCGATGCCGAACTGAGGCGGGTTGTCGTTCGGGAACCAGCCCTCGAACGTCCAGAACGATTCGGTGTTCGCCCGCAGCGCCGGGACGGCCTTGGCGACCAGGAAGATCGCGATGGCCGCGATGACCACCAGGACCGTGGTGCCGGCGGCCAGGGTCAGGCCGCGGAACGCCCGTTCCGCGCCGAAGGCGCGGGCCCGGGGGAGGGCACCGCCGCCGCCGAGGCCACCGTCGGGGCGGCCCGGGTTACCGGGGCGCTCGGCCACACGCGCCGAGGCACCGGCGGGTCGCTCGTGACTCGTGGTCACGGGGTTCCCGCCGGTGCCGGCGTGGGCCGAGCGGTGAGGGGTGTCACCCATCTGCTCGCTCGCTTCGTGTTGAGGAGGTGTCGGTCAGAGCGTCAGGAGAGGCTCTTGACCGCGGCCTCGACCTTGGTGCGGACGGTCTCGGGCAGCGGCGCGTAGCCCAGCTCGACGAGCTCCTTCTGCCCCTCGGCGCTGGCGGCGTGGCCGAGCAGGCCCTTGACCAGCGGCAGCTTGTCGGCGGCGAGGCCCTTGCTGCAGACGATCTCGTAGGTCGCCAGGACGATCGGGTACGCCCCGGCCTCCTTGGTGTTGTAGTCGATCGACATCTTCAGGTCGTTGCCCTGACCCTCGAACTTGGCGCCGGCGATGGTCTTGCCGGCCGAGTCGCCGGTCAGCTCGACGAACTCGCCGTTGCCATTGCGGATCTTGGCCATCTTCAGGTCGGAGTTCTCGGCGTACGACCACTCGACGTAGCTGATGGTGCCGTCGGTGCTCTTGACCTTGCTGGCCACCCCGTCGGACTTGGCCGCGCCGACGCCGCCCGGGGCCTTCCAGGCCTTGGAGTTGCCGAGCGTCCAGTCCGCCTCGGCGGTCTTGGAGAGGTACTTGGTGAAGTTGTCGGTGGTGCCCGACTCGTCGGAGCGGTGCACCGCCTGGATCGCGGTCGACGGCAGCTTGGCGTCCGGGTTGTCGGCCTTGATCGCCGCGTCGTCCCACTTGGTCACCTTGCCGGCGAAGATCTTCGCCAGCGTGGCCGGGCTGAACTGGAGGTTGTCCGCGCCGCCCACGTTGTAGACGACGGCGACCGGGCCGATGACCATCGGCAGGTTGAGCGCCTGGCCGCCGACGCACTTGGCGTCGGCCTGCGGCTGCTCCTCCGGCTTGAGGGCGGAGTCCGAGCCGGCGAAGTCGGCGGTGCCGGCGATGAACGCCTGGATGCCGGCGCCCGAACCGCTGGGCTCGTAGTTGATCGTGGTGCCGGCGCACTTCTGCTGGTACGTCTTGATCCACTCGGCCATGGCGTTCTTCTGGGCGGAGGAGCCCTGGGCGTTCAGCGTGCCCGTCGCGCAGTCCACCGCGGCGGTGGAACCGGAGGCGCCGGCCGGCTCGTTGTTGTCCGAGCCGCAGGCGCTGAGACCGAGAACCGCGGTAAGAGCGAGACAGGCGATGGCGCCGTGCCGCTGGAGCTTCACTTCAGGGGTTTCCCTTCACGTCTTTGGTCAGGTCGCCCGGAGTGCCGGGGGCCGGCGCTGACCGGCTGACACGAAAGGTAGGAGGGCCAGGTGGACGGTTCGCCGGACGCAAGTGAACGCGCGGTGAACACGTTCAGCCGACGAGGTGGCCGTACGCTGAGGAAGGGTTGTCCATTTCGTGAACTAGCAGCCTGCTATCGTCTTTGTGGCGAATTTCCAGGGCCGGCGAGCGTTCAGCCGAGCTGGTAGTTGACGTGCGCGGACCAGTGCGCGAAGCCCAGCCGCTCGTAGAGCGCCACAGCGGCGGTGTTGCTCTCGTCCACGTAGAGCATCACCCGGTCCAGCCCGCGCTCGTCGCGCAGGTGGGTGAGGCCGGCGGCGGTGAGTACCCGGCCCAGCCCGCCCCGGTGCGCGGACGGGTCGACGCCGAGCACGTACACCTCGCCGATGCGGGCCGAGCCCTGCCGCTCGTGCACCTTGGTCCAGTGGAAGCCGAGCAGCCGCCCGGTGGCGGAGTCGACGGCGAGCAGGAACCCGGCCCTGTCGAACCACGGCTCGGCGATGCGGACGCGCAGGTCGTCGAGCGTCCACTTGCCCTGCTCGGGGTGCTGGGCGAAGGCGGCGTTGTTCACCGCCAGCCAGGCCTCGTCGTCCTCGCCGGGGCGGAACGCGCGCAGCGTCACGCCCTCCGGTACGACCGGCGCCGGCATCTCGGCGGTGAGCGGACGGCGCATCTGCCAGAGCACCCGCGCCCGGGAGAAACCCAGGTCGACAGCCAGCGCGGCGGCCGACGGGTGGTCACCGTGCGCCCACGCGCGCAGCGGCCCGGGAGCGGCGTCCACCACGGCGCGGGCCAGCGCCCGGCCGGAGCCGCGCCGCCGGTACGCGGGGTGCACGACCATCTCCACACCGACTCCGTCGGCCGGGGCGGTGGTGTCGAGGTGCGCGTACCCGGTGAGGGTGCCGTCGGTGGTGCGGGCGGTGAGGTGCGCGGCGGGCGCCTCGGGGTCGCGCAGCCGCAGCAGCACGTGCTCGTCGAGCGGGTCGGCGCCGTCGGCGTCACCGGCGGCGCGGGCCAGCGCCAGCACCTCGGCGACCTCGTCCGGCGTCAGCCGGTCCGGCCGGTCGATCCCGTCCGGCGTCAGCCGGTCCGCCCCGGCGATCCGGTCGGCGGCGGGGCCACTCGTCGGCTCGGTGCTGCTCATCTGAGTCACGGTAGCGCTCGGCGGGCCGTGGTTCGCGTCCGACGACGACGGTGATCGGTGGCGCTCGTCACGGGCTGCCGACGGGCAGCGGCTCCAGCTCGAACCGGGCCAGCAGTTCGGGCAGGAGTTGCTGCAACGCGCTGACCGTGCCGGACCGGTCCCCACCCGCGTCGTGCATGAGCACTATCGCGCCGGGACCCATCTGCGAGCGGACCATCGCCTCGATGGTGGTGGCGCCCGGCGCCTTCCAGTCCGACGGGTCCACGCTCCAGTGCAGCGGGGCGAGGTTCAGGTCGGCGCAGGCGGACATGACGGACGGCGTCCAGGCCCCGCCGGGCTGGCGGTAGTACGCGATCCGCGCGTCGGGCGCGGCGGCCAGGATCGCGTCGTTCGTGCGCAGCAGGTCGGCGCGGATCGTCGCCGGGGATCGCTTGCCCAGGTTGACGTCGTGGTTCCAGGAGTGGTTGCACAGCGTGTGGCCCTCGGCCACGATCGAGCGCACCAGATCGGGGTGGGCCTCGACGTTCTCGCCGACGACGCAGAACGTCGCCCGTACGCCGTACTGGGCCAGCAGCGCGAGCACCTGCGGGGTCCAGCGGGGATCGGGGCCGTCGTCGAAGGTCAGCGCGACCCGGGACGAGCCGGTGGCGACCTGGGCGCCGTACGGGCCGTCGCCGTCAGGTGGGACGGGGGCGGCGTCCGGTGCGGCGTCGGGGCTCGGCCGAGGGCTGGTCGTGCCGCTCGGGAAGTCGGTGCTGGGTGGCTGCTCGCCGTAGCGCGGCCCGGTGAGCGTGGTGGCGACTCCGGCGGCCGACGGGTGCGGGTCCGGCACCAGGCTGCGGCCCAGCACGAAGGCCGAACCGAGCAGGCCGGCCAGCACGACTGTCACGAGCCCGGCGGCGCGCAGCGTCGGGGCCCGCATCAGCGGCACCGCCCGTTCGTCGCCCCCGTGTTCACCGCGCGCACCGCCGCCCCCTTAGCCCGATAATTCCGGCAGCCAGGATATGGCTGACTGATCGGGCAAAAAGGGCATACGAGAAAAGTGCCCTCTAGCGGGGTGGAGCGTGGGCGGTCAGACCGGCAGCGGGGCGGGCTCCGGCTCCGGCAGCGAGCGCGACGGCGGGACGACGAACTTGTAGCCGACCTGGCGGACGGTGCCGATCATCGACTCGTACTCCGAGCCGAGCTTGGCGCGCAGCCGCCGCACGTGCACGTCTACCGTCCGGGTGCCGCCGAAGTAGTCGTAGCCCCAGACCTCACGCAGCAACTGGTCCCGGGTGAACACCCGCCCCGGGTGTTGGGCCAGGAACTTCAACAGCTCGAACTCCTTGTACGTGAGGTCGAGCGGCCGGCCCTTCAGCTTGGCGGCGTACGTGTCCGGGTCGATGTTCAGCTCGCCGGCCCGGATCGAGCCGCCGGCGCCGGCGGTGGCGTTGCTGAGCCGGCCCACCGCGAGCCGCAGCCGCGCCTCCACCTCGGCCGGCCCGGCGCCGGCCAGGATCACGTCGTCGACGCCCCAGTCCGCGTTCAGCGCGATCAGGCCCGCCTCGGTGACGACCGCGACGAGCGGTACGCCGAGCCCGGTGGCGTGCAGCATCCGGCAGGTGGCGCGCGCCTCGCTCAGCTCGGAGCGGGCGTCCACCAGGACGGCGTCCGGTGTCGGGCCGGAGACCAGCGTGCGGACGTCGCGGGGTGCGGTGCGAACCGAGTGCGGCAGCAGGTCGAGTGCCGGCAGCACCGCCGACGGCTCACCGGCCCGCGCGGTCACGAGCAGCAGGAGCTCCACGATCACCTCCGTCCCGGCGGCCTTCCGGCCGCGCGCGACCAGCGACACGCCCGGTGGGGCGGCACTGTGAACTTGCGTGGGTCCCGGCGTCGTCGACGGGCGGGTAACGGCCTGAGCGTAACCGATGGACCGGCCGTCACCTTCGCGCGATTTACCGTTTGCCCTTTCTGCCCTCGATCGCGGCGCAGGTTTTAACGTCACCGAAACCGGGACCTCCGCCGAGCCGCCCGGGTCTGGCACGATCGGGGCGTGTTTCCCTCCACCTCGCGCGACACCGGTCGTGAACCGTGGGCCGACGACCCGTCCGCCGGGCCGTCCGGCCCCGCCCGTGGCTACCCGCCCGCCCCGCGTACCGGCCCCGCCGACGAGGGCGACCGGCCGGAACGCAAGGGCCCGCGCCGGCTGCGCAAGGGCGGCCCCGGCCGGCGTCCCGACGACGAGTCCGACGAGGAGCCCGAGGAGGAGGTGCCGCCGGTCCCGGTGCGCCGCCCCCTGGCGCTCACCGTCGCCGGCTTCGCGGCGCTGCTCGGCGTCGGCCTGGTGCTGGGCGCGCAGACCTCGGGCCCGGGGCACCGGCTGCCGTTCGCCGCGATCATCTTCGGCGTACAACTGCTGTTCGTGCTGGCCTGGACGATGGCCATGCGGCCGCCCGCGCTGCTCGTCGTCGCGCTCGTCAGCGCCGCGACGGCGGTGATCGCCGACGTCGCCGCCGTGCAGTCGGACATCGCCGGCCTGGCCCCGCTCGGCTACGCCGCCGCGGCCGGGTTCCTGCTCGCCGTGCTGGGACAGCTCGTACGGCGGGTGGACCGGGTCCGGGTGACCGACTCGCTCGGCGGCACCCTGCTCATCGTGGTGGGTGTGGTCGCCTTCGCCACGCTCGTCGTGCTCAGCCGGATCCCCAAGGGCACCCAGGCGATCACCGTCTGCCTCACCGCCGCCGGGGTGGCGTTGCTCGTCGCCCGGCTCACCGACGCGATCGCGCCGTGGCCCCGGCTCGCCCCGCAGGTGCCGCGCGGCGCGGCGGGCGTGGTCGCCGGCGCCATGCTCGGCACGCTCACCAGCGCCGTGCTCGGCAGCTACCTGGTCGGTTTCACCCCGACCAGCGCCGCCCTGGTCGGGGTGGTCAGCGCGGCCACCGCCGTCCTGGCCGACCTCGCCGTCGGGTACGCCGAGGCGGGCCGGCTGATGGCCGGTGAACCGCCGACGATGTGGGTGGCCCGGCACATGCAGGGGCCGCTGGGCGGGTTCGCGCTGGCCGCGCCCGCCGCGTACGCCATGTGCGTGCTGTTCCTCTGACGCGGTTGGGGAGGATTCGCCTCGGGTAAGTACGGTTGCGCCGCGAGGCGCGGTGACGGCGGCGAGGACGGGAGACGGCGTGGCAGAGGCGTATCCGGCGGAGAGCCGACCCCGGCGACGGGGCCGGAAGGTGCTGATCGGCTTCCTCGTCCTGCTGCTGGTGCTGGCCGGGCTGCTCGTGGTCGCCGACCGGGTCGCCGCCGGCGTGGCCGAGCGCGCCATCGCCGACCAGGTCCGGCAGGAGATCGCCAAGCAGGACGCGCAGTCCGCCGCGCCGCAGGTCGAGGTGGGTGGCTTCCCGTTCCTCACCCAGGTGCTCGACGGCCGGTACGAGCGCATCTCGATCCAGCTCACCGACGTACGCGGTGACGTGCAGGGCGACGCGGTCGAGGTGCCGAAGCTGGACGTGGACGCGCGCAACGTGACCGCCTCGCTGGACACGCTGCGCTCCGGCCGGGGCGACGTGGTGGCCGAGAGCGTGGACGGGCGGGGCACCGTCACCTACGAGAGCCTGGCCAAGCTGCTGGACCGTCCCGGGCTGACGCTGGGCGAGCGCAACGGCAAGCTCGCCGTCACCGCCCCGGTGGACGTCCTCGGCATCAAGCTCACCGTCAACGGCACCGCCGACGTCACGGTGGCCGGCAACAAGGTGGCGCTGCGCTTCAACGACCTCACCGCGGACGGCCTGCCGAACGTGCCGCTGGCCCGGGCCGCGCTGACCCGGTACGCGCAGGGCATCTCGATCGACGTGCCGCTGCCGGAGCTGCCGTTCCAGCTCAACCTGCGCAAGGTGGAGCCGAAGCCGGAGGGCCTGGTGGTCACGGCGGACGCGGCGAACGTGCCCATCAACTCCGCGGGCTGAGAGCCGCACGCGGCCGGTCCGGGGAGCGGGCCGGCCGTCCCGGATGCTGGTCGGCCTGGTGGCAGCTGTCGCCTCGGCTGGTAATCTCCCTGCCCATGGGGACCCACCTCACCAAACGGCGCGCGGTCGACCTGTGCCGCGTGGCCACCTGCCTGTGTCGCCCCGTCATCTGGCGGCGGGGCTGTCTCCGGCCGCCTGAACGGCGGCCACCAGGGTCCACGAACCTTCCCCGGTTCCCCCTCCTCAACGCCCGGCAGCGGCGCCGTCGCACGTACCCGTGATCCGTTCCTAGCTCAGGGTCCGCGTGTGGTGCGACAACCATCGACATCGATCTCCACGCGCAGGCTCACCAAACCATCCTCACCAGGGAGTGATCTGATGAGTCGCGACACCGCACTCGTCTCGGCCGAGTGGGCCGAGAAGAACCTCGGCGCCCCGGGCGTCGTCTTCGTCGAGGTCGACGAGGACACCTCGGCCTACGACACCGGGCACATCGCCGGCGCCGTCAAGCTCGACTGGCGCACCGACCTGCAGGACCAGATCCGCCGGGACTTCGTCAACAAGACCCAGTTCGAGGCGCTGCTGTCCGACCGGGGCATCGCCAACGACGACACCGTGATCCTGTACGGCGGCAACAACAACTGGTTCGCCGCGTACGCGTACTGGTACTTCAAGCTCTACGGCCACGGCGACGTCAAGCTGCTCGACGGCGGTCGCAAGAAGTGGGAGCTGGACGCCCGCCCGCTCGTCACCGACGTGGTGGAGCGGCCGAAGACGCAGTACGTCGCGCAGGAGCCGGACACCTCGATCCGCGCGTTCCGCGACGAGGTGGTCGACGCGATCGGCACCAAGAACCTGGTCGACGTGCGCAGCCCCGACGAGTACGCGGGCCGCCTGCTCGCCCCCGCCCACCTGCCGCAGGAGCAGGCGCAGCGGGCCGGCCACATCCCGACCGCGATCAGCGTCCCGTGGTCCAAGGCGGCGAACGAGGACGGCACGTTCAAGTCCGACGACGAGCTGCGCAAGATCTACGCCGACGCCGGGCTGGACGACGGCAAGGAGACGATCGCGTACTGCCGGATCGGCGAGCGCTCCTCGCACAGCTGGTTCGTGCTCCAGGAACTGCTCGGACACCGCAACGTGAAGAACTACGACGGTTCCTGGACCGAGTACGGCTCGCTCGTCGGCGTGCCGGTGGCGCTCGGCGACGAGCCGGGGGAGGCCTGATGACCGCCGCCTCCGCCGCCTCGACGGCTGCCGCCGGCTGCGCCGCGCCGGACCAGTCCGCCCCCCTCCCGGCGAGCCTGGACCTGGAGAAGGAGACCGTCATCACCGGCCGCGTGCTGGCCGAGTCCGGTGAGGTCGTGCCGGGCGCGTACGTGCGCCTGCTCGACTCGACAGGCGAGTTCACCGCCGAGGTGGTGACGTCGGCGGCCGGGCAGTTCCGGTTCTTCGCCGCGCCGGGCTCGTGGACGCTGCGGGCGTTGTCCCGCCACGGCAACGGCGACACCGCCGTTGCCGCGGCCCGCGGGATCAACGAGGTGACCGTCTCGGTCGCCGCCTGACCCACGCTGTAGATCGTGGCCCGCCACCCCACCCGGGTGGCGGGCCACGAGCCGTTCCGGCGACTGTGCGCCTCGACAGTGGCTGGCAGGCTGGACGGCGGTGCGCCCCGGACGCGCCGGAGGGGGATCAGGTGCCCGACGACGCCGCTGCCCACGCCCGCCGCTATCTGATCGATTTCGTCGACGGCAACCGGGGCGAGGAGATCGCCCGCGAACTCCAGCGCGCCGACGGGTCCGGCCGGTCGCGCCCGTTCGACGTCTCGGTGGCCAGCCTCGACACCGACCTGTCGTTCCTGACCAAGCGGGCCACGCTCGTCACGGCCAAGCTGGTCCTCTCCCAGCCGGGCGGCGAGCGCTGCTATCTGGCCCACCGGGAGATCTGCAAGAGGTGCGGCAAGGATCCGGATCACTGCGACCCGCGCTGCCGGTACGAGGACATCCGGATCGACGAGCTCTACGCCGAATGCGACGACCTGGACCGCCTCGGCGCGTACCTGCGGGACTGCGCGCCGCTGCTGGAGCTGGGGCAGCTCGTCTACTTCCCGCAGACCTTCCGCCGCAGCCACCTGGAGTCTCGCGCGCCGGACGCCCAGTCCACCTCCTCGCTGTTCGACACAGCGGGCCGGATCGAACTGGGCGACAACCCGGACCGCACGCTCGACCTGATCGTCAAAGGGCACCGGGTCGTCGACGTGCCGAGCGGGGATCCGGTGAAGGCGCGACTGGTGACCCCGCTGCTCCAGCTCGATCTGCCGATGCTGGAGGGCACCTCGCTGCGGGACTACTGCGCCATCCTGACCCAGGAGAGCGACGCGCTCGCCGCGACCCAGGCGTACCTGCGGGGCCGGATGCTGGAGGTCGACACCGATCCGGATCGGGCGCTGGTGCAGCTCGTGAAGCTCGACGCGGAGATCCAGGAGGGGGTGCGGGCGGCCCGGGCCGAGGTCGCCCGGGTGTCCCGGCGCTCGGCCGTACAGGCCGCCGGCGCGGCGGTGGCGACGGTCGCGGCGACCCTGGTGGCGGTCGAGGGCGCGCATCTGGCGCCGGTGCTCGGCATGCTGGGCGCGGGCGGCTTCTTCTCCGCTGTGCTCGCCGCCGACCAGTACGCCGACCGTCGCGGCGAGCTGCGGCAGCGTCCCTTCTACCTGCTGTGGCTGCTGTCCCGCCGGTCGGTGCCGGTCTGAGCGAGGGTGCCGAGGCGCGGCCGGGCGCCTCGCGGACACGTGACACCATTGCCGGGTGACTGCCGTCGAGACGGGTTACGCCCCGCCCACCCCGCCCGGCCGGCCCGGCCCCGGTGGCCGACGCCGGCTGCGCTGGCTGGCGGTCGCCACTGTGGCGTGGGCCGTGCTGCTCGCCGGTCTGACCTGGTGGTCGGTACGCACCGACGCGCCGACGGTCAAGGAGCAGCGCTCGCTGGACCAGGCCGGCCCGGTGGTGGACCGCGCGATCGGTGAGCTGACCGCCGCGGCCGGCACCGCGGGCGTACCGGCGCTCCTGCCGGACCGCCTGGAGCGCGGCTGCCGGATCACGCCGATGGACGACGGCGCGACGCTGGAGCGCGGCGTCGAGGTGGCGATCGGCGGCGACGACGTCCGCGAGGTGCTGCGCGGCATCGCCGACCGGCTGCCGTCGGGCTGGCGGGCCGGCGTGTCGACGCTCGACGGCGAGCCGCTGCTGCGCGCCGACGCGGGCGAGTTCGTCACGGTCGAGGGCCGGGCCGGTGGCCCGGGCCGGGTGCTGCTCACCGCCGACACCGGCTGCCGCCCGGCGGGCTCCGGCTACCGGGCCCCGTCCGCCGACGCCGCCGCGGAGTCGTCCGTGCTGGCGTCGGCGCTGGGCCGCTGGGGCGGCGCGACCGGGCCGGTGCAGGTGCTGGCCGCGCCCTGCCCGGGTGGTGGGACCGTCCGCACGGCCCGGTCCGAGGCCGCAGTGCCGGCCGACCGGTCGCTGGCCGCCGCGTTCGGCGCCGGCGCCGCGCCGGTGGTGGACTCGGCCGACGCGTACGCACGTCCGGGCGACCCGGCGGTGCTGGCGCAGCGGGCCGGTGAGCGGGTCCGGGTCGCGGTCACCACGCTCTGCCGGGCCTGACGTCAGCCGCCGGGCAGGGTGAGTGCCGGTGGCGCCGGCTGTTCGTGCGGCTCCCGGCTGCGTCCCAGCGCGTCCACCCGGCCCCAGCGGCCCGGGATGTCGAGCAGTTCCACCCGGCCCATCCCGGGCGGCACGGCCGGGTCGATGATCAGGTGATCGCCCTGCGGCTCCAGGCCCAGGATCACCCGGAGCAGCAGTAGCGGCGTGCCGGCGGACCACGCCTGCGGGCTGCCTGCGGTCGGGTACTCCACGGGGTAGTCGGTGAGGGCGCGCTCGTAGCCGGCGAACGCCTCGGGCAGCCGCCCGTCGAAGAAGTGCGACGCGCTGAGCAGGGCGTCGCAGATCCGGCCGGCCTCCTGGCGGAAGCCGTACCGCCACAGGCCCCAGGCGATGATCGAGTTGTCGAACGGCCACACCGTGCCGACGTGGTAGCCGACCGGGTTGTACCGGCCTTGGTCGTCGGCGAGCGTGCGTACGCCCCACCCGGAGAACAGGCGCGGGCCGAGCAGGTGGGCGGCGACGGCGGGGGCGCGGGACTCGTCGACGATGCCGCTCCACAGCAGGTGGCCGATGTTGGAGGTGAGCGCGTCCACCTGCCGGCCCAGCGGGTCGAGCGCCAGCGCGTAGTACTCCCGGTCCGGGATCCAGAAGTCGCGGTTGAACCGTTCCTTCAGCGCCGCCGCCTCGTGTTCCAGCCGGTCGGCGTACGTCGGGTCGTTCCAGTAGGTGCGGGCCAGGCGGGCGCCGCGCAGCTTCGCGTCGTACGCGTACCCCTGAAGTTCGCACGTGGCCCGGGGGAACTCGGGCATCCGCCCGTCGGCGTAGGAGATGGCGTCCGGCGAGTCCTTCCAGCACTGGTTCGGCAGCCCGGTCTCCGGGTTGCGGGACATGTACCAGACGTAGCCGGTGCCGAGCAGGTCGCCGTACGTGTCCAGCCAGGTCAGCGCCGCCCGCGTCTCGTGTTCCAGCTTGCGCACCAGGTCGGCGTCACCGGTCCACCGCTCGTACTCGTCGAGCAGGATCACGAACAGCGCCGTGGTGTCCGCGGCGCCGTAGTACGGCGAGTGCGGCTGTTCCTCGAAGCCGGCGGTCTCGCCGTAGCGCAGCTCGTGCAGGATCTTGCCGGGCTCCTCGTCCCGGAAGTCGTCGACCCGGCTGCCCTGGAGACCGGCGAGCATGACGATCGTGGGCTTGACCATCTCGGGCAGGAACGGCAGCACCTGGAGCGAGGTGAAGATGCTGTCCCGGCCGAACAGCGTCATGAACCAGGGCAGGCCGGCGGCGAGCAGCCGGACGCCGAGCGTGATCGACTCGTACCGGAGGGCGGCCAGGTCGTTGAGGCTGCGCCGGTACGCCCCGGCCAGCGGCTCGCAGTCGCAGCCGAGCTTCGGCGCGCGGCTGATCAGGTCGCTCTGTTCCGCCTCGATGTCGGCTGCCGTCCGCTGGCCGCCCAGCGGCAGGATGGCCCGGATGTCCTCGCCCCGGGCGCCGTAGATGACCGTGTCGACGTGCAGCCGGGTGGTCCACTCACCGTGCGGAGCGACCCGGATCCGGAAGGTCATCCCGTCCGTGTCCACCTCGGCCGGCGCGCTGCTGATGACCAGCGTCTCGCGGTGGAACGCCTTCCGGCGATAGGTCAGCCGCAGGCCGTCCTTCTCCACCGTCGGCGTGGTGCGTCCCTTCTTCTGCCGCTTGTTCTTGATCTCCAGGAGATCGGCGAAGTCGGAGCCGATGTTCAGCCGGAGGTGGAACTCCTTCTCCTGTGCGGAGTGGTTGAGCAGGGTCAGTTCCTCGTCCAGGCTGCCGCCGATCGCCCGGCTGCGGATCACCGAGACGTTCGCGTCCAGGTAGTGCGTCGGCTCGCCGGGGACCAGGAAGAACCGCGTCTTGTACGACAGCGAGTCGTCGATGGAGAGCGCGTGCAGGGGTTCCCCGTCGAGGGTGAGGATCCAGGTGGAGAGGAACCGGGTGTCGAAGGAGAACAGCCCGGTGGGGAAGTCGTACGACGGCTGGATGTTGCCGCGATCGTCGCTGACCAGGAACGTGTTGCCGTCGAGGATCCTGACCCGGTCCTTCACGCCAGCCGCCGGACGTGGTCGCGGGCGGCGTCCCGCGGATCCCGTACCTCGGGCGGGGCCGGCAGGAACCGGCGGAACGCCAGGAACAGCACGACGTGCCCGCTGAACGTGGCCTCGTTGCGCAGCACCGCGGCCATGCCGGCCTCCCGGCCGGTGACCAGCTTCTCGAACAGTTCGGTGGAGACGGTCAGCACGCCGTCGGCCTGCCCCTGCTCCTCCCGGCTCACCTGGGCCGATCCGGGTGCCAGTCGCACGTACCAGTGCTCGGTACGGTTGCCGTCGGCCAGGTCGATCTGGAGCGTGCCGCCGATCGGGCTGTTCAGCACCGACGCGGCGCGCGCCGGTAGCGACGCGAAGAACTGTTGGATCGCCTCACTCACGTTCACATGGTAGGCGTAATCCGGACATGTCGGATCAGGATCGGCTCACCGGTCAGAGTGGACGACCCGGGCGGATCGCTCAGTAGACGAGCGCCTGCGCGCCCTCGGCCATCGCCTCCTCGACGAACACCGCGGCGCCCGCGATGCGTACGCCGGGGATGACGTCGCCAGGTCCGATGTCCCGCCGGGCCGCGCACTGGGTGCAGGCGGTCACCCGGCCCGTGGTCAGGACCACGTGCAGCAGTTCGCCGAGCGGCGCGGAGTGCGGCAGCTCGAACGTCGCCGCCCGCCCGGGGAGCGCGAACCAGGTGGATTCGCCGGTGAGCCAGAGCGACACGTCCACCCCGGCTGCGGCTGCGGTGGAGGCGACAGTGAACGCCTGGGCGCAGCGTTCCGGTGAGTCCGCGCCGGCGGTGGCCTTGACGACGAGAGTGCGCGCCATGACGCCAGCATAGGATGGTCCGGATGGTTACCGAGATCGGGTTCGTCAGCCTGCTGGTCGCCGGCCTGGGCGCGCTCGCCGGTGGCCTGGTCTATGTCGCGGTCCGCATAGCTAGAGGTAAATGGTGAGCGCGAGGAGAGAGCCGGTTTTGCGAGCCCCGCAGTCGCGAACGAAGGTGGCGCTGTGAATAGTGAGAATCCGCTTCAGCCGCCGTGGTTGAACGCGCCGCCGGTCGAGGAGTACCCGTACGAGGAGAGCCACGACCTGCGCGTCGGCCCGAAGCTGCACCCGAGCCTGGACGGCCTGCTGCCGTACGTCGGGGTGTGGCGCGGACGGGGCCGGGGTGGGTTCCCGACGATCGAGGACTTCGACTACGCGCAGGAGATCCGGATCAGCCACGACGGCCGGCCGTTCCTGTTCTACGAGTCGCGGGCGTGGATCCTGGACGAGCAGAGCCGTCCGGTCCGTCCCGCCGGTCGTGAGGTGGGCTGGTGGCGTCCGGTGCTCGACGGTGAGCGGGTGACCGACGAGCTGGAGGCGCTGATGACCACGCCGACCGGCGTGATGGAGCTGCACATCGGCAAGCGCAAGGGCACCCAGATCGAGTTCGCCACCGACGCCGTCGTGCGTACCGCCACGGCGAAGGAGGTCACCGCCGGTGCCCGGCTGTTCGGCATCGTCGAGGGTGCCCTGCTCTACGCGCAGGAGATGGCCGCCGTGGGCCAGCCCCTGAGCCCGCACCTCTCCGCCCGCCTCACTCGGGTAGCCGGCTGACCCTGACCCTGCGCGTGATCGCGTCGATCATGAGGTTGGCGGCGACAAATCGGACAACGAACGCCGCCAACTTCATGATCGACCGAGTGGGGGACGGGGGAAGTTCAGGAGAGATCGCAGCCTCGGGGTCAGAGGCGAACCCGGGCGAGGGGTTCCGTCCAAGGACGTGACCTCCACCGGGCCGCGCAGCGAGCTGGTCAGCCAGATCGCCTCGGCCTCGTGCAGGTCGGCCACCGTGGGCAGGTGCTCGCCTGCGGTCAGGCCCAGCTCGGCCGCCCGGCTCAGCAGGTGGTGGGCGGTCACGCCGGGCAGCACGCCGGTCTCCGCCGCCGGGACCGTGCAGAGCGTGCCGCCGCGCAGCCACACCACGTTCGCGGTGGGGCCCTCCAGCACGTAGCCGTCGGTCGAGACCCAGAGCACGTCGTCCACGCCGGTCCGCTGCGCCCAGCGCCGGGCGGCGGTGCTGAGCGCGTACGAGGTGGACTTCACACCGCTCGGCAGCCACCCCAGCTCGGGGCGGGACCGGGCGGCCACCCCGAGCGGCAGCGTGGCCACAGTCACCCCGGTGCGCCGGGCCGCCCGGGCCGACGCCGGCACCTCGCCCAGCGTGGCGTACACCGTGGGTGGCCCGCCGCCCTCCGGCCCCCGCGTGCAGACCAGCCGCAACGCGCCCTCGGTCTGCGTGGGCCAGCCGGCGCGCACGGTGTCCAGCAGTTCGACGAGCGCGGCGTCAGGGGGCAGCGGCAGGTCGATCGCCGCCGCGCCGGCCCGCAGCCGGGCCAGGTGCGGCTCCAGCAGCCAGGGACGGCCGTCGCGCAGGTGCACCGTCTCGAACAGGCCGTCGCCGTGCAGGACACCCCGGTCGTCGCCGCGCAGCACCGGCTCACCCGCCGGTACGAGTCCCCGGCCGAGCACCGCCACCCGTGTCGTACCCATTGGCGCAGCGTAGTGGCGTACCCCCGGCGGCGGACCGGCCCGCGCGGCGGCCGAACTATGATCGAAGGGTGTCCGAATCCTCCCTCGCGGAAATGCTCCGCTCGCGCGGGCTGCGGCTGACGGCGCAGCGGCAGCTGGTGCTCCAGGCCGTCCTGGATCTGGGGCACGCCACCCCGGAGCAGGTGCACACCGCGGTCCGCGAGGTGGCGGCCGGCGTCAACATCACCACCATCTACCGCACTCTCGAGCTACTGGAACGGCTCGGCCTGGTCACGCACACGCACCTGTCGCACGGCTCGCCGACCTACCACGCGGCCGGCGAGCACCAGCACGTGCACCTGGTGTGCCGGGAGTGCGGGGCGATCGACGAGATCGCCCCGGAGATGCTCCGCCCGCTCGCCGACCAGCTGGCCGAGCAGCGCGGATTCCAGGTCGACATCGGGCACGTCGCGCTCTTCGGGGTCTGCGGCCGCTGCGCACAGGACGGGGAACGCACATGATCGACATCGCGGGTGCGGTGACCACCGACGCCATCGACGACCAGACCCGGGACCAGCCCGAGCCGGCCCACCGGGCGGCCGGGGTCGGCCCGGTGGCCGCCCACTACGGCGACCCGATGCGCGAGCAGCGGCTCCTGGCCACCGGTGTGGGCCTGGTGGACCGCTCGCACCGGGGTGTGGTCGCGGTGCCCGGCGAGGAACGGATCAGCTGGCTGCACACGCTCACCAGCCAGCACCTGGCCGCGCTGGCCCCCTGGCAGGGCACCGAGCTGCTGGTGCTCTCCCCGCACGGGCACGTCGAGCAGCACGCGATGGTCGCCGACGACGGCGAGACCACCTGGCTCGACACCGAGCCGGGGATGACCGAGGGCCTGCTGTCGTACCTGGAGAAGATGCGGTTCTTCAGCAGGGTCGACCCGCGCGACGCCACCGCCGACCACGCGCTGCTGTCGCTGGTCGGGCCGGAGGCGCAGGGCGCGCTCGACACGCTCGGTGTCACCGGGCTGGCCGCGCCCGACGTCGCAGCGGTGCCGGGTCCGAAGTTCCGTTCCGGCGAGCTGCCCGCGCGGCCCTCCGTGGTGTACGACGTCAAGCCGCTCCCGGTCGGCGGCTGGGCCCGGCGGGTGGCGCTCGGCGTCGACCTGCTCGTGCCCCGGGCCGCCATGAACGGGGTGGTGGCGGAACTGCGCGGCGCCGGGGTCCCGGTGGCCGGGCTGTGGGCATACGAGGCGATCCGGGTGGCCGCCAAGCGGGCCCGGGCCGGCGTGGACACCGACCACCGGACGATCCCGGCCGAGGTGGACCTGATCGCCCCGGCAGTGCACCTGGACAAGGGGTGCTACCGGGGGCAGGAGACGGTCGCCCGGGTGCACAACCTCGGCAAGCCGCCCCGCCGGCTCGTCCTGCTGCACCTGGACGGCGTGGCGAGCGACCAGCCGCCGGTGGCCGGTACGCCGGTGACGCTCGACGGCCGGACGGTCGGCTTCGTGGGCACCGCCGTGCAGCACTACGAGCTGGGTCAGGTGGCGCTCGCCGTGCTGAAGCGCAACACGCCCGACGACGCCCGCCTGCTCGTCGGCGAGAGCGCCGCCGCCATCGATGTGTAAGGAAGGGCCCCTTCGTAACGCCATCGGTGGCGGAAGGATCCCTTCATGACGCCGCTCGCACCGGAAATTCTGCGGTCGACCCGGTGCCGGGTGCCGGTCTAGGATCCGGGGCATGACGACAGGGACGTTGATCACGGTTGCCCCCACCGGCGCGGAGTCGGCGAAGGCGGAGGTGCCGGCGCTGCCGGTGACGCTCGACGAGCTGCTGCTGACCGCCAAGGAGTGCGAGGCGCTCGGCGCCGCCGTGATCCACGTCCACATCCGCGACGACGACGCGCGTCCCACGCTCGACCAGGGGCGGTTGCGCGACACGGTGACGGCGCTGCGGGAGAGCACCGACCTGATCGTGCAGCTCTCCTCCGGCGGCGCGGTGACCGACCCGGAGTCGGCCCGGCTGGCGGTGCTCGACGCCGCACCCGACATGGCCTCCTGCACCATGGGCACCGTCAACTTCGGCGACGACGTGTTCCTCAACCGGTGGGAGTTCATCGTCGACCTGCACACCCGGATGCAGGAGCGGGGCGTCGTCCCCGAGTACGAGATCTTCGACCTGGGCCACCTCACCGCCCTGCAGCGGCTGCTCGGCAAGTACGGCCTGCCGCACGGCGGGCACGTGCACGTCGACTTCGTGATGGGCGTACCGGGTGGCATGCCCGGCACCACGGCGACCCTTGTGGCGGCCCAGCAGATGCTTCGCGACCTGCCCGAGGGCACCACGTTCTCGGCCACCGGCATCGGGCGCAGCACCATCCCGGTGATGCTGGCCTCGCTGTCGACCGGCGGTCACCTGCGGGTCGGCATGGAGGACACGGTCACGTACGCCAAGGGCCGCCCGGTGGAGTCCAACATGCAGCTCGTCGCGCGGGCGGTGGGCTTCGCCCAGCTCGCCCAGCGTCCCCCGCTGACCACCGCCGAGGCCCGTACGCTGCTCGGCGTCCCGACTACCGTCCGGTAAGCGGCGCACCCCGCTCCGACCCCGTACCGCCCCGGTCGACGTCGCAGGTGACCCCGCCGCCGACCGGGTCCGTCCCCTCGGTACCGTCCATACCGTGGGAAAAACGTACGAGGGCGGCGTGCCGCTCGCCGAGGTGGTCCGGTCCGGCTTCGTGGAGGGCGTCCACCGGGGTTCCGTGGTGGTGCTCGACGCCGCCGGTGAGCCGGTCGCCGGGGCCGGTGACGTCACCTCGCCGATCTTCCCCCGCTCGTCGAGCAAGCCGATGCAGGCGATCGGCATGCTCCGGGCCGGCCTGCCGCTCACCGATCCGGCCGACATCGCGCTCGTCGCGGCCAGCCACGCGGGCGAGGAGTTCCACGTCGAGCGGGTGACCGCGCTGCTGCGCGACGCCGGCCTGACCGAGGAGACGTTGCACTGCCCGCCGGACCTGCCGTTCGGGGAGGCCGCCCGGGAGGCGGTGCTGCGGGCCGGCGGCGGCCCGGCCCGGGTGCTGATGAACTGCTCCGGCAAGCACGCCGGCATGGTGCGCACCTGCCTGGCGGCGGGCTGGCCGCTGGACGGCTACTGGCGGCCGGAGCACCCGCTCCAGCAGTGCCTGACCGCCACGATCGAGGAGATCACCGGTGAGCGGGCGGCGGCGGTCGGGGTGGACGGCTGCGGTGCGCCGGTGCTGGCCGTGTCGCTGACCGGGCTGGCACGGGCGTTCCTGCGGCTGGTCGGCGCCGAGCCGGGCACCGTCGAGCGGACGGTGGCGGACGCGATGCGGGCGTACCCGGAGCTTGTCGGCGGCACCCAGGCGGAGGACACGCGGCTGATGCGCGGCGTACCCGGTCTGCTCGCCAAGATCGGCGCGGAGGGTGTGATCGCGGCGGCGATCCCGGAGGTCGGCGCCGTGGCCCTGAAGATCGACGACGGCGCCGCGAGGGCCCGCACACCCGTCCTGGTGTCCGCCCTGGCGCGCCTGGACGTGCGCGCCCCGATCCTCACCGAGTACGCCGAGCCACCCCTGCTGGGCGGCGGCCTCCCGGTAGGAGCCATCCGCCCTCTCTGGTAACCCCACCCGCCCTCCAGCCTCGGCGATCTTGCACTTGCTGCCCCGGCAAATCGCCCATCCCGGGCGCCCCGAGGGCCGCAAGTGCAAGATCAACGCGATAAGGGGAGGGGGGCGGTCAGGGGAGGAAGGGCAGGAGGGCGGCGTTGGTCTCGGTGGGGCGCTCCAGGGGGAGCAGGTGGGCCGCGTCGGGGACGTTGGGCATGCGTACGCCCTGGGGGGCCTCGTCGGCGATGCGGTCGGCCAGGCGGCGGATGTCGGCCAGGTCGTCGGCGCCGGTGCCGACCAGCACCGGTACGCGCAGCTCGCCCAGCCGGTCGATGGCCGGCGGGTCCAGCTCGCCCACCTCGATCGCGCTCAGCGCCTGCTCGGCGGCGAGCGCCCGGCGGTCCATCTCCTCGGCGAACCGGATCAGCTCCGGGTCGACGTCCTCCGGGCGGCGGGTCGGGCCGACCACCCAGAATCGCACCTCACCCGCGGCGGTGGCGGCGAAGTCCTCCGGGTCCACGTCGCCGACCAGCTCCTCCCAGAGCTGCTCGGTCTCCTCGGACCACTCGTTGCCGGAGACCGGGGCGCCGAAGAGTGCCAGCGCCGAGACCCGCTCCGGGTGGGCGAGCGCGGTGTCCACCGCGACCCGGCCGCCGAACGAGCAGCCGACGAGTGCGGCGCGCTCGACGCCCAGCGCGTCGAGCAGCCCGACCACGTCGTCGTGGTGGGCGAACGGCGTGGTCGGCAGCTCCGACTCGCCGTAGCCGCGCAGGTCCGGTGCGATCACCCGATGCCGCTGCGCGAGCGCCGGGATCTGCCCGCGCCACATCCGCCGGTCCGCGATGCCGGCGTGCAGCAGCACCACGGCGGTGCCGGTGCCGCTCTCGTCGTACGCGAGCTGGGCACCGTTGATATCGATCTTGGTCACGGGGGAGAACGGTACGGACCGGACATGGCCTCCGCAACCCACCTTCGGCGACCCTGCTAACTCTGGCTAGCGCTTTGCTTGCAGTAGTTAGCGGCCCGAGCTAGCGTTGAGTCATGGCCACCAGCAAGGACCTTCCCGATGTCGGCGGGTTCATTCGCGACCTGCGGCGCAACGCGAAGATCTCACTGCGCCAGCTCGCCGAGCAGGCGGGCGTCAGCAATCCCTACCTGAGCCAGATCGAGCGCGGGCTGCGCAAGCCGAGTGCCGAGGTGCTCCAGCAGCTCGCCAGCGCACTTCGTGTCTCCACCCCGGCGATGTACCTGCGCGCCGGGCTGCTGGACGACAAGGAGGGCCAGGGCGTGCTCGCGGCGATCGCCGTCGACCCCGAGCTGACCATGGCCCAGAAGCAGTCGCTCACCCAGATCTACGAGACGTTCCGGCGCGAGAACGCCCGCCTGGCCGAGGCGACCGATGCGGCCACGACGGCGGAGACGGCCGAGAAGACCGCCGCGACCGAGCCGGCCACCGCGCCGGAGGCCCCGGCGACGGTGGCGGCGGCCGCTACCGGTCCGGTCACGCCGGAGGGCACGCCGACCGAGGCGGTCCTCGAATCGGTGGCCGTCACCGAAGCGGGTGCCGCGCCCGCCCCGACCACCGCGCCCGCCCCGACCACCGCCGCCCCGCAGGACACGACCGCCCGCCGGGCGGCCCGGAAGGCCGCCGGTGCGGCCGAAGAGGAGCAGTCATGACCACCCAGCCGAAGACCAACCGCATCCCCGCACCCCTCTACGCCGCCGCCGGCGCCGGTGAGCTGGCCCTGGAGCAGCTGCGCAAGCTGCCCACCGTGGTCAGCGGCCTCGGCACCCGGGTCGTGACCGACCTCGGCGGCAAGGCCGTCGTCACCGGCTTCGAGCTGCGCCAGAAGGCCACCGAGACGCTGAAGACCGCCAACCAGACCGCCACCGGGCTGCGCGAGCGCGCCGTCGCCACCGACCTCGACCAGCTCCGCGAGGCCGCCAACCTGGAGAAGCTGCGCGAGGCGGCGAACCTGGACAAGCTCCGCGAGGCCGCCACCCGCAACGCCGCCGTCGTGGTGGCCGGGGCGCACGCCGCGCAGGAGCGCGCGCTGGCCGCGTACGCCGAGTTGGTCGCCCGTGGTGAGCGCGTCGTCGGCGCCGGCGTGCTGGAGGCCGCCGACACGGTGAACGCCGACATCGAGGCCACCGCGGCGACCGGCACCGAGGTCGCCTCGAAGACCGGGATCACCCCGAAGCCGGAGACCGCGCCGAAGGCCGCCGCGACGACCGAGGTGCCCAGCCCGGCCGAGGTGGCCGAGGTGGTGGCCGCCAAGCCGGCCGCGGTGAAGCGGACCCGTGCCACCAAGGCGACCGCGACCAAGGTCGCCGGCAAGACGACCGCCACCAAGGCCGCGAAGCCGGCCACCCCGTCGGCGAAGCTGCCGAAGACGACGAAGCGGACCCGCCCGGCCGCCGAATGATCTGATGCTCCACCGAGACCCCGGACAACGTCCTGTCGGACGTTTCCGGGGTCTCGGCATAAGCTTGCACCCATGGCCACCGCCGCGCCGATCTTCGCGTTCGCAGTCCAAAGCGTGATCCAGCTGATCCTGCTCGTCTTCGCCCTGGTCGTACAGGGAGTGGCGCTGGTGCACGCGGTCACCCAGCGCGGCGACGGTTTCGCCGCGATCGGCACGCTGCCCAAGGGCGGCTGGATCGCCATCCTGGCCGTCTGCCTGGCGCTCACCCTGCTCGGCTTCGGCCCGATCAGCCTGTTCGGACTGATCGGCATCGCCGCCGGTCTGATCTACCTGCTCGACGTGCGGCCCGGTCTGCGGGATCTGCACGACGGCCGAGGGTCCTGGTGAGAGGTTTCCGCTGGCCTCCGCCGCCGGACGGCGGTCCCCGCACCTGGGGGCCCGGCCCCGGCGCGCCCCGGACCGGGCGTCCCGCGCTGCCCGAGCCGGAGACGGAGCTGGTCGCCACCCCGCACGGGGTGAGCCTGGAACGGCTGGTCACCGGCACCGGTGACCCGGTCACCGTGTTCGCGCACGGGCTGGGCAGCGGCATCGCCACCACCCGCCCGTTCGGCAGCGGCGTCGCCGGGCGGCGCGTCTTCTTCCAGTTCCGCGGGCACGGCCGCTCCGACTCCCCGCCCGGGCCGTGGAGCTACCTGGACCTCGCCCGCGACCTGCGCGCCGTCGCCGACCTGAGCGGCGCCACCCGGGCGTTCGGCGCCAGCCTCGGCGCGGGCGCGCTGTGCCGGCTGCTCGCCGAGAGCCCGGAACGCTTCGAGAAACTCGTCTTCTTCCTGCCCGCCGTGCTGGACACACCGCGCGGCGAGGTGGCCCGCGCCCGGCTCACCGGCCTGCTCGACGCGGTGGCCGAGGGCGACGCCTCGGCACTGGCCGACGCGGTGTCGCTGGAACTGCCGCCGTCGGTGCGCAACACCCCGGCCGGGTGGGCGTACCTGCGGCAACGGCTCGACCAGCTGCTGCGTGACGGGCTCGCGCCGGGGCTGGCCGACCTGCCCGCCCAGGCCCCGCTCGACGACGCCGGGTCGCTCGCCGCGGTCACCGCGCCGGCCCTGGTCATCGCCGCCGCCGAGGACGACCTGCACCCGGTCGCCGTCGCCGAACGGCTCGCCGCCGCGCTGCCGAACGCCACACTGCACGTGTACGACAGGCCCGGCGTGCTCTGGACCGAGCGCGCCGACCTGCGGGAGCGCGTCTCGACGTTCCTGAACGGGTAACGTCGCCCTCCATGGGCGTCACACACCACGGCCGTACGCACCGGCTCGACCTCGCGGACCCGACCCTGCGCGAGTGGACCTGCCGGGTGCTGGAGGCCGATCCCGAGCAGGGCATCGTGCTGGACCGGTCCGCGTTCTACCCGGGTGGCGGCGGGCAGCCGCCGGATCACGGGGTGCTGCTCTGGCAGGGCGTACAGACCCGGATCGTCGGCACCCGCAAGGGCGACGACCTGTGGCTGATCCCGGCCGAGGGTGACCCGGTGCCCCCGGTCGGCACCGAGGTGGTCGGCGCGGTGGAGGACGCCCGCCGGACCATGCTGATGCGTACCCACTCCGGCCTGCACGTGCTCTGCGGCGTGGTGTTCCGCGACTTCGGCGCGCTCGTGACCGGCGGCAACATGGAGCCGGGCGAGGCGCGGATGGACTTCAACCTCCCCGAGGTGCCGCCGGACTTCAAGGCCCGCATCGAGGAACTGGTGAACGCCGAGGTGGCGGCCGACCGGTCGGTGGCGGTGCGGGTGCTGCCGCGCGCCGAGGCGCTCGCCCTGCCGGACATCATCCGTACCCAGTCGAACCTGATCCCGCCGGAGGAGCAGGAGGTGCGGATCGTCGACATCGTCGGGCTGGACGTGCAGGCCGACGGCGGCACGCACGTCGCCTCCACCGCCCAGATCGGCAAGGTCCAGGTGGTCAAGGTGGAGAGCAAGGGGCGGGCCAACCGCCGGGTACGCGTACGTCTGGCGGACTGAGTCAGCCGGGCGCGCGCCGGGACCGCAGCGCGCGCGCCTTCTGCCGGTTGCCGCAGCGCTCCATCGCGCACCAGCGGCGCTGCCCCGGCCGCGAGGTGTCCACGAAGACCAGTCGGCAGTCGTGCGCGCCGCACTCCCGGATCCGGTCCGCGTACGGGCCGGTGAGCAGGTCGACCGCGTCCCGGGCGAACGTCGCGACCACCTGAGCGCCGGTCAGCGGCGTACGCCAGGACCGGCTGCCGTCGGGACCGGCCTGCGGGCTCAGCGGTAACCCGGCCGCGGCGTCGTTCACCACCGCCAGGTCCGCGGCGGGCGGGGCCTCGTCGCGGGTACGCGACTGCGCCACTCGCCAGAGCGCGTCGCGCAGCCGGCGGGCGGCGGCCAGGTCGTCCGCGTCGACGGTGACGGTGGCGGGGTCCAGGCGCAGCCGGGACACAGCCAGCCAGCCTGCGAGGTCGTCCGGCCGGTGCAGCACCTCGTAGCGGGCGAACGCGCCCGGACCGCCGGTGGTCAGCAGCTCCAGGCAGAGTGCGCCCGGGTCGAAGCGGTATCTCGTGCCTTCGGGACTGATCAGGGTGAGTCCGCTTGCGCCGTCCGTCACGTAACCACTATAACTGGTTACACCAGCTGACCACGGAGGACACATGGCGCGGGACTGGAAACTCGTCATCGACTGTGCCGACCCGATCGGGCTGGCCCGCTTCTGGGCCGAGGCGCTCGGCTACCAGGTCGAGGACAACAGCGTGCTGATCGAGCGGCTGGCCGCCGCCGGTGCGGTGCCGCCGGAGGCGTACGTCGAGGTGGACGGCCGCAAGGCGTGGCGCGAGCTGGCGGCGGTACGCCACCCGGACGACCCGGTCGACCCGGCCAGCGGCACCGGGCTGGGCCGGCGGTTCCTGTTCCAGGCCGTCCCCGAGCCCAAGCGGGTGAAGAACCGCCTCCACGTCGACGTGCACGTCGGGCCGGAGGGGCGGGCGGCCGAGGTGAAGCGGCTGACCGCGCTCGGCGCGACGGTGCTGGCCGAGGTCGCCGACCGGGGCAGCGAGCACACCACGATGGCCGACCCGGAGGGCAACGAGTTCGACGTGCAGTGACCGCTCAGCGCGGCAGGTACGCCGCCCGGACGGCGAGCAGCCAGCGTTCCACCGTCTCCTCGTCCGGGCGCTCCGGCAGCGGCGAGCGGACCTGGTCGAACTCCGCCTCGGCGGCCGCCACCAGGGCCTGCGCCTCGTCCACCGCGCCGCCGGCGACCCGTTCGCCGAACGCGCGGAACCACTCCGGGTCGGCGAGGCGGATCTCCAGCACGCCTGTCGCGTACAGCGTCCGGCCCTGGTGCAGCAGCCGGGCCAGGTGCCGGGCGTGCTTCGCCGAACGCCGTCGCCCACCGCTGTCCGCCGGGGCGGCGGCGAGCTTGCGGAACTGCTGTGAGGCGTACCCGAGGTAGGCGTCGCGGACCCGCGGCGCGCTGAGAAACGCCGAGCGGATCGCGATCAGCTCCTCGCCGAATCCGGTACGGGTCTCGTAGCAGTCCTCGGGCAGCCACATCAGCTCGGTGGCGGTCGGGTTGCCGCTCAGCGCCAGCAGAGCGTACTTGCGGGCCTCGTGCAGCGTGACGTCCGGGTCGGTGGTGACCACCGACTCGCGGGGCGGGCGCAGGCCGTGGAACGCGACTGTGGGCGCGGCGAACACGCCGATCCGGTCGGTGTCCGAGCCGGGACCGGCCAGCCCGTACGCGACCGAGCCGACGATCCCGGACAGCAGCAGGTGCATACCGGTGATGATCGCCCATTCGGTTCGTTCGGGAAACCGGACTTCCGCTGTCAGGTATCGCTGACACGGTGATCCCATGAACTCACCACTGACCGGAACTGTCGCGCTCGTCGCGGGCGCGACCCGGGGCGCCGGCCGGCAGATCGCCGTGCAGCTCGGCGCCGCCGGGGCCACCGTCTACGCCACCGGCCGCACCACCCGGGAGCGCCGCTCCGAGATGGACCGGCCGGAGACGATCGAGGAGACCGCCGAGCTGGTCACGGCCGCCGGAGGCACCGGCATCGCCGTCGCCGTCGACCACCTCGACCCCGAGCAGGTACGCCGCCTGGTCGAGCGGATCGACGCCGAACAGGGTCGTCTCGACGTGCTGGTGAACGACGTCTGGGGCGCCGACCCGCTGATCACCTGGGAGAAGCCGGTCTGGGAACAGCCGCTCGACGCCGGTTTCCGCACGCTGCGGCTGGCCGTCGACTCGCACATCATCACCAGCCATTTCGCGCTGCCGCTGCTGATCCGCAACCCGGGCGGCCTGGTCGTCGAGGTCGGCGACGGCACCAAGGAGCACAACGACAGGGAGTACCGCCTGTCGGTCTTCTACGACCTGGCGAAGGTGTCGGTGAACCGGCTCGGCTTCAGTCAGGCCCACGAGCTGGCCCCGCACGGCTGCACCGCCGTCGCGCTCACGCCGGGCTGGCTGCGCTCGGAGGCGATGCTCGAACACTACGGCGTCACCGAGGCCACCTGGCGCGACGCCGCCAAGACCGAGCCGCACTTCGTCATGTCGGAGACGCCGGCGTTCGTCGGTCGCGCGGTGGCCGCCCTGGCCGCCGACCCGGACCGGGCCCGCTGGAACGGGCAGTCTCTCGACAGCGGCGGCCTGGCCCAGGTGTACGGCTTCACCGACGTCGACGGCAGCCGCCCGCACTGGGCCCGCTACTACGAGGAGGTGGTGAAGCCGGGCAAGCCCGCCGACCCGGACGGCTACCGCTGACCGTCTGACGGCGGATCGGTGTAGAGCGCCGCCGAGCGGCGGGTCGCCTCGGCGAAGCGCGCCCGCAGCCGCGGCGGCGCCAGCACCTCCACCTCCGGGCCCAGCGCCAGCAACTGGGTGTACGCCACGTCGACCGACTCGACCGGCAGCCGCAGCACCAGCCGGCCCTGCTCGTCCGGCGGCCCGGCCGCGTCCACCGCCTCGGTGTAGACGAACGGTGCGTCCACCAGGTACCGCAGCGCCCGCAACCCGGCCGGGCCCAGCCGCACCGTCACCCGCTCCCGCAGCAGCTCGCGCAGGAACGCGCCGGCCTGCTCCCGCCAGTACGCGCCGAGGTCGAAGTCCTCGTCCCGCTCGAACCCGTCGGCGCCCACCTCGACCGCCACCACCCGGTCCACCCGGTACGTCCGCCAGCCGTCACCGACCCGGCCGACCAGGTACCAGACCCCGTTCTTCAGCACCAGCCCGTACGGCGCAAGCGTGCGGGTCACCTCCCGGTCCCCGCGCCGGTAGCGCAGCTCCACCATCCGGTCCCGCCAGACCGCCCGCGCCAGCTCGGCGAGCGTCGGCGGCGGCGCGGTCTCCCGGAACCAGCCGGGCACGTCCAGGTGGAACCGCTGCCCGGTACGCGCGGGCGCGTCCCGCAGGCTCGGCGGCAACGCGGCCAGCACCTTCAGCTCGGCGGCAGCGACCGAGTCGGCAAGTCCCATGTCCCCTGCGGGTCCGGGCAGCCCGGCCAGGAACAGCGCCTCGGCCTCGTCCCGGCTCAACCCGGTCAGCCGGGTCCGGTAGCCGCCGAGCAGCCGGTAGCCGCCGGCCCGGCCCCGGTCCGCGTACACCGGGACACCGGCGGCGGAGAGCGCCAGCACGTCCCGGTAGACGGTCCGCTCGGACACCTCCAGCTCGCGGGCAAGCTCGGCGGCGGTCATCGTCTCCCGCGACTGGAGCAGCAGCACAAGCGAGATCAGCCGGGACGCACGCACCCGCCCATTGTGGTGCACCGGCAGATTAGGCTGTGCCGTCGTGAACGCCTCCCGTACGATCGCGCCGGTCACCGGCGCGGCCACCCGCTTCCTCGGCGGTGCCGGGCTGCTGCTGCGCGGCTTCGGCATGTACGTCCGCAGCCCGAAGCTGATGCTGCTCGGCGTGATCCCGGCGCTGATCACCGGCGCGCTCTACGTGGCCCTGTTCGCCACGCTGCTCTACTTCGTCGACGACCTGGCGGGCTGGCTCACCCCGTTCGCCGACGACTGGTCGTCGCCCTGGCGCGGGCTGCTGCGGGTCGCCGCCGGGCTGGCGGTGGTCGGGGTCGCCGGGCTGGTCGGGGTGCTCACGTTCACCGCCGTCACGCTCGTCATCGGCGACCCGTTCTACGAGGCGATCTCCGAGCGGGTCGAGGACCGGCTCGGCGGCACCCCCGGCGCGGTGGACGTGCCGTTCTGGTCCTCGCTGCGGCGCAGCCTCGCCGACTCGCTGCGCCTGGTGGCGCTGTCCGCGCTGATCGGCGTACCCCTGTTCGCCGCCGGTTTCATCCCGGTGGTGGGACAGACGGTGGTCCCGGTGGTCGGTGCCCTGGTGGGTGGCTGGTTCCTGGCGCTGGAGCTGGTCGGCGCGCCGTTCTACCGGCGCGGGATGCGGCTGCCGGACCGGCGGGTGCGGCTGCGGGCCGACCGGCCGACGGCGCTCGGTTTCGGGGTGGCGGTCTTCCTGTGCTTCCTGATCCCGCTCGGCGCGGTGCTGGTCATGCCGGCCGCCGTCGCCGGGGCCGCGCTGCTGGCCCGCCGCTCGCTGGGCCAGCCGATCGAGGAGAGCTGAGATGGACACCGTCCTGATCGAGGGGGACATCACCGCGCAGCAGGTCGACGCGATAGTCAACGCCGCCAACTCGTCGCTGCTCGGCGGCGGCGGAGTGGACGGCGCGATCCACCGGCGCGGTGGACCGGCGATCCTGGAGGAGTGCCGCGCGCTGCGCGCCTCCCGCTACGGGCGCGGGCTGCCCACCGGCCAGGCCGTCGCCACCACCGCCGGCAACCTGCCCGCCCGCTGGGTGGTGCACACGGTCGGCCCGGTCTTCTCGCCGCGCGAGGACCGTTCGGCGCTGCTGCGCGACTGCTACGCCAACAGCCTGCGCATCGCCGACGGGCTCGGCGCGACGAGCGTCGCGTTCCCGCTCATCTCCGCCGGGATCTACGGCTGGCCGGTCGAGGACGCGGTGGCGCAGGCGCTCACCGTGCTGCACGCGGCCACCCCGGAGCACGTCACCGAGGCGCGGCTGGTGCTGTTCGGCGCCGACACGTACGCCGCAGCGGTGCGGGTGGCCGCCGGGCTCAGCTGAGCGTGCGCCGGCACGACCATTGGCTGTCCACCGGCCGGTAGCCGAGCCGCTCGTTCACCGCCAGCATCGGCGCGTTCGCCTCGTCGTTCGAGGTGTACGCGGTGCGTACCCCGCGCGCGGCGGCGGTGTGCAGCGCGGCCTGCTTGGCCAGCCGGGCCAGCCCTCGCCCCCGGTACGCGGGCAGCGTGCCGGTGAAGTCCGACCACATCCGGTCGCCGTCGCGCTTCACCAGGCTCAGCGCGACCAGGTCGCCGTCCACCTCGGCGAGCGTGCTCGCCTCCCGGTCCAGCCCCGGGTTGTCCCAGCACTCGTGCCGCCACAGGTCGAAGCCGAGCGAGTCCGTCGGCACGTCCCCCGGCTCGTCCCGGGACGCCTCGGCGTCGACCCGGTGCACCTGGCGCGGGTCGAGCCCGGCGGCGGACACCAGCCGTACGCCCGGCGGCGGCTGCGGCATCGGCGGGGCGGTGCTCAGGTCCAGCGCCGAGTAACGCAGCTCCCGGCTGGGTGTGAAGCCGTGCCGCTGCGCGAACGGCAGCGACTCGGTACACGCGTGGGTGAGCACCCGGGTGGTCCCGAGCGTCCGCAGGTGGTCCAGCGCGGTCTCGAACAGCGCGGTGCCGGTGCCCCGGCGGCGGTGCTCCGGATGGACGTGCAGCAGGGCCATCTCGCCCACGCCCGGTGTCGAGGTCTGCGTGTTGCGGTACGCCGACACCCAGCCCACGACCTGCCCGTCCGCCTCGGCGACCCAGGCCGCCCAGTCCTCGCCGGGCGGTGGTTCGGCGATCATGCGGTGGGTCGACTCGACGCCGCGCACCAGGTACGGGTAGACGAGCGAGCGCAACGCCACCACGGCGGGCGCGTGGTCGGGGCGCGCGGGACGGATCTCGGCTCCACTCATCCGGCGGACCCTAGCCCCGCCGCCGCCCGCCCGCGACCGGATAATCAGCGTGACCGGATGATCACGCGGACTCGCGTAGCACCAGCTCGGTCGGCAGCACCAGCGCCTGCTCGACCTGCTCGCCCGCGGCGATCCGCAGCAGTTGCCGGGTCATCGACCGGCCCAGCTCCACTATCGGCTGCCGCACAGTGGTGAGCGGCGGCTCCGTGTACGCCGCCGTCTCGATGTCGTCGAACCCGATCACCGCCACGTCCTCGGGCACCCGCCGCCCGGCCTCCCGCAGCGTGCGCAGGGCGGCGTGCGCCATCAGGTCGGAGGCGGCGAACACGGCGTCCAGTTCCGGGTCGGCGGCGAGCAGTTCGCGCATCGCGGCGGTGCCGGACTCGCGGGTGAAGTCGCCGTACGCGACCAGCTCCGGCAGCCCGGCCTCGGTGATCGCGGTGCGGTAGCCGATCAGCCGTTCGATCCCGGCGACCATGTCCTGCGGCCCGGCGATGGTGGCGATCCGCCGCCGACCGCTCGCGATCAGGTGCCGCACCGCAGTGCTCACGCCGCCTTCGTGGTCGACGTCCACGTACGGCACGTCGGCGCCGTCCAGCGGCCGCCCGCTGCACACCACCGGGATGCCGAGGCGGGCGAGCCGGCCGGGCAGCGGGTCCTCGCCGTGCAGCGAGGCGAACAGCACCCCGTCGACGTGCCGCCCGGTGGTGTACCGCTCGACCCGTTCGTGCCCGGCCGGCGAACCGGCGAGCATCAGCACGAGCTGCTTGTCCGCCGCCTCCAGCTCCTGTGCCGCGCCCCGGATGATGCCCGGGAACACCTGGTCGTCGGAGAAGACCCGGGTGGCCGCCTCGGGCATCACCAGCGCTACCGAGTCGGTCCGCTGGGTGACCAGGCTGCGGGCGGCGAGGTTCGGGACGTACCCGAGTTCCTCGACCGCCCGGCGTACCGCCTGCCGGATCGGCTCGGCGACTGTGGTCGAGCCGTTCACCACCCGGGAGACGGTGGCCCGGGACACGCCGGCCAGCCGGGCCACCGCCTCCAGGGTCGGTCGCTGTGCCGTCGTCATCCCCGTAACCACCACCTCGTCACAGCCCGTTCCGGGCGATCACCTCCTGGTACCAGCGGGCGCTGCGCTTTGGTGTGCGCCGCTGGGTCAGGTAGTCGACGTGGACGATCCCGAACCGCTTCCGGTAACCCTCGGCCCATTCGAAGTTGTCCAGCACCGACCATACGAGATAACCGCGCAGGTCCACGCCGCGGGCGATGGCTTCGTGCGCGGCGCGCAGGTGCCCGTCGAGGTAGGCGACCCGGTCGGCGTCGGCCACCCCGCCCCGCTCGTCGAGGCCGGTGTCCGGGAACGCCCCGCCGTTCTCGGTGATCATCAGAGGTAGTCCGGGATAGTCGGCCGCGACCCGTTCCAGCAGCCGGGTCAGCCCGGCCGGCTCGATCGACCAGCCCATCTCGGTGAGCGGTCCGGCCGGCGGCAGGAACTCGACCGCCCCGGCGGTGCCCGGGTACGCGTCGCCTCCGGCGCCGTCGGGCCGCCCGGACACGTAGGTGGGCGCGTAGTAGTTCAGGCCGAGCAGGTCCAGCGGCGCGGCGATCAGCTTCTCGTCCCCGTCCCGGACGAAGTCCGGCGCGACGATCCGGCTGACGTGGGCCAGCACGTCCGCCGGGTAGCCGCCGCCGGTCAGCGGGTCCAGGAAGATCCGGTTGTGCAGGCCGTCGACGAGCCGGACCGCCTCGGCGTCAGCGGCGCTGCCCGCGTCCGCCGGCTGCACGTCGGCCAGGTTGAGCGTGATCCCGAGCGTCTCCACGCCGGCCGCGCGCAACGCCCGCGCCGCCAGGCCGTGGCCGAGCAGCAGATGGTGTACGGCCCGGAACGCGTCACCGGCGTCGCGGCGTCCCGGCGCGTGCACCCCGGAGCCGTACCCGAGGTAGGCCGAGCACCACGGCTCGTTGAGCGTGGTCCAGGTGCGGACCCGGTCGCCGAGGCGGCCGTGCACGGCGAGCGCGTACTCGGCGAAGTGCTCGGCGGTCTCCCGGACGGTCCAGCCGCCCCGGTCCTCCAGCGCCTGCGGCAGGTCCCAGTGGTAGAGCGTGACGATCGGGTCGAGGCCGGCGTCCAGCAGCGCGTCGGTCAGCCGGTCGTAGAAGTCCAGCCCGCGCGGCTCCACCGGGCCGGTGCCGTCCGGCCGCACCCGGGGCCAGGACACCGAGAACCGGTACGCCCGCAGCCCCAGCTCCGCCATCAGCGCGACGTCCTCGGCGTACCGGTGGTAGTGGTCGCAGGCCACGTCGCCGGTGTGACCGGCGAACACCGCGCCCGGCGTACGGCTGAAGGTGTCCCAGATCGACGGGCCGCGACCGTCGTCGCGGGCGGCGCCCTCGATCTGGTACGCGGCGGTGGCCCCGCCCCAGACGAAGCCCTCCGGGAATCGGACGTTGCTCATGCCTTGACCGCACCTTCCATGATCCCGCCGATGATCTGGCGGCCGAAGACGATGAACACCAGCAGCAGCGGCAGCGTGGCGATCGCAGTACCGGTGAACACCTGCGACATGTCCTGGTAGTACCCGTCGGAGAGGGCCCGCAGCGACAGCTGCACCGTCGGGTTCTCCGGGTCGTTCAGCACCGCGTACGGCCACAGGAAGTCGTTCCAGGTGGTCATGAACGTGAGCAGGCCGAGGACGGCGGCGGCCGGGCGCAGCGCGGGCAGCACCACGTTCCAGTAGATCCGCGCGGTGTTGCAGCCGTCCATCCGGGCCGCCTCGATCAGCTCGGTGCTCACCGCCTGGCCGGCGTACTGGCGCATCATGAACACGCCGAAGCCGGTGACCAGCGCCGGCACGATCACGGCGGGCAGCCGGTCGTTCCAGTTCAGCTTCGTCATCAGCAGGTAGAGCGGGATCACGCCGAGCTGGGTGGGGACCATCATGGTGGCGACGATGACCAGCAGCAGCGCGTTGCGCCCGCGAAAGCGCAGCTTGGCGAACGCGAACCCGGCCAGCGTGGAGAAGAACACCACCGAGATCGTGACGGTGGTGGCCACGATGGCGGAGTTGATCAGACCGGTCAGGAAGTACGCGTCGGTGTTGTCGAACAGCCGGGCGATGTTGGCGCCGAGGTTGCCGCCGGGGGTGAGCGGCGGCGGCACCTGGCCCATCGTGTCGCTGGTGCGGCTGGCCACCACGAACATCCAGTAGATCGGGAAGATCGACAGGACGGCCGAGAGGGTCAGCGCCAGGTAGGTGAGCCGGCTTGCCGACCAGAGGCGGGTCATCGGGAGACCTCCTTGCGGGAGCCGCCGCCGAGCCGGCGCAGGAGCAGGACGTTTATCGCCGCGACCACAGCGATCAGGGCGAACAGCAGCCAGGCGACCGCCGAGCCGTAGCCGAAGTTGTAGTGCGGCGCGAAGGCGTTCTCGAACATGTACATGGTCACCGTCTGCGACTCCCGCAGCGGCCCGCCGCGGATCGCGTTGGTGCCGGAGTTGAACATCCGCGGTTCGGTGAAGAGCTGGAGGCCACCGATCGTGGAGATGATGACCGCGAAGATGATCGTCGGCTTGAGCAGCGGCACCGTGATGGACCAGAACTGGCGGGCCCGGCCGGCGCCGTCGATCGCCGCCGACTCGTACAGGTCGCGGGGGATGGCCTGCATGGCGGCGAGGAAGATCAGCGCGTTGTAGCCGGTCCAGCGCCAGTCGACCATCGTGGAGATGGCGACCCAGGCGGCGAACCGGTTCGCCTTCCAGTCGATCGCGCTGATCCCGACGTGGTCGAGCAGCCAGTTGATCATGCCGAACTCGCGGCCGAACAGCACCGCGAACACGATCGCCACGGCGGCGGTCGAGGTGACGTTCGGGATCAGCACCGCCATCCGCCAGGTCGTCCGGGCCCGCAGCTGCCGGTTGAGCAGGTTGGCCAGCCAGAGCGCGGCGAGCAGCTGGGGCACCGTGGAGATCACGAAGATGCCCAGCGTGTTGACCACCGAGTGCCAGAAGTCCGAGTCGGCGAGCAGCTGCGTGTAGTTGTCGAAGCCGATGAACGGGTGCTCGGCGCCGAGCAGGTCCCAGTCGTGCAGCGAGACCCAGAACGTGTACGCCAGCGGGTACGCCCCGAAGACGCCGAACAGCAGGAAGAACGGGGCGATGAACAGGTACGGCGAGTACTTAGTGTCGATCCGGCTGAGCCGGTTGCCCAGGCCGGGACGGGTGGGGCGGGGTGCCGGTGCGACCGGCGGGCGGGCGTCGAGCTGGACGGCCATGACCCGGGACTCCTTTCCGCCGTGCGGGCGGCCCCCGTGGCCGGGTGGCCGCCCGCACGCGCTGCTCGGGTTACTTGGCGGCGGCCTTCTCGGCGTTGGCGACCGCGTCGGTCCAGCCCTGCTCCGGTGAGCGCTTGCCCAGCTCCACCGAGCGGACGGCGTTCTCGACCTCGGTGCGTACGGCCTGGTTCTTCGGTCCCATGTAGACCGGCTTCAGGCTCTTGGCGCCCTCGGCGAAGATCTTCCCGACCGGCGCCTCGGAGAAGTAGGCGTTCTTCGAGTCGATGATCGCCGGGTCCTCCAGCGCCTGCGGCGAGGAGGGCAGGGGACCCTTCGCCTTGAACGCGCCGATCTGACCCTTGGCGCTGGTCAGGAACTTGGCCAGCTCGATCGCCTCAGCCTGGTGCTTGCTCTGCTTCGGCACGGCGAGGAACGAGCCACCCCAGTTGCCGCCGTTGCCGGGGATCTGGGCGATGTCCCACTTGCCCTTGGCGCCGGCGCCCGCGTTGCCCTCGATCACGCCGGTCATCCAGGCCGGGCAGGCGATGGTGGCGAACTTCGACTGCTTGAACGCCGACACCCACTCCTCGGACCAGGAGCCGTACTTGCCGGACAGCCCCGAGTCGATGATGTCCATCGTGGTGTCGTACGCCTGCTTCACCGCCGGGTTGCTGCCGACGACCAGGTTGTTGCCGGTGTCGTAGTAGCTGTAGCCGCTGCTGTTGCCGGCGGTCTGGAGCAGGATCGTGTTGAACGTGTTGGTCGCGGCGTCCAGGAACGACGCGCCCGTCTTCTTCGCGGTGAACTGCTCACCGACCTTGATGTAGTCCTGCCAGGTGGGCCAGAGCTTGGACACGGCCTCCCGGTCGGTGGGCAGACCGGCCTTGGCGAACAGGTCGGTGCGGTAGCACATCGCCATGCCGCCGACATCAGTGCCGAGGCCGATGAGCTGCTTGCCGTCGGCGGTGAGCCCCTGGTTCCACTTCCAGTCGAGGAAGTTGCCCTTCAGGTCGGCCGCGCCGTGGTCGAGCAGGTTGACGAAGTTCTGCGGGTTGGCCTTGTACTCGACGAGCAGGCCCTCCTCGATGGCGACCACGTCGCCGGCGCCCTTGCCCGCGGCGAGCCACTGGGTGAGCTTCGGGGAGTACTCGTCGAGGTTGCCGCCGGTGCCCCGCTCGACGATCTTCACGCCGGGGTGGCTGGCCATGTACTCCTGGTAGAGATCGGCGTAACCGAACTGGCCGAAGACGTCGACGGTGAGCGTTATCGGCCCGTCGGCGGCGGCATCGTCACCGCCGCCGCAGGCGGTGGTGCCGAGCAATGCGGTGGCGGCGACCAGGGCCACCGCCGCCAGGCGGCGGCGCGTGAAGGTGAGCATGCTGTCCCTGACCTCTCGGGTCGTCGAAAAGGGTGGTGGAAGGCGGTTCCGGAACTAAGAGAGCGCTCTCACGACAGCGTGGTGGAGGGTCCGGGACCTTGTCAAGAGAGCGCTCTCAGAGCTGTCCGAAAAGAAACGGAGAGGGGCGGCCGCCGCCCCTCTCCGTCCGGTGCCCGTCGTCAGCCGACCCGCAGGCCCCCGAGCAGGGCCGGGTCGCCCGCCACGTCCAGCGCGTCGAAGCTGATCCGCCCCATCAGCGCCAGCAGCAGATCGCTCGCCGTACCGGACACCTGCGCCCGCGCGCGGTGGTCGTCGTGGTCGAGGATCGTCGCGGTGTCCAGCAGCGCGACCCCTTCACCCCGCAACCGCAGGTACCACTCCTGCGCCGCGTCTGTCGCGTTCAGCTGCACCACGCCGCGCCACTGCCCGGGCTGCACCCGCCGACCCGCCGGCAGCCAGGTGTCCAGCACCTCGCTCACCCCGTCGGCCGCAAGCTTCGCCTCGATCGGATCACCCGCACCGATCGCGAGCTGGGCGTCCCAGCGGTGCACGGCCGTCTCGTGCGCCATCCGGCGCGGCCAGAAGGCTGCCTTCTTCGGCTGGGGCGCGAAGTTCCAGGCCGGCGCCTCCGGATCCGTCGCCTCCAGCAGCGCGGTGAGCCGCTCGTACTCCTGCGCGTACCACTGCGCCGCGGTCAGACCCGCCGGCGGCTCCGGGTCGTGCCGCTCCGGGCGCGTGGCGCCGCCCGTGGACAGCACGGTGCCCGCCCAGACGTACACGCGGGTCAGGTGATGAGCGAGATCGGTGACAGTCCAGCCGGGACAGGACAGCACGGGTGTCTCGGGCGGCGCCTCGGCCACCGCCGCGGCGAAGGCGGGGCCCTCCGTACGCAGCGCGCCGATCCAGAAGTCCTTCGTGTGGTGCAGTCTGCTCATCGCCATCCTCCCGGGGGTGACCGGGCCACCAGTGGGTGCTCCGGCTACCCCTCAGCCTAGGGTGAAAGGCGTGTCAGACGTCTACGCCGAACCGGCTACTGCCGGTGACCCGACCGATCCGGCCACCCTGGCGCGCTACACCACGCTCCGGCTCGGCGGACCCGCCGGGCGGCTGGAGACCGCCGAGAACGCCGCCCAGATCGTACTAAAGGTGCAGGAAGCGGAAGCCCGAGAGCGGGCCGTGCTGGTGCTGGCGGGCGGCAGCAACGTCGTGATCGGCGACCAGGGCTTCCCCGGAACCGTCGTGCTCGTCCGCTCCCGGGGGTTCCAGGCCGTCGCCGAGGACGGCGACACCGTCACGGTACGTGTCGAAGCCGGCGAGCCGTGGGACGACCTCGTCGCCGCCACCGTCGAGCGCGGCTGGTCCGGGCTGGAGTGCCTCTCCGGCATCCCGGGCTCGGCCGGCGCGACCCCGATCCAGAACGTCGGCGCGTACGGCCAGGAGGTCGCCGAGACGATCGTCGCCGTCGAGGCGTACGACCGTACCCGCCGCGAGGTGGTGCGGATCGCCGCGGCGGACTGCGGATTCGTCTACCGGGGCAGCATCTTCAAGTACAGCGACCGCTGGGTGGTGCTCACCGTCGACTTCCGGCTCACCCGCTCCCCGCTGTCCGGCCCGGTCCGCTACGCCGAACTGGCCCGGGCGCTCGGCGTCGAGGTGGGCGACCGGGTGCCGCTCGCCGACGCCCGCGCCACGGTGCGCAAGCTGCGCGCCGGCAAGGGCATGGTGCTCGACCCGGCCGACCCGGACACCTGGTCGGTGGGCTCGTTCTTCACCAACCCGGTGCTGCCGGGCGAGGTGTTCGAGCAGATGCGGGAACGCGCCGCCGACGTGGGGGAGCCGCCGCACTGGCCGGGTGCCGACGGCGCGGTGAAGGTCAGCGCGGCGTGGCTGATCGACAAGGCCGGGTTCGGCAAGGGATACGCGGGCCCGGAGGGCGTCGCCATCTCCAGCAAGCACACGCTGGCGCTCACGAACCGCTCCGGCACCGCCAGTACGGCCGCGCTGGTGGCGCTGGCGCGCGAGATCCGCGACGGCGTCCAGTCCCGCTTCGGCGTAACCCTCCACCCCGAGCCGGTCCTCATCAACTGCACCATCTGACCCCATCCCCCCCGGCCCCGGCCCCGCCCTCGCCCCGCGATCTTGCACTTCCGGCCCTCGGTTTGGGCGGTTTAGCCCGCTTTGCCGGGGCAGCAAGTGCAAGATCAACCTGTCGGGAGAGGGTTCGGCCGAGATCAGGGCTCCACGGGGAGGGTGGTTTTCGCCGATCTTGGAGTTGTGGCGCCTCGAATGCCCGATAAGCGCATTTCGCGAGGCGCCACAACTCCAAGATCGGCGGCTAAACGGCTGGCGGCCAGCGGACAGCGGGCGCGGCGGGTGATGAGCGCGGGGGGCGGGGCGAGGGCGGCGCGGTCAGCGGGGGGCCACGGCGGGCCAGGGGAGCGTCAGGTAGCCGTGGCGCCAGGTGCGGGGGGTGTCCTGGATCGGCCAGCCTGACTCCTTCACCGCCTCGACCGTACGCAGCCAGCGCTGCCGAGGACCGAACGGGGCGTAGCCGGCGGCGGAGCGCCAAGCCTGTTCCAGCGCCTCGATCAGGTCGTGGACGCGTTCACCCGGCACGTTGCGGTGGATCAGCGCCTTCGGTAGCCGCTCGGCGAGCGTGGCAGGGCTCTCCAGCGTGGTCAGCTTCGCCGACAGGGTGAGGGTGCGCGGTCCGGTGGCGTCGAGCAGTACCCAGGAGCCGAGCCGCCCCAGCTCGTCGCAGGTGCCCTCGACCAGCAGCCCGCCCGGGGCGAGCCGCCCGGTGACGGTACGCCAGGCGTCGGCCACCTCGCTCTCGTCGTACTGGCGGAGCACGTTGAAGGCCCGGACCAGCGCGGGACGCAGTCCGGCCAGTTCGAAGCCGCCCCTGGCGAACGTCAGCCCGGGCGGGTCGGCGGCCGGCAGGGCGGCGGCGACGCGTACCGGATCGATCTCCAGGCCGACCACCCGCACGTCCGGGCGGACCCCGGCCGCGAGACGGGCCCGCAGTTCGACCGGGGTGACCGGGGTGGCGCCGTAGCCCAGGTCCACCACCAGCGGGTCGGCGGCGGCGCGCAGCGCGTCGCCGCAGGCCTCGACGATCCAGTTGTCCACCCGCCGGAGCCGGTTGGGGTTCGTCGTGCCCCGGGTGGCCACGCCGAGCGGACGTTCCATCAGTGCCTCCGGGTCAGCGACTGCGGGGCTCGCAAGACCGGCTCACTCCTCGCGCTTCACGCATCTTTAGGGTTCGCGACTGCGGGGCTCGCAAGACCGGCTCACTCCTCGCGCTTCACGCATCTTTAGGGTTCGCGACTGCGGGGCTCGCAAGACCGGCTCACTCCTCGCGCT
>NZ_JAXCFU010000001.1:507598-715580 GCF_055362685.1 Micromonospora sp. SYSU B005 | reverse complement strand
TCACGACGTCCGGTGCACCTTGTGCTGCGCGGCCTGGGCCAGCGGGCGCACCACGAGCCGGTCGATGTTGACGTGCTGCGGGCGGGTCGCGCACCAGGCGACGCAGTCGGCGACGTCGTCGGCCACCAGCGGTTCGGCGACTCCGGCGTAGACCGCCTCGGCCCGGTCGGTGTCACCGCCGAAGCGGACCAGGCCGAACTCCTCGGTCTTCACCATGCCGGGGTCGATCTCGATCACCCGGACCGGCCGGCCGCACAGTTCCAGCCGGAGCGTGCCCGCGATCGCGGTCTGCGCGTGCTTGGCGGCCGTGTAGCCGCCGCCGCCCTCGTAGACCACGTGCCCGGCGGTGGAGCTGACGATGACGACGGTGCCGGCGCCGGAGCGCTCCAGCGCCGGGAGCAGCGCCTTGGTGACGCGCAGCGTGCCGAGCACGTTCACGTCGTACATCCATTGCCAGTCGCCCACGTCGGCGGTCTCGACCGGGTCCAGGCCGCGGGCGCCGCCCGCGTTGTTCACCAGCAGCGTGACCGGCCCGGGGGCGGCCTCGGCGGCGGCGGCCAGGCCGGCCACCGACTCGTCCGAGGTCACGTCGCAGGCCACCGCTGTAGCCGCGCCGCCGGCCGCCTCGATCTGGGCGACCAGCGCGGCCAGCCGGTCGGTACGCCGGGCGGCGGCCAGCACGTGGAATCCCTCGGCGGCGAGCCGGCGGGCGGTGGCCGCGCCGATCCCGCTGGACGCCCCGGTGACGATGGCGACTGAAGTCATCCGGACATTGTCTCCCGTCCCCGGGCCCTGCGGCGGGATGAGGTCCGTCACGCCCGGGACCCGGCGGAAAGCATTTCCGTACCCCGATGGGGAAGATGACATCCGGCACACGGGTTGACCGAGAAGCGCCGGTCGTGCGGGACGGCATCAACCGTGACAGAGGGAGCGGACGTGGCGGATTTGCACACCGGTGTCGGTCGTCAGCGAGGTGCCCTTCCGTGGCCGCGGCCCCGCCGTATCGCCACCCTGTCGGTGCACACGTCGCCGCTGCACCAGCCCGGCACCGGTGACGCGGGCGGCATGAACGTCTACATCCTGGAGGTGGCCCGGCGGCTGGCCGAGGCCGACGTCGAGGTGGAGATCTTCACCCGGGCCACCGCCGGTGACCTGCCCCCGGTGGTCGAGGTGGCGCCCGGGGTGTCCGTCCGGCACGTGACCGCCGGGCCACTGGAGGGGCTGACCAAGGAGGAACTCCCTGGTCAGCTCTGCGCCTTCACCGCCGGGGTGCTGCGGGCCGAGGCGGCCCGCCCGCCGGGCCACTACGACCTGATCCACTCGCACTACTGGCTCTCCGGCCAGGTCGGCTGGCTGGCCAAGGAGCGCTGGGGCGTACCGCTGGTGCACACCGCGCACACCCTGGCGAAGGTCAAGAACGCGCGCCTGGCCGCCGGGGACCGTCCCGAGCCGAAGGCCCGGGTGATCGGTGAGGAGCAGGTGGTCACCGAGGCGGACCGGCTGGTCGCCAACACCCGGGTCGAGGCCCGCGACCTGCTCGACCGGTACGCGGCCGAGCCGGACCGGGTGGCGATCGTGGAACCCGGCGTCGACCTGGACCGGTTCCGTCCCGCCGCGGGTGACCGGGACGCCGCGACCCGGGCCGCGCGCCGCCGGCTCGGCCTGCCGACCGACGGGTACGTGGTCGCGTTCGTCGGCCGGATCCAGCCGCTGAAGGCGCCGGACGTGCTGGTGCGTGCCGCCGCCGCGCTGCGTGAACGGGATCCGGCGCTGGCCGACGAGCTGACCGTGGTGATCTGCGGCGGGCCCAGCGGCAGCGGCCTGGACCGGCCCACCGCCCTGATCGAGTTGGCGCACGCGCTCGGCATCGCCGACCGGGTGCGTTTCCTCCCGCCGCAGACCGGCGCGGACCTGCCCGCCCTCTACCGCGCCGCCGACCTGGTCGCGGTGCCGTCGCACAACGAGTCGTTCGGGCTGGTCGCGCTGGAGGCCCAGGCGTGCGGCACGCCGGTGCTGGCCGCCGCCGTGGGCGGCCTGGTGACGGCGGTACGCGACGGCGTCAGCGGCATGCTCATCGACGGGCACGACCCGGTCGACTGGGCCCGCGCGCTGGCCCGGCTGCTGCCCGATCCGGTACGCCGTGCCGCGCTGGGCCGCGGCGCCGAGCGGCACGCCCGGGACTTCTCCTGGCACCGCACCGCCGCCGGCCTGCTCGCGGTCTACGGGGAGGCGATCACCGAGCACCGGGCCCGGCTGGCGCGGCGGCTCGGCGAACCGGCCGCGCTGTGCTCCTGGTGATCTCCACCGGCCACCGGGCGGCCCCGGTACGCCGGTCGTAGAGTGGGTGCGATGAGCCGCAGGAGTGAGGTCGCCGCGCTGATCGAGTCCGTCTGCGCGGAGCGCGAGCTGGAGTGGGAGTCCACCGGCGAGGCGTCGTACGCGGTGACGCTGCCCGGCACGCACAAGCTCAAGACGATCTGCAACCTGATCGTGGGTGAGCACGCGCTGCGGGTCGAGGCGTTCGTGATGCGTCAGCCGGACGAGCGCCGCGAGGAGCTGTGGGCGTGGCTGCTCCAGCGCAACGCCCGCATGTACGGCGTCTCGTTCTCCATCGACGCGGTCGGCGACGTCTACCTGACCGGGCGGGTGAACCTGGCCGGGGTGGACGCCGACGAACTGGACCGGCTGCTCGGTTCCGTGCTGACGTACGCGGACGAGTCGTTCGACAGCATGCTGGAGATCGGGTTCGGTACCGCCATCCGCCGGGAGTGGGAGTGGCGGGTCAAGCGCGGCGAGTCGACAGCGAACCTGGCCGCGTTCGCGCACCTCTTCGAGCCTTCCGCCGCTGCCGGATCGTCCGCCGGAGGTTCGGAGCCCTCCTGACGGGTATGCCGCCCCGCGCGGTGCGGAGCACTGGGACCCACCGCGGGCCGAGGACGGACTGTCGAGGAGCGTGTCCCATGGCTCAGCGCAACAGCTCAGGTCGCGGCACGACTGCGACCCGGACCAAGCGGCAAACCGGCAATCAGACGCCGAACACCCCGAGGGTGTCGGAGTCGGCGATCTCCCGGATGAAGGTGGACGACCTCCGCAGCCAGCTCAAGCGGCGCGGGGTCTCCGGGATCTCCGCGCTGCGGAAGCCGGAACTGGTGAAGACCCTGGCGCGGGCGATGCGCGGGGAGGGCGGCGCCGCCCGGCGGAGCACCGGCCCGGCCGGTCGGCCGTCGGCGACCCGCAAGAGCACCGCCGCGAAGAAGACCACTGCGGCGAAGCGGACCACGTCGGCCCGCCGGAGCGCCACGTCGCCGGCGAAGGCCGCGCCGGCCGCACGCGTCACCGGCGCCAGGGCCAAGGCGACGGGTACGCGCAAGGCGGCCCCCGCCCGCGCCAAGGCGACCTCGTCGCGGGCGAAGGCGATACCGGCTCGGGCCAAGGCGGCTCCGGCTCGGGCGAAGGCGGCCCCGTCGAGGGCGAAGGCTGCTCCTTCGCGCGCCAAGGCGGCGCCGGCTCGGAAGGCGTCGTCCGCCCGGGCCCAGGCGGCACCGACCCGGGGCCCGGCGTCCAGCCGGTCGATCGGGTCGTCGCAGCTCATCACGTCGCTCGCGGACCGGCCGGAGCGTCCGGGCCGGAGCCTGGTCACCCGTAACCACGAGGTGATCCAGCGCTGGGCGCGGGCGCGGGGTGCGAAGCCCGCCACCATCGCCGGCACCGAGCGCGAGGGCCGGGCCGGGGTGCTGACGTTCAACATCCCCGGGTACCGGGAGAGCAGCCGAATCCGCGAGATCACCTGGGACGACTGGTTCCGCACGTTCGACCTGCGGCGGCTGAACCTGATCTACCAGGAGCAGATGCGGGACGGCCGGCAGAGCAACTTCTTCCGGACCGAGAACCCGAATCGCGAGGACGGCTGAGGTTTACGGGAATGGCCGACGGGAACGCCGTGTTTGCCACTCCAGGGACGACGACACGGACAGCCGGGTTTCCGACACGGGTGCTGTGACGGGCAAGACAGCGTTCTGGGTTGAATCCGGAATCCGGGCGAACTAACTTTATTGCACCGCGTCACGCTTGTTTACGTTCGGGGGAGCGGTGGATCGATCAGATCCGCGCAGGCGAGACGCGAAGATCGGGTGGAGCACGCCGTTGGGGGACGGTGCCACCCGTGGAACCGGCGGCGCGAGCGGGCGACGCTTACGGGGGTGAGTGTCGCCCGCCGCCGCCGGGCGTACGGTACGAGCGCCCATCTCGACGGGGGTCGGGGTGGGCGCTCTGCCGTTGCCTTCCCTCAGTGGGCGGACCTGACCGGTTCCGCGGCCGCCGCCCGCAGCGCGGCCACCCGCCGTTCCCGGCGCGGCCCGGCGAGCAGGTGCCCGGCGGCGGCCAGCAGGCCGAGCGTGCCCACCACCAGCCAGTGCCGCTCGCCCAGGTGTTCCAGGCTGAGCCCGCCGAGCGCCGGTGCCACGAACGACGCGGCCGGGAACGTCAGGTAGAACACCGACTGGTAGCGGGCGCGCAGCTCGGGCGGCGCGAGGTACGCGTTGATCTGTGCGTTCGGCGGCGCGGCGAGCATCTGCCCGACCGTCCAGACCACCGCTGCGCCGAGGTAGAGCGGCAGCCCGTCGGCCACCGTCAGCGCGCCGAACCCGAGCGCCATCAGGCCGGTGGAGACGGCCAGCACGCTCGACTTCCGGTACGGCTCGATGAGCCGGGGCACGAACAGCTGCCCGGCCACGATGAGCGCCCCGCCGAGCGCCACCACCAGCCCGTACGCCGACGGGCGCAGGCCGTCCTCGCGCATCGCCAGCGGCATGATCGTGGAGGTCTGCATGGTCAGCACGGCCAGCAGGAACGTCAGCCCGACGAACACCAGGAACGTGCGGTCGGTGAGCGCGGTGTGCAGCCCGGGACGGCGTCCCACCACCGCCCGTGGCGTGAACGCGGGCCGCCGGGTGAGCGTCTCCGGCACCTTCAGCGCGATCACCACCGCAGCCGCCAGCGTGGCTCCGGCGTCGACCAGGAACAGCGCCGTGAAGCTCGCCTCGGCGAGGATGCCGGCCAGCAGCGAGGCCACCGCCATGCCCAGGTTGAACGCCCAGAACTGCAGGTTGAACGCGCGGGAGCGGCGCGCCTCGGGCACCACGTCCACGATGGCGGCCACGAACGCCGGGCTGGGCATCGAGTGCGCCACCCCGACCAGCGTGGCGAGTACGGCGATCGCCGCCAGGTGCGTGCTGAACGCCAGCGCCGCCATCAGGACGGCGGCGGCCAGGTGGGCGGCGAGTAGCGTGGCCCGCCGGCCCCACCTGTCGGCCAGGACGCCGCCGAGCAGCGTGCCGGCCGCACCGCCGATCCCGTACGCGCCGACCACCAGGCCGGCCAGCGACGGCGGGGCACCCCGCGCGGCGGTCAGGTAGAGCGACAGGAACAGCAGCGCGAACGCGCCGGCCCGGTTGATCAGCAGGCCGGACCAGAGGTACCAGAACGTGGCCGGTAGTCCGCCGGCCGTGTCGTCCCACCAGCGCCGCAGGCCGTGCACCAGTCCTCCAGGAAGGTTTCCTTACCGATTCCTTCCCGTACCGTATCCACCCGCCTCGGGGCGGCTGCGTCGGGGCGTACTCAGGAACCGGACCGGACCGGGGCGGCGGGTGCGGTGGCCGCGGCCTCGCCCGCCTCGGGCGCCGGGGACGCGGTGGCGGTGACCGGCGTGACGGGCGTGCCCACGGCGCGCAGCGCGACAGCGCGGCGCTCCCGGGCCGGGCCGGAGATCAGGTGGGCGACCGCCGCCACGACGCCGATGCCCGCGCAGCCGAGCCAGAGCGCGCTGTTGCCGGCGTGCTCGCGGACCAGGCCGCCGAGGATCGGCGCGGCGGCGCCGGCGAGCTGCCAGGACAGCGAGAAGACGCCCTGGTAGCGGCCGCGCAGCGCGGCCGGGGACAGCTCCGCGATCAGGGTGGCGTTGGACGGCGAGTTGAGCATCTCGCCGAGGGTCCAGATCAGCACGGTCAGGCCGTAGAGCCAGACCGTGTCGGCGAGCGCGGTGAGCCCGAACCCGGCGCCCATCACCAGCGACGCGAGCGCCAGCACGTGCGAGCGGCTGCGGCCCTTGATCAGCCGGGGTACGAACAACTGGCCCACCACGATGAGCACGCCGTTCAGTGCGATCACCGAGCCGTACGTGGCCGGGCTGAGCCCGGAGTCGCCCATGGCGATCGGCAGCATCGAGATGTGCTGGAGGAACACCAGCGCGGCGAGCAGGTTGAGCGCGACGAAGCCGAGGAACACCCGGTCGGCGAGGATGGTGCGCAGCGCCCCGGCCGGTGCCGGCATCCCCTTGACCGGGAGTGCGGTGACCGGGCCGCGGGTCTCGCCGACCTTGGCGAAGATGATCAGTGCGGTCACCAGTGTGGTGGTCGCGTTCACCAGGAACAACAGCAGGTAGCTGCCCTGGGCGGCGAAGCCGGCGAGCACGGCGGCGCAGGCGAAGCCGAGGTTGATCGCCCAGTAGTTCAGCGAGAAGGCGCGCAGCCGGTCCTTGTCCGGCACCACGTCGACCATCATGGCGCCGAAGGCGGGGCGGGCCGCCTCGGCGAACGCGCCGAGCAGCAGCGCGCCCACCGCGACCGCCCAGAGCGGGCGGGCGAAGCCGAGCGCGATCATCATGCCGGCCGCGCCGACGTGCGCGACGAGCAGCGTGGGCCGCCGTCCCCAGCGGTCGGTCAGCGTGCCGCCGATGGTGGTGCCGACCGCGCCGCCGGCGCCCCAGAGGCCGATCACCAGCCCGGCCTGGGCGGCGGAGAAGCCGCGTTCCTGGGTCAGGTAGATGGCCAGGAAGATCAGGACGAACGAGCCGAGCCGGTTGATCAGCGTGCCGGCCCAGAGGTACCAGAACGTCCGTGGCAGGCCACCGGCTGTGTCCTGGAACCAGCCCCGTACCGTCCGCATCCCGACGCCCCCCGAATGGTAATGACCGACCTCTTTAATGCGCCTTACAACCTAGTGCCGGGCCGGAGCCGTGGTCATCAGGTTTTCCACGTGGTGGTCGTCACCACAGGTCGCCGCGTGTCCGCCCGCGTCGTACGGCAGGATGATCGGCATGACTGCGAGCGAGGGGCCCACCGTCGGGACGCTGGTCCTGCTGCGGCACGGCGAGAGCGACTGGAACGCCAAGAACCTCTTCACCGGCTGGGTCGACGTCGACCTGACCACCAAGGGGGAGACCGAGGCGCGGCGCGGCGGCGAGCTGCTGCGCGAGCACGGCCTGCTGCCGGACGTGGTGCACACGAGCCTGATGCGCCGAGCCATCCGCACCGCCGAGCTGGCGTTGAACGCCGCCGACCGGCACTGGATCGCGGTGCGCCGGTCGTGGCGGCTCAACGAGCGCCACTACGGCGCCCTGCAGGGCAAGGACAAGAAGCAGACCCTCGACGAGTACGGCGAGGAGCAGTTCATGCTCTGGCGCCGCTCGTACGACACGCCGCCGCCGCCGATCGACGACGCGGACGAGTGGTCGCAGGTCGGCGACCCCCGGTACGCGCTGCTGCCGACCGAGCTGATGCCGCGCACCGAGTGCCTCAAGGACGTCGTCGAGCGGATGCTGCCCTACTGGTACGACTCGATCGTGCCGGACATCCTGGCCGGCCGGACGGTGCTGGTGGCCGCGCACGGCAACTCACTGCGTGCCCTGGTCAAGCACCTCGACCAGATCTCCGACGAGGCGATCGCCAAGCTGAACATCCCCACCGGCATCCCGCTGCGCTACGACCTGGACGCCGACCTGCGTCCGCAGGTGCTCGGCGGGACGTACCTGGACCCGGAGGCGGCCAAGGACGCCGCCGCCGCGGTCGCCAACCAGGGCCGCTGACACGGCGTGGGCGGGGCCTCCCCCGAGGCGGCCCCGCCCACGGTTCTCAGCCGGACGTCGAGCCGGTGATCAGGTAGACCACGTGCTCGCCCGCGTTCACCGCGTGGTCGGCGAAACGCTCGTAGAAGCGGCCCAGCAGCGTCGCGTCGATCGCCGTCTCCACCCCGTACGGCCAGTCGTCGCCGAGCAGCACGCCGAACAGGCTCTTGTGCAGGTCGTCCATCGCGTCGTCGTCGCTGTCCAGTTCGGCGGCCACGTCCGCGTCCGGCTTGGCCAGCACCGAGCCGATCTTCTCGGCCATCCGGTCGGCGATCCCGGCCATGTCGGTGAAGACCGGCCGCAGCTCCGCCGGCACCGCCGGGGACGGGTGCCGGCGCAGCGCCGTCTTCGCCACGTGGTCGGCCAGGTCGCCCATCCGCTCCAGATCGGCTGCCACGTGCAACGCGGTGATCATCGCCCGCAGGTCGGAGGCCACCGGCGCCTGCCGGGCCAGCAGGTCACAGACCCGCTCCTCCACGTGCCGGTAGAGGTCGTCGATCTCGGCGTCCCGCGCGATCACCGTCTCGGCGGCCGTCCGGTCGGCGGTGAGCAGCGCCTTGGTGGCCTGCCGCATGGCCGCGCGTACCGCCTCGGCCATGTCCACCAGCAACTGGCTGACAATCTGCAGGTCGGCCCGGAACTCGTCGCGCATCGTCACTTCCTGGGGTCGGTGGCCGCCACCCCCGAGGGGTACGGCAGGAGCAGGTGCGCGCCCCACGCTAGGCCGAACGGTCGGCACCAGGGTGAACGCGGATGAACGACGCTGGGCCCGCAGGTGAACTTTGCCGAAGGCGAGAGTGGTTCGTCCCTTTGTGCCCGATACCCGGGTTAACAATGACCCTACGATCGCCGGGTGGAATGGGCGGTGGCCGTCGTGGTGGCCGGAGCGCTGGTGACCGGGCTGGTCGCCGGGGCGCTGCTGTCCGGACCCGTTGACGAATGGCGGCGCCGCCGGGCGTCGCGGGGCGGCGGGACACTCCGCCGTGACGCAGGGAGGGCGACGATTCCGGACGAAGCGCAGGGGGGCCTATCCGGGCTCGGCCGCAAGACGATCGACTCGCTGCGCGCGGGCGTGGTGGTGCTCGGCCCGGACGACGTGCCGGTGCTGGTGAACCCGGCCGCCCGGGCGATGGGTCTGCTCCGTACCGGGGCGGCGCCGGGGTCGATCGCGGCGCACCCGTTGATCCGTACCCTCGCCGGGCAGGTCCGCCGCACGGGCGTGCGGCGCGAGATAGAGCTGGACCTGCCGCGGGGTCGCGACGGCGGCGGCGACAACCCGCTCGGCGTGCACCTGCGGGCGATGGGACTGGGCTCCGGCTACATCTCGATCGAGGCGGTCGACGTCACCGAGTCGCACCGTCTCGCGCGGGTACGCCGGGACTTCGTCGCGAACGTCAGCCACGAGCTGAAGACGCCGATCGGCGCGCTGCAGCTGCTCGCCGAGGCGCTCGTCGACGCCACCGAACCGGCCGCCGACGGCGCGCCCGACCTGTCCGAGGACCTGGTCGCCGCGCGGCGGTTCGCCGAACGGATCCAGCACGAGTCGACCCGGCTCGGCCGCCTCGTGCAGGAACTGCTGGAACTGACCCGCCTCCAGGGCGCCGAACCGCAGCCCGCGCCCGAGCCGGTCTCGGTGGACTGGGTGCTCGCCGAGGTCGTCGACCGCACCCGCACCGCTGCTACCGCGCGCCGGGTGGAGATCGCCGTCGGCGGGCAGCGGGGCCTGACCGTGTACGGCAGCGACAGCCAACTCGCCACCGCTGTGGCGAACCTGGTGGAGAACGCGATCAACTACTCCGGCGAGGACACCACGGTACGGGTGACTGTCACCGGCACCGACGAACACGTCGAGATCGCCGTGGCAGACCAGGGCATCGGTATCGCACCGAACGAGGTCGACCGGATCTTCGAGCGCTTCTACCGGGCCGACCAGGCTCGCTCCCGGTCCACCGGCGGCACCGGCCTGGGCCTGGCCATCGTCAAACACATCGCCAGCAACCATGGCGGCCGGGTGGACGTGTCGAGCACCCTTGGTGGGGGGTCGACGTTCACTCTCCGGCTGCCCGCACGCCCCCCGGACGACCTGGAGACGACACTCGCCTCCGCTGGGATCGAGGCCGGCCCGGCCGAGCTCCGGCAGGTCTGACCACAGGAAAGGAAACACCCGTTGAGCCGCGTACTGGTGGTCGAGGACGAGGAGTCGTTCTCCGACGCCCTGTCCTACATGCTCCGCAAGGAGGGGTTCGAGGTCTCCGTCGCCGCGACGGGCCCCGCCGCCCTCACCGAGTTCGACCGGACCGGCGCCGACATCGTGCTGCTCGACCTGATGCTGCCGGAGATGTCCGGCACCGAGGTCTGCCGGCAGCTCCGCCAGCGCTCGCACGTGCCGATCATCATGGTCACCGCGCGGGACAGCGAGATCGACAAGGTGGTCGGGCTGGAGATCGGCGCCGACGACTACGTGACCAAGCCGTACTCGCCGCGTGAACTGGTCGCCCGCATCCGGGCGGTGCTGCGCCGCCAGAGCGCCGAGTCGAACGAGACGGGCGCGCCAACGCTCGCCGCCGGCCCGGTCCGGATGGACATCGAACGGCACGTGGTGACGGTCGGCGGCGCCGGGGTGCAGCTTCCGCTCAAGGAGTTCGAGCTGCTGGAGCTGCTGCTGCGCAACGCCGGGCGGGTGCTCACCCGGGGTCAGTTGATCGACCGGGTCTGGGGCGCCGACTACGTGGGCGACACCAAGACGCTCGACGTGCACGTGAAGCGGCTGCGCTCCAAGATCGAGCCGGAGCCCTCCGCCCCGCGCTACATCGTCACGGTCCGAGGCCTGGGCTACAAGTTCGAGCCCTGATTCCGCCGCCGCGCGTCGAGCCCCTTTTCCCCGATCTTGCACTTTGGTGCCCCGTAAACCGCGCGAATGGGGCGCACGGAGGGCGCAAACTGCAAGATCGCGGGGCTCGTCGGCGGCCGCTTCGCTCCCCGTCCAACGCGCCCTACCCGGTCGCGTCGATCATGAACTTGGCGGCGCTTGGTGTCCGGTTTGTCGCCGCTAACCTCATGATCGACTGCCTGGGGGCGGGGGTCTGTGGTGCCGCCCGTGCACGCGAGCCCGCCCCACGCGCCCTCCGCCGCCTCGGCGACCCGAGCCATCCGTAGATCTTGGTACGAAACGGCCCCCACGAGGGCACTTTCGTACCAAGATCTACGGCTGTTCCTGAAATGCGGACATGTGTCTCGGTGGTGCCGGGTCCGGGGGCGTGTGGGTGGGGGTGTTCGGTTCGGGGGTGGTGGGCGGCACTCTGAGCGCGGAATCGTGGGCGGGTGGGTGGCGTTGTAACCGGGTGAACGACCGAGCACCGGCCGCGCCCCTGAGAGGCCGGCAGGCCTGTGGGAACAGACCCGGGGGGCTGGTCGTTGAACACGGTTCCGGCGACGTGAGCCGGCCCGGGAATGATGCCGGGGCCGAGGTCGTTGGACATGCTTCCGGCGCCGCGCAGAGGCACCCCATGCCCCGCGAGCAGCCGGGATCCCCCGAAGACTTTCTGAGCGCCTGACGGTGCCCACGCATCCCCCCGGGTGCGTCGACCCCCGAATGGAGCACTTGTGATGAACACGATTCTGCGTAAGAGCGTTCTGGGTATTGCTGGTCTGGCTTTCACCGGTGGCGTGTTCGCCGGTCCGGTCGCCGCCCACGCCGCAGACACCACCACCCATACCAAGCCGGTTGCGGTGACGGTGCAGGGTGACAAGCTGATCCCGCACGGTGTGCAGGGTGAGCAGTCGCGTATCGAGTTGAACGACGAGCAGACCAAGAACGTGAAGGCGATCATCGCGGCGACGAAGAAGGCCGGCATGGACGAGCGTGCCGCGGTCGTCTCGATCGCCACCGCGTTGCAGGAGTCGAAGCTGGAGAACCTCGGCCACCTGGGTGACCGTAACGACCACGACTCGCAGGGCCTGTTCCAGCAGCGCCCCTCCTCCGGTTGGGGCACGGTGGAGCAGATCACCGACCCCGAGTACTCGACGACGGCGTTCCTGAAGGGTCTGAAGCAGGTCGACGGCTGGCAGGACATGCCGCTGACCAAGGCCGCCCAGACCGTCCAGGTGTCGGCCTACCCCGACCACTACGCCCAGTGGGAGCAGCAGGCCGCCGACCTCGTCGCCCAGCACTGGAACAAGTAAGAGCGACCGGCAATAGGTTGGGATCTGGACAGTAGGGCGCCCCGGGGTAGAAGACAGGCACGGGTCCGTAGATCATCAGAGTTCTCTACGCTCAGTGATCGTCGGGGGTCCCGTGCCTGCCCTGCCATCATCGTTGTTCGAACCCGTCTGGGTCCAGTTCGAGGCGTTGTTGCCGTCGCGGCCTGAGTTCGATCCGGCGCATCCGCTGGGCTGTCACCGACGTCCGGTCCCTGACCGGGTTGTGTTCGAGCACGTCATCGCGGCTCTGGTGCACGGGTCTGGATACGAGCGGGTCGCGTCGGATCGGTGCTCGGACCGCACGATCCGTCGCAGGCTGCGACGGTGGGCCGAGGCTGGGCTGGGTGAGCAGGTCCACCAACTGGCCTTGGATGCCTATGACCGGATGATCGGTCTGGACCTGGCCGATGTCAGTGTCGACGGCGCGATCACGAAAGCCCCCTGCGGCGGTGACCGGGCCGGCAGGTCCCCGGTCGATCGTGGCAAGGGCGGGATGAAACGCTCGACCGGTGTGGAGGGTGCCGGGATCCCGCTCGGGATGGCCGGCACGAGCGCCAACCGCCATGACTCGCCGCTGCTACGTGACACCTTCACCGCCTGCAGCACCCAACTGCGGCACTACTGGCCCGACCAGGTCACCGCGCATCTGGACCGCGCCTACGACAACCGCCCGAGCCGGGACCTGCTCGACGAGTTGGGGTTCGACCCGCAGATCGCCCGCAAGGGTGTGCCTGCCCCGGTCCAGGTCGGCAAGCGCTGGGTGGTGGAACGGACGAACTCGTGGATGAACGGGTTCGGCAAGATCCGCCGCTGCACCGACCGCGACGGCCAGATCATCGACTTCTACCTGTACCTCGCCGCCGCCATCGTCACGATCCGTCAACTCATCCGCCGTGCCCGGACTCTCTACCGCTGGGATACCCGACCCACCACCCGCCGCCTCAAGTAACACCTATTGCCGGTCGCTCTAAGACCAAGAGCTGAAGGCCGGCACCCCGAACCAACGGGGTGCCGGCCTTCACTCGCTTGCGGGGTGCGGGGCGATCGGACCCTGGCGCTGCCGGGCGGCGCAGAGTTCGGCCAGCTTCGCGTATGCGGGCGCGCCGATCAGCGCGGTCAGCTCCGGCCCGTACGAGACGTACATCGGCTCGGCGCCGACGTGCGCGTCGGTGGAGGACGTGCACCACCAGTCGAGGTCGTGCCCGCCCGCGCCCCAGCCGCGCCTGTCGAACTCGGCCAGCGTGGAGATCAGCACCTTGGTGTTGTCGGGCCGCTTGTGCCACTCCTGGTCGCGGCGTACCGGCAACTGCCAGCAGACGTCCGGCTTGTACTCCAGCGGGTGTACCCCGTCGCGCAGCGCCTGGGCGTGCAGCGCGCAGCCGCCCCCACCGGCGAAGTCGGCGTCGTTGAGGAACACGCACGGGGCGTCCACGTCGCGGGTGGCGGTACGCCGGGCCGGCGTCTTGCCGTCGACGGTGTCGTTCTCGGTCCAGTTCTTGAACCCGCGCCGGAAGTGCTGCCACGTCTCCGGCGTCAGCCGCTTCACCGCCGCCCGGACGCGCTTCTCGTCGTCGGAGTCGGTGAAGAACGCGCCGTGCGAGCAGCACCCGTCGGCGGCCCGCCCGGCGATGATGCCGTGGCAGCCCTTGCCGAAGATGCACGTCCAGCGGGACAGCAGCCAGGTCAGGTCGGCGCGGACGACGTGCTTCGCGTCGGCCGGGTCGACGAACTCGATCCACTCCCGTGGGAAGTCCAGCCCGACCTCGCGGCTGCGCGGGTCCTCGGGGTCGTCCACCAGCACGTGAAGCTCGATCTGCCCTGTCACTCGGACCAGCGTACGCGCGGTGACCCCGCCCGGCCGTCGAGCCGACGAAACGTGTTGGCCCTAGGGTCTTCCCCATGCGACTGGGTGTCCTCGACGTCGGTTCCAACACGGTGCACCTGCTGGTGGTCGACGCCCACCACGGCGCGCATCCCTGGCCGGCGCACTCGGAGAAGGTGGTGCTGCGGCTGGCCGAGCAGATCGGGCCGGACGGCGCGCTCACCGACGGCGGCGCGGACGGCCTGGTGAAGGCGGTCGGAATGGCCCGGGCGGCGGCTGACGGGCTGGGCGCCGAGGATCTGCTGGCGTTCGCGACGAGCGCGGTCCGCGACGCCACGAACGCCGCCGACGTGCTGGCGCGCGTCCGCGACGAGACTGGCGTACGCCTGGAGGTGCTCTCCGGTGCGGACGAGGCGCGGATGACGTTCCTGGCGGTGCGGCGGTGGTTCGGCTGGTCCGCGGGCCGGCTGCTGGCGATGGACATCGGCGGCGGCTCGCTGGAGCTGGCCGCCGGCATCGACGAGCACCCTGATGTGGCGATCTCGCTGCCGCTCGGCGCGGGGCGGCTCAGCCGGGAGCGGCTCGCCGTGGATCCGGCCGGCACGGCGCCGCCGTCGGCCGAGGCCGTGGAGGAACTGCGGGCGTACGTGGACGCGCAGCTCGACCCGGTGGTGGAGCAGTTGACAGCGGTGGGCTGGGAGCGTCCGGTCGCCACCTCGAAGACGTTCCGCACGCTGGCCCGGCTGGCCGGCGCCGCGCCTTCGGGCGCGGGTCTGTGGGCGCGCCGCAGCCTGACCCGTACCGGCCTGCGGCAGGTGCTGGGGTTCGTGCGGCACATCCCGCCGGCCCAGCTGCCCGAGCTGGAGGGCGTCAGCGCGCAGCGGGCGCACCAGCTCCTCGCCGGCGCGGTGGTGGCGGAGGCGGTGATGCGCCGCCTCGACGTGGACTGCGTGGACATCTGCCCGTGGGCGCTGCGAGAGGGCGTCATCCTGCGCCGGCTGGATCAGCTCGCGCCGATGTGACCGTACGAGCGCTCTGGGTTGCTTTGCGGTTGCTCGTCCCGATGCTCGCTGGCGGTTGGAGCTACCCTCGAAGGCGTGACCTACCGCGTTCCGGTGCTCCTGTCCACGTCCTCGGTCTTCCCCGAACGGACCGCGGCGGCGTTCCAGCTCGCCGCCGAGCTCGGCTACGACGGCATCGAGGTGATGGTCTGGACCGACCCGGTCAGCCAGGACGCGGGCGCGCTGCGCGGCCTCGCCGAGCACTACGGCGTCCCGGTGCTGTCGGTTCACGCCCCGTGCCTGCTCGTCACCCAGCGGGTGTGGAGCCCCGACCCGTGGGAGCGGCTGCGTAAGGCCGCCGAGCTGGCCGAGACGCTGGAGGCGCCCACTGTCGTGGTGCATCCGCCGTTCACCTGGCAGCGTGACTACGCGCGCACCTTCGCCGACGGGCTCGACACGATCGCCGGGCAGTTCGGCGGGGTGCACTTCGGGGTGGAGAACATGTACCCGGTGCGGATGGCGGGGCGGCAGTTCGTCCCGTACGCGCCGGGCTGGGATCCCACCGAGATCGGGTACGCCTCGTACACGCTGGATCTGTCGCACTGCGCGGCCTCGCACACGGACGCGTTGGCGATGGCCGACCGGATGGGTTCCGGGCTGGCGCACGTGCACCTGGGCGACGGCACCGGCGAGGGGCGCGACGAGCACCTGGTGCCCGGTCGCGGCGGGCAGCCCTGCGCGGAGATGCTGCGTTCGCTGGCCGGGCGGGGGTTCACCGGCTCGGTGGCGGTGGAGGTGACCACCCGGGGCGCGAAGAGCCGCGCGGTCCGGGAGGCGGACCTGCGGGAGTCGCTGGAGTTCGCCCGGGCCAACCTGACCGCGCCGTCGCCTGTCGACGTCTGACGGGCACGCGCCGCCCCGGCCGCCGCTCGCACAAGGCGGCCGGAGCGCCGGGGGTCAGCTCACCGGGGACAGCGGCTGCGCCGGGACGGCCTGCTCGCCGACCGCGGCGCGCTTGCGGGCCCGATGTGCCGCCACGTGGGAGCGGGTGGCGCAGCGCTCGGAGCAGAACCGCCGGCAGCAGTTGGACGAGGTGTCCAGGTAGACGTTGCCGCAGCGGTCGTCGGCGCAGACCCCGAAGCGGGCGCTGCCGTACTCGCACAGCCACACCGACAGGCCCCAGACCGCGCCGGCCAGGTATTCGGAGGAGACCGACGCACCCCGGCTGGTCACGTGCATGTGCCAGTCGGAGGAGTCGTGCCCGGAGATGCGTGGCTGCACCGGGAACGCCTCCAGCAGCGCGTTCAGCTCGGCGACCGCGTCGGCGTCCCGGCCCGAGGTGCCGTACTCGAAGACGTCCCGGAGGCGCTTCTGGGCCCGCCGGAAGATCGCCAGGTCCCGTTCCGCGACCTCGTCGCGCATCCAGCCCTGCTCGTCCGAGAAGACGGCCCGCAGGCCGTCCAGGTCGTCCAGCCGGGCGTTGACGAGCTCGACCCCGGTCCGGGCGTACGCGTCGAAGTTCACGACACCAACGGTAGACGACTCAGAGCACACGCGGTGCGTCGATGTAGTGGGGCAGGAACCGCGCGTAACCGTCAGTGATGAGGCTCTCGCTCTCGCGGACCCCGGCACCTGCCGACTCGCCGTCCACGATCCAGCTGCCGAGCACCGTCCGGTTGCCTTCGAACTCGGGCAACGCGCGGAACTCCTGGAAGCAGAAGCCCTCGTCGCCGTAGATCCCCGGGTTGGTGATCTCCGTGTCGCCGGTCACGATGCGTACCGAGCCGCCCTCTCGGCCGAGCAGCGGCTTGGCCACGTACTCGGTCATGCCGCGCGGCGAGTCCAGGTACGCGGGCAGCAGGTAGTCGTGCCCCGGGTACATCTCCCAGAGCACGGCGAGCAGCGCCTTGTTCGACAGCAGCAGCTTCCACGCCGGCTCGATCCAGGTGGTGGGCGTGCCCGGGTCGAGCGCCGGCCGCCCGTACGGCTCGGCCAGCATCCACTCCCAGGGGTAGAGCTTGAAGCAGGTGGTGATCGGCCGGTCGTCGGCGTCGACGAAGCGCCGCCCGTCCCAGCCGACCTGCTGGATCGGCATGAGCGTCACGTCCAGCCCGGCCTGGCGGGCCGTCTCGGCCAGGTAGCCGGCGGTGATCTGGTCCTCGCCCGACTCCTCCTCGGAGGACCAGAGCACGTGCGCCCGCGGCTCGTGCAGCCCGGCGCCGATCTTGGCCCAGGCGCCCACCAGGCGTTCGTGCAGGCTGTTCCACTGGTCCGCGTCCGGGCGGGTGTGCTCCAGCCAGTACCACTGCACGATGCTCGCCTCGACCAGGGCGGTCGGGGTGTCGGCGTTGTACTCCAGCATCTTCGGCGGCCCGCTGCCGTCGTACCAGAGGTCGAACCGGCCGTAGAGCGTCGGCGGGGACTCCCGCAGCGAGCGGGCGACCGCCTCGGCGGCCCACTCGGGGATGCCGAACTCGGCGTACCGGCGGCGGGCCACCACGTGCTCGGCGGCGGCCACCGACATCCGGTGCAGTTCCTCCGTGGCCTCCTCCAGCCGGAGCACCTCGTCGAGCGTGAACGAGTACGCGGCCGTCTCGTCCCAGTACGACATGATCTCGCCGTCGGGCAGCTCGGTGTCGACGTACACCAGGCCCTGGGCCCGGATGGTCTCGTCCCAGCCGGGGCGCGGCGTGCTCGCCTCGCGGCGCACGTCAGCCGCCGCAGGAGGCGAGGTGGGTGCCGAACCCGCCGCGCTCGGGCAGGGCGGCCGTCGGGGCGGGCTCGCCGCGCGCGGCGGTGGCCGGCGCGGGCACGAGCAGGGCGACCGCGACGGTGTCGCCACCTCCGCCGGCCGGCCCGAGCGCGCAGTCGTCATCGTCGTCGTCGTAACCGTTGTTGCAGCCGGAGAGCGCGAGGGCCAGCGCGGTCAGCGCGCCGAGCTGCACGGAGGCCGAGCGGAGCCGGCGCCGGGGGTGTCGTCGATCCACGTGAACGTTGTAGCCGATCCCCGCCAGCCGGGGGTGCCCGGGCCGGGCCGGAGGACGGGAGGGAGCGGGCCTCGGACGCACCCGGCGAGGGCCCGGTGGTGAGCGTTACGCTCGGCTCATGCTCCGTTCCGTCATCCTCGCCGCCTCCCGGTCTTCCCAGGTGGAGCGGCTCGTCGCGACGGCCCCGTTCACCCGGGACGTCGTCCGCCGGTTCGTCGCCGGCGCCGCCACCGACGACGCGCTGCGCGCAACCCGCGAGCTGGTCGCCGACGGCCAAGCGGTCACCCTCGACTACCTGGGCGAGGACACCACCACCCCGGAGCAGGCGAACGCCACCCGGGACGAGTACCTCACGCTGCTGAGCCGCCTCGCCACCGCCGGGCTCACCCCGGCCGCCGAGGTCAGCGTGAAGCTGTCCGCGCTGGGCCAGATGTTCGACGAGCAGCTCGCGTACGACAACGCGCGGGCGATCTGCGCGGCGGCCGACGCGGCGGGCACCACTGTCACGCTCGACATGGAGGACCACACCACCACCGACTCGACGCTGGACATCCTGGCGAAGCTCCGCAAGGACCACCCGTCGACCGGTGCGGTGCTCCAGGCGTACCTGCGGCGGACCGAGTCGGACTGCCGGGAGCTGGCCTCGGCCGGGTCGCGGGTGCGGCTGTGCAAGGGCGCGTACAAGGAGCCGGAGTCGGTGGCGTACCAGTCCGCCCGCGAGGTGGACAAGTCGTACGTGCGCTGCATGAACGTGCTGATGTCCGGCGACGGCTACCCGATGCTCGCCACGCACGACCCGCGGCTGATCGCGATCGGTGAGGACCGGGCGCGCTGGTTCGACCGCGACCCGGGCCGGTTCGAGTTCCAGATGCTCTACGGCATCCGCCCGGAGGAGCAGCAGCGCCTGGTCGGCGAGGGCTACACGGTGCGGACGTACGTCCCCTACGGCGACCAGTGGTACGGCTACCTGATGCGCCGGCTCGCGGAGCGCCCGGCCAACCTGGCGTTCTTCGGCCGCGCGGTGCTGTCGAAGAAGTGAGTCACCCGTTCGACCAGGCCCGGGTGCACAGCACGAGGCGGTAGCCGTCCGGGTCGGCGAACGTGACACCCCACCTGTCCCAGTGCGGGCCGGCGGAGACCCTGGTCCCGCCGGCCCGTTCCAGTCTCGGGACCAGCTCGTCGTCGGCCGGGCCGTCGAGATAGAGCACGAACAGGTCCTCTCCGGTGGGACGCGGCTCGTCCGTGAGCGTCGCGCCGCCGACCAGCTCCAGGTGCCAGCCGGCCCCGGGCAGGCCGAGCATCACCAGGTCGTGCTCGTCCGCGTGGCCGCCCTCGCTCCGGTAGAGCACGTCCAGGCCGAGCCCCTGCGTCCAGAACCGCTCGGCGGCGGCCAGGTCGCGGCTCGGGCGGGCGAGGCGTACGTGCGTGTCGGCGGTGATCGGCATGCAGGCGATCGTGCGACCTCACCTCGGGTTGAGGTCAAGCTTGACGAGCCTGGCTAATAGCCTTAGCTTTAAGGCTATGACAGTTAGCCAGACGGCGCGGGACGGCGGCACTATCGCGTACGAGGTGCACGGGTCGGGACCGCTCGTGGTCCTCGCGCACGGCATGGGGGAGAACCGGGCCGCCTTCCGGCACCTGACGCCCCGGCTGGTCGCGGCCGGCTACCGGGTCGCCGCTGTCGACGTCCGCGGGCACGGCGACTCCAGCCCGCACTGGCCCACGTACGCCCCGGAGCACGTCGGCGGCGACCTGCTCGCCGTGGTGCGGGCGCTCGGCGGCGAGCCCGCCACCCTGGTCGGCAGCTCGTCCAGCGCCGCCGCGATCGTCTTCGCCGCCGCCGAGGCACCCGACCTGGTCAGTGGCATCGTGCAGGTCAGCCCGTTCGTCGGCACGCCGAAGCCGAACCCGCTGATGCGTGTGGCGCAGGCGGCAGTGCTGCGCAGCCCTCGGCTGTTCGGGCTGTTCCACCGCACGCTGTTCCCCTGCGGGCGGCCGGCGGACGACGCCGCGTACCGCAAGGAGCTCGTCGCCAAGCTGCGCGGCCGGATGGCCGCGGTGCGCGGCGTGATCGCGCCGGCCGACCCGCACTGGACCGCCCGGGCGCCCGAGGTGCGCCGGCCGGTGCTGGTGCTGATGGGTACGAAGGACCCGGACTTCCCCGACCCGGGCGCCGAGGCGCGGGCCGCACGCCGGCTGTTCGCCGTGGCCGAGGCCCGGATGGTCGCCGACTCCGGGCACTACCCGCACGCCGACCAGCCCGAGGCCACCGCCGCCGACCTGGTCGAGTTCCTGGCGGTGACCGCGCGTGCCTAGGGCCGGCCTGACCCCGGCGACTGTCGTGCGGGAGGCCGCCGCGCTCGCCGACGAGGTCGGCTACGAGAAGCTGACCCTGGCCGCGCTCGCCGCCCGGCTCGGTGTCGCGCTGCCGAGCCTCTACAAGCACGTCCGGGGCGCGGACGCGCTGCACCAGAAGCTCGCGGTGCTCGCCACCGCCGAGATCGCCGACGTGCTCACGGCCGCTGCCGCGGGTCGCTCCGGCGGCGACGCGTTGCGCGCCGTCGCCGCCGCCTACCGGGAGTACGCACGGCAGTACCCCGGCCGCTACCCGGCCGCCCAGCGGGCACCCGACCCGGCCGACCCCGACCACCTGGCCGCCGGGCAGCGCGCGGTCGGCGCGGTCCGCGCCATCCTGCTCGGGTACGGCCTCGACGGCGACGCCGCCACCGACGCCATCCGGATGTTCCGGGCCGCCGTGCACGGCTTCGTCGCCCTGGAGGCGGCGGGCGGATTCGGGCTGCCCCGCGACACCGACCGTTCCTTCGGCGAGATGATCGCCGGCCTGGACCGCGCCTACCTCTCCTGGGAGAACCGATGAAGGCCCTGCTGCTGGGCGTGATCTTCCTGCTGGAACTGGCCCTGCTGGGCTCGGCCGGGTACTGGGGCTTCACGCTCGGCGCCGGCTGGCCGGTACGCCTGCTGGCCGGGCTCGGTACGCCGCTGGTGATCGCCGTGGTGTGGGGCCTGTTCTGCTCGCCGCGTGCCGCGGTGACGCTGCCCGACCCGGCCAAGCTCGCCGTCCAGGCCGCCTGCTTCCTGACCGGCGGCGTGCTGCTGACCCTGGCCGGCCACGCGGCCCCCGGAGTGGCCCTGGTGGCCCTGTGGGCGGCCGACAAGACCGCGTTGACGCTGACCGGCACCCCGATCTGAGAGATCTTGGAAGGATTCGGCCCCTCCGGGGGCACTTTCCTACCAAGATCTCGGGGCGCGGCGGAACAGTGACGGGACTCTTTCCCGGAACGCCCGATTGGTCGTACCCTTCGCCGGTGACCGACGGCGACGAGCAGCCTCCCGGCCGGACGACGGACGGCGACGAGCCTCGCCCCGTCGATGCCGCCGCCGCGAGCGCCGACAAGGCGAGCACCGCCGACACGAGCACCGACGCCGACCGCGCCGCCGACACGAGCGCCGCCGAAACCAGCGCCGACGCCGACCGCGCCGCCGACACGAGCGCCGCCGTCGTCAGCGCTGACGACACCCCCGCCGACGACGCCGCCCACACCGCCGAGGCCGACGCCGACAGCACCGCCGCCCCCGCCGAGGTGGACGCCGCCGTCGGCGTGCCCGCCCCGGCACCGGACGCGGCGTCGTTGCCGCACCCCGCCGCTGGTCCGGCGCCGTACCCCGTACCGCCGGCGCAGCCGGACCCGGCGCGGACGCGGACGGTGCGGCAACGGCGGCGGTGGCTGCTCTGGACGGTGCTCGGACTCGCGCTCGGCCTGGTGGCGGGCGCGGTGCCCGGCGTACTCCTGCGGGAGTCGGCGCCCGACGCGGCCGGGCGGCCGGCCGCGAAGGACGAGCCGGGCACGGCGGCGCAGCGGCGGCTCGGCGAGCGGATGCTCGCGCTGCTGGACCGGCAGGCCACCGCGCTGGTCGGCGCGGACCCGGCCGGCTTCCTCGCGGTCGCCGAGCCGGCGGCCCGGCCGGCGCTGAGCCGCCGGTATGCGGCGCTGCGGGCGCTGCGGGTCACCGTGTGGCGGCCGGCGGCCGACGGGGTGCCGCAGGCCGTCGAGGGGCGGCCGGGGGAGTGGCGGCAGAAGGTGACTGTGGGCTACTGCTTCGTGGTGCCGGACTGCGCGCCGAGCACTGTGGAGCTGGGCGCGCGCTGGCGGCTGGCGGGGGAGGAACCCCGGCTGACCGCGCTGGAACCGTCCGAGGCGGACCCGGCCGGGGTACGGCCGTGGCAGGCGAACGACCTGGCCGTGACGGTCGGCAAGCGCGTGGTGGTGGCCACCACGGCGGCCCAGCGGCGCAAGTTGCCCGGCCTGCTCGCCCAGGCGGAGACCGCGGCCCGGGCCGCGGACCGGTACGCGATCGGCGGCCGGCCGCCGGACCGGTACCTCGTCTACTACGCCGGGAAGGGCGAGTGGCAGCGCTGGTACGGCGGCGGGCGGCCGAAGTGGACGGCCGGTTACGCGGTGGGTGTCGGCGGTGGGCGTCACGACGTGGTGCTCAACGCCCAGATCGTCACCCCGGCCGGCCTGGACGACCTGCTCCGGCACGAGCTGACCCACGCCGCCTCGCTGCCCGACCGGGGCTACGCCGACCGCGCGGACTGGTGGCTGGTGGAGGGGCTGGCCGAGTACGCCGGTGCCGACGGCCAGCCGGTGCACCGCTACGACGGCCTGACCGAGGTGCGGGACCTGCTGCGCGGCGGGTGGTCCGGGCGGCTGGACGAGGTGGCGCCGGCCGACGACGCGAGCGACGACCGGGTCGGCGGCGCGTACGGCGTCGGCTACCTGGCCGTACACCATCTCGTCGACAGGTACGGCGAGCAGCGGATGCTGGACTTCTACCGGGCCGTGGTGCACCAGGGACGGACCCCGGAGCAGGCCGCCGACGAGGTGTTCGGCGACCAGTGGTCGATGCTGCACGACGACTGCGTGGCCTACGTGCGGGCCGTCGTCGGCTGAACGTCGACACCTGTCGACGGGTCGTAGCATGGGCCGGGTGGCCCGCACTCCCTCGCCGCGGCTGCCCGCGGCCCGCCGCCCCCGTCTCGTCACCGCGGTGCTCGCCGTCGTCGCGCTGACCGGCACGACCGCCGCGTCCTGCGGCGACGACGCCCCGGCGGTGACAGTCGCCGAGGTGGGCCGCGCGCCGGTGAGCGAGGTGATCGACGCCCCGGCCACAGTCACCGCGCGGGCCGCGGCCACCCTCACCGCACCCGCCGACGGCACGCTCGCCCGCCTGCGGGTGCAGCCCGGGCAGCGGGTGACCCGAGGGCAGGTACTCGCGGTGATCGACTCGCCGTCGGCCCGGGACCGCCTGGCGAAGGCGCGGGACGCGTTGCGCGCGGCTAAGCGGGCCGGGCGGGGCACCGGCACCGGCGACCTGGGCGGGAGCCGGCGCGGCACCGACCGGGCCGCCGACGAGGCGTTCGCCGCCGCCCGCGCCGCCGCCGGCAAGGTCGGCGACCCGCAGGTACGCGCCGCGCTGCTGCTCCAGGTCCAGTCGGCGCAGCGGCAGTACGAGTCGGCCGCCCGCGCCGCCGACCGGGCCGTGGCCCAGGTGCAGCGCGGCGTCGCCGGCCTGAACAGCGCTGTCGGCGCGCTGTCGGCCGCGCAACGACTCCAGGCCCAGCAGGCGTACGACCTGGCGAAGGCGACTGTGGACGCGTTGACGTTGCGCGCGCCGATCGCCGGTGTGGTGCAGCCGGGCGGCACCCGGTCGGCGGCACCGGCCGACCTGGCCGGGCTGCTGGGTGCGGCGGGTGGCGCCGGGGTGCCCGGTCTGGATCCGTCGGCGCTGGCCGGTGGCGGGCAGGGCGGCCCGCCGCCGGGGGTGGACGACGCGATCCCGGCCGGCGGCCGGGTCACCGCCGGCACGCCGGTGCTCACAGTGGTGGACATCGGCCGGCTCGGCCTGCTCGCCGAGGTGGACGAGACCGACGTGCTGCTGGTCCGGGCCGGGGTGCCCGCGTCGGTCGAGCTGGACGCGGTGACCGGCGCGACGTACGACGCCACGGTGCGGTCGGTCGACGTGCTGCCGACCAGCTCGGCGCGGGGTGGCGTCACCTACCGGGTCCGCCTCGACCTGGGCGCCGGACGCCTCGGTGAGGCCGAGGCCGCCCCGGCGCCCCGCCCCGGCATGAACGCTGTCGTGCGGCTGCGGGTGCGGGAAGCAGCCGACGCGGTGGCGGTGCCGGCGTCGGCGGTGTTCTCCACCGACGGGCGGGACGCGGTCTGGGTGCTGCGCGACGGCCGGGCCGACCGGGTGCCGGTGACGGTGGGCGTGCAGGGGCAGGACCTGGTGCAGATCGTCGACGGCGTACGGGCCGGTGACCGCGTGGTGGTGCGCGGCGCCGACCAGGTGCGCGACGGCCAGGAACTCCCGTGACCGTACCGGCGGTCGAGGCGGTCGACGTCTGGCGCACGTACGAGCTGGACGGGGTCTCGGTGTCCGCGCTGCGCGGGGTGTCGCTCACCATCGACCAGGGCGAGTACGTGGCGGTGATCGGTCCGTCCGGCTCGGGCAAGTCGACGCTCATGCACCTGCTCGGCGGGCTGGACCGGCCCAGCGGCGGTCGGCTGGTGATCGGCGGGCGGGACGTGACCACGCTCACCGCGCCGGAGCTGGCGACGCTGCGCAACGAGACGATCGGCTTCGTGTTCCAGGCGTTCCACCTGCTGGCCCGGACGTCGGCAGTGGACAACGTGGCGTTGCCGCTGGTCTACCGGGGTGTCTCGGCGCGGCAGCGGCGGGAGCGGGCGGCGGCGATGCTGGGCCGGGTCGGGCTCGGCCACCGGCTGCACCACCGGCCCAACCAGCTCTCCGGCGGCGAGCAGCAGCGGGTGGCGATCGCCCGGGCGCTTGTGACCGAACCGGCGGTGCTGCTCGCCGACGAGCCGACCGGCAACCTGGACAGCGCCACCGGCGAGGCGGTGCTGGAACTGCTGGAACAGCTGAACGCCGAGTCCGGGGTGGCGCTGGTGATGGTGACCCACGACCAGGAGGTGGCCGCCCGGGCACACCGGCGCATCGCGGTACGGGACGGGCTGATCCGGTCCGACAGCCTTCATGATCGACCGCCGTCGGACGGCTCCGGCGTACCTGCGACACTGGACCCCGCTCCCAGCGCGGAGCCCCGGTCCGCGTCCGGAAGCGGCCCGGGGCACCCGCCCGGTGGCCCCGGTGGCGCCACCAGGGCCACCGGGCGCCTTCCGCGCGGCGGGGGCGACGCCGGATGAGGCTGGCCGAGGCATGGCGGGTGGCGTCGGACGCGTTGCGGGCCAACCGGATGCGCAGCCTGCTGACCATGCTCGGGGTGATCATCGGGGTGGCCTCGGTGGTGATCCTGGTAGCCATCGGCACCGGCACGAAACAGCAGGTCGAGCAGCAGGTCGAAGGGCTCGGCTCGAACCTGCTGCTGGTGGTGCCGGGCCGGATCGAGGTGGGCACTGCGCCGGTGGTCTCGCCGCTGGACCTCAGCGACGCGGACGCCGTCTCCCGGGTGGTCGGCGACCCCGGCCGGGTCGCCGTCACGGTGGCCTCCGGCGCGACCGCCCGGGCCGGCAACCGGTCCGACTTCACCACCGTGCAGGGCGTCCTGGAGACCACCCCGTCGGTGTTCACCAGATCGCTGTCGCGGGGCCGCTACCTCACCGGGGCGGACGTGGACACCAGCCGCCGGGTGGCGGTGCTCGGCGACTCGGTGGCCCGGGCGCTCTTCCCCGACCGTGACCCGCTCGGCCAGCAGGTCACGCTGGCCGGGGTGCGGTTCCGGGTGATCGGCGTCTTCGCCCCGCTCGGGCAGAGCCTCGGCGTGGACCGGGACGACGAGGTGCACGTACCGGTGACGGCGGCGCAACGGCTCTGGGGCACCCAGCGCATCGACGGCATCGCGGTGAAGGCGCCGGACCGGGAGCGGATCGACGAACTCGGTGACCGGATCGTCGCGGAACTGTCCCGCCGGCACCCGGACACCGAGTTCAGCGCCGTCACCCAGCGGCAGATCCTCGGCGTGCTCGGCGACATCCTCGGCGTGCTGACCGGCGTACTGGCCGCCATCGCGGGCATCTCGCTGCTCGTCGGCGGCGTCGGTGTCTCCAACATCATGCTGGTCTCGGTACGCGAGCGGACCCGCGAGATCGGCCTGCGCAAGGCGGTCGGCGCCCGCCCCCGCGACATCGGCGTGCAGTTCCTGCTGGAGGCGGTGCTGCTGACCTCGGTGGGCGGCCTGACCGGGATGGCGCTGGGCGTGGGCACCGCGCTGCTCGTGGACGCGTTCTCGCCGATCCCGGCGGCGATCACCTGGTGGTCGCTGGCGCTGGCGTTCGGTGTCTCCGCGGCGGTCGGCATCGTCTTCGGCGTGGTGCCGGCGCAGCGGGCCGGACGGCTCGATCCGGTGGTGGCGCTGCGCGCCGAGTAGCCGGATCGGACGAGACACCCGTCCGGGCGAAAAACCCCTGGTGGACATCGGGTGAACGGCTGCCTCGCCATGATCAAAGGGTGGAAGGGATCGCGCAGGTCACAGCCGTCCCGCTACCGTACTGGTTACACGCGCGTCGCTCGTCGAGGCGGGAACACCTGCCCGGTGACACGCGCCGGGCACGGGAATGGGTCGGTGAGCCATGGCCGGGTCGCAGTCCGACGCACGGCTGTCGGATGTCAGGTTCCTGACCGTCGCCGAGGTGGCGACGGTCATGCGGGTCTCCAAGATGACCGTCTACCGCCTCGTGCACAGCGGTGAGCTGACCGCGGTACGGGTCGGCCGGTCGTTCCGGGTGCCCGAGCACGCCGTGCACGAATACCTCCGGGGCGCCTTCCAGGAGTCCGCCTGAGCCCTCGGCGCACCGGTCCGCCGAGTGCGACGAAAAGGGGCATCGACGGGGGCGCGTTGGTCCTGCTGACGCACTCCGGTTAGGCTGGGCCACGACCGTGACCGCTCTCTGGTGTGCCCTGCCCACCACGCTGGTCCGGTCCGTTGTCCGCAAGCGGTCACGGCGCCACCCGTGGTGGTGCCGTCCGGTCCGCCCCGCACGTTGCATCGAAAGGCTTTCGTATGGGCTCGGTGGTCAAGAAGCGCCGCAAGCGCATGGCTAAGAAGAAGCACCGCAAGCTGCTGCGCAAGACCCGCGTCCAGCGTCGCCGTCTCGGCAAGTGACCGGGGCCGGGCAGCAGCCCGGCACCGGCACCACTTGCCAACTGTCGACCCTCGGAGGCTCAGGTGATCAGGCCGCGGACGTCCCGGCTCGATCCCGCCTGCCGCGCTAGGCGCACGACATGACCCCCGGTGACACCTCCGGTGCCCCGGGGGTCGTCGTCGTCACCGGGGTCGGCCGCTGGCTCGGCGCCCACGTGGCCGCCCGGCTCGCCGCCGACGAGCGGATCGAACGCGTCATCGGGGTCGACCCGGCACCAGCCAACCCCGAGCTGACCGACCTGCTCTCCGACGTCGAACGCATCCGCCTGGACCTCGACTCCCTCGGCGGCCTCCTGCACGACCTCGACGTCGACACCGTGGTGCACCTGGCGCTCGTCACCGCCCCCGACCCGCAGCAGGGCGGCCGGGCGGGGATGAAGGAACAGAACGTCATCGGCACCATGCAGCTGCTCGCCGCCGCGCAACGCGCGCCCCGGCTGCGCAAGCTCGTGGTCCGCTCGTCCACCGCCGCGTACGGGGTGTCGTTTCGCGATCCGGCCGTCTTCACCGAGGAGACCGAGCCGCGCGAGGTGCCGCGCGGCGGCTTCGGCCGCGACATCCTCGACATCGAGGGGTACGTCCGCGGGTTCCGCCGCCGTCGGCCCGACGTCACCGCGACGGTGCTGCGCTTCGCGCCGTTCATCGGGTACGCCGCCGACACCACGCTCACCCGCTACTTCTCCCAGCCGGTGGTGCCCACCGTCTTCGGCCGCGACCCGCGCCTGCAGTTCGTGCACTTCGACGACGCGCTGGAGGTGCTGCACCGGTCCGTCGCCGAGGACCACCCGGGCACGTACAACGTCGCCGGGCCGGGGGTGCTGTCGCTGTCGCAGGCGATCCGCCGGGCCGGCCGGGTGGCGGTGCCGGTGCTGGAACCGGGCCTGGCCGGGGTCGCCGCGATCGCCCGCAGTCTGGGCTTCGGCCGCTACGGGTTGGATCAGGTGGACCTCTTCGTGCACGGTCGGGTGGTGGACACCAGCCGACTGGAGCGGGAGTACGGCTTCACGCCCCGCTCGACCGCCGCCGCGTTCGAGGACTTCATCCGCGCCCACCACGGCGGCGTCGTGGTCACCCGCGATCAGCTCGCCGCCGCCGAGCAGTTGGTGCTGGAGAGCATCCGGCAGGTCCGCTCGACCGTACGGGAGCGTTCGTGAACAGCCCCGACGAGCGGCGTGACGGGCGCTTCGACGTACCGCTGGGTGTGCCGGATCCGGGCGCGGAGCCGGCGCGGCGCAACGGGCACCGCCGCGTGACCGCGCCGTCCGCCCGCCCTGCCGCGCCGCCGGACGAGCCGGACACCTCCGCCGACGAGCCGGGCGCCGCCGCCGGCGCGGGCGTTCCGGGCCCGGCCACGCCCCACCAGCCGGCGAAGAAGACGGTCGCCAAGAAGACCGTCGCCAAGAAAGCCGTCGCCAAGAAAGCCGTCGCCAAGAAGGCGGTGGCGAAGAAGGCAGTGGCTGAGCCGACGGCCGGGAGCAAGCCGGCCGGTGAGACGCCGACCGGGCCGGCGGTGGCCGACCGGCCGGGGGACCACTGGGACCGCAAGGTGGCCCAGGGGCTGGCGTTCCTGCGGCGGCGGCTCGCCGGTGACTACGAGGTCGACGAGTTCGGCTTCGACCCCGACCTGACCGACGCGGTAGTCCACCCGCTGGTCCGGCTGCTCTACCGGGACTGGTTCCGCACCGAGGTCAGCGGCATCGAGCACGTACCGGACGAGGGCGCCGGCCTCGTCGTGGGCAACCACTCCGGCACCGTGGCGCTCGACGCGCTGATCCTCTCCACCGCGCTGCACGACCGGCACCCGGCGCATCGCTACCTACGGCTGCTCGGCGCCGACCTGGTCTTCCGGATGCCCGTCGTCTCCGAGATCGCCCGCAAGACCGGCGGCACCGTCGCCTGCAACCCGGACGCGGAGCGGCTGCTCGGCAACGGCGAACTGGTGGGCGTCTTCCCGGAGGGCTTCAAGGGCGTCGGCAAGCTCTACGCCGACCGCTACAAGCTCCAGCGCTTCGGGCGGGGCGGGTTCGTCTCCGCCGCGCTGCGCACCGGTACGCCGATCGTGCCGGTCGCGATAGTCGGCGGCGAGGAGATCTATCCGATGCTCGCCGACATCAAGCCGCTGGCCCGGCTGCTCAAACTGCCGTACTTCCCGGTCACGCCGACGTTCCCCTGGCTGGGTCCGCTGGGCATGGTGCCGCTGCCGAGCAAGTGGCTGATCGAGTTCTGCCCGCCCATCCCGACCGCGCACCTGCGTGACGCGGCGGACGACCCGCTCGTGGTGTTCAACCTCGCCGACCAGGTGCGGGAGACGATCCAGCAGACGCTGCACAAGCTGCTCGAACGCCGGCCGGACCCGTTCGGCCCCTGAGCCGGTTCAGGCGTCGCGGTGCCGGCGCCGGTGCAGCGCCAGACCGGCCGTGACCGCGCCGGCGAGCAGCCCGGCCGCCGCGGTGGAGGGCACGGCGATGCGTACGGCCCGCCGCCCGGTGCGGAAGTCGCGCACGTCCCAGCCCCGCTCGCGGGCCTGCCGCAGCAGTGCCGGATCGGGGTTGACGGCCACCGCGCGGCCGACCGCGCAGAGCATCGGCAGGTCGTTCGCCGAGTCGCTGTAGGCGGCGCACCGGGCCAGGTCCAGCCCCTCCACGGCGGCGAGCTGGGTGACCGCCTCGGCCTTCGCCGGCCCGTGCATCAGGTCACCGACCAGCCGTCCGGTGTACGCGCCGTCGACCACCTCGGCCACCGTGCCGATCGCGCCGGTCAGGCCGAGCCGGGTCGCGATCACCCGGCCGATCTCGACCGGGGCGGCGCTGACCAGCCAGACCCGCTCGCCCGCGTCGAGGTGGCGCTGGGCGAGGCGACGGGTGCCGGCCCAGATGCGCGGCGCCATCAGCTCGTCGAAGATCTCGTCGGCGAGGCGTTCCATGTCGTCGACCCGCCAGCCCTGGACGAAGGCCAGCGCGGCCTCCTTGGCCTGCGACATGTCGCCCGCGTGTTCGGTGGCGAGCAGCCGGAACCGTGCCTGCTGCCAGGCGAACCGGGCCAGGTCGCCGGTGGTGAAGTACTTCCGGGCGGCCAGCCCGCGGGCGAACCAGTAGATCGACGCGCCCTGCATCATCGTGTTGTCCACGTCGAAGAACGCGGCGGCGGTGGGGTCGGGCGTGACAGTGGTCGCCGGCGCCGAGGGGGTCTCCGACCAGCCCGCGGTGTGCCCGTGCGCGTCGGTGCTGACGGTCACCTTCCGGCTCCCGGCCACGGCGACCTCCCTGCCTCGACGACGCGTACGTGCTCCGAGTCGAGCGTATCCGGCACGGCGTGACGGCCGGGTGTCCGCCGGGAGAAGTGTGGCGCGGTAGGCGTCGACCGTTCAGCGGTCGGCCGGGCAGGTCGACGGAGCGGGCCCGAGCATGTCGCTGGCCTGCGGCGCGGGCAGCCCGCAGGCGATCGCCTCGCGGAGCGCGTCGGCGCGCTTGCCGGCCGCGTCGAGCAGGGACAGCGAGCGCCGGGTGCGTTCCCGGTCGGCGTGGTCGGGCCGGTCGAGCAGGCCGCTGACCACCCGGCGCTGGCCGGCGAGGAAGGTGTCCACCGCGTCCAGCGCCGCCGGGTCGGAGCGCTGCGCGGCGACAGTGGTCAGCAGGCGTACGCCCTGGCGGGTGTCCGCGTCCATGTCGTCCAGGACGGCGCTGAAGCCGAGCCGGTCGTCGCGGACCGAGGCGGCCTCGTCGAGCCGGGTGCGGGCGAAGTCGAGGAAGAGCTGCCCGCGGCTGATGTCCGAGCTGGCGAGCGCGAGCTGGGCGCGCTCGGTGGAGCGCTTCATGCCGTACAGGGCGTCACCGGGCAGCGCGTTCTCGCTGGCGGCGGAGATGCCGGAGAGGGCGACCGCCCCGGCGGCCACGCCGACCAGGATCGCGCCCCGGGCCCGCGCCCGGCGGCCGGTGATGGCGGGCAGCAGCGCGCCGCGTACGCCGGAGGTGCCGGTCTTGTCCGGAGCGCCGACGCCCTCGCGCTCGGCGGTGGCCACGAGCATCGCCCGCAGGCCGGTACGGAACTCGGCGTCCACCTCGACGTCGGGCCGCTCGGCGGTGATCCGGCGGCTCACCTCGACGAGCGCGGTGAGTTCACCGTCCGCCTTGGACCGGACGTGGTGCCGGCGTCCGCCGTTGGCCTCGTCGAGGAGTTGCGCGAAGCGCTCGGCTCGCCGACGGGAGAAGAGGTCGCTGTCCACCGCGGCACCCCCTCTCGCTGGTCACGGCCGGGCGGCCGTCGTCGTCACCAGCGACCGGTGGCAGCGTGTGGCCCGAAGCCGACCGGAACGGTCGACCTGACCCGCCGGACCGGGTGGCCCGGGGGACGCCGGGACAACCACTGGTCGCACCCGGAGAAACGGACCGCGCCGGTCGCCGGTTACGGCTGGGGCGGCGGCGAAATCACCGGGAGTGAGGGGCGGGGTGGGGTACGTCGGGCATGCGACACCGCCCGGCGAGCGTGCGCCGGCCGGGCCGGACCGATCAGGAGTGGAAGCCGTCGGGCAGCAGCCGGGCCAGCGCCCGGACCGCCCGGTATTGCAAAGCCTTGATGGCGCCCTCGTTCTTGCCCATGGCGCGGGCCGTCTCGGCCACCGAGAAGCCCTGGAGGAACCGCAGCACGATGCACTCCTGCTGCTCCGGGTTGAGCTGCTTGACGGCGGTGAGCAGGGCGACGTTCGTGATGTGCTCCACCACCGCGGCCTCGGGGCTGCCCTCGGGCCCGCGGTCCTCCCGGTCGGCGTCGAGGACGTCACCGGTGGTGACCTCCAGCCGGTAGCGCCCGGACTTGAAGTGGTCGGCGACCAGGTTGCGGGCGATGGTGACCAGCCAGGCGCCGAGGTCGCGTCCCTGCCAGGTGAAGCTGCCGATCCGCTTGAGCGCCCGCAGGAACGTGTCGGAGGTGAGGTCCTCGGCGAGCTGGCGGTTGCCGACCCGGAAGTAGACGAACCGGAAGACCGTGTCGACGTACCTGTCGTAGATCAGCCCGAACGCCTCGGACTCGCCCGCCTGCGCGCGTTCGACCAGCGTCCACACCTCGGTGGCCGGGTCGGACGGGTCGGGGCGGTTGGGGAAGCCGGTGGCGGGCGCGGCGGCCGGTACGGCGGGCAGGACGGCGGTGTCACCGGCGGTCACCGCCGGCAGGATCGCGGTCTCGGCGGCGGACGGCTCGGTCCCGGTCGCCGCGTCGCCGCGTCGCGCCTGGGCCGGCATGGTCGGGCGGGCCGGGCTGCCCAGGCGGCCGGTCGCGGGCTTCGCGTTGCCGCCCGGGGTCGCGGGGCGGGGTGGTGCCTCGTTCGTGTGGTGCGCGCGGCTGCGGACACGCCGCCCGTCGCCGCGTACCGCGAGCGGGCCGTCGGCGCTCCGCGGGCCGGGGTCCGCGCGCTCGTTGAGCGGGTTGCGCTGGGCTGGGCCGGTGACGCCGGCCGGTCGTTCGGCGTAACCGAAGGTGGTCACCGCGCCTCCCCAGGCTTGGCGGACAGTGACCGCGCCGGAGGACCGGGTAACACCCGGTCGGGCACGGCCGGGTCGGGACGTGCCGACGGGCGGCAGATCCCCTTGAGGTGCTGGTCCAATGCGCTCACGGGCACGGGGGCCTCCTCGGGCTGAGGGGTGTCGACTCACGGCAAATGGGGTGAGCCGACCCGAGTGATGATAGGGCCAACGTCACCCACGCGTGGCAAGTCCGTTACACAGAGCGGAAGTATTTCCCGCCAGGTCGCACACATGGCGGACCGGTTGTCCGTCGCGTGTGGTTGACTTTCGCGCCGGAACCTGGTCCGCAGTGGAAAGTCCTGGTCGGAGCCGATTTTCTTTTCGCTCGGCGTGTCGCGGCGGCGGTGCGGGCCGGTCGCTTCCGGCTGTTCGCCCGGGCACCGTGGAGATCCTCATCCCGTGGCTAGGAATCCCACCGTACGGCAATTGCAGTCTCGTGCGACGGACCCGGCGCCGTGTCCGGGCATGGCCTGTCGGACACCGCTGTGCCAGACTCAGCCACCGTGCAGGACGCCGCCGAAAGCTCCGCGCCGAACCTCGCCGACCGGCTCCGCCGCGCCGCCGAACAGCGGGGCGACCGGGCCGCGCTGCACTGGCGCGACCGGACGCTGACCTGGTCCGAGCTGGACGACGCGGTCACCGCCACCGCCCGCGCGCTGCTCGCCGACACGCCGCCGGCCGACGGAACCGGCCACCCGCCCCGGGTGGCGATCGCGTTCGGCAACACACCGGATTTCGTGGTCACCTACCTCGCCGCGCTCCGGGCCGGCCTGGTGGCCGTACCTGTCAACCCCACGCTGACCGCCCGCGAGCTGCGGCACGTCCTCGCCGACTCCGGTGCCGCCGTGCTGATCGGCGCGCCCGAGGTGACCGGCCGTGTGGACGCCGCCGAACTGCCCGCGCTGCGCGCCGTGCACACCACGCCGCCGGTGGCCGGCGACGACACCCCGGCCCGGTTCCCGGCCCGCTCCGGCGACGACCTCGCCGTCCTGCTCTACACCTCCGGCACCGAGGGCCGGCCCAAGGGCGCGATGCTGCCGCACCGGGCGCTCGCCGCCAACCACGACCAGGTCGACCGCATCGAACCACCAGTGGTCGGCCCCGGCGACGTCGTGCTGCTCGCCCTTCCGCTGTTCCACGCGTACGGGCTGAACTCCGCGCTCGGCGCCGTCGTGCGGCACGGCGCGACCGGGGTGCTCGTCGACGAGCCCGGCCCGGCCGGCGCGCTGGACGACATCGCCCGGCACCGGGTCACGGTGCTCGTCGGCGTACCGTCGATGTTCCTGACCTGGGCCGAGGCGGAGCGTGACCCGGCCGCGGCGCTCGCCTCCGTGCGCGTCGCGGTGTGCGGCGCGGCGCCGCTGCCGCTCGCGGCCGGCGCGCGCTTCACCGAGCTGACCGGGCATCCGGTGCACGTCGGCTACGGGCTCACCGAGACCGCGCCGGTGCTCACCTCGACGCTCGTCGGCGGCGAGCCGAAACCGGGGTCGATCGGCCGCCCGCTGCCCGGCGTCGGGCTGCGCCTGGTCGGGTCCGACGGCACCGAGCTGTGGCGCGACGGGGTGCCCGCCGACGCCCCGGACGAGGACGAGATGGACCTCTCCGACGAGGCGACGGGCACCGACCCCGGGCAGATCGTGGTACGCGGCTCGAACCTGTTCGCCGGTTACTGGCCGGACGGGCGGGGCGCGCCGGACCCGGACGGCTGGTGGGCGACAGGTGACGTGGCGTACGCCGACGGCGACGGAGACCTGTTCCTGGTCGACCGGCTCGGCGAGCTGATCCTGGTAAACGGCTTCAACGTCTACCCGCACGAGGTGGAGCTGGTGCTCCGGGCCCACCCCGGCGTGGCCGAGTCGGCAGTCCTCGGCGTGCCGCACCCGCGGACCGGCGAGACTGTGCGGGCGTACGTGGTCCGGGCGGCCGGCCCGCCGGTGACGGCGGACGACCTGCTCGCCCACTGCGCGCGTAACCTGGCCCGGTTCAAGTGCCCGACCGCCGTCGAGTTCGTCGACAGCCTGCCGTACTCGGCGATCGGGAAGGTACGCAAGACCGAGCTGCGCCCGGCGCCCGCGGTGCCGTCCCCGGCGACGCCGACCGAGATCCGCACGGAGGTATCCGATGTCCAGTGACCCGAGGCTCATCCTGATCACCCGGCCCGGCTGCCACCTGTGCGACGACGCGAAGGCCGCGCTCGACCGGGTGGTGGCGGTCACCGGCGACCGCTGGGTCGAGCGGGACGTCACCGGCGACCTGGAGATGGAGCGCGACTACGGCGACCGGCTGCCGGTGGTGCTGCTCGACGGCAAGGAACACGGCTACTGGCGGGTCGAGGAGGACCGGCTGCTGCGCGACCTGACCACGCCGCAGCTCTAGCACTATGGTGCTCGGGTGACGGGTATGCGACGCCACCTCGTGTGGGACTGGAACGGAACGCTCCTCGACGACCTCGACCTGGTGGTCCAGGCCACGAACGTCGCCTTCGCCAGCGCCGGCGGGCCGGCGGTCACCGCCGCCGAGCACCGGGTGCGGTTCCGGCGGCCGATCGCCGACTACTACGCCGAGATGCTCGGCCGGGCCGTGGACGCCGAGGCGTTCGGGACGCTCGACCGGGTGTTCCACGACGCGTACCGGGCCGGGCTGACCACCTGCGCCCTGGCCGCCGACGCCACGACGGCCATCGAGTCCTGGGAGGGCAGCCAGTCGCTGCTGTCCATGTGGTTCCACGACGAGCTGGTGCCGACCGTGCACACGTACGGGCTGACCCCGCACTTCCGCCGGGTGGACGGGCTGCGCGCCACTGTCGGCGGCGGGCACAAGGCCGAGTGGCTGGAGAAGCACCTGGCCGAGCTGGGGCTGGGCGGGCACGAGGTGGTGCTGATCGGCGACTCGCTCGACGACGCCGACGCGGCCGCCTCGGTCGGCGCCCGCTGCGTCCTCTACACCGGGGGCCTGTCCGACCCGGACCGGCTGCGCGGCAGCGGCCACCCGGCCGCCGACACGCTCAGCGAGGCGGTGACGCTGGCCCGCACGCTCGCCTGACCGGCCCGGTCAGGCGCGCAGGTGGGCCAGGACGGCCAGGACGCGGCGGTGGTGGGTGGTCGCGTCAGGGGGCAGGTCCAGCTTGGTGAAGATGTTGCGGACGTGCTTCTCGACCGCGCCGTCGCTCACCACGAGCGCCCGGGCGATGGCGGTGTTCGAGCGGCCCTCGGCCATCAGCGCCAGCACCTCGCGTTCCCGCGGGGTCAGCGACGCCAGCGGGTCGTCGCGCCGCCGCCGGACCAGCAACTGGCTGATCACCTCCGGGTCGAGCACGGTGCCGCCGGCCGCCACCCGGGCCAGGCCGTCCAGGAACTCGTCGATCGCCGCGACCCGGTCCTTGAGCAGGTAGCCGATGCCGCCGCCGGCGCCGCCTGCGGTGTCCAGCAGGTCGTCGGCGTACGACACCTCGACGTACTGGGACAGCACCAGGATCGGCGTACCCGGCACCCGGCGGCGGGCCTCCACCGAGGCGCGCAGTCCCTCGTCGGTGTGTGACGGCGGCATCCGCACGTCCACCACCGAGACGTCGGGCCGGTGCGCCACCACCGCCTCGACCAGCGCGTCACCGTCACCGACGGCCGCCACCACCTCGTGCCCGAACTCGGTCAGCAGCCGGACCAGCCCCTCCCGGAGCAGTACGGCGTCGTCCGCGATCACCACCCGCATGGGTCCGGTGTCTATCACGCCCGGACCCGGCGCCGGGCCGGCGGCCCGGATACCGGGCGCGCCGCGTCACCGCGCGACGGCCCGGAGTCCGGGCGAACCGGGTCACCTCGGCAGTTCGGCGTGGATCCGGGTCGGCCCGCCGGCCGGGCTGTCCACCTCCAGCGTGCCGCCGGCCGCCCGGACCCGGTCGGCGATGCCGCTGAGCCCGTGCCCCTTGGCCACGTGCGCGCCGCCGTCTCCGTCGTCGGTGACGGTGATCTCCAGCCGGCCCACCTTCCGGGTGACCTCCACCCGGCAGGCGGTCGCCCGGCTGTGCTTCGAGACGTTCGTCAGGGCCTCGGCCACCACGAAGTACGCGGTGCTCTCCAGCCCCGGGTCGAGCCGGCCGGCGGCGGTGCCCAGGTCGTCGTCGAGCGCCAGCTCGGTGGGCACCAGGGCGCGGGCGGCGAGCGCGGCGAGCGCGCTGGGCAGGCCCCTGTCGACCAGGATCGGCGGCGCGATGCCCCGGGACAGGGCACGCAGCTCGTCCAGCGTCTCCCGGGTCTGCGCGACCGCCTCGTCGAGCGTCTGCCGGGCCGCCTCCGGGTCGGCGGCGAGCTGGTGGCGGGCCCGGCCGAGGTCCATGGCGAGCCGCACCAGCCGCTGCTGCGGGCCGTCGTGGATGTCGCGCTCCAGCCGCCGCAGCGCGACCGCCTCGGCCGAGGCGGCGGCCCGCTTCTGCTCCTCCAGCGTGATGATCCGCTGCCGCATCTCGGCCACGCCGGTGAGCAGCGAGTACGCCAGCCCGGCCTGGAGCCGGGCGCAGCCGCGCGCCACCAGCGGAAGCGTGAACAGGGCGAACAGCCCGATCGCGGTGTTCAGGGTGATCCGCGCGCCCGCGCCGTCGCCCATCCCGAGGAGCTGGCTCAGATCCTGGTCGTCGGTGCCGCGCGGGATGGCCCAGTCGTAGGTGATGTAGAGCGTGCCGCCCAGCGCCAGCACCCACCAGACCACGAGCAGCACGAACGTGGGCAGCGCCACGAGCAGCCGGACGAACGCGTGCAGCAGGTCCAGCCACGACTGCGCGTCCCGGATCGGGGTGAACACGCGGCGCCAGAACCCGGCGCCCGGCTCGGGCGTCCGGTAGACCGGGCGTACCCGGGGCCGGTCCAGCACCCCGGCGAGCCGCAGCCGCTCGATGTCGGCCAGCCCGCGGGCCGCGTAGAGGAAGCCGGCGAGGATCGGCAGGCCGAGCGTGGTCACCAGCAGCCCGGCGCTGAGTGCGATCCCCACCACGGCGAGCACGAAGCTGACGATCGCCAGCGGGAAGCCCACGAGCACGTAGGTGGTGTCGCGGGCGAGGCGGCGCAGGAGCCCGTGGACGGGGGACAGCGGAGTGGGCGCGGTGGCCAGTGGTGCTGCGGTCATGATTCGAGGCTATGGGCGCGTGCCCCGCCCACCCATCCCGCACGCTGGCCTGTTCGGGGTGGGGTTCTCCCTACTCGAAAACGTGAGACTCGCCTCGCCACGCCGGTCACGGAGCGCTACGGGCCCCGCGCGATTGGTCAGGGAAGTCTGGATTGAGCAATAATCGCCACGCGCCGCCGAGAGACGCGGTTGATCGATCTTGCGGGAATGGAGGGGCAGGTGAAGGCGCGTCGCGAGCTTTCAAGATCGCGATTTGTGCACCCCTTCACAAACACCTACTCTGTAGTTCCGACGCGCCCTGCTAGCACAGCCGGCAATCTCGGTCGCCAGCGGGAGTCCCGAAACGACCGGCCCCCGTCGCTGGTCGAGGATCGCACCGCACGGAGTCTCATGAGCCAGCACCGTCAACCAGGCGCGCCCGGTCGCACCGGTGCCGTACCGGCACTTCCGGACCTGCCCGAGGCGACCGTGTCCCGGCTCCCGGAATACCTGCGTGCGCTGCACGCACTCGCCGACGCCGGGCACGAGACGGTGTCCAGCGAGGGCCTGGCGAACGCCGCGGGCGTCAACTCCGCGAAGCTCCGCAAGGACCTGTCCCACCTCGGCTCGTACGGCACCCGCGGTGTCGGCTACGACGTCGCGCTGCTCGTCGACCAGATCTCCTCGGTGCTCGGGCTCACCCAGTGCCGCGCCGTCGCGCTCGTCGGCGTGGGTAATCTCGGTCACGCCCTGGCCGGCTACGACGGCTTCGCCAACCGCGGATTCCGCATCGCCGCGCTCGTCGACGCCGACCGGTCCCGCGTCGGCGAAGTGATCAACGGCCTGGTCGTACGGCACGTCGACGAGCTGCCCCGGATCGTCGCCGAGGAGTCGATCTCGATCGGCGTCATCGCCACGCCCGCCCCGGCCGCCCAGGCGGTCGCCGACCAGTTGGTCGCCGTCGGCGTGACGAGCATCCTCAACTTCGCGCCGTGCGTACTCTCGGTTCCGGACGGGGTCGACGTGCGCAAGGTCGACCTCGCCATCGAGCTGCAGATCCTGTCCTTCCACGAGCACCGCAAGGCATCGCTGACCGCGCTCCCCGCCACCGGCGGGTCCGCCCTCACCGCCCTGCCCGGCGGACTCGCGGCAACCGACACCCAGGAGGCGATCGGCACGTGAAACTGCTCGTCGTCGGCGCGTCCTACCGCACCGCCCCGGTCGCCACCCTGGAACAGCTGGCCGTCCCGCCCGCCGACCTCACCCGCACGCTGGACCGCCTGATCGCCCAGCCGTACGTCGCCGAGGCCGTCCTGGTCTCCACCTGCAACCGGGTGGAGGTCTACGCCGCCGTCTCCGGGTTCCACGGCGGACTCGGCGACATCTGCGCGGTCCTGGCCGACCAGGCCGGCTGCCAGCCCGCGGCGCTCGCACCGCACCTCTACGTGCACTACGACGCCGCCGCCGTGGACCACGTCTTCCGGGTGGCCGCCGGGCTCGACTCGATGGTCGTGGGCGAGGCGCAGATCCTCGGCCAGCTCCGCGACGCCTACCACTCCGCCGGTGGCGCCGACTCGGCCGGCCGCCTGCTGCACGAGCTGATGCAGCAGGCGCTGCGGGTCGGCAAGCGCGCGCACGCCGAGACCGACATCGACCGGGCCGGGCAGAGCGTCGTCACCGCCGCGCTCGACCTCGCCGCCGAGCTGCTCGACGGCGACCTGGCCGGCCGGCCCGCCATGGTGGTCGGCGCCGGCGCGATGGGCTCGCTGGGCGTGGCCACGCTGTCCCGGCTGGGCGCCGGCCCGCTCACCGTGACCAACCGGGGTGCCGCCCGTGCCGTCCGGCTCGCCGAGTCGTACGGCGCGTCCGCCGTGCCGATGGCCGAGCTGATCACCGCGCTCGCCGCCGTCGACGTCGTGGTCGCCGCCACCGCCGCCACCGAGCCGGTGCTCACCCGCGACGTGGTGACCCGGGCGCTGGCCCGACGGGACGCCGACCGCGGCCCGCTGGTCCTGCTGGACCTGGCCGTCCCGCGCGACGTCGAGCCCGGCGTCGACGAGCTGCCCGGCGTCGAGGTGATCGACATCGACCGGATGGCCGCCGTCCTCGCCGACGGACCGGCCGCCGCCGACGCCGCCGAGGTGGCCCGGATCGTCACCGGTGAGGTCGAGGCGTTCCTGAGCTGGCTGCGCGGCGCCGACGTCGCGCCGACAGTGGCCGCCCTGCGCGGCCGGGCCGAGGACGTCGTCAGCGCCGAGCTGCGCCGGCTCGGCCAGCGCCGCCCCGACCTCAGCGACGACCAGCGCGCCGAGGTCGCCCGCACCGTGCACCGGGTCGTGCAGCGCCTGCTGCACCAGCCGACCGTACGGGTCCGCCAGCTCGCCGCCGAGCCCGGCGGTGACCAGTACGCGGCGCTGCTGCGCGAACTGTTCGACCTGGACGTCCCGCAGACGTCCCCGGTCGACACCGTCCCCGACGTGGTCGCCACCGACTCCGACGGCCGGTCGTCGTTCGACGCCGCCGACGTCCCGCCCACCGGAGGTGCGCGATGACCGCCCCCCTTCGCCTCGGTACCCGGGGCAGCGCCCTGGCGATGGCCCAGTCCGGCCACGTCGCCGAGGCCCTCACCGCGGCCACCGGCCGGCCGGTCGAGCTGGTCGAGGTGGTGACCGCCGGCGACAGGTCCACCGCCCCGGTGCAGCGGCTCGGCGTCGGCGTGTTCGTGTCCGCGCTGCGCGACGCGCTGACCGCCCGCGAGATCGACTTCGCCGTCCACTCGTACAAGGACCTGCCCACCGCGGCGGCGCCCGGCCTGCACGTCGCGGCCGTACCGCCCCGGCAGGACCCGCGTGACGCGCTGGTGGCGACGAACGGCCGTACGCTCGCCGAGCTGCCGCCCGGCGCCCGCGTCGGCACCGGCGCGCTGCGCCGGATCGCCCAGCTGCACGCGCTGGGCATGCAGTTGGAGGTCACCCCGATCCGGGGCAACGTCGACACCCGGCTCGGCCGGGTGCTCGGCCCGGACGCCGACCTCGACGCCGTCGTGCTCGCCCGCGCCGGGCTCAACCGGATCGGCCGCGCCGACGTCATCACCGAGACGCTCGACCCGATGCTCATGCTGCCCGCGCCCGCTCAGGGTGCGCTGGCCGTCGAGTGCCGGGCCGACGACCAGGACGTGATCGAGCTGCTCGCGCTGCTCGACCACGCACCGTCCCGTGCCGCGATCACCGCGGAACGGGCGCTGCTGGCCACCCTGGAGGCAGGATGCAGCGCACCCGTGGCCGCGTACGCCGTCCTCGCCGAAGGCGAGCCCACCGACGAGGGCGACGTCAATCAGGAGATCTACCTGCGCGGTGCGGTGATCAGCCCGGACGGTTCGCGTGACCTCCGGCTGTCCCGCACCGGAACGCCCGCCGACGCGGCGGAGATCGGCAAGGCACTCGCCGCCGAACTCCTCGAACTCGGCGCCGACTCGATCCTCGGCCAGGACGCACAGGCCGGCCCGGGGACCCAGCAACTTGGGAGCACAGAATGACCCGCACCCGTAAGCCCGTAGGCCAGATCGCATTCGTCGGGGCCGGTCCCGGCGACCCGGGCCTGCTGACCCGCCGGGCGCTGGACGCCCTGGTCGACGCCGACCAGGTGGTCTACGACCGGGGCGTACCCGAGTCGCTCCTGGCGCACGTCCGCGCCCAGGCCCGGCCGGACGCCGAGTTCAGCCCCGCCGAGGGCGTGCCGGGGGACGTGGCGAAGGTGCTGATCTCCGCGGCCCGGTCCGGGCAGAACGCCGTGCACCTCGTCGCCGGTGACCCGTTCGGCCACGACTCGGTGGTGAAGGAGGTGCAGGCGGTCGCGCGTACCGCGGCGCACTTCGAGGTCGTGCCGGGCGTCGGCCAGGCCGAGGGCGTGGCCACCTACGCGGGTGTCCCGCTGCCGGGCGTACGCACCGCCGCCGACGTCGAGGACGTCACCGCGCTGGACTTCGAGGCGCTCGCCACCGCCGTCGGGCGGGGTTCGCTGGCGCTCGCCGTGGACGCCGGTGACCTGGCCGCCGTCCGGGACGGCCTGCTGGCCGCCGGGGTCGACGGCACCACAGCGGTCGGGGTGACCGGCGACGGCACCGGCGAGACGCAGTACACCACCACGTCGAGCGTCGACTCCTTCGTCGCGGCGGCGCTCGGCTTCACCGGCCGGGTGGTGCTCACCGTCGGCGCCGCAGTCACCGACCGCGACAAGCTGAGCTGGTGGGAGAACCGCCCGCTGTACGGCTGGAAGGTGCTGGTGCCCCGCACCAAGGAGCAGGCCGGCGTGATGAGCGCACGGCTGCGCGCGTACGGGGCGATCCCGTGCGAGGTGCCGACCATCGCGGTCGAGCCGCCGCGTACCCCGGCCCAGATGGAGCGGGCCGTGAAGGGCCTGGTCGACGGCCGGTACGCCTGGGTCATCTTCACCTCGGTGAACGCGGTCCGGGCGGTGTGGGAGAAGTTCGCCGAGCACGGCCTCGACGCCCGCCACTTCGGCGGCGTGAAGATCGCCTGCATCGGTGACGCCACCGCCGAGGCGGTCCGCGCCTTCGGCATCCAGCCCGAGCTGATCCCCTCCGGGGAGCAGTCCTCCGAGGGCCTGCTGGCCGAGTTCTCGCCGCACGACGAGATCCTCGACCCGGTCGGCCGGGTGCTGCTGCCGCGCGCCGACATCGCCACCGAGACCCTCGCCGCCGGCCTCACCGAGCGCGGCTGGGAGGTCGACGACGTGACCGCGTACCGGACCGTGCGCGCGGCCCCGCCGCCCGCCGAGATCCGCGACGCGATCAAGTCGGGCGGGTTCGACGCGGTGCTGTTCACCTCGTCGTCCACCGTGCGGAACCTCGTCGGTATCGCCGGGAAGCCGCACGCGCGGACCGTTGTTGCAGTGATCGGGCCCAAGACGGCGGAGACCGCCACCGAGTTCGGCCTGCGCGTCGACGTGCAGCCGCCGCACGCCTCGGTGCCCGACCTGGTGGAGGCGCTCGCCGCCTACGCCGTCGAACTGCGGGAGAAGCTCGCCGCCATGCCGGCGAAGCAGCGCCGGGGCTCCAAGGTGCAGGGCCCGACCGCCCTGCGGTTCCGCTGACAGGAGGCCCCGTCATGCCGTACCCCGAGATCCGGCCCCGCCGGCTGCGCCGCAACGCGGCCGTGCGGCGGCTGGTCTCCGAGACCCGCGTCGACCCGGCCGAGCTGGTCGTGCCGATGTTCGTCAAGGAGGGTCTGACCGAGCCGCGGGCCATCGCGTCGCTCCCGGGAGTGCTCCAGCACTCCCGGGACTCGCTGCGCAAGGCCGCGGCGGAGGCGGTCCAGGCCGGGGTCGGCGGGATCATGCTGTTCGGGGTGCCCGAGACGCGGGACGAGACCGGCTCCGGTGGCATCGACCCGGCCGGCGTGCTCAACACGGCGATCCGGGACGTGATCGCCGAGGTCGGCGACTCGACTGTGGTGATGAGCGACCTGTGCCTGGACGAGTTCACCTCGCACGGGCACTGCGGTCTGCTCACCCCGGACGGTGGGGTCGACAACGACGCCACGCTCGCCGCGTACGCCGACATGGCGGTGGCCCAGGCCGCCGCCGGGGTCCACGTGGTCGGGCCGTCCGGGATGATGGACGGCCAGGTCGGCGTGGTCCGCAAGGCGCTCGACGCCGCCGGGCACCAGGACGTGTCGGTGCTCGCGTACGCGGTGAAGTACGCCTCCGCCTTCTACGGCCCGTTCCGCGACGCGGTGGAGTCGGCGCTGGAGGGGGACCGGCGCACCTACCAGCAGGACCCGGCGAACCTGCGCGAGTCGCTGCGCGAGGTCGAGCTGGACGTGGCCGAGGGCGCCGACATGGTGATGGTCAAGCCGGCGCTGCCCTACCTCGACGTGGTGTCGGCGGTCCGGGACGCGGTGCACGTCCCGGTGGCCGCCTACCAGGTCTCCGGCGAGTACGCGATGGTCGAGGCGGCCGCCGCGAACGGCTGGATCGACCGGGAGCGGGTCATGCTGGAGACGCTCACCTCGATCCGCCGGGCCGGCGCCCAGATCATCCTCACCTACTGGGCCGTCGAGGCCGCCCAGTTGCTGCGCGAGCGCTACTGACCGCCGCTCGCCGAGTTCTCCGGTTTCGCGTTCCTCGTTGTGGTCGCCGCGTCGTCCACAGCCCAAGGCGGTCACTCAGCGTGCCTTTTCGGGCGGCGGGACACCTCACCCCTCGCCGACTTTGCTCTGCAGCCATGGGCGCAACTGTCACGAATCGTGAGCGGTGCCTCGGTGGCTGCAGAGCAAAGTCTGCCGGGGTAGTTATCTCTGCCGTGGTGATTGCGAGGATTGTGTCCGCTTAAGTCGCGTTTGTAATGGCACTGGCTCGCTCGCTTCCGCAGCGTTGCTTCACGCTGAGTGACTGTGACCCTCCGTGTGTGCTGGCGGTCGCTGCCGGGCGGAGTCGGACGCCGCATCCCGGGTTTTCCACAGGCGCGGCGAGCGGGGTTGCCGGGCCGGTGCGGGAGACGGGACCGTGGGCGGCGTGACAGACATCGCCGACACCGAGCCGGAGGCGGCCACCGCAACCGGCACCGCCGCAGGCGCCGGCAGCAGCACCGCCGCCGGCACCGCTGCCGCCGAGGGCACGGGCACGGGAGCCTGCGCCGCAGCCGGCGTGCCCGCCGCAGCAGCGGCAGGCGACGGGCCGGCACTGCTCACCGAGCCGTTCGACGTGCCGTTCCCGGCACCGGGGATCGTCCGTGCGGTGCGTCGCCGGGCCGACACCAGCCAGCGCGAGCTGGCCCGGTTCGCCCGGGTGCATCCGAGCACTATCGGGCGGATCGAGGCGGGGACGCTGACGCCGAGCCTGGCCATGCTGTCGCGCATCGTCGGCACGGCCGGCTTCCGGCTCGTGGTCGTCGACGAGGCCGGCCGGGTGCTCAAGCCGATGCGTGACCGGGCCGACCTGCGCGACGGCGCGGAGCGGCGGTACCCGTCCCACCTCGACATCGTCACCGACCCGGAGCCGGGGGAGTGGTGGGCCGACCGGTACGGGCTGGCCCGCCCGCCGGAGACGTTCTACCGCAACCGGGAGGTCCGGGACTGGCTGCGCCGCCGCAGCCAGTGGGAGGTGCGGGTGGCCAAGTACCGGAGTGTGCCGCCCCCGCCCGACCCGCAACGGTGCGGATACCGCGGCGGCCCGCCGATCCGCCCATGAGGGGATCGACGGGCCGCCGCGCGGCACACCGCTCAGTCGTCGTTCAGGATCGTCCCGACGCCGGACGGGTCGGCCAGCCGCAGGCCCGGCACGCCGGCCACGTACAGCGTGAGCTTCTCGTCCGCCTCGCGCTTACGGTCACCGCGCACGGTGACCGGGAACGTCAGCGAGGTCCGGCCCGCGGCCAGCACCCGGCAGCCCACGTACGGGTCGTAGTCCGACCCGGCCTGAGCTGTGGTGCCGTACGTGGTCGCGCAGATCAGGGCCGGCTCGGAGAGCGGGCGGGACACGGTGACGGTGAACGTCATCGCGCTGGTGCCCTTGTCGCCCTCGGCGACCGAGGTGTCCGCGACCCGCAGCGAGGCGCGCGACCGGAACCGGGCCACCTGCGGGTCGTGGTCGCTGGCGCCCCGGTCGCCCAGCTCCGGCGCGTCGGTGGGGTAGTCGGCGTTGATGTGCGCCGTCCGTACCTGCACCAGGTCGTCGTGCAACGGGTCGTTCACGAAGAGGTTGTCCAGCGTCTGCGCCTGACCGCTGAAGGTGTACGAGTACGCCGACGCCGGCACGTCCGCCACCAGGTCGTCCCAGAGGTTGTGCAGCCCGGCCTCGTACAGCGGGGCGAGCTGGTCCGACGGCGTCGGGTTCTGGGCGGTGGCGATCGGGTCGTCCGGGCGGGGGAAGACGTTCAGGTCCCCGCCGTAGACCACGCGGGCGTTCGGGTCGCTCGCCTCGACCGCCTGCACGATCGCCGCACCGTACGCGGCCTGCTCACGGCGCTGCCCGACCCGGCTGTCCGGCCCGGACGAGAAGTGGTTGGCGACCGCCCAGAGCGTGAACCGCTCGGTCGCCCCGGGGCCGGCCTTCACGGTGAACCGGGCCACCTGCGCCGCGCGGGTGTAGACGTTGCTGCCGTCCACGCCGGTCGACCGGTCCACGTCGGCCGGCAGCACCGCGTTGAGCGCCTTCGGGTTCTGCACGTCGGCGTTGGACGGCAGCGCCGCCGAGCGGTACTGGACCGTGGGGGCGGAGCCGAGCAGCGGGTCCGTGGCGGTCGCCTCGGCCAGCGTCAGCCGGTCGGTCCGGTAGAGGAACGCCGAGGCGATGCCCCGGGCGTCCGCGCCGGTCCGGTCGTACGCGGCGGCGTACGCCGGGCCGCCGTTCGCGGCGATGGCGAGCGCCAGCTCCTGCACGGTGTCCGGCGCGCCGTCGGCGTTGTTGGTGTCGCCGCAGGCGAGCGCGCCGTCGACCACCGAGCAGATGTCCTGGTCCTCGGCCTCCTGCACCAGGATCAGATCCGGGCTGTGCAGCGACTGGACGATCTGCCGGGCCTGCACTGCGAGCTTGGCGGCGTACGCCTCCGGGCTCGCCGGCACGTAGTCGAACGGCGGGCTGACGCCGGGGCAGCCGGTGTTGCCGGCGAAGTCGCAGCCGTCGAACGGGTCGTCCCGGTAGTCGTACAGGTTCTCCACGTTGTACGTGGCGATCGCTACCTCGCTGCCGCGGTCGGCCGGCTGCGGCGGGTGGTTCGCGGCCGGGTCGGCGCCACCGGTCAGGGTGAGCTGCTCGGGCTGCACGCTGTACTTGCTGAACGCGTACGAGACGGAGCCGTAGGCGTCCTCGGTGAGCGTGTCGAACGTGCGCGCCTCGGGCAGCAGCGCCCGGGAGTCACCGGCGGTTGCCTTCACGCCGCCGGCACCCAGCAGGATGCGCTGGTTGTTGCCGTTGTCGAACAGCGTGCCGGGGATGTCGTCGAGCGGGTGCGCGTCCCGGAACACCCGCCGGGCGTACGGGTCGGACCGCTTCATGATCGGGTCCTCGCGGTCCAGCACGTAGATCTCGGAGTCGGCGGTGGAGGAGTAGATGTGCCGGGGCGCGGAGACGCCGCTGCCGGCGCGTACCCGCATCCGTTCGCCCTCGTGCCGCTCCCAGAACAGGTCGGCGGCGGCCGCCTCGGCCGGCGGGACCGCGTCGTCGACCCGGACCGCCGTGTCCACGTCGAGGCCGGAGTCCAGCTTGCGGACCAGCGAGGCGCCGGAGAGCTGGGTCTGGTTGAAGTACTCGGAGACCCGGCCGCGCAGCACGACCTCGTCACCGACGGTCGGGGCGTACCCGCCGATCAGCGTGGTGAACGAGCCCATGAAGACGAACAGGCCGTCGGAGGTCAGCGGGTCGCCGTCGGAGCTGCCGAGCCGGCTCTGGAGGTAGAAGCCCCACTGGTCGGCGCCGGCCGAACTGCGGGTCAGCGACATTCCGGTGATGACGCCGCGTACGTCGTACAGCGTGGAGCTGGTGCCGTTGCCGCTGGCCGGCGCGAGCGGCGACCGGTCGGTGCGGCCGTCCTCGTCGTCGGCGGTGCGGCCCTGCACCTCGCCGATCGACAGCACGCTGGTGGCCTGCACGGTGAGCGTGCAGGTGGCGCTGTCGCCGTCGGCGTCGGTGGAGGTCACTGTGACCGCGTAGCCACCGGCCGGCAGGCCGGTGGCGGTCAGCGTCGCGGTGGCCGTGCCGCCGTCGGCGGTCGCCGGGGTGAACGCGGTACGGCTGATCGAGCCGCTCGTCGGCACCGGCACGACCGAGGTGACCGCCAGGTCGGTGATCGTGTCGTCGGCGTCGGTAGCGGTCACCTCGCGGGTCGCGGTGGCGCCCGCCGACAGCGTCAGCGCGCCGCCGCAGGCCAGGGTGGCCGGCTGGTCGACCGGTCCGCCGCCGCCGACGGTGTGGCTGCCCAGCCCGTCGAACGTGTCGGTGGCGAAGCCGGCCCACTGCGCGGCCGGATCGAACGGGTCCGCCGGGTCGGTGTCGCCGGCGGTCACCGAGGGCAGGCGGCGCAGCGTGTTGTCCGCAGTGCTGGTCAGCCCGCCGCCCCACTCGGTGCCCGGGTCGACGCCGACCTGGCCGAGGGAGTCGACCACCGTGCCACCCTTGCGCAGCACTATCGCGTCGTCGCCGTTGAACAGCGAACCGGAGTACGTCTGGTCGGCCTGGGCGAGGATCGCCGGCGCGGCCGCCGCGGCGGCGAAGACGAACACGTCACCGGCGGCGACGGTCCCGGTCAGGGCCACGTTCGTCGAGGTGGTGGCGCCGTTGAAGAAGAGCTGGAGCTGGTAGCCGCCGGCAGCCAGGTCGATCGGGGCGCCGGTGCCGTTGTACAGCTCGACGGCCTTGTTGTTCGACGACCCCTCGACGTACTCCGAGATGAAGAGGTCGGTGGGCGCGGCGCTGGCCGCGGTGGGTGCGACAGCGATCGCCGTGAGGGTGACGGCGGCGGTGGTCGCGAGCGCGGCGAGGGTGCGGCGCGGGCGCATGGGGCCTCCACGATGGGTGGACAGGAACTAACGAACGTTAAGGCTCTCGTGGGTACACCGTCCAGCCCTTCGATGGCCGGGCGGTGAACGGTCAGCGGTGACTGTCCAGCCGGTGCACCAGTTCGGCGACGTCCACACCGTATTCGCACCAGTCGCGGTCGGGGCGGTAGCCCAGCTCGGCGTTGACCTTCAGCATCGACTCGTTGTCCTGCGCGTTCCAGGTCTGCACCTCGGCCACCTCGGGCTCGGCCGAGCGCAGCTCCAGCAGCATCCGCGCCTTGATGGCCCGGTCGATGCCGTAGCCGCGGTGGTCGTGGACGACGATCGTGTCGTACTGGTCGGCCCGGGTCGGGTGCTGCGCCGGCACCACCACCTCGGTCAACCCGGCCACCTCGCCGGTCTGCTCGTGCAACGCGAGCACGATGTACGGCTTCATGCCGCGCCGGTGCAGCGTGGCGAGGCTGTCGCGCAGCCGGTCCGGGTCGTAGGAGCTGGGCCGCAGCTCCACGTCGTCGGAGTCGCGCACCTCGGCCTTCGCCCGCGCGTACGCCTCGATCAGCTCGTCCGGCGGGCCACCGGGCCAGAACTCCACGCGGTAGCCCGCGCCGACCTCGGCGGCCATCTCGGTGAGCGCCGGCCAGTCCACCGAGCGCAGGTCGAGCACGCTGCGGGTCTCCACGTAGTCGCGGGTGAAGCCAAGCGACTCGTAGAACCCGACGGCCGGGGTGTCGCCGACCACCTCCACGCCGATCGACTGGAAGCCCTCGTCCCAGACCCGGCGGGCGGCCACCCGCACCAGCTCACGGCCGATCCCGCTGCGCCGGACCGCCGGGTGCACCAGCACCTCGAGCACGCCGATACCGCCGAGCAGCAGCACGTGCACATGCCCGAGGATCGCACCGGCCGTGCCGTCCGGGGCGGCGTCGTCCTGCGCGACCCACGAGATCCGCCGCTCGCCGGGCATCACCTCGGACAGATACTCCCGCATGGAGCTCTCCCGCCAAGGCGGATCCTGCGGCAGATCGGCCGCCAGGACCGCGTTCAGCGTGTCCAGCAGGGACGCGATCTCGGCGGACGACGCGGTCCTGGGATCCCACTCGCGCACCATCACCCGTCTAGCTTGCCGTCAACGGCAGCCGGGGGGAAGGGTTCAGTCCGCGAATGTACGCGAGCCGTCACCTCACGTTGCGGCTGAGCCTGCCGTACTCGTCGGCCTTGTCGAAGACGGCCTGGGCGTACCGACGCACATCGTTGTAGGACAGGATGGCGCCCCACCAGTCGCCCGGGATGGTCATGTTCCGGCCGCCCTTGCACAGGTAGAGCCCGGCGGCCAGCGCCGCGTCGTCGATGTCGTGCGGGTTCTTCACCCCGTCGCCGTCGGCGTCCGCACCGATCTCCTGCCAGGTGGTCGGGATGAACTGCATCGGGCCGAGCGCCCGGTCGTGGACCCGGTCGCCGTCGAGCAGCCCCTGGTCGGTGTCGAGGATCCGGGACCGGCCGCCCTGCCCGTCGAGCGGCTCTCCCTTGATCTCCGGCAGGGCCCGGCCGTCGGCCTGCAGCGTGGCGCCGTTCGCCGCGCCGTGGCGCGACTCGACGTACCCGATGGCGGCCAGCGTGGTCCAGCTCAGCTGGCACCCACGGTTGGTCTGGGCGAGCACCAGTTCGGCGTACGCGTACGCCTGGAGCGCCACCACGGGGACGCCGGTCACCGCGCTGACCCGCTGCGCCCAGCCGGTGAGCGCGTCGGCGGGGCGTCCGGCCGGCAGCACCGGGGCGGTGGTCGCACCGGGCAGCGGGGTGCCGGTCGGCGCGGTGGTGCCGGGCAGGCCGGTCAGCTCCGGCAGCGGGGGCGTGGCGGGCGCCGCCGCGGTCTGCGGCACGCTCTGCGACGGCGTGGCCTCGGCGACCGTCTCCGGCCGGCCGACCGCCGCCGGCACGACCACCGCACCGGCGGTGGCGGCGGCGGCGACCAGCGCGAGCAGGAACAGCGCGGGCAGCGTGGTGCGGCCGCCGGGCCGCCGGGACCAGGCGCGGGTGGCCCGGGCCGCGCCGACGGTGAGCTGTGTCGGGCGCGTCCGGACGGCGTGCGCGAACGGCATCCGCCGGCGTCGTCCGCCGCTCTCGGCCGCCGCCTCGGCCTTCGTCTCCGGCCCGGCGTCGGTCCCCTCGCGCCCGCCGTCCGCCCCGGGCTCGGCGTCGGTCTTCGCGCCTGGCTCGGCGCCCGCATCGGCTGCGGCGCCCGCATCGGCTGCGGCGCCCGCATCGGCTGCGGCGCCCGCATCGGCTGCGGCGCCCGCATCGGCTGCGGCGCCCGCGTCGGCTGCCGCGCCTGCGTCGCGGGGCGGGTCGGCGGGCGGGTTCGGGGGGAGGGAATCGCGCTCGCGGCGGGGCTGCGGGATGGACCGGGTGCCGTCGTCGGGTGGCGCGGCGGGTCGCAGGGGCCGGGCCGTCGCTCGCCGTTCGCCGTCCACCACCCGTCGAGTATCACCCATCCGGGTGGCGACGTCAGGCCCGGCCGTACGCTTGGGACATGCCCCGGTACGAGTTCCGTTGCCGCGCCTGCGGCGACACCTTCGAGGTCAGCCGTCCGATGGCCGAGGCCGCGCAGCCGGCCGCCTGCCCGCAGGGCCACGCCGACACGGTGAAACTGCTGTCCACGGTGGCCGTCACCGGACGCGGCGGCTCCGCCCCGAGTGGTGGGATTCCCAGCGGCGGTGGTTGCTGCGGCGGCTCCTGCGGCTGCTGACTTTCCGCCTTCCGTCCCGCGGGTCGATCGGGGTCTTGCCGCCGGTGTGATCTTTTGGCACCTTGGGGCGGAATCTGCCCAGCCGTTCTCACGATGCGTGACGGCACGACCATAGGGCAGCATGAACCCGACGTCACCGGGCGGAGGTTCGACGTATGTCGCAAGGACACCACCTCCCCAGCGGGTGGGTGACCTTCGTGTTCACCGACATCGAGGGCTCGACGCGGCTGGCCCGGATGCTCGGCCCGGTCTACCGCCCGGTCCTGCACGAGCACCGGCGGCTGCTGCGCGACACCCTGGCCGGCACCGACGGGGCCGAGCTGCTGACCGAGGGGGACTCGTTCTTCCTCGCGTTCCCCGACGCCGCCGCCGCGGTCCGCGCCTGCCTGACCGCGCAGCGCGCGCTCGCCGGGCACGAGTGGCCCAACCCGGACGCCACCCCCCGGGTACGGATGGGACTGCACACCGGCTACGCCGAGCCCCGCGACGGCGAGTACGCCAGCCCCGAGGTGCACCGGGCCGCCCGGGTGGCCGCCGCCGCGCACGGCGGGCAGGTGCTCTGCTCCGCCGCCACCGCCCGGCACGCCGACCCGCTGCCGGACGGGGTGTCCCTGCTGGACCTCGGACTGCACCGGCTGCGCGGCTTCGACGACCGGGAGCGGCTGTTCCAGCTCGTCGCGCCCGGGTTGGAGCGGCGGTTCCCGCGTCCGCGTACCGCCGACGCGACGGCGCACAACCTGCCCACCCAGGTCACCTCGTTCGTCGGCCGGCAGGCCGAGCGCGCCGAGCTGGGGCGGCTGGTCGAGGCGTACCGGCTGGTGACGGTGCTCGGCGCGGGCGGCGCCGGCAAGACCCGGCTGGCGGTGGAGCTGGCCTCCGGACTCGTCGAGGACTACCCGGACGGCGTCTGGTTCGTCGACATCGCCGCGGTGACCGACCCGGGGCTGGTGGCGTTCGAGATCGCCGCCGTGCTCGGCCTGCGCCCGGAGCCCGGCCGGCCGATGGTCGACACCCTCGTCGAGTACGCGGCGCCGCGCCGGATGCTCGTGCTGCTCGACACCTGCGACGCCCAGACCGCCGCGTCGGCCGAGGTGATCGGCCGGCTGCTCGCCGGTGGCCGGGGTGTGCGGGTGCTGGCGACCAGCCGGGAGTCGTTCGGCGTGCCCGGCGAGGTGGTGTGGCGGATACCGCCGCTGTCGGTGGACGAGGGTCCCGACGGCGGGGGGAGCGACGCGGTGGCGCTGCTGCTGGACCGTACCGCAGTGGCCCGCGGCGGCCGGGCGCCGGAGCCGGCCGAGCAGGCGGACCTGCACCGGGTGGTACGCCGTCTGGACGGGTTGCCGCTGGCCATAGAGCTTGCCGCCGCCCGGCTGCGGGTGCTCTCGGCCGGGCAGCTGGCCGAGCGGCTGGACGACATGCTGGGCACGCTCGACGCCGGGCGGGAGACGGCGGAACCGCCGCCGGTGGAGGCGGGCTGGAGCGGCAACCAGCAGGACACGGTGGACCTGGTGGCCGCCGCGACCGGCGCCGCACCGCCCACTCCGGCGACGCGGGCGGTGCAGCGGTCGGCGAGCGAGCGGCACCTGACCATCCAGGCCACTGTGACCTGGTCGTACCGGACGCTCGGCGCGCGCTCGGCCCGGCTGCTGCGCTGGATGGCGGTGTTCGCCGGCCCGGTGGACCTGCCGACCGTGCAGTGGCTGCTCGACGAGGACCCGCTCGACCCGCTCTCGGTGCTCGTGGACAAGTCGATGGTGCTGGCCGAGCCGCACGCGTCCGGCAGCACCTACCGGATGCTCGACCCGATCCGCGCGTACGCGGCCCGGCGGCTGGTCGAGGCGGGCGAGGAGCAGAGCGCCCGGGACCGGCACGTCGCCTGGTGCCGGCACGCGCTGGACCGGGCGCACCTGGGCCCGGACGGCCGCCCGGTGACGCTCTCCCTGTACGCGCTCGACCCGCTGGCGAACGAGTTGCGGGCCGCGTTGCGCTGGTGCGCCACCGGCGGCAGCGCCCGGTCGGGTCTGTCGCTCGCCGGTGACCTGGATCAGTGGTGGCGGGAGCGCGGCCTGGCCCGGGAGGGGCGGCTGTGGCTGTTCCGGCTCTACGGCCGGCTCGCCGAGACCGGTGAGCCGATGCCGGACGCCGAGCTGGCCGCCGCGTACCACATGCACTCGCTGCACGCGGGCGCGGACGGCGAGTTCGGCGAGGAGCTGCGGTACTCGCAGCGGGCCGAGGCGGCCGCCCGGCAGTCCGGCGACCGGGGTCTGCTGGCCCGGGTGCTGGCCGGACGCGCGGCGCCGCTCGTCGACATGGGGCAGTTCGCCGAGGCGGAGCGGATCTGCCGCGAGGTGATCGACTGGGCGTACGCGCAGGACGTGGTGGGGGACGCGCTGCTGGCCGTCTACAACCTCGCCGAGCTGCTCTGGCGCCGGGGCGCGCTGGACGAGGCGGCCGACCTGCTCGCCGCGGCCCGCCCGGTCGAGGCGGCCCGGCCGGCCGAGCGGGGCGGCCGGTCGGTGGACATGCTGCTCGGGATGGTGGCCCTGGCGCGGGGTGATCTGGTCGCCGCGCACGAGCACCTGCTGGTGGCGTTGCGGTCCCGGATGAGCCACGGCTACCTGGGCCGGGCCTGCGACACGATAAACGCGATAGCGGTGCGCTGCGCGCTCGCCGGGGACGCGCTGGCGGCGGCCCGGCTGTTCGGGGCGGCGCAGGCCACCCGGGCGAACCTGCGGGCTACGCCGGGGATATACGGCCCGTACTGGTCGGCCCGGCAGGCGGAACTGCGGCGGGTGCTGGGTGACGAGGCGTTCGACGCCGCCTACGGGGCCGGTACGGGGCTGCGGCTGGACGAGGTGGCGGCGCTGGCGCTGCACGTCGAGCACCCGGACCTGGCCGCCGACTCGCCCCGGTTCGGCACGCAGACGCCGGGCTCGTGGCCGGCGTTCGAGCCGCGCAGCACTGCGGGCTGAGCCGGCCGGGCGCGGCGGGTCGGCCGGCTGAGCGCGGCGGGGAGCCCGCCCGGTGGCGGACTCCCCGTGCGGTGCGTCAGGCGGGCGCGGCGGCGCGGCGCTGGGCGTCGGCCTTCATCCGGGCGGCGCGGTCGAGGTCGGCCTGCGACACCGCGGCGACCGAGCCGAAGACGCTCACCGCCTGGTAGTACGTCCAGGCGAGGCTGTAGCAGGCGGGCCGGACCACCGCGTTGTACGTGGCGCAGACCCGCTTGAGATCCGCGTAGAAGGCGCTGTCCAGACGGGACTTGCTGGACGAGAAGACGCCCATCGCCTTGTGGTTGCGGTAGCCGAAGTCGTGCCGGTAGCAGGAGAGCTTGAAGTTGAACCCGATCGGGTTGTCCGGGCTGGACGAGCAGTAGTCGGTGGACCAGTCGAAGCCGTACTCGGTCCAGGGTGCCCGGTTCTGCCGGGCGCTGTTCCAGGCGTTGTAGCTGGACGCGCTGGTCTGCGTCCAACTGGTGAGGACGGACAGCTTCTGCTGGGTGCTCACCGCGGCGGCGGCCGGTGTGGCCAGGCCGAGCATGGTGAGCAGGGCGAGTGCGCCGGCGGCGAGGGTGGTGGCGAGTCGACGGGACACGGGAACCTCCGGGGGTGGTGGCCGGGATCTCCGGATGTCGACAAGTGTCGATCAAAGGGGTGAGCTGGGGCGATGCCTCGGGGAACGGCTCGCTGACATCCGCCTGAACAGACGAATGCCCCCGGGCCGGCGAGGCGGCCCGGGGGCATTCGGGGTGAATCAGCGCACGAAGCGCGGCGGGCTCGCCGGGCTCTCGTTCGCCAGCCGGTCCAGCGCGGTCACGTAGTACGTGTACCGGGCGCCGTCGGCCGCCGTCGTGTCCACCCAGGACTGCACGGCGCCGTCGGTGGCCCGGACGGTGCCGACCAGGTGCGAGGCGTCCGCGAAGTCGCAGCGCCCGGCCAGGCCGTGCCCGTCGAACCGGTAGATCGCGTACGACGCGGCGGTGCCGAGCGGGCCCTTGCCGTCGGCCGGCTGACGCCAGCTCAGGCGTACCCCGTCCGCCTCCCGCTGGGCCTTGGTGACCACCGGGAACAGCAGCGGCTTGCGCGGCAGGTGCGTCATGGTGGGCACCAGCGCCGGGCGGGAGTAGTGCTCGGCCGCGTAGATGTCGGTGGCGCCGAGCCGGTTGGCCCGCACCTGCACCGCGGAGAAGTGCACGTTGCCGAGCACCTCCGGGTACGACCGGTTGAGCGTCAGGTGGTTCGACAACTCCTGCGGGTTCATCCAGAACGACCCGTACGCCGGGTCTCCGCTCTTGTAGTCGGCCTGGCCGATGTAGAGCTGGACGTCGGTGCCGCGCACCTGCTCGGCCCACCACGGCACCAGCCGGGCGTAGTCGGCGGCCGGGTACTGGCCGATGTACCAGTAGAGCTGCGGCACGATGTAGTCGATCCACTCCTCCTTGACCCACTTGCGGGAGTCGGCGGAGATGATGTCGTACGACTGCGAGCCGGTGGTGTCCGAACCGTTCGGGTCGGCCGACGCGTTGCGCCAGATGCCGAACGGGCTGACGCCGAACTTCACATACGGCTTGACCGCCTTGATCTTGGCGTTCATCTCCTGGATCAGCAGGTTGATGTTGTCCCGCCGCCAGTCGGCCTTGTCCGTGAAGCCCCGGTTGTGCGCCGCGAACGTGGCGTCGTCGGGCACCTGGTGGGTGCCGCTCGGGTACGGGTAGAAGTAGTCGTCGAAGTGCACGCCGTCGATGTCGTACCGCTTGACCGCGTCCATCATCGCGGTCTGGACGAACTCGCGGACCTCGGGGACGCCGGGGTTGTAGTAGAGCCGGCTGCCGGCGACGCCGGCGGGCGGGTAGGCGAAGACCCAGTCGGGGTGCTGGCGGGCCGGGCTGTCCGGGGCCAGCTGCGACAGGTCGGCGCCGGCGCCGCCGGGCGCGGGCATCGACACGCGGTACGGGTTGAACCAGGCGTGGAACTCCAGGTTGCGCTTGTGCGACTCGGCGACCAGGAAGTCCAGCGGGTCCCAGCCGGGGTTCTTGCCGCGTACGCCGGTCAGGTACTCCGACCAGGGCTCGTACGGCGAGGGCCAGAACGCGTCGGCGGTCGGGCGGACCTGGACCACGACGGCGTTGTGGTTGAGCTTCTGGGCCAGGTCGAGCCAGGCCAGGTATTCGGCCTTCTGCTTGGCCACCTGGTCCGGTGCGGTCCAGGAGTCCTTGCTGGGCCAGTCGATGTTCGTCACCGAGGCGATCCACATGGCCCGGAACTGGCGCTTGGGGGTGGCCGGGTCGGTGACGCAGTCGGTGGAGGGGAAAGTGGCGGTGCCGGTGTCGCCGGGGGCGGCCTGCGCCGGCGTGCCGGCGACCAGCGTGCCGAGCAGCGCCGCGGCCAGCGCGGCGGCTCCGAGCCGAGTTGCCTTCATGCGGTGCGGTCCCTTCGTCGGGTCCGGGGGGACGGTCGGCGGCGGAGCGTACGGCAAGATTCGCCGTGCCATCCATGCCGCCGGTAGAAAACTTTCATCTATCCGTGCCCGGCGCAAGACCCCGACCGGTGATCGATGTCCCGCGCCGTCCGACTCGGCCGGATCGTGACGATTCCGAGACACACGGTGCGGGATTGGAGCGGAAAACGGCTGGGTAGCTTGCCGGTCGCAGACCGCCACCGTGGCGGCCACACGGCGGGGGAGGTGATCAGATGTCGGTCCTGCGTACCAAGCCGATCGGCGACGTGCTCGCCCAGGGCGACGCCGACGGCGAGGACGGCAAACCGGGCCTGCGGCGCCGGCTCGGCGCGGTCGACCTGATGGGCTTCGGCATCGGCATCGTGATCGGCACCGGCATCTTCACGCTCACCGGCGTCGAGGCGCGCAACAGCGCCGGGCCCGGCGTGGTGATCTCGTTCGGCATCGCCGGCCTGGTCGCGCTGCTCGCCGCGCTCTGCTACGCCGAACTCGCCAGCAGCGTGCCGACCGCCGGCAGCGCCTACACCTACGCGTACGCGACGATGGGCGAGATCGTCGCCTGGATCATCGGCTGGGACCTGCTGCTGGAGTTCGCGCTCGGCGCGGCGGTGGTGGCCCGCGGCTGGTCCGGCTACCTCGCCGACCTGTTCGGCCTGCCCAGCGCCTGGTTCGCCGAAGAGGGCAGCGTCGTCAACCTCGGCGCGATCGGCATCGTGCTGGTGCTCGGTGTGGTCGCCATCGTCGGCATCCGCGAGTCGGCCCGGGTCACCAACCTGCTGGTGCTGGTCAAGGTGGCGATCTGCGCCTTCGTCATCATCGCCGGGCTGTTCTTCGTCAAGGCGGCCAACCTCAGCCCGTTCATCCCCTCCGCCGAGCCGGCCGGCGCCGGGGACGACGGCATCAAGCAACCGGTCACCCAGGCCATCTTCGGGCTGGAACCCTCCGTCTTCGGCTTCGTCGGGGTGCTCACCGCCGCCGCCGTGGTGTTCTTCGCGTACACCGGGTTCGAGGCCGTGGCGAACCTGGGTGAGGAGACCCGCAAGCCCAAGCGGGACCTGCCGCTGGGTCTGCTCGGCACGCTGCTCATCTCGACGGTGCTCTACATCGGCGTCTCGCTGGTCGTGGTCGGCATGGTCAAGTACACCGAGATCGACGAGGGCGCGCCGATCGCGTCCGCGTTCCGGGCGGTCGGCGCCGGCTGGGCCGCGGTGCTCGTCTCCATCGCCGCCGTCGCCGGGCTCACCAGCGTGATCCTGGTCGACCTGGTGGCCATGGGCCGGATCGGCTTCGCCATCGCCCGGGACGGGCTCATCCCGCCCGCCATCGCGAAGGTGCATCCGCGCTGGGGCACGCCGTACCGGATCGCCGGGATCATGACGATCGCGGTGGCGCTGCTCGCCGGTTTCCTGCCGCTGTCCGCGCTTGCCGACCTGGTCAGCATCGGCGCGCTCTGCGCGTTCACGCTGGTCGCGATCGCGGTGCCGATCCTGCGCAAGCGCCGCCCCGAGCTGGAGCGGCCGTTCAAGGTGCCGTTCTCGCCGGTGCTGCCGATCGTCACCGCCGTGGCGTGCCTCTACCTGAGCCTGAACCTGTCGGTGGAGACCTGGCTGCGGTTCCTCGCCTGGATGCTGATCGGCGCGGTCATCTACTTCGGGTACGGCCACCGCAAGAACCGGCTCGCCCGTCACGAGCACTCGGACACCCCCGAGCCCACCCCCACCCCCTGAGGCGGGCCCTTCTCCTACCGGAGGCGTTAACAAGGGGCCCTTCCTTACGCCGGCGCGAAGCGCAGCAGGTTCCAGGAGGTGGCCGGCAGCAGCACGGAGACCCGGCCGCCGTCGACGGTGGGAGTGGTGAGGTCCCGGGGCGTGACCCGCTCCGGGCCCGCTTCGGTGTTCGTGGCGTCCGGGTCGGTTCCGGCCGCCACCGTGGTGTGCGCCTCGGCCCGCAGGCCGGGCAGGCCGCGCAGGTCCAGGTCGAGCGGGACGTCCTGCGAGCTGCGGTTGACCGCGAAGACGGCCAGCGCGCCGGTCTCCTCGTCGTGCACGGCGACGGTGTCCAGCGCGGGCACGTCGCCGTACCGCGGGGTCTCGTAGGTGGGGCCGGTGGGCTCGGTCCGCAGCACGGTGCCGCGGGCGTACCGGGCGGTCAGCGCGAACGGGTGGAAGATGCTCTGCCGCCAGGCCGGACCGCCGTTGCGGGTACGGATCGGGGCGATCACGTTGGCGAGCTGCGCCTGGCAGGCCACGCCGATGCGGTCGGCGTGCCGGAGCAGGGTGATCAGCAGATCGCCCACCACCACCGCGTCGACGGCCGTGTAGTCGTCCTCGATCAGCGCCGGCGCCTCGACCCAGCCGCGCCGGTCCAGGTCGGACTGGAGGCGGGACTGGTACCAGACGTTCCACTCGTCGAAGGAGATCTTCAGCTTGCGCTTCTGCCGCAGCTTGGCGCCCACGTAGTCGGCGGTGGCGACGACCTCGGTGATGAAGGCGTCCATGTCGACGGCGGAGGCGAGCAGGCTGGCCCGGTCGCCGTCGGAGGGGTCGTAGTAGGTGTGGGCGGAGATGTAGTCGACGTGCTCGTAGGTGTGCTCCAGCACCGTCGCCTCCCACGCGGCGAACGTGGGCATGCCCCGGCCGGAGCTGCCGCAGGCGACCAGGCTGATCGACGGGTCGATCATCTTCATCGCGCGGGCGGTCTCGGCGGCGAGGCGGCCGTACTCGTCGGCGGTCTTGTGCCCGACCTGCCACGGTCCGTCCATCTCGTTGCCGAGGCACCACAGCCGCACCCCGTACGGCTGTTCGGCGCCGTGCTTGCGGCGCAGGTCGGACAGTCGGGTGCCGCCCGGGTGGTTGGTGTACTCCAGCAGGTCGAGCGCCTCGGTCACGCCGCGGGTGCCGAGGTTGACCGCCATCATCGGCTCGATCCCGGCCTCGGCCGCCCAGGTCATGAACTCGTCGAGCCCGAACTCGTTTGTCTCGATCGTCTTCCAGGCCAGGTCGAGCCGGCGCGGGCGGTCGCCGACCGGGCCGATGCCGTCCTCCCAGCGGTAGCTGGAGACGAAGTTGCCGCCCGGGTAGCGGACCACTGAGACGCCCAGCTCACGGGTCAGGTCCAGCACGTCGCGCCGCAGCCCTCGCCGATCGGCTGTGGGGTGGCCCGGTTCGTACACCCCGCCGTAGACGCAGCGGCCCATGTGCTCGACGAAGGAACCGAAGATCCGGCGGTCCGCCGGCGCGACCCGGAACGCCGGGTCGATCGTGAGCTGCGCGTTCGGCACGATGCCAACCTCTCCCTCGCTGCTGGTGCGGGTGACCGCTGTCACTCCGCTGTCAGTGGTTTGTACAACGTTGTAAGCGCCCGTGTAAAGAGGCAGTCGCGTCGTCGTGGCGCGGTACAGTGCGGCCAGCGTTCACCGGAAGGGAGTGCAGTGCGGCACAGGCTCAAGGACGTCGCGGAGCGCGCCGGAGTGTCGGTGAAGACCGTCTCCAACGTCGTCAACGGCTACCAGCACGTGCGCGCCGACACCCGGGCCCGCGTCGAGGAAGCCATCGCCGCGCTCAACTACCGGCCCAACCTGTCGGCCCGCAACCTGCGCAAGGGGCGCACCGGGGTGATCGCGCTGGCCGTACCCGAACTGGACATCCCCTACTTCGCCGAGCTGGCCCGGCACGTCGTCACCGCCGCCGCCGACCACGGCTGGACGGTGCTGATCGACCAGACCGGCGGCCGGTCCGAGCAGGAGCGCAAGGCCGCCAGCGGGATCGGCGACCACATGATCGACGGCCTGATCCTGAGCCCGCTCGCGCTCACCGCCGACGACCTCGCCGCGCTGGCCGGCCTGCCCATGGTGCTGCTCGGCGAACGCGTCGACCACGGCTCCGCCGACCACGTCATGATCGACAACGTGGCCGCTGCCCGCGAGATCACCGCCCACCTGATCGGGCTCGGCCGCCGCCGGATCGCCGCGATCGGCTCCCAGTGCACCCCCGAGGGCGCCAGCGCCCGGCTCCGCCTGGCCGGCTACACCGCCGCGCTGACCGAGGCCGGCATCGCCTACGACGATCGCCTGGTGGCGCCCGCGCCGGCCTGGCACCGCGCGGACGGCGCCGCCGCCATGCGGCACCTGCTCACCACGGGGGTACGCCCCGACGCCGTCTTCTGCTTCAACGACACGCTCGCGCTCGGTGCGCTGCGTGCCCTGCACGAGATGGGCCTGCGCGTGCCCGAGGACGTCGCGGTGGCCGGCTTCGACGACATCGAGGACGGCCGCTTCTCGATCCCGACGCTGACCACGGTCGCCCCCGACAAGGAGCGCATCGCCCGCCTCGCGGTAGAGCTCCTGGCGGGCCGCCTGGGCCAAGACCGCGACTCCCCACCGCGCGAGCTGGTGGCCCCCCACCACGTGGCCCTCCGCGAGTCCGCCTAACCCGCCCTCTCTTAGCCCTCGTGCCCCTCTTGGCCCTCTTAGCCCTCTTAGCCCTCTTAGCCCCGTCGATCATGAAGTTGACGGCGAAGTCGATCTCCTTGAGTGCCGTCAACTTCATGATCGACGGGGTGGTCCCTGGGGCGGTCGGCGCGGCTTCAGTCGAAGAAGCGGGCCAGGTGGGAAGAGGGTGGGGCGGGGGCGTCCGGCGGCAGGGGAGTCAGGTCGGCGAAGATCGAGGCGCCGTCGCAGCCGACGTGCAGCGGATACCAGCGCGGCGTACCAGGTGGGCGCTGACCGCAGATGCCCTTGAACGTCTGCACGTCGAGCAGGCGTACGTGCGTCGGGTCGGCCACCGCGTTGACGTGCCGCCACCAGGGGCTCATCACGTGCAGCACCCCGCCCGGGCGCAGCGCCCGGTGGCACTCGTCGAACAGCGGCAGGAAATCGATCAGATGCTCGACGATGTGCACCGCGAAGAACACGTCCACCGAGTCGTCGCGCAGCGGCAGCGAGCCGGCCAGGTTGGCGACCGCGTTCACGCCCGGCGCCGGATAGATGTCCAGCCCCAGGTTGCCCGGCCACTGCTTGGTCGCGCCGCAGCCCAGGTCGACCACGACCGGCGCCTGCCCGGCCACTGTGACCCGGCACCAGACCCCGAGTACGCCGGACAGCCGGCCGATCAGCTCCCGTACCAGCCGTAGCTGTTCCGGGTCGGCGACCTCGCCGGTCAGGTGCGCGACTCCACGATCGAAGCGCACCTCGACAGCCGTCCCGCGCAGCCGCTCGTCGTGCCGGACCATGTCGGCCCACGCCTCGGCGAGGAAGCCGTCGGTCTGCCGGAGTCGCTCACCCGAGAGCGCGGTCTGCCCCATCGCCACCATGCGCCACCTCCGGCGGCCCGTTACCCCCGATTCGCTCCGATATACCCCGCCAGCCCGCCCCCGTCCGCCCCGGCCCCCGCTCAGCCGCGCCCCGCCCGCGTCGGCCCCGCCCGGCCCGCGCCCCCCAGCCCTCCGTCCGCCCCGCCTGTCGCCCGTGATCAAGGACTTTGTGTCCCCGGACGACGCCCTCGAGGACACAAACTCCTTGATCACCGGCGTGTGCCTGAGATCTTGGAAGATTTCGGCCCCTATGGGGGCACTTTCCTTCCAAGATCTCCCGCGACTCGGGCTGCGGCGCTGATCAAGGAGTTTGTGCTGGCGCCCGCGGCGTGGATGGACCCAAACTCCTTGATCACCGCCGGTCTCGGGTCGGGTTGTGCGCGGTGAGGGCGGGGGAGAGGGCGGTCAGGGGGAGAGGGTGCGGCGGACTGCGCGGGAGCCTCGCATGCGCTGGCGCGGCTGGGCAGCCGCTGCCTTCGGGCGCTTGAGGTGGTAGCGGTGCAGCTCGTTGTTGCCCGGCAGCGACGGGTCCTCGCTCATCGCGACCAGTTCCCAGCCCTGGTCACCGGCCCGGTTCAGGTGGGCCAGCGCGGTGTCGCCGTACGGCGTCACGTCGATCATGGAGCCGTCCGGGCCGTACCAGATGAAGACGACCTCCCACCCGGCGTCGGTGGCGGCGGCCTGGCGGCGGCGGACCAGCAGCGCGTACTCCCACTTGAGCATGCGCTCATTGTGGACCCGCGCGCGCCGGTCGGCACGGATCAGTGTTCGGCGATCCGTCCGTCCGCCACGCGCAGCCGCCGGTTCACGCTCACCGCGTCGAGCATCCGCCGATCGTGGGTCACCAGCAGCAGCGTGCCGGGATAGGTGGCCAGCGCCGACTCCAACTGCTCGATCGCGGCCAGATCGAGGTGGTTCGTCGGCTCGTCGAGCACCAGCAGGTTGACGCCACGCCCCTGGAGCAGGGCCAGCGCGGCCCGGGTCCGCTCGCCGGGGGACAGCGTCGCCGCCGGCCGCAGCACATGCTCGGCGCGCAGCCCGAACTTCGCCAGCAGCGTCCGCACGTCCGCCGGGGCCAGATCGGGTACGGCGGCACCGAACGCGTCGAGCAGCGGCTGGTCGCCGAGGAACAGTCCCCGGGCCTGGTCGACCTCGCCGACCACCACACCCGGGCCGAGCGCGGCGTGCCCCTCGTCCAGCGGCAGCCGGCCGAGCAGCGCGGCGAGCAGGGTGCTCTTGCCGGAGCCGTTCGCCCCGGTGATCGCCACCCGGTCGGCCCAGTCGATCTGCAGGTCCACCGGGCCGAGCGTGAAGCCGCCACGGCGTACCACCGCTCCTCGGAGCGAGGCCACGACGGCGCCGGCGCGGGGCGCGGCGGCGATCTCCATCCGCAGCTCCCACTCCTTGCGCGGCTCGTCGACCACCTCCAGCCGCTCGATCAGCCGGGCGGTCTGCTTGGCCTTCGCGGCCTGCTTCTCGGTCGACTCGGCGCGGTACTTGCGGCCGATCTTGTCGTTGTCGGTGGCCTTGCGGCGGGCGTTCTTGACGCCCTTCTCCATCCACGCCCGCTGGGTGCGGGCACGCGCCTCCAGGTCGGCCTTCGTGTCGGCGTACTCCTCGTACTCCTCGCGGGCGTGGCGGCGCGCCACCTCCCGCTCCTCCAGATAGGCCGCGTAGCCACCGCCGTAGTGCTTGACCTGCCGCTGGTGCAGGTCAAGCTCGACGATCCGGGTGACGGTGCGGGTGAGGAACTCCCGGTCGTGGCTGACCACCACGGTCCCGGCGCGCAGCCCGGTGACGAAGCGTTCCAGCCGGTCCAGCCCGGCCAGGTCGAGGTCGTTGGTGGGCTCGTCGAGCAGGAAGACGTCGTACCGGCTGAGCAGCAGCGACGCGAGCCCGGCGCGGGCGGCCTGCCCGCCGGACAGACCGGTCATCGGATGGTCCAGGCCCACGTCGAGACCCAGCTCCGCGGCGACCTGCGCGGCCCGCTCGTCCAGATCCGCGCCGCCGAGGTCGAGCCAGCGTTCCAGAGCATTCGCGTACGCGTCGTCGGCGCCCGCCGCCCCGGCGGTGAGCGCCTCGGTGGCGGCATCAAGCGCGGCCTGCGCGGCGGTCACCCCGGTGCGCCGGGCCAGGAACTCGCGGACCGTCTCGCCGGGCCGGCGCTCCGGCTCCTGCGGCAGGTAGCCGACCGTCGCCGTGGGCGGGCTGAGCGAGACCGAGCCCTGCTCGCGGGGGACAAGGCCGGCGAGGGTACGCAGCAGCGTGGACTTGCCCGCGCCGTTGACCCCGACCAGCCCCACCACGTCGCCGGGCGCGACGACGAGGTCGAGGTCTTCGAAGAGGAGGCGGTCACCGTGGCCGGCGGTGAGGTCCTTGGCGATCAACGTGGCGCTCATCAGATGACCGAGCCTACCGGCGGGCGCATCCGGATTACCGTGACCCGCGCTCGCGGCGGCGCCGGTCTGAGGGAGACTCACAGCCGTGGTGACCACACTGGCGATCGACTGTGGTGGTGGCGGGATCAAGGCCTCCGTACTGGATGCCGCCGGAACCATGCGTGCGCGGCCGTTGCGCGTGCCCACGCCGTACCCGTTGCCGCCGGCCTTGTTCGTCAAGACGCTGCTGGATCTCGGCGCCCGCCTGCCTGCGGCGGACCGGCTCACCGTCGGCATGCCCGGCATGATCCGGCACGGCGTCGTGGTGGCGACGCCGCACTACGTGACCCGCTCCGGGCCGCGCAGCCGCGTCGACCCCGAGCTTCTGGCCGAGTGGTCCGGGTACGACGCGCGCACCGCGCTGGCCGAGGCGTCCGGCGTGCCGGCGCTGGTGCTGAACGACGCCGAGGTGCACGGCGCGGGCGTGGTCGCCGGGACCGGCTGCGAGCTGGTGCTGACGCTCGGCACCGGGCTGGGCAGCGCGCTGTTCGACGGCGGGGTGCTGGCGCCGCACTTGGAGCTGTCGCACGCGCCGGTGCGGTGGAACACCACCTACGACACGTACGTGGGCGAGCCGGAACGGCGGAGGCTCGGCGACGCGTTCTGGTCGCGGCGGATCCGGCAGGTGGTGGACGGCCTGCGGCCGGTGTTCCGGTGGGACCGCCTGTATCTCGGCGGCGGCAACTCGCGGCTGATCCGGCCCGAGCAGGTGGCCCGGATGGGCGACGACGTGGTGATCGTCCCGAACACGGCCGGAATCGTCGGTGGTGTCCGGGCCTGGGACCTGGTCGGCGGCCGGTACGACCCGACCACCTGATCTTCGCAGGGCAGGAACACTCGCGCTCGCGCCGGTGTTGTGCCAGCGTCGGACCTAGGGCCTGGCGCGACACGAGGAGGTGGGTCGAGTGGATCTTCTGGCGGAGTACCGGCGGGCGACCATGTTCTTCGAAGCGGGTGACCCGACCGGAGCGGCCCGGCTGCTCGAACCGATCATCGAGGCGGAGCCGGACAACTCCTCGGTCCGGCAGCTGCTGGCCCGCGCGTACTTCCAGTCGGCCCAGCTCAACCGGGCCGAGGAGCAGCTGCGCGAGCTGGTCGACCGGGACCCGAGCGACCACTACGCGCACCACGTGCTCGGCCGCACGCTGGAGCGGATGAACCGGCCGGTGGACGCGCTGCGGCACCTGCGCATCGCGGCCGCGATGTACTCGACGAACACCGACTACGCCACCGCCCTGCGCCGGGTGGAGGGCAAGGTCGGTCGTTGACCGATGACGCGGAAGGGCAGCCCGGGCGGGCTGCCCTTCCGCGTACCTAGGATGGGACCGTGAAGCTCAAGCTCGACCTCCACGACATCTACAACAAGGGCCACGACATCGATCGTGCGCTGCGCGGGATCATGGACGAGGCGGTCGCGAAGAAGGCCACGCTCGTGGAGATCATCCCGGGTAAGGGGTCGGGCGCGCTCAAGAAGAAGGTGCTGCGCTTCCTCGACCAGAAGGACGTGAAGCAGCTCTACCACCGGGTCGAGAAGGACTCGAAGAACTTCGGCCGCCTGTTCGTGCACTTCCGGTGGAAGTAGAGGCCGCCTGCGTCTGCTCCCACGATCAGGCCGCGGTGAGCACCGTCATGGGGGAGCCGAAGGTGGTTGTTCCGGGGCCGTGCCCGATGCCGACCAGGACCCGGTTGCCGAGCGGCGCGGCCAGGCGCACCACCACCTCGCGATCCTCGGCGTAGTCCAGTCGGATGCCGTCCCCGTCGTGGGTGACCTCCACCGGTTCGACGAGCACCGCGGTGTCCGTCTCATGCACCAGGGCGTCTGGGTAGTCGGCGTATTGCGCGGGCGTTCCGATGAACCGGAACGTCAGAGTGCGCCCATCGTTCGCGAGCATGGCCTCCTCGTGATGAATGGCGCCCACACCGGGGGGCCGCCATGTCATCCGACGTTCGAAGTCCGGGTCCATGGCGATGAACGGCCATCGCCGGTCCTCGGGGTACATCATCCACGCCGGGAGTTCGCGGACACCTCGATCGGTGGCGAACGGCCCGTCCCCGCGGATGATGTTCGCCAGCGGTCTCTGCGCCCCGGTCTGCACGTCACGGCAGTACTTGACGGCGTGCGGCCTGAGCTCCGGCGGCAGGTCGGACTCTGGAACGCCGGGAGCGTCGAACGACGCCCGCCACTGGGTGTCCACCATGAGTCGGTCGAGCGCTGTGACGCCCATCGCTGTCAGCACGATCGGACGCGGCTCGCGGTGAACGGGGAAACCGTCCCACATCGCCAACGCCTGCCGTACACACTCCGGATCGCTTGGCACGTCGCCAGCCTAGCCACCTGTGGACACTTGGCGGCGTGCCCCAGTCGGCGAACCGCCCTCGCCGCACCGACAGAGCCTGTGCAGTTCGCCGAGCCGCACGTCGCCTACGACATAAGGGAATACCGTGAGACCCGGTTGGGAGATCACGAGTAGCCGGTTACGCCGGGCGTCCGCCGAACACCCAGTTGTGCACCTCGACCTCGGCGTACCGGTCGGCGGACAGCACGGCGCGCGCCTCGTCCGGCCCGGTCGCCCGCACCAGCGCCGCCGTCCCCACCCACGTCACGCCGTCGTCGGACAGCAGCGGCCCGTACGCGATCAGGTCGTCCTGCCGCCGCGGCAGCACCGGACCGGCGCTCTGCTCCGGACCGAGGCCGAGTACCAGGTAGCGGTTGCCGCCCGTCCGGCCCCCGGTGAACTCCCACATGGTGCGGCCCAGCATGTTCCACCACCGCCGCAGCATCACGTCCCGGTACGCGCCGGCCTGGTAGTTGGGCTCGTCGAAGGCGAACGTCCGGGCGGCGGCAGGGTCGGGCAGGCTCAGGATGTGCACGCTCCCGGTCGGCGAGCCGTCGTCGGCGAGGGTCGGCCCGCGAGCGATCATCTGCTCCGCGTACCGGTCCATGTAGGCCCAGTGCTCCTCGACCAGGTCACTCCGCAACGCCATCGAGCCGAGCCGGTCCCGGTGGTAGCAGAAGAAGTCCATGCCCTCAGCCGGCCAGCTCGGTGGAGCCGTCCCAGCCGTTGTATCCCTGCTGCGTCATCCGGCCGTCGGCGTAGGTGTAGGACCAGCGTTCGCCCGTCTCGCCCTCGAACCGGACGGTTCCCGCGCGTACGAACGGGGCCAGCGCGACGTAGAAGGCGATGGCCTGGCCCGACCACTTGAAGTCGTCCCGGCTTTGGCCGACTTCGATCCAGTCGCCGTCGCGGACGAACGTGGCCGCACCCACCCACGCCATGTCGGTCAACGTCTCGGGCGTGGGCGGCAGGTCCGGGTCGAACCAGCCATCCCGCTGGGAGCAGGCGACCCGGACAGCGGCGAGAGCGGCCGCCTCGTCGCCCTCGGGAAGGTGCAGGCGGCCGGACGGCTCCACGTTGTATCCCACGGCACCGATGCTAGGGAGATCCACCGACGCTGTCAGACCCGCTCGCGGGACCATGCCGACTTCAGTACGCCGAAGTGGCGGTATCCCCGCGCGGGGATACCGCCACTTCGGCGAGATGGTGCCGATCAAGCGCTGGTGTCGATCAAGCGGCGGTCAGAGCGGGTACGTGCGCGCCACCGCCAGCATCTCCGAACTGTGCGAGCCGACCACGCCCACACCCTCCGGCCGGGGCCGGAACCCGGGCACGGAGGACAGCCCGTCACTGGCGTCCATCGCCCGCACCGACACGGCACCGCCGCGCGGCACGAGCGTCAGCGTCACCTCGACGCCCTCCGGCGGCGGGGCGTGGAACACGATCCCGAATCCCCACTTCCCGTCGCCCGGCTCGACCGGCACGCTCCGCCCCGCCACCGTGGCGGACCGCACTGTGGCGGTGCTGGTGTCGACGTGCAGCGTGAGCAGGCGTACCTGCCGCTGCGGCACCACCCGTACCCGCAGCACACGCTGGTCGCCCGAAGTGCTGTCGGAGAGCGTCTCCAGCTTCGGCGCGGGCAGGGGCGCGGCGGTTGCCGGCCCGGCGCGCATCTCGCCGTCGCCCAGCCCGGGGAAGTCGTCGGCCAGCGAGATGCTCCGGTCGACGTAGCCGTCGGTCCAGGGCTGCGGCTTCTCCTCGCGAGTCAGCCACGCCGCCTTCCCGGTGCCCGCGTCCAGCGCGTACATCAGATGGGTCGGCACGGGATGTGCGGCGTCGAAGCGGTCCACTGCGAGGCCGACCCCGGCGAGCACCACCGCCGCCAGCGCGGCGGCCGCGGCGGGCAGCGCGCCGAGCCGGCGTGCGCGCAGCGCGAGCAGGCCGCGCTGGCCGCCGGCCCGTGGGTGCAGCAGGTCCACCACCGGGAGTACGGCGAGGCCGAGCAGCACCGCGACGAGCGCGGCTACCGCGCCCATGCCCATGCCGAGCGCCGGGAACAGCAGCACCACCGGAGGCAGCAGGATCACCACTGCCACCGCGGCGGCGAGCGTCACCGCGACCACCGGCCACGGTCCGTCGCGGCGGGTGGCGAGCGCGGCGAAACCGGCGAGCGCGCCGGCCAGCGCCGGCACTGTCGTCAGGTACGCCCCGCCGGGTACCGCCACGGCGAGCAGCACACCGAACACGGCCAGCCAAGCCAGTCCGCCGAACGCCAGCGCGGCCGGGCCGACGCGGCGGCGCAGCAGCGCGTACCAGCAGAACAGCACCGCGGCGGCGAGCGCCACGACGGCGAGCCGGTACGCCACCGGGCGGTACGGGTCGAGCAGTTCGGCGTACCCGGGCCGGACCGTGGTGATCGCGGCCCAGAGCAGCCACGCGCCGAGCGGGGCCACGACGATCGGCGCCAGGGTCAGGCCGAAGCCGGCGGCGAGCGTGCCGGCGGTGGCCCGGCCCCGGATGCGCAGGAGCCAGCCGAGGGCGCCGACGGCGAGCAGCGCGACCACGGCGAGCGGCACCGTCAGCCAGCCGGAGTAGCGGACCAGCCCGCCGAGCACCGGGAAGTAGGTGTCGTCGTGGCCGGCGCGCAGGTCGTCCAGGTCGGTACGGCCGAACTCGCGGGCCAGGCCGAGCGCGTTGTCACCGTGCATCTGGAGGCTGCCCCGGTCCATCCGGGCCGGCACGTCCAGCGGGGTGTGGTAGATCGCGCCGCCGTCGATGTAGGCGGAGTTGAGTCCGACGAACTTCCGGTCGAGGAAGGCGGTGAAGTCGGTGTCGTTCGGCAGCGCCCGGTAGATCTCCACCGCGAACGAGGTGCCCACCGGGTGCGGGGCGGCCTTGCCGAAGATCTCCACCAGCTTCGCGTTGTCCCGGGACGTCTCGAACATGATCACTGGGCCGGTGGAGCCGCGCGCCTCCAGGTTGAGCACCACCCCGCCGTCGCGGGCGAGCGGGTGGTAGGCGGCGAACCCGGCGGCCCCGCACAGGCACGCCTCCTCCGCGTCGGTCAGCACGAAGACGATGTCGTTGCGGGGGCGCGGGCCGGTGGTCAGCGCCCGGGCCACCTCCAGGATCGCGGCGGTGCCGGCCGCGTCGTCGTTGCCGCCCGGCCCGGTCTGCACCGAGTCGTAGTGCGAGACCAGGAACACCTTCCCGGTCGGGTCGGTGCCGGGCAGCCGGGCCACCACGTTGCGGACCCGGGCCAGCGTCGCCCCGCCCGCCGCGCCGGACAGCTGCCCGGCCTCGGGCGCCACCGCGTCCTGCACCTCGGTCTGAAGGCCCAGCCCGCGCAGCGTCGCCACCAGGTGCTCGCGTACCCGGTCGTTTGCGGCGCTGCCCGCCACGTGCGGCTCGGCCGCGATCACCTCGACGTTGCGGAAGGCGCGGGCGGCGCTGAAGTCGCCGGCGGGCGCGTCCGCCGGACGTGGTGTCGGGGTGGAGAGGCCGACCAGGACGCCCGCCCCGACGGCGAGCAGCGCGACGAGCGCGGCCAGGGCGGCGATCGGCCGGCGGCGGGGCCTGCTGAACGCGCGGTCGGCGGGGCGGGTGGGGGGTGCGCCCACGGGGACTCCTCGGGGTGGATCAACGGGGTGGGATCATCCTGCACCCCCGGGGGCCGCGGCGGCAGTCCTCGGTCGGTGCGCTGCGGGCGTGACAGCGCTCCCGGCGTAACATCGTGGGTCGACCGTGCCGCTGTCGGGGTGGGACCGTTGTGTCAGCCAGGATCAGCAGGGCATTCGGAAGGAGTCCGACATCACCAGCGAACTCCCGCGTCTCGCGGCGGTGACCCGACCGGTGCGGCCGGCCGGCGCGCCGGGTGCCGTCCGCGTGCCGTCGGCCGGGGCGGGGCTGCACGGTGGCGTACCGCCGGGCGAGCGGCTGCGGGTGCTGCTGGTCGAGGACGACGAAGGCGACGCCTTCCTGGTCGGTGAGCTTCTCGCCGAGACCAACTCGATGATCGACCTGCTGGTCGCCACCAGCCTCAGCGAGGCCCGGCAGCGGGTGATGGGCGTGGACTGCGTCCTGCTCGACCTGGGCCTGCCCGACGCGCAGGGCCTGGACGGGCTGCGCCGGGTGCTGGAGATGGCCAGCGGCGCGGCGGTCTGCGTGCTGACCGGCCGCTCGGACGAGCACCTGGGCATCGTCGCGGTCGCCGAGGGAGCGCAGGACTACCTGGTCAAGGGCCAGGTCGACGGGGTCCTGCTGACCCGGGCGCTGCGGTACGCCGTCGAGCGCAAGCGGGCCGACGAGAACGCCCGCCGGCTGCGTGAGGTGGAGCTGCGCCAGGCCGAGTCCGCCCGCCTGGAACGCGGCCTGCTGCCGCAGCCGCTGATGACCACCGACGAGGTGTCGGTGCACACGTTCTACCGGCCCGGCCGGCACGCCGCGCTGATCGGCGGCGACTTCTACGACGTGGTGCAGACCCGGCCGGACCGGATCGATTTCATCGTCGGCGACGTCTGCGGGCACGGCGTGGACGAGGCCGCGCTCGGCGTCGAACTGCGCGTGGCCTGGCGGGCCCTGGTGCTGGCCGGGGTGCCGGACGACGAGGTGCTGCCCGCGCTGGAGCAGGTGCTGATGAGCGAGCGCCGCCTCCAGGAGATCTTCGCGACGGTGGCCACCACCCGGCTCGACCTGGCGTCGGCACGGGCCACCGTACGGCTCGCCGGTCATCCGCCGCCGCTGCTGCTCAGCGGCGGGAAGGTCGCGCCGGTACCGGCCAAGGGCGGGTTGCTGCTGGGCGTACGCCCGCGCCGCCCGGTCGCCTTCGACCTGGAGTTCGACACCGACGACTGGTCCCTGCTGATGTACACCGACGGCCTGATCGAGGGCCGGGTGGACGGCGGTGACGAACGGCTCGACGTACCGGGTCTGACCGGGCTGCTCGCCGACCCGGCGAACCGGGCGGTGCCGCTGGCCGAGCTGCCCGCCTGGCTGGTCGGGCGGGCCGAGCAGATAAACGGCGGCCCGCTCGCCGACGACGTGGCGATGTTGCTGGTGACCCGCGGTAGTGGTCGTTGAAGGGCTACGGGGAGGAACCTGTGAAGGCGTACCAGCAGGGGTGGACCCTGCGACGGCGGGTGGTCGCGCTCCTCGGCGTGGTGGTGGTGCTGCTGCTCGGGCTGGCCGCCGCGGAGGCGGCGGTCGCGGCGAAGAACCGGCAGAACATCGATGCGGTGCTGCTCAAGACCGGCCCGCTGCGCGTGCAGGCGCAGGAGCTGATGAGCGTGCTGCTCGACCAGGAGACCTCGGTTCGCGGGTACGCGGTGAACGGCGACCGCAGCGACCTGGAGCCCTACCGGGAGGGCGTGCAGCGCGAGCAGAGTCTGGTCACCTCGATCCGGAACCTGTCGGCCGACTACCCGGACGTGCGCCGGTCGCTGGAACTGGTGGAGCAGGAGACCGCGCAGTGGCGGGCCCAGGTGGCCGAGCCGGTGATCACCACAGTCGAACGCGCCGGCCCCGCGGCCGGACAGGCGCTGATCACCGACGCGACGCGGCAGCAGTTCGACGGCATCCGTACGTCGGTGAACACGCTCCAGGAAGAGATCCTCACCGTCCGGCAGGAGACCGCCGAGCGCGTCAACTCGACGAGCAACACGCTGGTCGTGCTGCTGATCATCGCCGCGCTGGTGGTGACGACGGCCGGCGTGGTCATGCTGGTCTCGCTGGACCGGATCCTGATCCGCCCGCTGGCCGACCTGGTCGGCCAGGTGCGCGAGGTGGCCGACGGCGACTACCGGCACCGCATCGAGGGGTCCGGCCCGCCGGAGTTCCGCCGGCTCGCCGACGACATCGACCAGATGCGGATGAAGATCGCCCGCGAGCTGGACGAGGTACGCGAGGCGCGGGAGCGCATCGAGTGGGTGAACGGCCAGTTGCAGAAGCAGGCCGAGGAGCTGACCCGCTCCAACCGTGACCTGGAGCAGTTCGCGTACGTGGCCTCGCACGACCTCCAGGAGCCGCTGCGCAAGGTGGCGAGCTTCTGCCAGCTGCTGCAGCGGCGCTACGCCGGGCAGCTCGACGAGCGGGCCGACCAGTACATCGCGTTCGCGGTGGACGGCGCGCAGCGCATGCAGCGGCTGATCAACGACCTGCTGGCGTTCTCCCGGATCGGCCGGCTGACCACCGGTTTCACCGAGGTCGACCTGAACAAGGTGATGGGCGACGTGGCGGGGCAGACCGAGGCGGCGCTGCAGTACGCCGACGCGGACCTGACCTGGGGCGAGATGCCCACCATCCGCGGCGAGGAACCGCTGCTGACGAACCTGCTGGTCAACCTGGTCAGCAACTCGGTGAAGTTCCGCCGGCCCGACGTGCCGCCGAAGGTGCACGTGTCGGCGCGGCTGGTGGACGGCGAGTGGGAGATCAGCTGCCGGGACAACGGCATCGGGATCGAGCCGGAGTTCGCCGACAAGATCTTCGTGATCTTCCAGCGGCTGCACTCCAAGGACGCGTACCCGGGCACCGGCATCGGACTGGCCATCGTCAAGAAGATCGTGGAATATCACGGCGGCCGGGTCTGGGTGGACACCGACGCCGACGAGGGCACCACCATCCGGTTCACGCTGCCCGCGCTGGAGGCCGACATCGAGGCCGCCAAGGCGGCGGAGGCGGCGGCGGACGAGGACACGACGGACGCCGCGGAGCCGGCCGCCGAGGGCGCCGACGGTGACCCGGCGGACGGCGGGCGGCAGCCGGACGGCGAGGCACGCGAAGAGCCGCCCGCGGAGGCGGACCGACACGGTACAAACGGTGGCATGAAGGAGACGGTGGCATGACCGCGCCCGCGGACGGCAAGAGCCCGATCGAGGTCCTGCTCGTCGAGGACGACCCCGGCGACGTGCTGATGACCCAGGAGGCGTTCGAGGAGCACAAGCTCCGCAACCGCCTCACCGTCGTCTCCGACGGCGCCGAGGCGCTCGCCTACCTGCGCCGCGAGGGCCGGTACGCGGACGCGGTGACGCCCGACCTGATCCTGCTCGACCTGAACCTGCCCCGCCGCGACGGCCGGGAGGTGCTCAAGGAGATCAAGAAGGACGAGGAACTGCGCCGCATCCCGGTCGTGGTGCTCACCACCTCGCAGGCCGACGAGGACATCCTGCGCAGCTACCAGCTGCACGCCAACGCCTACGTGACCAAGCCGGTGGACTTCGAGCGCTTCATCTCGGTGGTCCGCCAGATCGACGAGTTCTTCGTCAGCGTGGTCAAGCTGCCGCCGCGTGGCTGACCCGCTGCTGGACGACGTCGGCGCGCTGCTGAAGGAGGCGGCGGCCAAGGTCGTCGTGCCGTTGTTCCGCCGGCTCGACGCGTCCGACATCTCCGAGAAGGCGCCGGGCGAGGTGGTCACCGTCGCCGACCGCGAGGCCGAGGTGCTCATCTCCGAGGGCCTGCGGCGGCTGCGTCCCGGCTCGGTGGTGGTCGGCGAGGAGGCCGTCGCCGAGGACCCGGACCTGCTGCGGCACCTGCGCGGCAGCGGCGACGTGTGGCTCGTCGACCCGGTCGACGGCACCTCCAACTTCGCCGCCGGTCGCCGGCCGTTCGCGCTGATGGCGGCGCTGCTCACCGACGGCGTACCGGTGGCCTCCTGGGTGTACGACCCGCTCGACGGCACGATGGCGGCGTGCCGGCTCGGTGCCGGCACCGAGCTGGACGGGGCGTCGCTGAGCGCGCCGCCGGCCGAGCCGCGGGTGGGCGCGCTGCGCGGCACCGCGGCGACGAAGTTCCTGCCGCCGGACTTCCGCCGCCGGGTGGAGGAGGGCGGACGCCGCATCGGTGAGCTGCTGCCCGGCCAGCACTGCGCCGGCCGGGAATACCTGGACGTGCTCACCGGCGAGCAGCAGTTCGTGCTGTTCTGGCGCACCCTGCCGTGGGACCACACACCCGGCACGTTGCTGGTGCGCGAGGCCGGTGGCGTGGCCCGCCGGTTCGACGGCGCCGACTACCACCCGGCCGACGACGGCCGGGGACTGCTCGTGGCGTCGAGCCCGGAGATCTGGGACGAGGTGAGCGCCGCCCTGCTGGGCGGTTGAGCGGCGTTGTGCGACGGGCACGGCACGCTGCGTCGATGTCGGACGCCGTACGCCGTCGCCGGCCTGGCGCGTCGCGCGTGGTCCGGTATCGTGACCGGCGGTCTCCGCCAGCAGGCCGCCGTCCGGCGCCGGCGGAGACGCCGCTCGGTGTACGGGGGCCGGCGGTCGACGGAAGGACCAACACGTGCCCAGGACCAGCCCTACCGGCCGGCGCGTCCGGCGGTCGCTGCTCGCCGCGCTCGCCGCGGTGGCCGTGCTGCTCGGCTCCGGCGTGGCCGCCGGCCCGGCCGCCGCCGTACCCAGCCCGAACGCCCCGAACGAGGGCGGCAGCAAGCAGCTGCGGGCGGCGTTGGAGGCGGCGGCGAAGGGCCACATCGAGGCCCAGAACAAGCTGGAGAACTCCAAGCGCCGGCAGAAGGCGCTCGCCGCCCAGCTCAAGGATGTCGAGGTACGCCTCGTCGGGCTCAGCGCGCAGGCCGGTGAGGTCGCCGCGCAGTCGTACCGGATGGGCCGGCTGACCGCGACGTCGATGCTGCTGGCCAGCGCCGACCCGAACGACTTCCTCAAGCGCGCGGCCGAGCTGGACGTGATGGCCCAGCGGGACAGCAAGCGGCTGCGGGAGCTGGCCGACGCGAAGGCGCAGGCGGCCGAGGCGAAGCTCGCCATCGACGCCGAGGTGCGCGAGCAGGCCAAGCAGGTCGCGGTGCAGGCCCGCAAGAAGAAGGACGCCGAGGTGGCGCTGGCGAAGGTCAGCTCCGGCGCCGGGTCCGGTTTCAACGGGACCTCCTCGTCGGCGAAGCCCGCCCCGCGCAGCTCGGACGGCTCGTGGCCGTCGGAGTCCTGCTCGGTGGACGACCCGACGCCCGCGTCCGGCTGCATCACGCCGCGCACGCTGCACATGCTCCAGCAGGCCAAGGCGGCCGGTTACAAGCGCTACGCCTCGTGTCACCGCAGCGGTGGCGGCGGCGAGCACCCCAAGGGCCGGGCCTGCGACTTCTCCGCCGCCAGCGGCGGGTTCGAGGACAAGACCGCCACCGGCGGCGACAAGGCGTACGGCGACAGCCTCGCCGCCTGGGCGAAGAACAACGCGAACCGGCTCGGCATCATGTACGTCATCTGGTATCGGCAGATCTGGATGCCGAACACCGGTTGGCGCGCGTACAGCGGCGGTGGCAGCCCGGCGGCGGACCACACAAACCATGTTCACATCTCGATGTATTGACCCGGCCCGCCGCGAGCGCTGCGTAGCATCGCCACGGTGAGCAGCACATCGTCAGACGTCGTCACGGGACCGGTGGCCGACGCCCCGGTCCCGCCCCGGGCCCTGCCCAACGGGCTCGCCGCGTTCCTCGTCTTCCTCTCCAGCGGTGCCGTGCTGGTGCTGGAGACCGTGTCGCTGCGCCTGGTCGGCCCGTACGTCGGGGTGACCCTCCAGGTGACCAGCTCGGTGATCGGCATGGCGCTGGCCGCCATCGCGTACGGGGCGTGGTTCGGCGGGTGGCTCGCCGACCGGCGTGACCCGCGCACCCTGCTCGCCCCGGCGCTGGTGCTGGCCGGCATCGCCACCGCGGTCACGCTGCCGATCGTCAGGTACGCCGGTGAGGCGCTGCGCGGCGGCGCGGCGAGCGCGGTGCTCCTGCTGACCGCGCTGACCGTCCTGCTGCCGGCCGCGCTGCTGGCCGGGATCACCCCGCTCGTGGTGAAGCTCCAGCTCGCCGACCTGCGCCGGACCGGGCAGGTGGTGGGCAAGCTGTCCGGCATCGGCACGCTCGGCGGCATCACCGCCACGCTCGGCACCGGCTTCGTGCTGGTGGCGGCGCTGTCCAGCACCGTCATCGTGCTGGGGCTGGCCGCCGTGCTCGGCGTGACCGGGCTGGCGCTCGGCTTCTGGCTGCGCCGGCAGGCCGGCCCGAGCGGGCTGTCCGCGCCGAGCCGGGTCAAGGCCGCGCTGGCGCTGCTCGGTCTGGCCGCCGCCGGGCTCACCGCGGCGGCGCCGAACCCGTGCGACGTGGAGACCGCGTACCACTGCGCCCGGGTCGAGGTGGACCCGTCGTGGCCGCAGGGACGCACGCTCTACCTCAACTCGGCCGAGCACTCGTACGTCGACCTGGGCGAGCCGACCCACCTGAAGTACGCGTACACGCAGTGGATCGGCCTGGTCGCGGACGTGGCGCGGCCGGCGAAGCAGCCGATGGACGCGCTGCACCTGGGCGGCGGCGGTTTCACCGTGCCGCACTACCTGGCCGCGACCCGGCCCGGCACCGACAACCTGGTGTTCGAGCTGGACGGCGGCCTGGTCGAGCTGGACCGGCGGGAGCTGGGCCTGCGTACCGGATCGGGGATGCGCGCCGAGGTGGGGGACGCGCGGGTGCTGCTGCGCGGCGAGCCGGCCGACAGCCGCGACTTCATCGTCGGCGACGCGTTCGGCCACCTGGTGGTGCCGTGGCACCTGGCGACCCGGGAGATGGCCGCCGACATCCGGCGGGTGCTGCGCCCGGACGGGATCTACGTGCAGAACGTCATCGACTACCCGCCGGGCCGGTTCATCCGGGCCGAACTGGCCACCGTGAAGGCCGAGTTCGCGCACGTCGCGCTGATCGCCCCGCCCGGCGCGATCGACGGGAAGCAGGGCGCCAACTTCGTGATCGTCGCCTCGGACGCGCCGCTGCCGCTCGCCGCGATCCCGCCCGGCCTGAAGCTGCTGCCGGAGCCGGCCTCGCTGATGGACGAGGCGGCGGTCACCGCATGGGTGGGCGACGCGATGGTGCTCACCGATGACTACGCGCCGGTGGACCAACTGCTCGCGACCGCCTGAACGGGTGACTTTCCTGACCGATTCCGACCGCTGAGGTGTACCGGGGCCCACTTCGGGCAACAGGACCGACCATGGGTGGACCGGTCAGGAACGGCGTGCAACTGCTCGGCGAGCGATATCGACTCGTCGAGCAGTTGGGTGCGGGCGGCATGTCGGTCGTCTGGCGCGGCTACGACGAGGTGCTGGGCCGCCAGGTGGCGGTCAAGGTGCTGGCCTCGCGGCTGGCCAGCGACAAGGCGTTCCGGCACCGGATCCGGGTGGAGGCGCAGGCCGCCGCGCGGCTGTGCCACCCCAACATCACCAACGTGTACGACTACGGCGAGTCCGTGCAGGTCGGCCTGACCGTGCCGTACGTGGTCATGGAGCTGGTGGACGGCGGTCCGCTCAGCGGGCGGCTCGGCCGCGACGGGCAGCTTCCCTGGCGGGAGGCCATGACCATCGGCGCGGAGGTCGCCTCGGCGCTGGCCGCCGCGCACGCCCGCGGCGTGGTGCACCGGGACGTCACCCCGGGCAACGTGATGCTGACCCCGACCGGGGTGAAGGTCGTCGACTTCGGCATCTCGGCGCTGGTGGGGGAGAGCGACAAGGGGCCGGACGGCGCGCTGCTCGGCACGCCGGCCTACCTCGCGCCGGAGCGGCTGGACAACGGTCACGTCTCGCCCGCCACCGACGTGTACGCGGTCGGGCTGCTGCTCTACCGGATGCTCACCGGCCGCCTGCCGTGGCAGGCCAGCACCACCACCGAGATGCTGCGCGCCCACATGTACCGCGACCCGGACCCGATGCCCGCCGTGCCGGGGCTGCCCGAGCCGGTCGCCGCGCTGGTGCAGCGGTGCCTGGCCAAGCGCCCCGAGGACCGCCCGGCGACCGCCGAGGTGGCCCGTACGCTCGCCGAGGCCGCGGGTATCGCGGCGATCGTGCCGGTGTCGCCCGCGTTCGGCCGGATGGACCCGGCGCTCGCCGAGAACGCCGGTACCACGATCCTGCCGTGGTCGGCGGAGACGGACGCGCTGCCGTTCTCGGTGGTGCGGACCCGCACGAGGCGGGCGGTGGCGCGGCGGCGCAAGGTGGAGGCGGGCGTGGCCGCCGTCGGCCTGGTCGCGGTGACCGCCACCCTGTGGGGGCTGACGTCGCGGAGCCCGGCCAGCGGCGGGGTGGAGCCGACCGAGGCGCGGATGAGCATGCCCGAGCCGATCCCCTGCGCCGTCGACTACTCGCTGCGCCGCGACACCGGCAAGGACTTCTCCGCCGAGCTGACGCTCACCAACACCAGCGACCGGGAACTGCGCGGCTGGACCATGAACTTCACGTTCCCCGGCAAGCAGACGGTGACCACGGCCCAGCCGACGGCACGTCAGGTGGGGCGTACCGTCTCGATCGCCGCACCGGCGACGGACCCGGCGCTGGCGCCCGGCGCGTCGACGAAGCTGACGCTGGCCGGCCGCTACACCGGGAGCAACACGCTGCCTGTGGAGTTCACGCTCGGCGGCAGCACCTGCGGCGTGCAGGTCTCCGGCATCGCCGGTTCGGCGCCGACCACCGCGCCGCCGGTGAAGACGCCGGTCAAGCCGGCCACCAAGACCACCACCAAGAGCGGGCCGGCGAAGGCCAAACCGGCGCCGGCGAAACCGAAGCCCAAGGCCGCGCCGAAGTCCAAGGGCAAGGAGAACGGCAAGGGAAAAGCAAAGTAGACCGGCCGAAGGGGGGTGGGCACGGCAAGGGCAAGGGTCCTGGTCCCAAGAAGGGCTGACGGTCAGGTCAGTGGCTCCGGTCAGGCCAGCGCGGAGAAGCGCTGCACCTGGGTGATGCCGCCCTCCACGATGAGCACGCTGTCCGCCTCCAGCACGGTGTCCGGCCCGGCGTACCGGAACGGTTCCCCGGCCTGCTTCTCACCCACCACCATCACGCCGTACCGGTCCTGCGGTGCGATGTCACGCAGCGACCGCCCGACCAGCGGCGCCGGCACCTTGATCTTGGCGATGGCGAAGTCGTCGTCGAACTCGATGAAGTCGAGCATCCGGCTGACGATCAGATGCGCCACCCGCTCGCCGGTCTCCGCCTCCGGGAAGACCACGTGGTGCGCGCCGACCGAGTGCAGGATCTTCGCGTGTTTCTCCGAGGTGGCCCGCGCCCAGATCTGCTCGATCCCCAGCTCGGCCAGCGCCAGCACGGTGAGCACGCTCGCCTCCAGCGACGCCCCGATCGCGACCACGACCCGGCGGAAGTCCGCCAGCCCGAGCTGGCGCAGCACCACCTCCTCGGTGCTGTCCGCCTGCACCACCCGGTCCAGGTCGGACGACCAGTGCTGGACCCGGGCCGGGTCACGGTCGACCGCCAGCACCTCGTGACCGAGCCGGGACAGGGAGCCCGCCAGGCGCGCGCCGAACCGGCCCAGGCCGATCACCGCGATGCCGGTCTCCTCCGGATGTCTAGCCGACAATGGGTTGCTCCTCCGGGTAGCGGTACAGCCGTCGACGGGTGTTCAACGCGATGGCCGAGCCCAAGGTGAGCGGCCCGACCCGGCCGATGTACATGAGCGCGGTCAGCACGTACTGGCCCGGCGGCGAGAGCTGCCCGGACACCCCGACGGTCAGGCCGGTGGTGCTGAACGCGGAGGTCACCTCGAACAACGCGGCCGAGAACGACACGTGCGAGGTCAACCCGATCAGGCCGACCGTCCCGCCCGCCACCAGCGCCACGCTCAGCAGCGCCACGGTCAGCGCCTGCCGCTGGCTGGCCGCCGCCACCCGGCGGCGCCCGACAGTGGTGTCCAGCTCGCCGCGCAGCTCGGCCCAGATGGCGAAGCCGAGCAGGAAGAACGTAGAGACCTTGATGCCGCCGGCGGTGCTGGCGCTGCCGCCGCCGATGAACATCAGGCCGATCAGCATGGGGTAGCTCTCGTCGGTGAGCTGCCCGACGTTCATGACGTCGAACCCGCCGGTACGGCTCAACGCGATCTGGGTGAACGACGCCAGCAGCTTGCTCCGCACGTCGTAGGTGCCGATCGTGAACGGGTTGGCCCACTCGGCCATCAGCAGGTAGGCGACGCCGAAGACGGTCAGCACCACGCTGCCCCAGACGGTCAGCTTCGTGGCGACCGCCCAGCGCTCCGGCTGCCGCCACTCGCGTACCGCCTCGAACAGCGCCGGGAAACCGAGCCCGCCGATGATCGCGCCGATGCTGAGCGGCAGCGCCACCCAGCCGTCGCGGGCGAACGCGATCAGGCCGTCGGAGTAGAGCGCGAACCCGCCGTTGTTGAACGCCTGCACCGAGTGGAACACCGCCGACCAGAGCGCCCGGCCCGGCCGGTAGTCGTACGCCAGGAACAGGCGCGCGGCGATCACCGCGGTCATCAGGGCCTCGGTGACGAAGACCGTGGCCGCGATGCGCAACAGCAGCCGGCGTACGTCGCCGAGGCCGAACTCGGCGGTCTCCGCCTGCACGAGCAGCCGGTTACGCAGGCCGAGCTGGCGGGAGACGGCCAGGATCACCAGCGACGCCCCGGTCAGGATGCCCAGACCGCCGAGCTGCGTCAGCACGGTGATCATCACGAGCCCGAAGCCGTTCCAGTAGTTCGGGGTGTCGGTCACCGCCATCCCGGTCACCGACACCGCCGACGTGGACGTGAACAGCGCGGTGACGAACGGGGTGTACCGCTGCTCGCTGGTGGCCCAGGGCAGCATCAGCAGACCGGTGCCGGCCAGGATCACCGCCAGGAACCCCAACGGCACCAGCCGTACGGGCTTCCGGAGCAGGCGGCGCATCCCGTCATCTTCCGTCCGGAGATTCACCGGCAGGTCAGGAACCGACCAACTGGTGGTCAACCACGCCCGGTCTGCTGTGCGTACCCATCGACGACAGGAGACGGCGTTGCGACGTACCCTTTCCGCCCTCGGCGTGACCGGCGCGCTGCTCGCGGCCGCGGCTGTGGTGGTGCCGGCCGTGGCCGCCCAGGCCGGCCCCGACCACCGCGCCGCCGGCCCGGACACCCGCGCCGAGCAGGCCCGCGCGCCCCAGCGGCCGATCGTGATCGGCCACCGGGGCGCGAGCGGCTACCGCCCGGAGCACACCCTGGAGGCCTACCGGCTCGCCATCCGCCAGGGCGCCGACTTCATCGAACCGGACCTGGTCTCGACCAAGGACGGCGTCCTGGTCGCGCGGCACGAGAACGAGATCTCCGGTACGACGGACGTGGCCGCCCACCCCGAGTTCGCCGGCCGCAAGGCGACGAAGACCATCGACGGGGTCACCGTCACCGGCTGGTTCACCGAGGACTTCACGCTGGCCGAGCTGAAGACGCTGCGGGCCAAGGAGCGGCTGCCGCAGGTGCGCGTGGCGAACGCCGCGTTCGACGGCAGGTTCGAGATCCCGACGTTCCAGGAGGTCATCGACCTGGCGCGGGCCGAGTCGAAGGCCCGTGGCCGGACCATCGGTGTCTATCCGGAGACCAAGCACCCCACCTACTTCGCGTCGATCGGCCGCCCGCTGGAGGAGCCCCTCGTGGCGGTGCTGCGCCGCAACCGGCTCACCCACCGCGCCGACCCGGTGTTCGTGCAGAGCTTCGAGACCGCCAACCTGCGCAAGCTCGACAAAATGATCGACGTACGGTTGGTGCAGCTCATGGACGCGTCCGGCGCGCCCTACGACTTCGTCGCGGGTGGCGACAAGCGGACCTACGCGGACCTGGCCACCCCTGCGGGACTGGCCGGGATCTCCCGGTACGCCGACGGTGTGGGCCTGAACAAGAACCTGATCGTGCCCCGGGACCCGGCCGGACGACTGCTCGCGCCGACAGCGGTGATCCGGGACGCGCACCGGCAGAAGCTGGTGGTGCACGCGTGGACGTTCCGGGCCGAGAACCAGTTCCTGCCGGTGGACTTCCGGATCGGCACCGACCCGAACGCGCGTGGTGACATCACGTCCGAGTACGAGCTGTTCTTCGACCTGGGCCTGGACGGCGTGTTCAGCGACCACCCCGACACGGCGGTGGCCGCCCGAGCCAGCCGCTGACCCTGCTCCCCTGTGACGGGTGCCCGCCGCAAGCGGCGGGCACCCCGTTCGCGTTTTTCCCCGCCCCGTTGCGCCCGGCCGCTCCCTAGATCTTGGTACGAAACGGCCCCTCCGAGGGCCATTCCGTACCAAGATCGGTGGGGTGGGGCGGGGCTCGGCGCGGGGCGGGCGCCACTTCGGGGGAGTGGCTGCTTCCGGGCGCGATGATGCCGCCACTTCGGCGTAGTGGAGTTGATCAGGCGGGGGGTTCGGCTACGTAGGTGCCTCGGCCGGGCTGGCCGGTGATCAGCTCGCGATCGTGCAGTAGTGAGAGAGCGCGGGACGCCGTGTTCATGTGGACGCCATAGGCTTCGGCGAGTTCACGGGTCGAGGGCAACTTGTCGCCGGGCTTCAACTCGCCACTCTTGATCTTTGCGGCGAGTTCGTTGGCGATCTGACGATACGGCGCTTCGGCTGTAGGCATGGTGAGGACTCCGGTCGGTTCGGCACCTCCGATCATGCCGGGCCTACACCAGTAACTGCAACAAGCGGAAAGCCCGATGTGGACGCTCGACCTACACAGGTATTTTGGGTAGGCTGACCGCGTCCGGCTCCGGTTGGTTCGGCAAACCTCGGGAGTCGGACCCGGATTGGGCTCCGGGGTCGTACCGCCGAACGGGCTGCGGTCTCGGGGTCGGCGGCCCGCCCGCGTCCCCTGTCTGCGGGCGGGTCGCCTCCACGGCTCGGTGAGGAGGATCGGCGTGCGTAACGTGCTCAACCTGTTCCAGCCAACCCGGCGACGTGGCAAGGGAGGGCCGCCCAACCAGGGCTGGTACCGCTCGGACTCGTGCCGGCCGCTGAGCGTCGGGCAGATCCGCGAGCGGCGGTTCCGCACCGTGCGGCACGGGCTCGACCCGGCGGAGGTGCACGCCTTCCTCTACCGGGTGGCCGGTGACCTGGCGCTGGCCCGGCGCGACGCGTCCCGGTACGCCGAGGAGAACACGCGCATCAAGGCGGCGCTCAAGAGCTGGCAGTCCCGGTTCACCCCGGGCGCGCAGCGGTGAGCCGGGAGCGGTTCGTCGTACACCTGCCGGTGCTCGCGGCCGACCTCGACGGCGCGCGGGGGTTCGCGCGTGCCATCTGCCGGGCCCTCGGGTTCCTGGCCGACGTGGAGCGCGCCGGGACCACCGTGTCGCGGGAGGACGAGCAGTCCGTACGCCACTGGGTCTGGTGCGACCGGCCGCGCGACGGTGGCCGGCGGTGCGCACGGGCGGCCGACCACGACGGGGACTGCGGCGGGCGGTGACCGGCGCGCGATGGCGTGGGCCGACATTCCCGGCGAGGTGCGCGTGGTGGGTGCGGCCATCCCGGGTCGGCGCGGTTACGTGGCGATGTCCGGCGTTGTAACGTGCGGCCACCCCGTCACGGGGACTTGTGTGCGCCGACCACATAGCCCGTGGGTGACGTCACTTCTAGCGTGAGCCGACAACTGACATTCCCCCTGTCCTCACCTGGAGTCGCAATGACGATCCGGCACACGCGACGGGTGTTCCTTACCGCCGCCACCTCGGTGGCGGTCGCTCTGGCCGCCACGGCCTGTGGCAGCCCGCAGGACACCGCATCCGGCGGCGGCGACGCCGCCCCGGTCAAGGTCGGTCTGGTCTACTCCCAGTCCGGGCCGCTCGCCAGCTACGGCAAGCAGTACATCGAGGGTTTCAAGGCGGGCCTCGACTTCGCCACCAAGGGCACCGGCAAGGTCGGAGACCGCACGATCGAGGTGACCGAGGCCGACGACGCGGGTGACCCGGCCAAGGCCGTGTCCGCCGCGAAGGACCTGATCGGCAAGGGTACGAAGATCATCGCCGGGTCCACCTCCTCCGGGGTGGCGCTCCAGGTGGCACCGATCGCTGCGCAGAACAAGGTGCTGTTCATCTCCGGTCCGGCCGCCACCGACGCGGTGACCGGCGCGAACAAGTACACGTTCCGTTCCGGCCGGCAGTCCTGGCAGGACGTGGTGACCGCCCGGTCGTTCATCGGTGACGCGGGTGGCAAGAAGGTCGTCGTGTTCGCGCAGGACGGCGCGTTCGGCGACGCCAACGAGGCCGCCGTCAAGGCCGTGATCGGCGGCGCGGGCGCGAACGTCAGCAGCGTCCGGGCCCCGGCCAGCGCCACCGAGTTCACGCCGTTCGCCAGCCAGATCAAGGCCGCCAAGCCGGACCTGCTCTTCGTCGCCTGGGCGGGCACCACCGCCGGCGCCATGTGGCAGACGCTCGACCAGCAGGGCGTCCTCGCCTCCACCACTGTCGTCACCGGCCTGGACATCCGCGCCTCGTGGCCGACGTTCGGCGCGGCCGGCAGCAAGATCTCGTTCCTGTCGCACTACTTCGACGGCGCCAGCGACACCGAGGCCGCCAAGGCCGCGAAGGCGAAGGTGCCGGGCGGCACGCTCGACCTGTTCCACCCGGACGGGTTCGCCGCCGCGCAGATGGTCGTCCGCGCCGTGCAGGAGGGCGGCGACGACGTGGAGAAGATGGTCAAGGCGCTGGAGGGCTGGGAGTTCGAGGGCGTCAAGGGCACCATGAAGATCCGCGCCGAGGACCATGCCCTGCTCCAGCCGATGTACCAGGCGAAGCTCTCCGGCAGCGGAACCGCCTTCACGGCGACCGCGCAGAAGTCGCTCACCGGTGACGAGAGCGCGCCGCCGGTCGCGCAGATGAAGGGCTGACCCGTGCTCGCCACCCGCGGTCTGACCTGGCGGATCGGTGAGGTCGCCATCGTCGACTCCGTCTACCTCGATCTGGCGCCGGGGGAGTTCCTCGGCGTGATCGGGCCCAACGGCGCCGGCAAGACCTCCCTGTTCAACCTGATCACCGGCCTGCGCCGGCCCACCGAGGGCACGGTCCTGCTGGACGGCGCGGACATCACCGCGCTTCCGCCGTACCGGCGTGCCCGGCTCGGCCTGGGGCGTACCTTCCAGGCGTCCTCGGTCTTCGGCTCGCTGAGCGTGCGGGAGAACGTCCGGCTCGCCGTACAGGCACACCGGGGTGGCTCGATGAAGCTGTGGCGGCGGGCGGCGGCCGACCGGGAGGTGGCCGCCGCCGCCGACGCGGCGCTCGACCGGGTCGGCCTGCACCACAGGGGTACGGCGCTCGCCGGCACCCTGGCCCACGGCGAGAAGCGCAAGCTGGAGATCGCGCTGCTGCTCGCTGGTGAACCCCGGGTGATGCTGCTCGACGAGCCGATGGCCGGGGTGAGCGCCGAGGACGTGCCCGAGCTGGTCAGCGTGATCAAGTCGTTGACCGGGGACAGCGGCCGGGCGGTGCTCATGGTGGAACACCACATGGACGTGATCCTGGAGCTGGCCGACCGGATCGCCGTGATGCACCACGGCGCGCTGCTGGCGTGCGACACCCCGGACACGGTGATGGCGAACGCCACCGTGCAGGAGGCGTACCTGGGGGAGGCGCTCTAATGGCGGAACCTGTCCTGTCCGTGGCGGACCTGTCCGTGCGGATCGCCGGGCTGCACATCCTCCAGGGGGTGTCGTTCGAGGTCGCCCCGACCGGCGTCACCGTGCTGCTCGGGCGCAACGGCGTCGGCAAGACCACCACGCTGCGCGCGATCGTCGGGCTGACGCCGCGCGGCGGCGAGGTGCGCGGCAGCGTACGCATGGGGGCGCGCAGCCTGCTCGCCCGCCCCACCCACCGCCTGGTCCGCGACGGCCTCGGCTACGTGCCGGAGGACCGCTGCGTCTTCGCCGCGCTCACCGTCGCGGAGAACCTGCGGCTTGCCGAACGGCGGGGCGTCACGCCCGCGTACGACAAGGTCTTCGCGCTCTTCCCGGAGCTGGAGCGGCGCGGACGGCAACGGGCCGGCTCGCTGTCCGGCGGGCAGCAGCAGATGCTCGCGATCGGCCGGGTGCTGCTCAACGACAACCGGCTGCTGCTTGTCGACGAGCCGACGAAGGGGCTGGCACCGAAGGTGGTGACCGAGGTGGCCGAGGTGCTGGAACGGGTGGCGGAATCCGTGCCGGTGCTGCTGGTGGAGCAGAACCTGGCGGTGGTACGGCGGCTGGCGACCGACGCGGTGGTGCTCTCCGCCGGGAAGGTCGCCTGGACCGGCGACGCCCAGGAGCTGCTGCTGGAGACCGCGCTGACGAAGTCGCTGCTCGGTGTGGGTTCGGCGGAGGTGCACTCATGAACACAGTGGTCCTGCTGACGCTGACCGGGCTGGGCCTGGCGGCGCTGTACTTCCTCGTGGCCTCCGGCCTCTCACTGGTGTTCGGCCTCGCCGACGTGCTCAACTTCGCGCACGGGCTGTTCCTCGGCGTGGGCGCGTACGCGACGTGGTGGGCGGCGGGCAACCTGCCCGGTGCCGGCCCGGACGGGTTCGGCTTCGTGCTGGCAGTCGTCTTCGGCGTGCTGGCCGGTTCGCTCGTCGCGGTGCTGGTGGAGCTGGTGCTGATCCGGCCGCTCTACTCCCGCACCATCGAGCAGGTGCTGGTCACCGTCGGCCTGTCGCTCGCCGGGGTGGCGCTGCTCCAGGCCACCTGGGGCGCCGACCCGCGGCCGTTCCCGCGTCCGGACTGGAGCCGGGGCGTGACATCGGTGCTCGGCGCCCAGGTGCCGAACGCCGGGCTGCTGCTGATCGTCGCCGCCGCTGTGGTGCTCGGCGCGCTGCTGGCATTCCTGCGCTGGACCCGGTACGGCCTGATCATCCGGGCCGGCGTGGAGAACCGGGAGATGGTGACAGCGCTCGGCATCGACGTGCGCAAGGCGTTCACGCTGGTCTTCGCGATCGGCGGGGCCGCCGCCGCGCTGGCCGGTGCGCTCGGCGGCGTCTACTTCGGCACCGTCTCGCCGGGGCAGGGCGGCTCGCTGCTGATCTTCGCGTTCATCGTGGTGGTGATCGGCGGGATGGGCTCGGTGGTCGGGTCCGCGTACGCGGCGGTCGCGGTGGGGCTGCTGCAACAGTTCGTCAACTACTACGGCACGTCCGGGCTGGGCGACCTGTGCGTGGTCGGCCTGCTCGCCGTGGTGCTGCTGCTGCGTCCGCAGGGCCTGGCCGGGAAGGTGGCTCACGCATGACCAACTCGGTGGTCGACGCGCCTCCGGCGCAGGTGCCCGACGAATTGACCCCCGGGCGTTCCCGCTGGCACGGACTGCGCCCGTACCTGCCGTTGGTGGCCCTGGTGGTGGCGGCCGTGCTGCCGTACTCGACGCTGCACCTGCCCGGGATCTTCGAGGGGCCGCTGAACTCGCCCGGCACGCTGCAACTGCTCGCCATCTGCCTGGTGTTCGGCGGGCTCGCGGCCGGATACGACCTGCTGTTCGGCCGTACCGGGATGCTCTCCTTCGGCCACGCCCTCTACTTCGCCGCCGGGGTCTACGGCACCGACATCCTGGTCACCAAGGCCGGGCTGCCGCTGTGGCAGGCCGCCGTGCTCACGGTGATCGGCGGGACCACGCTCGCCGCGCTGCTCGGCGCGGTGGCCCTGCGTACCGTGGGTATCGCGTTCGCCATGGTGACGCTGGCGTTCGCGCAGGTCGGGGCGATCCTGGTGGCCCGCGACTTCGGCGGCCTCACCGGTGGCGAGGAGGGGTTGCCGCTGGATGTCTCGGGGCTGCCGGCGGCGCTGGTGGGCGTCACCAACACGGTGAACCTGTACTGGCTGGCGCTGGCGTACCTGGCCATGGTGGTCCTCGTGGTGCACCGGGTCAGCGCCTCGCCGACCGGGCGGGTGCTCGCCGGGCTGCGCGACGACGAGCGGCGCATCGGGGTGCTCGGGCTCGACCCGTACCGGTTCAAGCTCGTGGCGTTCACGCTGGCCGGCGGTCTCGCGTCGGCCGGCGGGGTGGTCTACGTACTGATCGTCGGCGGCGCCAGCCCGCACATCACCTCGTCGGAGCTGACGCTGTCGCTGCTGGTCATGGTGGTGCTCGGCGGTCCCGGTACGCGGTGGGGGCCGGTGCTGGGCGGCGTCCTCTACATGTACCTGGACCACCGGCTCACCGCGTTCGGCAGCAGCGATGCGGTGAACAGCCTGCCCGCGTTCCTCAGCCACCCGCTGAGCCAGCCCCTGTTCGTGCTGGGCACGGTGTTCATCCTGGCCGTCTACTTCTTCCCCGGCGGCCTGGCCAGCCTCCGCTCCCGCCTGACCCCCGTCCTGAAGGCCCTCCGCCGCCCCCGCTGACCCGCTCCCCACGCCCCGGCGATCATGAAGTTAACGGCACGACACGCCGTGTCCGACCGCGCTAACTTCATGATCGACCGGGGCAAGGTCGTGGCAGGGCCGGGCAGGACGCGCGGAAGGGGAGAGGTCATGGGGGAGCAGGAGCGGCGGCTGGCTGTGGTCAGTGGGGGTGGGACCGGGATCGGGGCTGCCGTGGCACGGGGGCTCGTGGGCGACGGGTTCGACGTTCTCGTGGTGGGGCGGCGAGGGGACGTGCTCGACGCCGCCGCGCGGCGGATCGGTGACGAGAGCGGACGGGACGGGGCGGTCACCGCTGTCGTCGCCGACCTGACCGATCCGGGGCAGGTCGGCGCGGTGGTGGACGCGGTCGGGGAACGGGCCGTGGACGCCGTCGTCAACAACGCCGGCGGTTACCTCGGCGGGTCGACCGACTCGCTCGGCGGGGTGGCGGACTGGTGGCGGGCCAACCTGGACGCCAACGTGCTCACCGCCGTCCTGCTCACCGAGGCGCTCCTGCCCGCCCTGCGCCGTCCCGGCGGCCGGGTGGTCCTGCTCAGCTCGATCGCCGCACAGCGCGGCGGCGCCGGGCCGTACTCGGCCGCGAAGGCCGCGCTGCACGGCTGGGCGTACGACCTCGCGGCCCAGCTCGGCCCGGAACAGATCACCGTGAACGTGGTCAGCCCCGGCTACGTGGCCGAGACCGAGTTCTTCGGCGACCGGATGACGCCGGAGGGGCACGCCAAGCGGGTCGCCGCCACGCTCGTCGGCCGGGCCGGTGTGCCGGACGACATCGCGGCGGCGGTGCGCTACCTGGTCGGCCCGTCCGCCGGGTACGTCACCGGGCAGGTGCTCGGCGTCAACGGCGGATCGGTGCTCGGCCGCTGACACGCGTGAGGGGCGGCGGCCCCCCGTGTGGCCACCGCCCCTCGCGCTCACGACGTGGTCAGCCGTTGAGCATCTCGTACGCCGACGCCGGCGCCTTCTGCACCTGCGAGCCCGTCGGCGCGCTGATCTTCGGCGCCTTGCCGAAGTCGTAGTACTTGGCGACCAGCTTCATCGCCTTCTGCTTGCCCGCGGCCGGCAGCTCCAGGGTCAGCGAGGTGAGGTTGCCGTCCGGCCCGACCACGGCGGTGAACGGCACCTTCTTCGCCGCGTCACCGAGCGCGGTCACGTCCACCGTGGTGAAGCTCTCGCGGATGTCGGCGTTCGCGGTCAGGTCGGCGAACCCGCCGTACGTGCCGTCGCCCCGGTCCTCGACCGTCTCCGCGGTCCGGATGACGGCGGCCGTGTTGGCCGGGTCGGCGTTCTGGTAGACCGGCACGTCGGAGGCGTCGTCGAGCTTGGTGCGGTCCAGGAGCATCCAGCGCTTGGGCAGCTTCATCATGTCCTGCAGGCCGGCCATGCCGGTGATCTTGACCCGCATCCAGATGTCCTCCTCGATCACGCGGAAGGTCATCCCCATGGTGAACTCGGGGTCCTGGCTCTTCTCCGACATGGACAACTCGAGGCCGCGCGTCGCCGGGTCGACCACCCCGTCGAACTTGTCCGCGCCCTCGATGGTGGAGAACCGGAAAGCCGGGTCCTTCTCGTCCGGCACGGCGGCCAGCAGCGCGGCCTTCGGGTCGGCCGACGGGCTCGGCGCCGGTCCGGCGCTCTCGGTGGCGTCCCCGGTCCCGCACCCCGCGGACAGGACGGTGGTGGCCAGCACGGCCGTCGCGAGAGCCGCCATCCGCCGGAGGCTGCCGGCGGAACCGATTCGCTGCGTCATGGTGTTCGACTCACTTTCCCAGGTGATTGTTGCCGGGTAAGTATCGTCAGACGTCACGGCGGCCTCGCTGCCGATATGCTGCCGTCCGACTGCCGTCGGCCACCGTGGGCGACGGCAGCCGACACGGGGGCGGAAACTCGCATGTCAGAGGCGCTGCGCTTCGAACTCCTCGGCCCGCAGCGGGCCTGGTACGCCGACCGTCAGATCGATCTGGGCCCGGCGAAGCAGCGGGCGGTGCTGGCCGTGCTGCTGCTCGCCGCCGGCCGGCCCGTACCGAGCGGGCAGATCGTCGAGGCGGTCTGGCCGGACGAGGCACCGGTGAACGGCCTCAACGTGGTGCAGAAGCACGTGGCCGGTCTGCGCCGGGTGCTGGAACCGGACCGGTCGCCGCGTACGCCGGCCCGGGTGCTCACCCTCACCGACGCCGGCTACCTGTTGCAGGTGCCGCCCGAGGCGGTGGACGCGGTGCGCTTCGAGCGCGGCGTGCGGCGTGCGCGGTCGGCGCAGGTGGCCGGGCGTACGGAGGAGGCGCTCGCCGAGGTGAGCGCCGCGCTGGACCTGTGGCAGGGGGAGCCGTTCACCGGGTTCGCCGGGCCGTACTTCGACGCGGCCCGGCACCGGCTGGTGGAGATGCGCGCGGTCGCCCTGGAGACGCGTGTCGACCTGGAGCTGGCCGACGGGCGGCACGGCGAGCTGGTCGGCCGGCTGGTCGAGCTGGTCGCCGAGTTCCCGGTCCGGGAGCGGCTGCGCCACCAGCTCATGCTGGCGCTGCACCGCAGCGGACGGCAGGCCGAGGCGCTGGCCGCCTACCGCGACTACGCCGGGCTGCTCCGCGACGAGTACGGCATCGAGCCGGGCGAGCCGCTCCAGGATCTGCACCGGCGCATCCTGCGCGCCGACCCGGACCTCCTGGCTCAGGCGCCGCGTCGTCCGGCCGGACCCGGCGAGAGGTGGGCGGGCGGCCCGGAGCCGTCTCCGGCCCCCGCCGTGGCGCCGGCCCGGCCGCTGCCCACCGGCCCGGCCGAGAGCCCGCCCCAGCCCACCGCGTCGGCCCAGCCCACCGCGCCGGCCCAGCCCACGGTCTCGGCTCAGCTCACCGTTCCGGTGCAGTTCACCGTCTCGGCGCAGCCGGGTGGTACGTTTCCGCCGCCACCGCCCGGTGAGTCGCCGACCGGCCTGCCGCCCTGGGTCTCGCCCCCTGTCGCGCCGCTTATCGGCCCCGTGCCGCCGTCCCGGCGTCCATCCGGTGTGCCCGGCTGGTTGAGCGTCGTCGCGACTGTGGGGGGCGCGCTCGTCGCCCTGTTCTCGTTCGGCATGCTCACGTGGCTGGTGGTGCTGCTCTACGGGGTCTGGCGCCGGGGCTGGGGCAGCGTCGCCGCCGCGATCTACTACCTGGCCGTGGCCGTGACGTTCGTGGTGGTCCTGGGCAGCAGCGAGACCGAGGAGGTCAGCGGACCCGAGGCCACCCTGATAGTGATCTGGCTGACCACCTGGGCGGCGGGCGTCCCGCACGTGGTGCTGCTCAACGGCCGGCTGCTCACCTGGTTGCGCGGCCTCTGGCGTGGGCGGCCCTACGCCGACCGCAACCGGCTGCGCCGGGAGTACGCCCGTTACCTGCTCTACCAGTACCCGTCGGCCCGGGACGACCTGCGCATCGGGCGCCCCGACCTGCCCCGCGCGTACGACGACGGCGGACTGGTGGACGTCAACTCGGTGCCGGACCAGGTGATCGCCGGGCTGCCGGGACTGACCCGGTCGCAGGCGCAGCACGTGGTGGTCGACCGGCGGATGCGCGGCCCGTACACGTCGATGGAGGAGCTGGCCGCACGGTGCCTGCTGCCGGCGGCGGCGACGGACTCGCTGCGCGAGCTGCTGATCTTCCTGCCACCCGCACCGACGCCCACGCCGACGCCCGTACCGGCGCCCACGTCGCCGTCCGGCCCGCTGGAGTCGTCCGCCCTCCCTGGTAGAAATGCCGGATGAGCCAGGATCGGATGGCCGTACGGGAGCGCGCCGAGGCGGTGCTGCGGCGGCTGGCGGGTGACCACGCCCGGCTGCGCGAGGACCAGTGGCGGGCCATCGAGGCGCTGGTGGTCGACCGGCGGCGGGTGCTCTGCGTGCAGCGCACCGGCTGGGGCAAGTCGGCCGTCTACTTCGTGGCGACCGCGCTGCTGCGTGAGGGGAACCAGCACGGGCCGACGGTGATCGTCTCGCCGCTGCTGGCGCTGATGCGCAACCAGGTCGAGTCCGCTGCCCGGGCCGGCATCCGGGCCCGGACCATCAACTCGGCGAACCTGGACGAGTGGGACGAGATCACCGCCGAGATCCACGCCGGTGCCGTCGACGTGCTGCTGATCAGCCCGGAGCGCCTGAACAACCCGGACTTCCGCGACGGCGTACTGCCGAAGCTCGCCGCCACCACCGGGCTGCTCGTGGTCGACGAGGCGCACTGCGTCTCCGACTGGGGGCACGACTTCCGCCCCGACTACCGGCGGCTGCGCACGTTCCTGGCCAACCTGCCCGAGCGCACGCCGGTGCTCGCCACCACCGCCACCGCCAACGCCCGCGTCACGCAGGACGTGGCCGAGCAACTCGGCGACGCCCTGGTGCTGCGCGGCACGCTCGACCGGGAGTCGCTGCGCCTCGGCGTACTCGATCTGCCGAGCCCGGCCCACCGCCTGGCCTGGCTGGCCGACCACCTGGACCGGCTCCCCGGCTCGGGGATCGTCTACACGCTCACCGTCGCGGCGGCCACCGAGACGGCCGACTTCCTGCGCGGCCGGGGCTGGTCGGTCGCCTCCTACACCGGGCAGGCCGAGGACGCCGACCGGCGGGCCGCCGAGCAGGACCTGCTGGACAACAAGATCAAGGCGCTGGTCGCCACCAGCGCGCTCGGCATGGGCTTCGACAAGCCCGACCTGGGCTTCGTCGTGCACCTCGGCGCGCCGCCCTCGCCGATCGCCTACTACCAGCAGGTCGGCCGCGCCGGCCGGGCCGTCGAGCACGCCGAGGTGCTGCTGCTGCCGGGCGCGGAGGACGCGGCGATCTGGCGATACTTCGCCTCGCTCGCCTTCCCGCCCGAGGAGCAGGTCCGGGCCGTGCTCGCCGCGCTGGACACCGAGCGGCCGATCTCCACCCAGGCCCTCGAACCGGTGGTCGACCTGCGCCGGGCCCGGCTGGAGCTGATGCTCAAGGTGCTCGACGTGGACGGCGCGGTCCGCCGGGTGCGCGGTGGCTGGCTCGCCACCGGCGAGCCCTGGGTCTACGACGAGGCCCGGTTGCGGCGCGTCGCCGACGCGCGCGCCGCCGAGCAGCGGGCCATGCGGGAGTACGCCTCGACGTCCGGCTGCCGGATGCGCTACCTGCGGGAAGGGCTGGACGACACCGGGGCGCAGGACTGCGGGCGGTGCGACAACTGCGCCGGCCCGCTGTTCGACGCCGCCGTCTCCGACCAGGCGCTGACCGCGGCGCAGACGTTCCTCGGGCGCCCCGGCGTGCCGATCCCGCCCAAGAAGCTCTGGCCCACCGGGTTGGAGGCGGTCGGCGTACCCCTGAAGGGCCGCATCCCCCCGGCGGAGCAGGCGCTGCCCGGCCGGGCCGTGGGGCGCCTGTCCGACCTGGGCTGGGGCGGGCGGCTGCGCGGGCTGGTCGGGCCGGAGGCGCCGGACGGCCCGGTGCCCGACGACGTGGTGGCCGCCGTGGTCGAGGTGCTGAAGGCGTGGGCGCACGGCGACGACCCGTGGCCCCGGCGGCCGGTGAGCGTGGTCGCGGTCGGCTCCCGGACGCGACCGGTGCTTGTCGGCTCGCTGGCCGAGCGGATCGCCGCCGTGGGCCGGCTGCCGCTGCTCGGCCACGTCGTCCCGGCCGGGCCTGGCGGCGGCGGGCCGCGCGGCAACAGCGCCCAGCGGGTACGCGCGCTACACGACGCCTTCCACCTGCCCGACGAGCTGGCCGGCGCGCTGGCCGGGCTGGACGGGCCGGTGCTGCTGGTGGACGACCTGGTCGACTCGGGCTGGACGATGGGCATGGTGGCGCGGCTGCTGCGCCGGGCCGGCGCGCCGGACGTGCTGCCGCTGGCGCTCGCGGTGGCCGGCTGACCGGTCCGGCCGCGGGTGGGTTCCCGGCGGTGCGTGGCGGGTTCCCGGCCGGCGCGGAAAGTTCCCGGGCCGGCCGGAATGCGAGCGTCACCACCGTCGGCGGACCGTCGTCGGGCCCGCACCCGGGCGGCGGTACCGTGGGGGTCATGACCGAGCAGCGACCCGTCGTCCAGACGTACACCGTGACCGGGATGACCTGCGGACACTGCGTCAAGGCGGTGACCGAGGAGCTGTCCGCGCTGCCCGGCGTCGACGAGGTCCGGATCGATCTGACGAGCGGCACCGCGACTGTCACCAGCGCGGCGCCGCTGCCCGTCGAGTCCGTGCGTGCCGCTGTGGACGAGGCGGGTTACGAGCTGGTCGGCGGCGGTGCCTGAGTCGTCGGCCGTCACGTCCGGCACCGGCGTCGTCCCCGACGACCCCGAGGCCGGTTCCGGCGCTCCCGCTGCGCAGCCCGGGGACGCGGTGCTGGCCCGGGACGCGGCGCTGGCCGGGAACGGCGCGAGTGGTTCGGCCGGGTCGGCCGGGCCCGTCGCCGTCGACCGGGAGACGCTGCGGCTGGCCCTGGTGGTGGGCGGCCTGGTGCTCGCCGTGCTGCTCGGCTTCGGTCTCGGGCGGATGAACGCGCCGGCCGACCCGGCCCGGCCCGCCGGCGCCACGGCCGGGGTCGCCACGGGCGGCGCAGACGGCGGCGCGCACGCCCACTCACCCGGCACCGGCGCCCACACGCACGACGGCGCCACGGTCACCCAGGGCGGCGGCGACGGCGCGACCGGGCTGTCGATCACCTCGGCCGGCTACACGCTGGTGCCGTCGACCGAGCTGGTCGCGGACCGCGCCGGTGAGCTGCGCTTCCAGATTCGCGACGACCAGCGCCGGGCGGTCACCCGGTTCGCCGTCGTGCACGACAAGCCGATGCACGTGATCATGGTCCGGCGTGACCTCAGCGGCTACCGGCACCTGCACCCGACGATGGCCGCCGACGGCACCTGGTCGGTCCCGATCACGGCGCCGGACGCGGGCCCCTGGCGGATGTACGCGGACTTCACCGCGGTGGCCGACGACGGCCGCCAGGTCGCCGTGGTGCTCGGCGCCGACCTGACCGCGTCCGGCGCGTACCGGCCCCGGCCGCTGCCCGCCGCCGCCACGTCGGCCACCGTCGACGGATTCACCGCCGGGTACGCGGGCACGCCGGAGGTGGGGAAGTCGGTGCCGCTGCGGTTCCGGGTCACCGGCGCGGACGGCGCGGCGGCGGCGCTGGAGCCGTACCTCGGGGCGTACGGGCACCTGGTGGCGTTGCGCGAGGGCGACCTGGGTTACCTGCACGTGCACCCGGAGCCGGTGCGCGACGGCGACGACGTGACGTTCTGGCTCACCGCGCCGGGGCCGGGTAGCTACCGGATGTTCCTGGACTTCCAGGTCGGCGGCGTGGTGCGGACCGCCGAGTTCACGCTGACAGTGGCCTGAGCCCCGTCGCCCGCCCGGCGCTCAGCCGGCCCGGCGGACCGGGCGGCGGGCCAGGTAGCGGAGCAGATCGCGGATGTGGTGCTTCTCCTCGGCGGGCACGTTCGGGTCGGCGAGCCGATCCAGGATGACCCGTACGTCGGCCTCCACCGGGCCGTCCTCGGCACCCCGGCGGCGGGGCACCGGCCCGGCGTCGGGCAGGCCCAGCGCGCGGAACGCCGCAGCCACGGGCAGGTCGAGGGCGGCGCAGAAGCCGCGGACCTTCGCGAGTTCGGGGTAGTCCTGCCAGTCGCCGGCCAGCCAGCGGAACACAGTGGAACGGCCGACGCCGGTGTGGGTGGCGAGGTCGGTCACCGTCCAGCCGCGCTCCTCGCGCGCGGCGTCGATGGCCCGGCGTACGAAGCGCGCGAAGGCCATCTGTGGCGAAACGTCTGCGGAACCCATCCCTGGTGGATCTGTCCCCCTCCTCCGGTGGCCCGGCTCGCGCCCCGAGCCTAGTACGCCGGGCCGGAGAAGTAACTGACTGATCGGTCCGGAGGTCCCGCCGGTGAGACTCGACGACTGCGGAAGCGTGCTTCGGGTAATGCGCTTCGGGTAATAGGCTGAGGAATCCCTGGGAAACGATGGAGGAGAAGCATGGTCGAGCCGGACCGTCCCGTATCGCATCGCCCCGGCGCGGTGAGCCTCTTCTTCGTGGCCAAGGCCGCGTTGTTCGCTCTCGGCTTCTGGATCTGGCTGCTGGTGCTGGCGGTACGCGGAGGCGACGCGACCGGCGTACACCTGATCGCCGCGACCGGCGCGATCTGCACCACGCTGGCCGCGGTGGTGCTCGGGGCGCGGATGGCGTTGCAGCGCAACGCCGCCCTCCGGCACGCCGAGCTGAAGCGGATGCTGGTGGACATCTCGTGGAACGCCTTCGCCGCCGCCGGCAACGCCGAGCATGCCGGGAAGGTGGTGCCGTTCCCGAGCGCGTCGCACGACCGCGAGCGGGCATCGAACCGCGGTGAGCGGGTGTCGGTGCTGGACCGGGGCGACCGCAACCGGGGCGAGCGCGGGCGGTAGGACCGCCGCGCTCGGCGCACCTCAGCGCGCGCCTCGGCTCAGCGCTCCTCGGCCAGCAGCGTCTCCAGCCGGGGCGTGACACCCCACTGGCCGACCAGGTCGCGATACTCGGCGCGCTGCCCGTCGGCGGGCGCGCCCGCCGTCCGCCGTGCCCGGATGAGCAGGTTACGCGGCGTGTGCCGGGAGTCGACGAACTCCACCACCTCGGCGCGGTAGCCGTGCAGGCGCAGCAGCGCGGCCCGAAGCGAGTCGGTGAGCACGTCGGCGAACCGCTCCCGCAGGATGCCCTGGCGGGTCAGCAGCTCGTACGGCGCGGGCGCCTGACCGGCCCGGAGCTGGGCGGCCAGGTCGTGGTGGCAGCAGGGCGCGGCGAGCACCCAGCGGGCGCCCCAGCGCACCGCCCGGGCCAGCGCCTCGTCGGTGGCGGTGTCGCAGGCGTGCAGCGCCAGCACGAGGTCGGGCGCCGGGTCGACGGGCGCCTCGGCGATCGTGCCGGCCACGAAGCCGACCCGGTCGGCCCAGCCCAGCCGCTCGGCCAGCTCGGTGTTGCGGCGGCGCTGGTCCTCGCGCACGTCCACCCCGACGAGCGTCACGTCCAGGCCGCGCTGCACCAGATAGCGGTAGGCGGCGAAGGTCAGGTACGCGTTGCCGCAGCCCAGGTCCACCACCCGCAGCGGGCCGGTGAGGTCGTCGGGCAGCGTGGCCGCCAGTGCGCGCAGGAACGCGTCGACCTGGCGGCGCTTGGCGGCCGAGCCGCCGATCTCCCGGAACAGGGGGTCGCCGGGGTCGAGCAGCCACTCCTTGGCCCGGTCGTGCCCGCCCGGCTCGGCGGCCGGACGGCTGGCCGCCGCGCGGTGCACCTGCGCCTCGCCGGACTTGGTCACCCGGAGCTGGAGCGTCGCGTCGGCTGTCTCGACGTGCCAGTTGCCGAACGGCTCGGCGAGCAGTTCGTCTACCGCCGCGCCGGCCTCCGTACCCGGTGCCACGTTGCGGGTGTGCGGCCGTGATCCGTCGGAGACGGCGATCTGCAACCGGGGGCCGGCCTTCAGCGTGACCGGGCGCAGCTCCGCGCGTACCACCGAGGGACGCTGCCCACGACGGCGCCCGGCGGCGACCGCGCGGGTCAGCCCCGGCGCGAGCAGCAGCGCCCGCACCTCGGCGAGCGCCGAGTCCAGCGCTTCCGGCATCAGTACCTACCTTTCCTGGCCCCACCGCCGTCCGCCCGGGGGGCGCCCGGCCCGGCGATCATGAAGTTGACGGCGCGACACGCCGCGCGCGCCACCGCCAACCTCATGATCGTCGCAGTGAGGGAGTGAGCGAGTGGGCGGGGGAGGGGCGGGCGGGGATGGGGACGGCCTCCGGGACCGGGGTCCGGGAGGCCGTTTCCGTGGTGTTCGTCAGTCGGCGTTGGTGGCCTCGGCGGGCGCGCCGGTGCTGCCGCTGCGACGACGGCGGCGACGACGCGGCTTGCTCGCCGCCTCACCCTCCGCGGCCTGCGGTGCGGCGGCGGTCTCGGCCGCGCCCTCGGTGCCGATCACCGCGGTCGGCTCACCGGCCACCGTCTCGCCGGCCCGGCGGCGACGACGCCGACGCGGCGTACGCGGGGCCTCGTCGTCCCCGGCGTCGGCCTGCGCGGAGGGCGAACCGGCGGACGAACCGCCCTCGCCGCCCCGGCCACGACCGCGGTCGCGGTCGCCGCGCTCGCGGCCCCGGCTGTCGCCGCGCCGCGCGCCCCGGCGCGACCGGCCGCCGCCCAGGTCCTCCTCGACCTCGGCGGACAGGCCGGCCCGGGTGCGCTCGGCGGTCGGCAGCGTGCCGCTGACGTCCGTCGGGATGTCCAGGTCCGTGTAGAGGTGCGCGGAGGTGTGGTACGTCTCCGGCGGCTCGGGCATGTCCAGCCCGAGCGTCTTGTCGATGATCCGCCAGCGGGGCATGTCGTCCCAGTCGACGAACGTCACAGCGGAACCCGTGGCCCCGGCCCGGCCGGTACGGCCGATGCGGTGGGTGTAGGTGTCCTGGTCCTCGGGGCAGTCGTAGTTGATCACGTGGGTGACGCCCGTGACGTCGATGCCCCGGGCGGCCACGTCGGTGGCGACCAGCGTGTCGATCTTGCCGGCCCGGAACGCCCGCAGCGCCCGCTCACGCGCGCCCTGGCCGAGGTCACCGTGCACGGCGGCGACGGCGAACCCGCGGAAGTCGAGGTCCTCGGCGACCCGGTCGGCGGCCCGCTTGGTACGGGTGAAGATCATGGTCAGCCCGCGGCCCTCGGCCTGGAGGATGCGCGCCACGATCTCGACCTTGTTCAGCGAGTGCGTGCGGTACGCGAGCTGCTTGGTCTGCGGCGACGGACCGGTCTCGGCGGTGTGCCCGGCGTGGATGGTCACCGGCCGGCGCAGGAAGCGCCGGGACAGCGTGACGATCGGGTCCGGCATGGTGGCCGAGAACAGCATGGTCTGCCGGTCCTCCGGCAGCATCGCCAGGATCTTCTCGACGTCGTCCAGGAAGCCCAGGTCGAGCATGCGGTCGGCCTCGTCGAGGACGAGCGCGCGGACCCGGTCGAGCCGCAGGTGCTTCTGCTTCTGCAGGTCCAGCAGGCGGCCCGGGGTGCCGACCAGGATCTCGACGCCCTTGCGCAGCGCCTCGATCTGCGGCTCGTACGCCACGCCGCCGTAGATCGGCAGCACCCGGACACCCCGGGTACGGCCGGCGGCGTCGAGGTCCTTGGCGACCTGGATGCCCAGCTCACGGGTCGGTACGACGACGAGTGCCTGGGGCACGCCGTCGCTGCCCTCGGACGGGGCGAACACCCGCTCCAGCAGCGGGATGCCGAAGCCGAGCGTCTTGCCGGTGCCGGTCGGCGCCTGCCCGATCAGGTCGACGCCGCGCAGCGCGATCGGCAGCGCGTACTCCTGGATGGCGAAGGCGCGGGTGATGCCGGCGGCGGCCAGCGCCTCGACGGTCTCCTGCCGCGCGCCGAGCGCGGCGAACGTGGGTGCCTCCGGGGGGACCGGGGCGGTGGGGGCCAGTGGCTGGCCGGAAATCTGCTCGCTCATATGGATTTGGGGGTGCCCTCTCGTGGTGCGCCCCTCAAGTCCTCAGGGCGCGATCGGTATGGCGCGGGCCACGCGGTCAGGGGCGAATTCGCCGAGCCGGACCGGGCCGCACGCGCGTCGGGGACCGGCGTTGATCAGCAAGTGACCGATTCGGTGCCCACGGCAACTGTCTCATCGTACCTGAACGGTCCCTGAGTCGTCCCGATTCCCAGGTGGTGGCCGTGCGTGCGGGGCGGATTGTTGTGACTTGAGTCACATCGGCGGCGCCGGTAGCCTGCGTTCGTGTCCGCCCCCGACCCCGCCGCCGTCGACCTGTTCGGGCTCGTCGCGTACGGCGAACTGCTCGCCTTCGACCGCTTCGCCGCCGACGCGCGCCTCGCACCCGACCTGCGCCGCCGCGCCGCGCTCAGCGAGATGGCCGCCACCGAGATCGCGCACTACAGGTGGCTCACCGACCGGCTCGCCGCCTGCGGCGTCACCCCTGAGGAGGCGATGGCCCCCTACGTCGAGGCGCTGCGGGCGTACCACGACTCGACCGAGCCGCGGGACTGGGCGGAGGCGGTGACGAAGGCGTACGTGGGCGACGCGATCACCGACGACTTCCTGCGCGGGATCGCCGACGGCCTGGCCGGGCCGGACCGGACGCTGCTGCTGGACGTGCTGCACGACTCCCGGTACGCCGAGTTCGCCGCGGCCGAGATCCGGGCCGCGATCGAGGCCGATCCCCGGGCGGCCGGACGGCTGTCGATGTGGGCGCGGCGGCTGCTCGGTGAGGCGCTGTCCCAGGCGGGCCGGGTGGCCGCCGCCGACCGGGGCGCGCTCGTCGCGTTGATCGGACGGACCGGCGGGGACGTGCCGGGGCTGCTGCGCCGGCTGACCGAGGCGCATACCGCGCGGATGACAGCAGTCGGCTTGAACAACTGAGCCGCCGTGGCGGGGAGGCCCGCCACGGCGGCCGGTGCCGCGGGAATCAGCGAACGGTGAACCCGACCGCGCGGGGCGACGCCTCGGCGATCTCGACGTAGGCGACCTTGCCGACCGGAACGATCACGCGCCGGCCCTTCTCGTCGGTCAGGGAGAGCGTGCCCTCGCTCTTGGCGAAGGCGTCGGTCACGATCTGCTCGATCTCGGCCGGCGACTGCGCGCTCTCCAGGACCAGCTCCCGCGGCGCGTACTGCACGCCGATCTTGACCTCCACTGTGCCTCCTCAACTGGGGCGAAAAAGCCACCGTGGGAAGGCTATCCGATCCGGTGGCCCGATGTTCAGGCTGACTCACCTTGCAGCGGGAAGCTGGCGATGCCCCGCCAGGACAGGGCCGCGACCAGCGCCTCGGCCTCCGCCTTCGGCACCTGGCGGCCGCCGGCGAGCCAGAACTGGGCGGCCGTCTCGGCGGCGCCGACCAGGCCCGAGGCGAGCAGTTCGGCGTGCGAGCGGCTGACCCCGGTGTCCGAGATGATCGTGTCGGTGATCGCGGCGATGCAGCCCTGCTCGACCCGCTCCACCCGCTGCCGCACCGCCGGGTCGTTGCGCAGGTCCGACTCGAAGACCAGCCGGAACGCCTCGCTCTCGTGGTCGACGAAGTCGAAGTACGCGCGCACCGCGGCGCCGACGCGCTCCTTGTTGTCGTTGGTGCCGCTCATCGCGTCCTGCACATTTGCCACTATCGCGTCACAGTGCGTGTCCAGCAGCGCGAGATAGAGCTCCATCTTCCCGGGGAAGTGCTGGTAGAGCACCGGCTTGGAGACACCGGCCCGCTCGGCGATGTCGTCCATCGCGGCGGCGTGGTAGCCCTGCGCGACGAACACCTCCTGAGCGGCGGCGAGCAGCTGCTTACGGCGCGCCGAGCGGGGCAGGCGGGTGGGCCGACCGGCGGTCTGTGCACCGTTCCCCACTGCGGTCATCGGATCCTCCGAGTATCTGCGTACGAGCCGGCACGTATCACCCGAACCGGTCCGGGTTCGTGAACCCGTCGCGGAATTGGCCCGCCGCTGTAACTTATCGCCACTGTCACCACACGGTAGCCTCAGCGGGGGCGACCAAGGAGCGCGCGGTGAGTGAAACAGGGCAACCCGGAGCCGCCACCCCGGGAGAGCACGGCGACGGGACGGGCCAGCAGGACGAACCGGCCCGTACCGGCGGCGGTTGGGCGCCCCCGCCGAACGGCTGGTCCCGCGGTGCTCCGGCGCCCGGCGGCTGGCCCTACGGCGACCTCGGCGGCTGGGCCGCCTCCTCGCCCCGGCACGGCGACCTGCCGGCCCCGCTGCCCGGCCACTCCGCGCCGGAACCGGGCCGCGTCAACGGCCGTCACGTCAACGGCGTGCACCACGCCGGGGAGGAGTCGCCAGTGACCCGCCAGGCGCCGGTCAGTGCCCCGCCCGCGGACGAGCCGCCCCGGCCAACCGACGGCGAACGGCTGGCCGTGCCGGCCCCGCGCCCGGCGCCGACGATCGAGCAGCCGACCGACCCGGGGGAGACCGCCGGTTCCCGGCACGCCGCCGACGACCCGGCCGCCCGGGCCCCGCGCTGGGCCGAGAGCGGGCCGACCTCCGCGCCACCGGCGCTCCAGGTCCCGCCGGTCGGCGCCGCCGCCTCCGGGTTCGAGGTGCCGCCGGGCTTCCACGCGCCCAACACCGAATCCGCCCCGTCGCTGTCCCGGGGCTGGGCCGACCGGCCGGTCACCCCGCCACCGGCCGCGAACCGGACGGAGCACGCACCGGGCGAGGTGCACCCGCCCGAGGGCCGGGCGACCGGCGCCGAGCCGCGGGCCGCCGCCGACCCGCCGGCGGGCGACGACCCGAGAGCCGCCGAACCGGACTGGTCCGGGCCGTCCTGGAACCGCCCGAGCTGGGGTGACGGCTGGGCCCCGCCGTGGGCCCGCACCGACGAGCCACCGGCCCGCCGGGCCGAGGAGCCGCCGGCCCGGGGAGCGGAGGAGCCGCCCGCCCGCCGGGCCGAGGAGCCCGCCGCCGAGCGCCGGGAGTGGGAGGACGACAGCGCCGCCCACCGCACCGCCCGCGAGGACCGCGCGGCCGAGTGGGCGCCCGAGCCGGTGCGGCCGTACGAGCCGGCCCGCGTCGAGCCGCCCGCCGCCTACGAGCCACCCCGGCCCGAGCCGGTACGGCCGTACGAGCCGCTGCGTGCCGAACCGGCCCCCGGCCCCGGGGCGACGCGGCAGTACCCGCCGCCCGCCGAGCCCGAGGCGTCCCGGCCGTACGAGCCGGGTGCCGGGCCGGAGCCGGCCCGCCGCTACGAGCCGCCGGCCGCGCCGGAGCCGACGCCCGAGGTGACCCGGCCGTTCCGGCTGGCCCGGGGCGACGCCGAACCGCCGCACGGCTACGAGCGGCCCTCCTGGGCCGGGCCGCCGGTGCCGGTCGCCCCGCTGATCACGCCCCCGGGCCCTCCGCCGACGAGTGCCCCGCCCGCACCCGGCGCCCCGCCCGCGCCGGCCGGTGGATACGCCCCCACGGAGGCGGCCGTCCCCGCCCCGCCGACCTCGGGCGTGCCCGCCACGAGCGGCCCGCCGCGGTTCGACCCCACCCCCGCGTCCCAACCGACGAGCGCCCCTCCCTACGCGGCCCGCCGGTCCGCACCGGAACCGGTGCCGGCCGCCGACGCGGTCGCCGAGCCCCGACCGGAGGAACCGTCCCCTGTGCTGCCGCAGCGCGTCCCCTCGGAACCGGACGTGCCAGTCGTGCCGGAGCCACCGGCAGTGGAACCGTCCGCCGAGACCCCCGAACTCGCCCGCATCGCCACCCACCTGCGCCGCGACGACGAACCCGCGCCGCTGCGGGAGCGGCCGGAGGGCTTCGACGTCAACGCGATCCTCGACGCGGTCCGCGAGGTGGCGGGCGTACGCGACGCCGCGCTGCGCCGTACCCCGGCCGGCGCGCACAGTCTGCGGCTCGACCTGGCCGACGGCGCCGACCCGGCCGAGGTGAGCCGCCTGGTGGCCCGGCTGCTCCAGGATCGGATGGGCCTGGCCGCCGCCCCGCAGAACCTGCCCGGCGCGCCCGCCGTGCCGCCGCCGGCCCCGCTGCGCCGCCGCTCGGCCCGGCTGGAGCGCTCCGGTGAGCCGCGTACGGGTGAGAACCGGGCACCCGGCGCGCAGCCGGCGCCGGTCGAGGCCCGCGCCGCGCAGTCCGAGCCGGTCGAGGCCCGCAACGGTGACGAGACGGGCGGTGACGAGATGCCGGCGCGGACCGGTGTGGTCCGTCCGGCCGCGAACCGCTCCGGTGACGCGCGGTTCGGTGCGGACCGCGCCACGCGTCCGGCCGAGGCGCCCGGCGACGCCGACGAGCCGCCGCGCCGCCGCCGGCAGGCCACCCACCGGGGTCGCGCCGCTGTCGACGAGACGTCGCTGGCCGCCGCGCCGACCGGCATGTCCACCGGCAGCCCGGTGACGCTCGGTACGTCGTACTCCGGTGGTCAGATGACCACGACGGAGACCGCGCCGTCGCGACCGCTGGACACCGGCGGCGTGCCGGGGCCCCGGGTGGTGATCGAGCACGTCCTGGTGAGCACGTTCGGCCTGGACGCCACCACCGAGGTCCGCCTGGTCGCGGGCGACCGCACGGCCGAGGGGCACGCGACCGGGCCGGCGGTCGACGGGTACGTGCTGCGGCTCTGCGCGGTGGCCGCGGCCGCCGCGGTGGACGAGCTGCTCGGCCGGGGCGTTCCGGCCGGCGACCACGGCCGGTGCTTCGTGGAGCACGCCGCCGTGGTGCCGTTCGGCAACTGCGAGGTCGCCACTGTGGTGGTGCTGCTGGTCTGCGACGGCTGGGTGGAGCAGCTGGCCGGTTCGGCGCTGGTGGCCGGGGATCCCCGGCAGGCGGTCGTGCGGGCCACGCTCGCGGCGGTGAACCGGCGGCTGGAGGCGCTGCTCTCCTGAGCGCCGGTGTGCGGTACGGCCCCCGTGCGGGGAAGACTGGAGACATGAAGCGCGCCGCACTCTGGCCGGAGCACAGCCTTCCCGCACACCACGTCCCGCCGCCCTGGCCGGGCCGGCACGTCCGCCTCGACGGCACGCTCGTGCACGTCCGCGACACCCCGGCCACCGGTCCCGGCGCGGAGCCCGCGCTGTACGTGCACGGCCTCGGCGGGTCGGCGCAGAACTGGACCGACCTGGCCGGCCTGCTCGCGGACCGGCTCGACGGCCAGGCGATCGACCTGCCCGGGTTCGGGCGCAGCGAGCCGGGGCCGCGCTACACGATCCCGTCCTTCGCCGAGCGGGTGATCCGCTGGATCGAGCACAGCGACAGGGGGCCGGTGCACCTGTTCGGCAACTCGCTCGGCGGCGCGATCTCGGTCCGGGTGGCGGCGTTGCGCCCGGACCTGGTCCGCACGCTCACCCTGGTCTCGCCCGCGCTGCCGTTCCTGGACTTCCGGCGCTCGTTGCAGGGGCGGATGCTCCCGCTGCTGGCGATCCCCCGGGGCGAACGGCTGGCCGCCTGGCGGCTGGCCCAGTTCAGCCCGGAGGTGACCGCGCAGCAGGTGATGGAGGCGTGCGTGGCCGACCTGACCCGGATCAGCGAGCAGCGCCGGCAGGAGGCGATCGACGAGATCCGGGTCCGGTACGAGGCGGCCCACTACGCCGCCGCGTACGTGCGGACGTTCCGGGGCCTGGTCGGCAGCTTCCTGCGGTCGTACCTGCCGGGGGAGGGCGCGCTCTGGCGGCAGGCTTCAGCGGTGCGGGCGCCCACGCTCGTGGTGGGCGGGCGGCAGGACCGGCTGGTCGACGTGCGGGTGGCGCCGCAGGCGGCCCGGGTCATCCCGGACAGCCGGCTGCTGATGCTCGACGGCGTCGGGCACGTGGCCCAGCTGGAGGTGCCCCGGACCGTGGCGCGGGCGGTGCTCGGGCTGCTCGCCGAGGCGACACCGTCGCTCACCACCGGCATGGGGGAGAGCGGATCGGAGCGTGACATGGCAGGCTGAGCCGGATGCCCAGCTCCCGCCGCTCTCGTGCCACACGCTCCCGTTCCTCGTCTCCTCGCTGGCGTACCGCGCTCGTGGTCTGCGCCTTCGTCGCCGCCGCCGCGGTCGGGGTCGGCGTGGCGGTGCAACTGCCGTCGGCGGGCGCGGGGACGCGGGTCAGCGACGGGTTCGCCGCCCAGCCTCCGGCGCCCACGCGGGAGCCGTCCACGCCGAGCGTCGCGCCGCCGCCTCCGGTGGTGCCCGGCTCGCCGGCCGCGCCGGTGCTGACGTTGTCCGGTCCGGGGCCGGCGAAGGGCCGGGGCAGCTTCGCGTACGACGAGCGGACCAGCGGTGTGCTCGGCCGCTCGGGGACGCTGCGCCGCTATCGGGTGGCGGTGGAGAACGGCTCCGGCGAGGAGGTCCGCGCCTTCGGCGAGGCGGTGCAGCGCGCCCTGGCCGGCCCGGGCAGCTGGGTCGACGGCGGCACGCTGCGGTTGCAGCGGGTCGGTCCGGGCGACCGGTACGACTTCACGATCTACCTGGCCACCCGCGACACGGCCGGGCGGCTGTGCGGGGCGGGTGGAATCGACATCCGGGTGGGCGGGGTGCCGTACACGTCGTGCCGGGTGCCGGGCAAGGTGGTGATCAACCTGGACCGGTGGCGGACCTCGGCGCCGCACCTGGTCGAGGCCGGGATGTCGCTGGACACGTACCGCCTCTACGTGGTCAACCACGAGGTGGGTCACCAGCTCGGGCACCGGCACGAGGGGTGCCCGGGCGCGGGCCGGGCGGCGCCGGTGATGCAGCAGCAGACGCTCTTCCTCAAGGGCTGCCGGCCGAACCCGTGGCCCTACGTGGGCGGGAAGCGGTACACCGGGCCGGCCCTCTGAGCGCCGGTTTGTGAAGAACATTCGCGGCATAGGCGGCAAAAGCAGCTAAATGCCCGAATTGCATGGCACCCTGAGGTCATGACGTCGTCGTCCCCTTACGACAACCCCGCCACGCCGCCGCCCGAGCGTCCCACGCTGCGCCGGATGCGCCGGCGCCGCCGCCGCTCGGTGCTGCTGGCGATGCTGCTCGCGGCCGTCGGCGGCGCGGTCGGGATCACCCGGCTGAACGCGCCGCCGGCCGGGCACGCCGCGACGTCACTCGCCGCCGAACCGTCGCTCGCGCGCGGCGCCGAGGCCGACGTCCCGGCGGCCGCGCCGACCGGCTACCCCACCGCCGGTCCCGGCACGTTCGCGGTGGCGCAGGGCCGGTCTCCGGTACGCGGACAGGAGGGCCCGCTGCGCCGCTACCGGGTCGAGGTCGAGCAGGACACGGGGCAGGACGCCGACGAGTTCGCCGCCACCGTGGACGCGGTACTGGGCGACCCGCGCAGCTGGATCGCCTCGGGGGACCTGCGGGTGCAGCGGGTGCCCGAGGCGGCCGCCGCCGACTTCACCGTCTACCTCGCCACCCCCGTCACCTCCGAGCGGATGTGCGCCGAGGGCGGCCTGCACACCGACCGGTACACCTCCTGCCGGCTGCCCGGCCGGGTCGTGCTCAACCTGGCCCGGTGGATGACGGCCGTACCCGACTACGGCGCCCCGATCGAGGTCTACCGCACCTACGTGATCAACCACGAGGTCGGGCACGAGTTCGGCGAGCTGCACCAGGCGTGCCCCGAGCCCGGCGCGCCCGCACCGGTGATGCAGCAGCAGACGTACGGGCTGGACGGCTGCCTGCCGAACGCCTGGCCGTACGTCGACGGTGTGCGCTACGAGGGCGAGCCCACCGACGGCGTCTGAGTTATTCCCGGTCCCGCAGTTCGGGCGCAGTGTCCCTCATCATGGCCGATCCCCGCCCGGGCGAGCGACAATGGCGCGGTCACACCGCCGATCCCGGGGAGTCCACCGTGTCGTTGCCCCCGCTCGTCGAACCCGCCGCCGAGCTGACCGTAGACGAGATCCGCCGCTACTCGCGCCACCTGATCATCCCGGACGTCGGGGTCGAGGGGCAGAAGCGGCTGAAGAACGCCCGGGTGCTCTGTGTGGGCGCCGGTGGCCTCGGCTCGCCGGCGCTGCTCTACCTGGCCGCGGCCGGTGTCGGCACGCTCGGCATCATCGACTTCGACACCGTCGACGAGTCGAACCTCCAGCGCCAGGTCATCCACGGCGTCTCCGACGTGGGCCGGTCCAAGGCCGAGTCCGCCGCGGCGTCGATCCGCGAGATCAACCCGCTGGTCAACGTGGAGATCCACAACACCGCGCTGGACCGGGAGAACGTCCGGGACATCTTCTCCCGGTACGACCTGATCGTCGACGGCACCGACAACTTCGCCACCCGCTACATGGTCAACGACGCGGCGGTGCTGCTCGGCAAGCCGTACGTCTGGGGTTCGATCTACCGCTTCGACGGCCAGGCGTCGGTGTTCTGGGCCGAGCACGGCCCCTGCTACCGCTGCCTCTACCCGGAGCCCCCGCCGCCCGGCATGGTCCCCTCCTGCGCCGAGGGCGGCGTGCTCGGCGTGCTCTGCGCGTCGATCGGGTCGATCCAGGTCAACGAGGCGATCAAGCTGCTCGCCGGCATCGGTGAGCCGCTCGTCGGCCGCCTGATGGTCTACGACGCCCTGGAGATGAGCTACCGCAAGATCAAGGTCCGCAAGGACCCGAACTGCGTGCTCTGCGGTGAGAACCCGACCCTCACCGACCTGATGGAGGACTACGAGGACTTCTGCGGCGCCGTCTCCGACGAGGCGCAGGAGGCGGTGGTCGACTCGACCATCACCGCGCTGGAGCTGAAGGACTGGCAGGACTCCGGCAAGGACATCTTCCTGGTCGACGTGCGCGAGCCCGCCGAGTACGAGATCGTCCGGATCCCCGGCGCGACGCTCATCCCCAAGGGCGAGATCCTGTCCGGCGAGGCGCTGGCGAAGTTCCCGCAGGACCGGCAGATCGTGCTGCACTGCAAGTCCGGCGTCCGCTCCGCCGAGGCGCTGGCCGCGCTGAAGGCGGCCGGCTTCTCCGACGCGGTGCACCTCCAGGGCGGTGTGCTCTCCTGGGTCAAGCAGGTCGACCCGTCGCTGCCCGCGTACTGAGTCGTGTCGATGGGCCCGCCCGGCGCTCCGGGCGGGCCCATCGTGCTCTCCGGGGCCCCTGGCGTGGGCATACGCCCGATCGCGGCGACCGCTGGGCCGGGTGGTCCTGACCGAGCTACCGAGGCGTGACGTCGGCCGCGCCAGTACCGTCGGTGCCGTGGTGGACTTGGACGCGGCGATCGGATTCGTCGTCGCTCACGGTGACGCGGTGGACCGCGCCCGCCTCTCCCGGCTGCGCACCGGCGCTCCGGTGCCGCCCGAGGTGCTCGACGCCGCCGAGTCCGGGCAGGCGCCCGGCGGCGGCTGGCCCGCCGTCCTCGACGACGAGGTCGCCTCGATCGACGCGACCTGCTTCCGCCTGGCCGAGCTGGACGACCTCGGCGCGCTGAGCCGCCCGGCCGCCCGGCACGCGCTGGACTGGCTGGCCGCCCGGCAACTACCAGACGGCGGCTGGGACGAGGACCCCTCACTCGCCGGGCTCGCCCCCGAATGGGCCACCCCCGGTGATCCCGAGGCACGGCTCTACCAGACCGCCAACGCCGGGTTCTGGCTGACAGTGGCCGGGCTCGACGCGCGGGCCGCCGGTCCGCTCGACCACCGGGTCGGCGGCGCGTACGCCGGTGTGGTGCAGGCGGCGGCCCAGGCGCTCGCCGCGCAGCTCGCCCCGGACGGCAGCTGGCCGTCCTTCCTGCCCGCCGGCTGGCTCGCCGCCGCGGTGCTGCACCGCCAGCAGATGTACTACGAGTCCGCACGCATCCAGGCGGTGCTGGCCGACCGGATCCCCCGCATGTCCCCGGCCGACGTGGCCTGGCTCGCCGCCACACTGCGCCGGGTCGACGTGGGCGAGGAGCAGTGGCTGCTGGTCTCCGCGCGCAGGCGGCTCGCCGAGACCCAGCGCAGCGACGGCGGCTGGGACAGCGACGACGGCCACCAGTTCGACGTGCACACGACGCTGCGGGCGATCCGCGCGTGCCGCCCGCACACGCCCGAGGCACCGGTGTCCGGGGCGCCGTTCGTGGTGCCGCAGACCGCCGAGCTGCCCGCGCCGCCCGCGGTGCCGGCCCCGCGCCCGCGTCGGCTCCCCGCATCGACGCCGCCGCCCGCGTCCGACTCTGGGCCGCCCGCCTCCACGCCCGCGTCGCCTGCGCCCGTGTCTCCGCTGCCCGCCCCGGCTCGCCCGTTGACCGGCCCGGCCGAGGCATCGGTCGCATCGGCGGGTCTCGATTCCGAACCTTCGGCGGGCTTCGGCTCCGACCTGTCGTCCAGTTTCGGCACCGACCCGTCGACCGGACCGGGGATCGCGCCCGCGCTGTCGGACGGCGCGCCGGAGCTGTTTTCGGCCCGGAGTCTCGGGCCTGAGACCCGGTTCCGTCCGGACACCGGGTCGGATGCGATGCCCGGATCGGGAGCAGGGCCTGATCCGTCAGCCGGTGTTGAGGTGTCGGCCGGTCCGGACAGCGGGCAGGGACCATGGTCCGCCTGGATCGTCACGCCCGATCTGCTCCCCGACGAGAGCACCGGGCCTGCCGCAGAGCCGGCACCGGAGCTGCTGTCCGGCCCGGTGCCGCCCGTTCTGCCTCCGGCGGTTGCGGTGCCACCGGCCGCCCCGGTGTCTCCGGGATTGCCTCCGCCGGTCACGCCGATGATCAACACCAGATCGGGGAAGTAGCGGCATCAAAGGTGCCGGGATACCGCCACTTCCCCGATCTGGCGCGTGCCCAGACCAGTACGGCGACCGGCGCGCCACGAAGGCACGTCCGGTCAGCGCACGTGACCGTCGCCGGTCACCACGTACTTGGTGCTGGTCAGCTCCGGCAGGCCCATCGGGCCGCGCGCGTGCAGCTTCTGCGTCGAGATGCCGATCTCCGCGCCGAAGCCGAACTCGCCGCCGTCGGTGAAGCGGGTGGACGCGTTGACCATGACCGCTGCCGAGTCCACCCGGGCCACGAACTCCCGGGCCGCCCGCTGCGAGTCGGTGACGATCGCCTCGGTGTGGCCGGTGCCGTACCGGCGGATGTGCGCGACCGCCGCGTCGAGCGAGTCGACCACGGCCACCGAGATGTCGGCGGAGAGGTACTCGGTGCCGAAGTCCTCCTCGGTGGCCGGCACCACGGCGTCGGAGTGGGCGGCGACAGCGGGCGTGCCGTGCACAGTCACCCCGGCCTCGGCGAACGCGGCCAGCACGGCCGGCAGGAACGCGTCCGCCACGTCCCGGTGCACCAGCAGCGACTCGGCGGTGTTGCAGGTGGACAGGCGCTGGGTCTTGGCGTTCAGCGTGACCGCCAGGGCCTTGCCGAGGTCGGCGGCGGCGTCCACGTACACGTGGCAGTTGCCCACACCGGTCTCGATCACCGGGACCGTCGACTCCTCGACCACGGCGCGGATCAGCGACGCGCCGCCGCGCGGGATCAGTACGTCGACCAGGCCGCGGGCGCGCATCAGCTCCTTCACCGAGTCGCGGGTGCTGGAGTCGAGCAGCTGCACCGCGTCCGCCGGCAGCCCGGCGCCGGAGACCGCGTCGCGCAGCACCGCGACCAGCGCCGCGTTGGAGTGCGCGGCCGACGAGGAGCCGCGCAGCAGCGCCGCGTTGCCGGACTTCAGGCAGATCCCGGCCGCGTCGACTGTCACGTTGGGCCGGCCCTCGTAGACGATGCCGACCACCCCGAACGGCACCCGCACCTGGCGCAGCTCCAGACCGTTGGGCAGGGTCGAGCCGCGTACCACCTCGCCCACCGGGTCGGGCAGCGCGGCCATCTGGCGCAGCGCGTCGGCGATCGCCGCCACCCGGCCCTCGTCGAGCGCGAGCCGGTCCAGCACGGCCGCGGACAGCCCGGCCTCGCGCCCTGCTGCCAGGTCCGCCGCGTTCGCGGTCAGGATCTCCGGGGTACGCGCCACGAGCGCGTCGGCCATCGCGTGCAGCGCGGCGTCCTTGACGGTACGGGTGGCCGTGGCCAGGGCTTCCGCCGCGTCCCGGGCTCGCCGGGCCTGCTCGACGACGCTCATCGTGCGTACTCCTTCACCGGTGGTGCTCACAGCAGGACCAGGTCGTCGCGGTGGACGACCTCACGTTCGTACGCCGGGCCGAGCGCCGCGGCGAGTTCGGAGGTGGACCGGCCGAGCAGGCCGGGCAGCTCCACCGCGTCGTAGTTGACCAGCCCCCGGGCCACCGGCGCGCCGGCGGTGTCGACCAGGTCCACCGGATCGCCGGCGGTGAACGCGCCGTCGACGGCGGTGATGCCGGCGGGCAGCAGCGACTTGCGGCGGCCCACCACCGCCTGCACCGCGCCCGGATCGAGGTGCAGCCGGCCGCGGGGGGCGGTGGCGTGCGCCAGCCAGAACAGGCGGGCGGCGGGGCGGCGGCTGCTCGGGTGGAAGTACGTGCCGACCGGCTCCCCGGCCAGCGCCGGCGCGGCCAGCGGGGCGGCGGTCAGCACCACCGGGATGCCGAAACCGGTGGCGATCCGGGCCGCCTCGACCTTCGTCACCATGCCGCCGGTGCCCACCCCGGCGCGGCCGGCCCCGCCGACGTCCACGCCCGCCAGGTCGCCCTCGCCGTGCACCTCGATGATCCGGGTGCTGCCCGGGCGGGCCGGGTCGCCGGTCCAGAGCGCGTCGACGTCGGAGAGCAGCACCAGCAGGTCGGCGTCGACGAGCGCGGCGACGAGCGCGGCCAGGCGGTCGTTGTCGCCGAACCGGATCTCCTCGGTGGCCACCGTGTCGTTCTCGTTGACGATCGGCACGGCGTGCAGGTCGAGCAGCTTGCGCAGCGTCCGGTACGCGTTGCGGTAGTGCGCGCGCCGGGTCACGTCGTCCACGGTGAGCAGCACCTGCCCGACGGTGCGGCCGTGCCGGGCGAACGCGGCGGCGTACCGGCCGATCAGCAGGCCCTGGCCGACGCTGGCGGCGGCCTGCTGGGTGGCCAGGTCGCGCGGGCGCCGGGGCAGCCGCAGCGGGGCGAGCCCGGCGGCGATCGCGCCGGAGGAGACCAGCACCACCTCGCGTCCGGAGGCGGCGAGCCCGCCGAGCGTGTCGACGAGCGCGTCGACGCGGGCGTCGTCGAGGCCGCCCGTCGCGGTGGTCAGCGAGGACGAACCGATCTTGACCACGATCCGCCGGGCCGAGGTGACTGCTTCGCGCACCCGACCATTCTGCGCGCTGCGTTCTGCCGCGCCGTGGCGCGTTCCCAAATCGTGGCAGCTCGCGGCCGGTGGCCCGACGGAGCTCACACGAAATCGGTTGCTAGTCGAACGAACAGTTTTGATCGTCCGGTTAGCGGCACACATCCGCGGATTCCGCTGCATAGCGTCTCGTTCATCACGAACGGGGGTTCGCAGTGATGATTCCGAGGAAACATCGTGCCTGGTGGCTGGCGCTGCTCGTCACCGTCGGCCTGGTCGCCGGGCTGACGCCGGTACTCGCCGGTCTCCGCGACGAGAAGGCGCCGGCCGTCCGGCGGGACGGCTACCTGCCGCATCCGGTGCCGCTCGCGGCGATTCCGTCGCGCGAGGGGATCGCGCCGCTGGTGGACGCCGGGCTGCACGACACCGGGAACGTCCGGATGTTCCGGATGCACGATCAGACCTGGGACCACCCGGTGGCGCAGGCCCAGTGGGGTCTGCAGAACCTGGCCGGCTGGCGGGCCACCCGCAAGCGGATCTACCTGGACCGGGCGATAGCGAACGCGCAGCGCAACGTCGACCGGCGCGTCGAGTCGCGCGGCGCCTGGTGGTATCCGTACGACTTCGAACTGACCCGGTGCAAGAAGCGTCCGCTGCTGAAGCCCAGGTGGTACAGCGGCATGTCGCAGGGCCAGCTGCTCAGTCTCTTCGTCGGGCTGTACGAGGAGACGCGCGACGAGAGGTGGAGAACCGCCGCGGACCGGACGTTCCAGAGCCTCACCCTGCCCGCCCGGGCCGGTGAACCGTGGGCCACCTGGACCGACCGCGGCGGCTACCTGTGGCTGGAGGAGTATCCGGAGAACGACGACCCGCGCGGCGAGCAGGTGCTCAACGGGCACATCTTCTCCCTGTACGGCGTCTACGACTACTGGCGGCTGACCGGCGACGAGCGGGCCGCGGAGATCTTCGACGCCGCCGCCACCACGGTGCGCCGCTACCTGCCGACGAGGTTCCGGGTGGAGAACTGGGCCAGCCGGTACTCCATGAACTGCCGGCACTTCCACCCGAAGTACCACCAGGTCCACACCCGGCAGACCCTCAAGCTGTACGAGGTCACCCACGCGACGGTCTTCGCCGAGTACGCCGACACGCTGCGGGCGGACTACCCGGTGCCGAACCTGACGGGCACCGTGCAGCTCGAACCCGGGACACACGTGGGCTACACGTACGACGCCGAGGGCGCCGTCACCGGCCGGCGGGCCGTCACGCTGGAGCGGCCGAGCCGGTTCGCTGCGGACGAGCGCATCCGGGTGCGCGGGCGCGGCATCCACTACCGGATCACCGAGGGCCCGCTGGCCGGCCATCTGGTGCCCGAGGAGCCCGGCCGGCGGGTCCTGCTCGGGGTGGCGGTCGAGCACCGCTACCAGCCCGTACGCGTGCTGACCGCCCAGCCCGGCACGTACACCGGCTACACCTACGACCGCAACGGCGCGGTGCTCGACGCCCGGAAGGTCACCTTCGCCGCCGTGACGGAGTTGACGCTCGGCGGCACCGCCTGGGTCAACGGGGAATTCAGCTACCACGTGAGCGGTGGTGAGCTGGGCGGCTACTGGCTGGCGGCGCGGGGAGACCTCGCCATCGCCACGCTCGCCGGCTGAGGCCCCTTATCGTGGCTTCCCGTGACACCTGACGAGTACGTCGAGGCGGTGCTGTCGCTGGTCGAGCGGATCCCGCCGGGGCGGGTGATGTCGTACGGGGCGGTGGCCGACGCGCTGGCGGAGCGCTCGGGACGGGCGTCGCCGCGACTGGTCGGCTCGATCATGGCGCGGCACGGTGGCGGGGTGCCCTGGCACCGGGTGGTGAACTCCGCCGGCCGGCTGCCGCCGGGTCACGAGCGCAAGGCCCGGGAGCGGCTGCTCGCCGAGGGATGTCCGTTACGCGGGGACCGGGTGGACCTGGCGGCGGCGTCCTGGTCGCCGGACGAGGGGTGACCCGACCACGTCGGAGACGGCCGGGCGTTCAATCGTGACGGCGCCTCATCGCGGCCAGTCCGAGAACGCGTGGCGGAGGTCGCGGATCTCCGCCGGGGTGAGGCGGTAGAGCGCGAAGACGGTGTCGGGCAGGCGGTCGAGGCGCTGTAGCGCGTCCTGGAACTCTTCGTCGGTGAGCGCCGGGTCGGCCCGCAGTGCGAGGTCCACCAGGTCGCTTCTGCTGTAGCGGCCGAGGGCGGCGGCGACGTCGATGTAGTCGCGGGGCTGGGCGCGGGTGACCATGGCGGCGACCTTGGTGCCGATCACGTCGTCCAGCTCGGTGGGCTCGGCGATGGTGTCGACCTGGAAACCGGCATCGAGCAGGGTGGCGTGTACCAGCTCGGCGGCGGCGGTGACCCCGCCGTCGACATCGGTGAACAGGTCGACGTCCTCGGTGGGACGGGCGCCGATGCCGTGGGCGATGAGGGCTTGCCCGCCGGCGAGGGCGAAGCCGTGCCGGCCGGCCACGGCGAGCGCGATACGGGCGACCTCGTGCTGGAACGGGTCCGGCGCCGGTGACATCAGGCGGCGACGTCCCGGGCGCGCAGCACCGGGTGACTTTCTTCCCAGGCGCGGCGGACACCGCGGGGCACGTACAGCTCGGGCCACAGCCGGACGAGGGTGGGGCCGTGCAGCCAGGTGCGCAGCTCGTCGGGGTGAACGGCTTCGGTGAGCACCGTCTCGTACATCCAGGCGAGCAGACCCGGAACATCGAGGTCGACGTGCCGGTCGGGTTGCCAGAACAGCCGGTGGGGCAGCTCGACCACACCGGCGACCGGGCCCTGCAACTCGCTCAGGTCGGGGACCACGACCGCACGACGGCCGGGGCGGGCCTCGTACGGTGCCCGCGAGCTGCGGACGGATCGGGCCGGGTCCATGCCCTCCAGGGTAGCGGTGCCGACCTGCGCCTCACCGCGACTCGCGCGCGACTGTCGGCATCGACGAGCAGCGCAGCACCCGGGAGGGGATGTGACGCGGGCCATAACGTGAGTAGCATTCGGCTCCATGACAGCTTCGGGCCTGCCCCGCCGGGTGCACCTCGGGTACGCGCTGGGTTCCCTGGTCACCGGCGCGTTCGGCACCGTGCCCGGGCTGCTGCTGCTGCCGTACCTCACCGACACGCTCGGCGTCGCCGCCGGGCTGGCCGCGCTGCTGGTGCTGCTGCCGAAGGCGTGGGACGTGCTCGTCAACCCGGTCGCCGGGCGGATCTCCGACCGGACCCGCTCCCGCTGGGGCGCGCGCCGGCCGTACCTGCTCGGCGGCGGGCTGGCGCTCGCCGTGCTGTTCGCCTCGATCTTCGCCGCGCCGTTCGCGAACGGTCCGGCCGCCGCCGCGTACGTGGCGCTGGCGTTCCTGGCGACAGCCACCGCGTTCGCGTTCTTCCAGGTGCCGTACGTGGCCATGCCGGCCGAGCTGACCGCCGACCCGGCGGAGCGTACCCGGTTGATGACCTGGCGGATCGCGGTGCTGGCGCTGGCCATCCTGGTCTCCGGCGCGGTGGCCCCGGCGGTGGTGAGCGCGGGCGGCGACGGCGTGCCCGGCCACCGGTGGATGGGCCTGTTCGTCGCCGTGCTGATCGTCGCCGGCACGGTCGGCGTCTTCCTGGGCACCCGGTCGGCGCCGACCGGGACGGTGGGGGAGAGCGAGCCGAGCCTGCGCGCGCAGCTCGCTGTCGCGACCGGCAACCGGCCGTTCCGGGTGCTGCTGATCTGCTTCGTGATCCAGTCCGCCGGGGTGGCCACCGTGCTGGCCGGGGTGAAGTACTTCGCCGACCAGGTGCTGCGCGAGCCGGACAGCGGCCCGACGCTGCTGTTCGCCTGCTTCGTGGCACCCGCGCTGCTGGTCATGCCGCTGTGGTCGCGGGCCGGTGCCCGACTGGGCAAGCGAGCCTCGCTGGTCGCCGCGTCGCTGATCTTCGCGGTGGGCGCGCTGACCCTGGTCGCCGCGCCCGCGCTGCCCGCCGCCGCGGCCTACGCGGTGGTCGCGGTGATCGGCGTCGGGTACGCGGGCCAGCAGGTGTTCGCGCTGGCCATGCTGCCGGACTGCATCGCGTACGACACGGCGCGCACCGGGCGGCGGCAGGCCGGGGTGTTCACCGGGCTGTGGACGGCCGGGGAGACGTTCGGGCTGGCGCTGGGGCCGGGCATCTACGGGCTGGTGCTCCAGCTCTCCGGTTACGTCTCGTCGTCCACCGGAACCGCCGCCGTCCAGTCCGACACGGCACGGCTCGGCGTGCTGCTCGGCTTCACCGTGCTGCCCGCCCTGCTGGTGGCGATCCCGCTGATGCTGCTGCGCGGCTACACCCTGACCCCGGCCCAACTGGCCGCCGCCGCACCCGTGGTCGATGACGCCGCCCCGGCCGCGCGGGCGTGAGCACCGGCCCGTCCAGGAGAGGAACCACCCGATGACCGACACGGCAGGCGGAGGCGCGCTGCCCGCCCAGGGGATGCCCGCGACGGACGTAATCGACGAGATCCGCGCGCTGCGGGCCGCCGACCGGCCGACCCACGGCGGGCGGCTGTTCGCGTACGTCTACGACCCCGGCGTGGCCGGGCTGGACGCGCTGGCGCAGGCCGCGTACGCGGAGAGCGCGCACGTCAACGGCCTCGACCCGACCGCGTTCCCGTCGCTGCTGGCGATGGAGAACGCGCTCGTCGGCGCCGCCGCCCGGCTGCTCGGCGGCGGGCCCGGCACCGGCGCGCCGGACGTGGTCGGCAGCGTCACCAGCGGCGGCACCGAGTCGCTGCTGCTCGCCGTCAAGGCGGCCCGGGACGCCCGCCCCGATCTCGCCGAGCCGCGGATCGTGGTGCCGGCCACCGCGCACGCCGCGTTCGCCAAGGCGGCGCACTACCTGCGGGTCGCGCTCGACACCGTGCCCGTCGACCCGGTGACGCTGCGCCCGGACGTGGCGGCGGTGGCCGCCGCGATCCGCCCGGAGACCGTGCTGGTGGTGGCGTCCGCGCCGTCGTACGCGCACGGGGTGGTCGACCCGGTGCCCGAGATCGCCGCCGTCGCGCAGGCCGCCGGCGTGCGCTGCCACGTGGACGCCTGCTTCGGCGGCTGGGCGCTGCCCTGGCTGCGCCGGCTCGGCACGCCGGTGCCGCCGTTCGACTTCGCCGTACCGGGGGTCACCTCGATCTCGGTCGACCTGCACAAGTACGCGTACGCGCCGAAGGGCGTCTCGGTGCTGCTGCACCGCGATCCGGCGCTGCGCGCCCCGCAGTTCTTCGCGTACGCGGACTGGCCCGGGTACACGATGGTCAACCCGGTGATCGCCTCCACCCGGTCCGGCGGGCCGATCGCCGCCGCGTACGCCACGCTGCGGCACCTCGGCGAGGACGGCTACCTGCGGCTGGCCGCCGCCACCCGGGACGCGGTCGCCGCGCTGGCCGGCGCGGTACGGGCCACCGGCGGTCTGCGGCTGATGGCCGAACCGGAGACCACAGTGGTCTGCTTCACCAGCGACGGCCCGGGGCTCGACCTGTTCGTGCTCGTCGACGAGCTGACCGAGCGTGGCTGGCACACCCAGCCCCAGCTCACGTACGCCGATCTGCCGGCCAGTGTCCACCTCACGGTGACCGCGGCGGTGGCGCCCCGGGTGGCCGAGTTCGGTCCGGCGCTGGCCGAGGCAGTCGCGGCGGCCCGCGCCGCCGGGCCAGTGGTGCTGCCGCCGGAGCTGCTGGCGCTGGCCGGCAGCCTCACGCCGGAGGCGCTCACCCCGGAGCTGGTGGCGGGGCTTGCCGGCGGGCTCGGCCTGGCCGGCGGCGCCGGTGTGCCGGACCGGATGGCGGTGGTGAACACGCTGCTCGACGCCGCCCCGGCGCGGCTGCGGGAACGGCTGCTCGCCGAGTTCGTCGGGCTGCTCCAGCGCCCCGCCTGGTGACGAACACTCGTCCGTTCGGCGGAGAAGTCGGGCGTTTCGGTGCCGGAACCGGTGTCCGTCCCTGCCTAGCATCAGGGCACATCGATGACACGGGGAGTCTTGCATGATCACCGCTAAGTCACCACCTGTCCGCCGGCTCGTCGCAGTGGTCGCGGCCGGCGCGCTGGTCGGCCTGGCGCCGGCCGGTACCGCCCCGGCCGCCCCACAGGGCCCGGACCGCAGCGCCGACGTCTCAGTCGTGGACCCCGGGTGGGCACCCGACCCGCTGACCGACGGGGTGCCGCAACTGCCCTCGCGGGACGTGGCGAAGACCAAGGAACAGCAGCGGCGGGAGCGGGCGAGCGGGGCCACCGCCGCCGCCACGTACGCCCGCGACGGGCACCTGCCGAAGCCGCTGCCGCTCGCCGCCCAGCCCACGAACAGCAACCCGGCGCCGCTCGTCGACAGGGGACTGCACGACGCGCAGGGCGTCCGCATGTTCAGCTTCGCCGGGAAGACCTGGAACCACCCCGTCGGCCAGGCGCAGTGGGGCCTGAGCAACCTGGCCGCCTACCGGACCAGCGGCGACAAGCGGTTCCTCGACCGGGCCGTCGCCAACGCCCAGCGCAACATCGACCGCCGGGTCGAGTCGCGGGGCGCCTGGTGGTATCCGTACGACTTCGACCTGAGCCGCTGCACGGGCCGCCCGCTGCTGCGCGCGCCCTGGTACAGCGGGATGGCGCAGGGCGAGATGCTCAGCCTCTTCGTCGGCCTGGCCGAGATCACAGGCGAGGCCAAGTGGCGGACGGCGGCGGACAACACGTTCCTGAGCCTGACCCTGCCGGTCGTCTCCAACGCGCCCTGGGCTAGTTGGGTCGACCCCAACGGCTACCTGTGGCTGGAGGAGTACCCGGTGACCTTCGGCACCACCGGGGAACGGGTGCTCAACGGACACACCTTCGCCCTCTACGGCGTGTACGACTACTGGCGGCTCACCGGCGACGAGCGGGCGGTCGCGGTCTTCGACGGTGCGGCGAGCACCGTCCGGCGGTACCTGCCGACCCACTTCCGGGTCAACCGGTGGGCCAGCAACTACTCGATGGGCTGCGCGCAGCCGCACGTGAAGTACCACCAGGTCCACACCGCGCAGAACCTCAAGCTCTACGAGATGACCACGTCGGCCGTCTTCGCCACGTACGCGTACCTGCTGCGCTCGGACTACCCGGCGCCCGCCGTCAGCGGAGCCGTGTCGTTCGCCGCCGGCACCCACGTCGGCTACACCTTCTCCAGCACCGGAGCCGTCAAGAGCCAGAAGACGCTCAAGCTCGCCCGGGCCTCCGGCGCCCAGGCGAGCCAGCGGGTCCGCGTGTACGGGCGGGGCATCTACTACCAGATCGCCAACGGCGCGCTCGCCGGTTACCTCGTCCCCGAGGCGTACGGGCAGCGCGTCCTGCTCGGCAAGGCGGTCGAGCACCGGTACGACCCGGCCCGGACGCTCTCCTTCCAGCCGGGCACCTACACCGGGTACGCGTACGACGCGGCGGGCAACGTGACCGGCTCCAAGCGGCTCACGTTCTCGGCCGCCTCGATCGCGCCGCTGGGCGCCACCGCCTGGGTGAACGGCCGGCTCAGCTACCAGGTCACCGCCGGGGCGTACGTCGGCTACTGGCTGCCCCACACCACCGGACTGGCCTTCACCTGAGCCTGAGCAACGTGCGGCCCGCCCGGCGTCCGGGCGGGCCGCGGTGTGCGGTGGCTCAGTCGGTCGCGCGGACGCTGAACGTCGTGCTGTTGTCCGCCGGGTCGACGTCCGCCACCGGCTCGCTCTCGTAGACGGCCGCCACGGTGAACGAGCCGCTGCCCAGCGCGCCGGCCGGGGTCCCGGCCGGAGCCCGCAGGACGACGTCGAACGTGCGCTCCTCGCCCGGCATGAACCGGCCGCCGGGGACGTCGAACCAGTCCGGGAAGCTGGGCAGGTCCTGCGGGTCGGTGGCCCACACCTCGACCCCGGCGGGCAGGCTCGCCCGCACGTCGAGCCGGAACGACGGGGCGTCGTTGCCGTAGCGCACTGTCACCGGCGTCCGGCCCAGCAGAGCCCCGTCGGCCTGGCGGGTGAGCGTCACGTCGCCACCGCTGATGGTCAGGTCCGTCTCGGTGGCCTGCCGGTAGACGCGCGGATTGCGGACGCTGCCCGAGGTGGACCGGAACACGGTCCGGAAGGAGTCCCGGTCCGACACCCGGGTGCCGCCGTCCGGCACCACCGCGACCGAGCCGCCCAGCGCGGTCATCGGGTAGGCGCGCGCTGTCGTCCACACCTGGAAGTCCAGGCGGAGGGTCACGCTTGTGCCGGCCGTGACCCGGCCGCCGTAGCTCTCGACGACCCGGCGGTTCTGCTCCATCCCCACCGTGAACCAGGGTGAGCCGTTGTCGAGGCCGGTGAAGGAGCCACCGGCCGGCTCGGTGATGCGCAGACCGGCGGTGGCGTCGGCCCGGCCCCGGTTGCTGATCGTCGTGGTCAGCGTCCCGACGTACCCCTTGCCGGTCGGCGTCAGCACCAGCGTCTCGGTGTCGACGGTCAGCCGCGCCGTGGTGCCGCCGGCCGCGGCGGCCGGCGCGGCCGGCGCGAACAGCGCCGCCGCCCCGGCGAGCAACGCGGCGGCCACTCGTGTGGTCCGTGTGGTCATGACAGGTCCTCCGTGATCCCCGTGGTGGGCGGCGGTGGTTCCGTCCGCCCGGCAGTGGTGACACACGCCGGCACCGCTGATCGTTGCGCGGGTGCCCTGTCGGGGGTACGACACCGGAACGGGGTCGCGGGCGCTGTGGTTGACTGGCACCTCGGGGTTCTGCGAGGGAGGCCAGAGATGCAGGTGCCGGCCGTGCTCGGCGAGCCGATCCGGTTCGTGCTGAACTGGGGCCGCCGCTACTCGCTCTGGGTGTTCAACTTCGGCCTGGCCTGCTGCGCCATCGAGTTCATCGCCACCAGCATGGGCCGGCACGACTTCATGCGGCTCGGCGTGATCCCGTTCGCCCACGGGCCCCGGCAGGCCGACCTCATGGTGGTCAGCGGCACCGTCACCGACAAGATGGCCCCGGCGGTCAAGCGGCTCTACGACCAGATGCCCGAACCGAAGTACGTGATCTCGTTCGGCGCCTGCTCGAACTGCGGCGGCCCGTACTGGGACTCCTACTCGGTGACGAAGGGCGTCGACCAGCTCATCCCGGTCGACGTGTACGTGCCCGGCTGCCCGCCCCGCCCGGAGGCGCTGCTGCACGGCATCCTGCGCCTCCAGGAGAAGATCGCCGCCGAGCAGTCGGGCATCGGCGGCGTACCCCGGCCGGACGCGCTCACCTCCCCGGCGGACGCCGTCGCGCGGCCGGTCGAGGCGCTCACCGCACCCCCGGTACGTCCACCGGTCGGCTGACCCGTCGGGTGGCGGCGCGGGGCTAGCCTGCGGCTCATGACCGACCTCGCGGAGGAGCGCTCCGCATTCATCATCGACGTGCTGACCGAGGAGTTCGGCGCGTCCATGGCGATCGACCCGGCGGCGTTCCGCCGCAAGTTCCGCAAGATGGCGGCGTCACCGTTCGCCTTCTACCGGGGCAGCGCCGCGCTGTTCTACGCCGACCAGCGCGGCGACTTCGGCAGCGACCGGTTCCTCGACGAGCGGACCAGCCGGGTGTGGATCCACGGCGACCTGCACGCCGAGAACTTCGGCACCTACATGAACGCCTCCGGGCAGCTCGTGTTCAACGTCAACGACTTCGACGAGGCGTACGTCGGGCCGTTCACCTGGGACCTGAAGCGCTTCGCCGCGAGCGTGGCGCTGCTCGGCTACGCCAAGGCGCTCTCCGACCGGGTGATCGGCGAGCTGGTGACCGGCTTCGCCCGGTCGTACCTGGCCGAACTGCGGGCCATCGCCGCGGGCGGGGACGACGCGATCGGCTCGATCACGCTCGACAACGCCGACGGTGTGCTGCGCCGGGTGCTCCAGCAGGCACGGCTGAACACCCGGGTGGACCTGCTCGCCGCGCAGACCACGATCGACAACTACGAGCGTCGCTTCTCCCTCGGCGACGGCGTGCACGAGATCGACGACGCCACCCGGGAGATGGTCTGCGCGGCGTTCGCCGACTACCTGCACACGCTGCCGGACTCGACCACCCGGATGCGCCCGGTCGCCGCCGGCATCAAGGACGTGGTGCTGCGCAAGGGCGTCGGCATCGGGTCGGCCGGGCTGCCGTCGTACAACCTGCTGCTGGAGGGGCACACCCAGGCGCTGGAGAACGACGTCGTCATCTACATGAAGCAGGCGCAGGTGCCGGCCGTGGCGCGGTACGTCGACGACGAGCGGGTCCGGTCGTACTTCCGGCACCAGGGGCACCGCACCGCGGAGTCGCAGCGCGCGTTGCAGGCGCACGCCGACCCGTGGCTGGGCTTCACCGAACTGGACGGCGTCGGGCAGCTCGTCGCCGAGGTGTCCCCGTACGCGGCGGACCTCGACTGGGCCGACCTGAACGAGCCGGAGGAACTGGCGGGCGTGCTCGCCGACCTGGGCCGGGCGGTGGCCCGGATGCACTCGGTCGCCGACGACGAGTCCAGCCACGACCTGGTCGACTACTCGACCGAGGAGGCGATCGTCGCGGTCGTCGACGCCGACCCGGAGGCGTTCGTCGACTACCTGGTCGACTTCGGGCACCGGTACGGGATCCGGGCGCGCGAGGACCACCAGCTCTTCGTGGACCTGTTCCGCAACGGCCGGCTACCCGGCATCTGAGGGCCGGGGCGCCGGGTCCGGCGCCCCGCCTCACTGCGTGAAGTCCAGCACCGCCTTGATGTCCTCACCGACCGAGGCGTACGCCTGCCGGTAGCTCGACAACGGCACCCGCCGGGTGATCAGCGAGGTCAGCCACGACTGTTCGGCCTGGGCGAGCGCCTCGGCGGCCATCTCCCAGTGCCGCCGCCCGGCGTTCACCGAGCCGAACACCACGTTGTTCTCCAGCACCAGTTCCCGGTTGAGCGCCCCGGCGTCGAAGTTGATCGTCCGGCCGCCGCTGGAGACGCCGGTCAGGCAGACGATGCCGGTGGGCGCGGCCTTGCACATGGCGTCGAGCACCACAGTGGGCGCGCCGGTGCACTCGATCACCACGTCCGGCTTCACGTCCAGCTCGGGCACCGTCGACGTGTGGTACGTCGCCCCCAGCGCCCGGACCAGCTCCGGCTTCGGCCCGGTGGTGTTGCGGTCCAGCACGTGCACCGACAGCCCACGCTGGCTGCCGAGCAGCGCGGCCAGCAGCCCGATCGGCCCGGCACCGGTGACCAGCACCGTCATCGGTTTCCACTCGGCCCGGCGGCCGATCCGCTCGATGTGGTCCCACGCCTTCGCCACCACGCTCGTCGGTTCCAGCAGCACGCCCACCGACGCGAGCGCCGGGTCCAGGCCGACGGCGAACTTGGGCTGCAACCGCCAGCGTTCCCTGGCGAAACCGGGCAGCGCCTTGATGCCGTGCTCGGTGTACCGACCGTTGCGGCACATGTCCCACTCGTCCACCGCGCAGTTCGCGCACGGCACCGGGTCGGGGTGGCGGACCACGCCGGCGACCAGGTCGCCGGCCTGCAACGTGCCGGTCGGGTCCTCCAGCACGCGGCCCAGCGACTCGTGCCCGAGCACCAGCCGCTCCTGGCCCGGCGGCGCCTCGCCGTACTCGCCGGCCACGATCTCGTGGTCGGTGCCGCAGACACCCACCGCCAGCGCCTCGACCAGGATCGCGCCCTCCTCGGGCGGCGGCTCGGGCCAGTCCTCGGCGAGCCGCAGCGAATCCGGGACACCGGGGGTCACAGTCACAGCGCGCACGGACCTCATCTTTCCGCGCGCTGCCGCCGCCCGTCCGGCGAAGCGGCGATCCCGGCACGGACGGCCCGACCCGGCCGGCAGCCGTCGGCCATAGGATCAGCGCATGACTCCGGAAGAGGTCGGCCGGCGAGTGGTCGCGCTGCTCGCGCCCGTCGAGGCCACCGCGTCCGTGTCCGGCGGTCAGGGGTACGCCCGCGCCACCGTCGACGTACCCTCGGCGAGCTGGGCGGACGCGGTGCGTGCGGCACGCGACGACGCCGAGCTGGATCTCGACTTCCTGGACTGGCTGTCGGCGGTGGACGAGCTGGCCGACGGCTTCGACGTGGTGCTGCACCTCTGGTCGGTCCGGCACCGGCACGGGCTGCTGCTGCGCACCCGGGTGCCCCGGGACACGCCTGTCGTCGCGTCGGTGGTCGACCTGTTCCCCGGCGCTGCGTGGCACGAGCGCGAGACGCACGAGATGTTCGGCATCGACTTCGCCGGCCACGGCGAGCTGCGTCCGCTGCTGCTGCCACCCGAGTTCGAGGGGCACCCGCTGCGCAAGGAGTTCGTCCTCGCCTCCCGGGTCGCCAAGCCGTGGCCCGGCGCGAAGGAGCCGGGCGAGTCGGAGGCGGGCGGCGGCCGCCGGCCGGTCCGGCCGCCGGGCGTGCCCGCGCCGGGTGAGTGGGGCACGACGCCCACGCCGGCGGGTGCGGCCGGCGCGGGTGAGGGCCCCCGAGGGGGTACGCCGGCGCGCCCGGCCCGGGAACGCCCGGCGCGGCCCGCTCCGGGGGAGCGTCCGGCTCGGCCTGCTGCCGCTGAGCGTCCGGCGCGGCCGACTGCCGGGGATGCTCCGGAGCGGTCTGCTTCCGGGGAGGCCGGGCCGGGGTCAGGTGCTGCTCCGGGGGCCGACGAGGCGGGTCCGCTCGGGCGGCCGTTGCCGGGGGAGCGGCCGACCGGGCCGCCCCGGCAGGAGCCGGAGCCGGGCGCGGCGGGGGAGAGCTGATGCCGGACTGGTTGGAGCTGGTCCTGCGCGTGGCGGGGGTGCTCGTCGCGTTCCTCACGCTGCCGCTGATCGTGGGCCAGGCCGAGCACAAGGTGATGGCACACATGCAGGGCCGGCTGGGTCCGATGTACGCGGGTGGCTTCCACGGCTGGGCGCAACTGGTCGCCGACGGCATCAAGTTCGTGCAGAAGGAGGACGTCACCCCGCGCGACGCGGACCGGCCGGTGTTCCGGCTGGCGCCCGCGGTGGCGCTGGTGCCGTACCTGCTGGTGCTGCTCGTCATCCCGCTCGGGCCGGGTGACCTGGTCGCGCAGCCGCTGGACATCGGCCTGTTCTTCGTGCTCGCCGTGGTGGGCGTCGGCGTGCTGGCGGTGCTCATGTCCGCGTGGGCGTCGGCGAACAAGTACAGCCTGCTCGGCGGGCTGCGCGGCGCGGCCCAGCTGCTCGGGTACGAGCTGCCGCTGGTGCTGGCCGCCGCCTCGGTGGCGATGGCGGCCGGCACGCTCAGCCTGCCCGGCATCGTGGAGGCGTGGCAGCCGTGGTGGCTGCTCTGGCAGGCCCCGGCCATGGTGATCTTCTTCGTGGCCGGGCTGGCGGAGATCCGCCGCCCGCCGTTCGACATGCCGGTGGCCGACTCCGAGCTGGTCTTCGGCTACATGACCGAGTACACCGGCCTGCGGTTCGCGTTCTTCCTGCTCGCCGAGTACGTCGGCATCGTGGTGATCGCGGCGCTGACCACTGTGCTGTTCCTCGGCGGCTGGCAGGGCCCGTTCGCCGACGCGCAGCTCGGCTGGCTGTGGACGCTGCTGAAGGTCTTCGCCGTCGCCTTCGTGATCATCTGGCTGCGGGTGAGCTACCCGAGGCTGCGCGAGGACCAGCTCCAGCGCCTCTGCTGGCTGGTCCTGGTCCCCCTGGCCCTGGCCCAGCTAGTCCTCACCGCCGCAGTCCGCCTGGCCCTGTAACCCACCGTCCCTCCCTCCCCGCCCCGCCCGGCCCGGCCCGGCCCGGCCCGGCGATCTTGCACTTTCTGCCCCGGCGAAAGGGGCAAAGCGCCCAGGCCTAGGGCCCAAAGTGCAAGATCGGCGGGGCGGGGCGGGGCGGGATGAGGCGGGGCGGCGAGGGAAGGGCGTGGGTCAGCGCAAGGGGGTGTGGGACGGGTCTACCCGCTCGGACTCGGGTGGGGGCGGGGGCGGGGTGCCGTCGCCGAACGGGCGGCCGCCCAGCTCCTCCCGCCCGTGCGGGGTCAGCCAGTTGCTCAGGTCGGGGCCGAGCGGCACGATGCCCGTCGGGTTGATGTCCCGGTGGACCTCGTAGTAGTGCCGCTTGATGTGGTCGAAGTCGATCGTGTCGCCGAACCCGGGCGTGGTGAACAGGTCCCGGGCGTACGCCCACAGCACCGGCATCTCGCTGAGCTTCTGCCTGTTGCACTTGAAGTGCCCGTGGTAGACCGGGTCGAAGCGGACGAGCGTGGTGAACAGCCGAACGTCCGCCTCGGTGATGGTGTCGCCGACCAGGTACCGCTGACCGGCCAGGCGCTCGCTGAGCCAGTCCAGCCGGTCGAACAGCCTGTGGTACGCCTTGTCGTAGGCCTCCTGGCTGCCGGCGAAGCCGCACCGGTAGACCCCGTTGTTGACGTCGGCGAAGACGACAGCGTTCACCTCGTCGATCTCGCCGCGCAGCGGTTCCGGGTAGAGGTCGGGTGCGCCCGGCCGGTGGTGGGCCGTCCACTCGGTCGTGAGGTCCAGGCTCATCTGCGCGTAGTCGTTCGTCACCACCTGCCCGGTGGGCACGTCGACGAGCGCCGGGACGGTGATGCCGCGCTCGTAGCCGGGGAAACGGGCGAAGTACGCGTCGGCGAGCCGCTCGATGCCCAGCACCGGGTCCTTGCCGTCCGGGTCGAGGTCGAACGTCCAGCTCCGCTTGTCGTGGGTGGGCCCGGCCACGGCCATCGAGATGGCGTCCTCCAGCCCGAGCAGGTGCCTGATGATGATCAGCCGGTTGGCCCAGGGGCAGGCCCGGCTGACCGCCAGCCGGTAGCGCCCCGGTTCCACCGGCCAGCCGTCCCGCTCGTCCGCGGTGATCCGGGTGGCGATGTAGCGCTGATCCCGGGTGAACTCGCCACCCGGCTCCACGTACTTGCCGCCGGTCCGGTCCAGGACCTCGTCGTCGCTGCCCACACCCACCTCCGAGTTCGCTTCTCGTTCCCATCATTGTCGCTCCGGCCGCTCCCGGCAGGGCGAGTGCGTCACCGAGGGGCATAGGCTGCCCGCCGTGATCGATGTGGAGGCGGCAGCGCGGCGTTTCGTCGCCGACGTGTGGAACGCGGGGCGCGAGGAGAGCGCGTACGAGCTGGTCGCGGCGGACTGCCCAGGGCTCGGCGGTACCGGCCCGGCGGCGATGCTGGCGTGGCACCGGGACCGGCGGGCGTCGTTCCCCGACCTGCGCTACAAGATCGTCGACGTGGTGGCGACAGGTACGCGGGTGGCGGTGCGCTGGCGGGCCGCCGGCACCCAGGCGGGGCAGTTCGGCCCGGTGCCGCCGACCGGCCGCGTGGTCAGCTACTCCGGTGCCACGTTCCTGCGCTTCGACGACGACGGGCGGATCGTGGACGTGTGGAGCGTCAACGAGCTGTTCCAGCTGCTCCAGCAGCTCGGGGTGGAGATGCTTCCCCCGCTCACACCCGGCGAGGCGTGATCCGGCCGCACGCGCGGGACAAAGCGACGGGTGGTGGTCGCGCGCGCCCGGGCCACAGGGCAGGATGGGCGGCATGAGCGAGCACGGTGGAGTGCCCGGCGGGGGCCTGGTGAAGGGCCTGGCGGTCACGTTGAAGACGATGACCCGCCGCTCGACCACCCAGCAGTACCCGGACGTCGAGCCGGAGCTGCCGCCCCGCTCCCGTGGCGTGATCGCGCTGCTGGAGGAGAACTGCACCGTCTGCATGCTCTGCGCGCGCGAGTGCCCGGACTGGTGCATCTACATCGACTCGCACAAGGAGGAGGTGGCGGTGCCCGGCGCCGCCCGCCCCCGCCAGCGCAACGTGCTCGACAAGTTCGACATCGACTTCTCGCTCTGCATGTACTGCGGCATCTGCGTCGAGGTCTGCCCGTTCGACGCGCTCTACTGGTCGCCCGAGTTCGAGTACGCCGAGTACGACATCAAGAACCTGCTGCACGACAAGGACCACCTGGGCGAGTGGATGGCCACCGTGCCGCCGCCGCCGGCTCACGACCCGCTCGGCGACCCCTCCAAGGAGGAGACCACCGCCGCCCGGAAGGCGGCGGGTCCGTCGGCCCGTCCGGCTCCTTCCCGGGTACGCCCCGACGCCGCCACCGATCCGGGCGGAGGCGCTGCCTCATGACCGGTGCGGACGTCCTGCTGCTGGCGCTGGGCGCGGTGGCGGTGGGCGCGGGTGCGCTGGTGGTCGCCACCCGCCACCTGGTCCGGGCCGGGCTGTGGCTGGTGGTGTGCCTGGGCGCGCTGGCCGGTGACTACCTGGTGCTGACCGCTGAGCTGGTGGCCTGGGTGCAGGTGCTCATCTACGTCGGCGCGGTGGTGGTGCTGCTGCTGTTCGCGGTGATGCTGACCCGCGCGCCGATCGGCCCGTCGGACGACCTGGACCGGCCGGGCTGGGCCGCAGCGCTCGTCGGCGCGGGCAGCGGCCTGGGCCTGGCCGTGCTGCTGATCGACGCGTTCCGCTGGTCCCGGGTGGACCTGCCGGCCGCCGGCACCGCCGAGCGCATCGGCGAGCAGGTGTTCCGTTCCTGGGTGCTGCCGTTCGAGGTGCTGTCGGTGCTGCTGCTGGCCGCGCTGGTCGGCGCGATCGTGCTCTCCCGCCCCGACATCGGCCGCCGGCCCGTCGACGCCGCGCAACCCGCCGACGAGGGTGGGCGCCGGTGAGGCCGGTCATCCCGTACGTCACCGCCGCGCTGCTGTTCGGCCTCGGCGTGTACGGCGTGCTGCGCCGCCGCAACGCCGTCCTGGTGCTGATGGCGGTGGAGTTGATGCTCAACGCGGTGAACCTGGTGCTCGTCACCGCCGACACCACAGTCAGGGCCGTGCTGCCGCACTCCGGGCAGGTGTTCGCGCTGTTCGTGATCGTGCTCGCCGCCGCCGAGATCGGTGTCGGGCTCGCCATCGTGCTCCAGCTCTACCGGCTGCGCGCCAGCGTCACAGTCGACGACGTACCGCTCGACGAACCGGCGCCGGCGGTCGCGGTGGCCCCGGCCGAGCAGCCGAACGCGCAGGGAGCGGTCCGGTGAGCACGCCGACGCTGTGGCTTGCCGCAATCCTGCCCGCCGCGCCGCTGGTCGCCGGGCTGCTCGGCCTGCTGCTGCCGCCCGCCCCGCGCCAGGACCGGGCGTCGGCCCGGCGGACGGCGATCGCGCTGGGCGTGGCCGGGGCGGCCGTGTCGCTGCTGGCCGCGCTGGCGCTGCTGGTCCGCGTGGACGCGCCGGTCGAGGCGTCCACCACCTGGATCGACCTGGGCGGGCTGCGGGTCACGCTCGGCCTGCGCCTGGACGGCGTGGCGGTGCTCGTCGCCACCGCCGTCGCCGCCGTCGCGCTCGCCGTGCAGGTCTACTCGATCGGCTACCTGCGCCGGGGCCCGCACGACGACGTGGACGTCGACCACCGCTACCCGCCGTACGCGGCCCAGCTCAGCCTCTTCACCGCCGCCATGCTCACCGTGGTGGTGTCCGGCGACCTGATCATGCTGCTGGTCGGCTGGGAGGTGATGGGCGTCTGCTCGTACCTGCTCATCGCCCACGACCGGCGGCTGCCCGAGGCACCCGGCGCGGCGGTCAAGGCGTTCCTGGTCACCCGGGTGGGTGACGTCGGCTTCCTGCTCGGCATCGCGCTGCTCGGCGTGGGGGCGGGCAGCTTCCGGATCGCCGACGTGCTGGCCCACGACTACGGCACCGGCACGCTCACCGCCGCCTGCCTGCTGCTGCTCGCCGGGGTGGCGGGCAAGAGCGCCCAGTTCCCGCTGCACACCTGGCTGCCCGACGCGATGGCCGGTCCCACGCCGGTGTCCGCGCTGATCCACGCCGCCACGATGGTCGCCGCCGGGGTGTACGCGGTGGCCCGCCTGTTCCCGCTGTTCGAGCGCGCACCGGCCGCGCTCGCCGTGCTGGGCGTGATGGCCGCGATCACCATGCTGCTCGGCGCGTTCGCCGCCACCGCGCAGGACGACATCAAGCGGGTGCTCGCCTGGTCCACGGTTTCGCAGATCGGCTACATGACCGGCGCGCTGGCGGTCGACGCACCGGCTGCCGCGCTTTTCCACCTGCTCAGCCACGCCGCGTTCAAGGCGCTGCTGTTCCTCGCCGCCGGTGCGGTGATCCACGCCGTCGGCACCACGCTGATGTCCCGGATGGGCGGCCTGCGTACCGCCATGCCGGTGACGTTCTGGTGCATGGTGGTCGGCCTCGGCGCGCTCGCCGGCGTACCCCCGCTCTCGGGTTTCTGGAGCAAGGACGGCGTGCTCGCGGCTGCCGAGGCGGCCGCGCTCGACGGCGCCGGGCCGACCGCCGCCTGGGTCGGCTGGCTGGTCTGGCTGGCCGGGCTGGTCGGCGTGGCGGTGACCGCCTGGTACGCGACCCGCCTGCTACTGCGCACGTTCCTCGGCGCCACGCGCACGCCGCTGCTGCGCCCGCACGACCCGCCCGCGCTGCTGCGCTGGCCGGTGCTGCTGCTCACGGTCCCGGCCGCGCTGCTCGGCCTGGCCGCGTTCGCGCAGTGGTTCGCCGACCGGCTGCGCGTGCCGGGCGACGACACCGGCGAGGCGGTCGAGTTGGTGCACCTGGCGCCGAACCTGATCCTGCCGTTCCTGCTGCTGCTCGCCGGTGCGGGCGTCGCCTGGGCGGGCTGGCGCCGCGATCCGGCCGCCGACCCGGCCCGCTTCCTGGGTCCGCTGCGGCCGGTCTTCGCCCGGGCGTTCCGGCTCGACGACGTCCAGCACACAGTCGTCGTACGCCCGGCGGGCGCGCTGGCGCGGGTCGTGCGTACCGGTGACGAACTGGGCGTGGACGGCCTGGTCGAGGGCACCGGCCGGACGGCGGTCGAGGTGGGCGGAGGCCTGGCCGCGCTGCACCGGGCGGCGCTGCCGCGCGCGGCGGCCGGGGTGCTCGCGGGCGCGCTGCTGATCGGCCTCGCGGTCGCGCTGATCGGAGTGACCTCATGACGTTCGGGCAGGTGCTGCTGGTCGCCGTGGTGGCGGTGCCGGCGCTCGGCGCGCTGGCCACAGCCGCCGTGCCGGGTGACCGGGCCGGCCGGGTGGCAGGCACCGCTGCCGCCGCGCTGACGCTGCTGGCGACGCTGCCGCTGGTCGGCGGCGACCACGGCTGGTTCGGGTACGGGCCACGTCCGGCGGTGCAGCCGTGGCATCAGCTCGACGTGCCGTGGGTGCCGGGGCTCGACCTGCGCTTCCACCTGGGCGTGGACGGCATCTCCTGGCCGCTCGTGGTGCTGACCGCGCTGCTCACGCTGCTGTGCTGCGCGTACACGCTGTGGCGGGTGCCGCCCGGCGGCGGCAGCGGGCGGGCGCTGGTGGCGCTGCTGCTGGTGGTCGAGGTCGGCATCCTCGGCACGTTCCTCGCGCTCGACCTGGTGTTGTTCTTCCTGTTCTTCGAGGTCGTCCTGCTGCCGATGTACGCGGTGATCGCCGGCTGGGGCGGCGCGGACCGTCGCCGGGCGGCCCGCAAGTTCGCGCTCTACACGCTGTTCGGCTCGGTGCTGCTGCTGGTCGGCGTCTACGTGGTGGTGTCCGCGGCGGGCACCGCCGACCTGGTCGCGCTCACCGGCGGTGCCGGGCTGTCCCGGGGCACCCAGCTCGCCGCGTTCACGCTGCTGGCGCTCGCGTTCGCGGTGAAGAGCCCGCTCTGGCCGCTGCACTCGTGGCTGCCCGACGCGCACACCCAGGCGCCCACAGTCGGCAGCGTGATCCTCGCCGGGGTGCTGCTCAAGATGGGCACGTACGGGCTGATCCGGGTCGCCGTGGGCGTCGCCCCGGAGGGCGCCCGCTGGGCCGCGCCCGTGCTCGGTGTGCTCGCCGTCGCGGCGATTCTGATCGGTGGCCTGGTCTGCCTGGCGCAGGATGACCTGAAGCGGCTGATCGCGTACTCCAGCGTCGGGCACATGGGCTTCGTGCTGCTCGGGGTCGCCACGCTCACCGCCACCGGGATCCAGGCCGCGCTGATCGGCAACATCGCCCACGGCGTCATCACCGGCCTGCTGTTCTTCCTGGCCGGGGCGGTAAAGGACCGCGCGCACACCGGCTCGCTGGCCGAGTTGTCCGGGCTGCGGGAGACCGCGCCCCGGCTGGCCGGGCTGCTCGGCTTCGCGGCCGTCGCCTCGCTGGGGCTGCCCGGCCTGGCCGGGTTCTGGGGTGAGGCGTTCGCCGTGGTCGCCGCCGTGCAGCGGGGCGGCCCGCTCTGGCTGACGCTTGCAGTGCTGGCCGCGCTGGGCGGGGCGCTCACCGCCGCGTACTTCCTGCGGCTGCTGCGCCGGGTCACCCACGGGCGGCCCAGCCCGGCGGTGGCGGGGCTCGCACCCGGGCTGGCCGGGGCGGAACTGACCGCCTGGGCGCCGCTGGTGCTGCTCGCGCTCGCGGTCGGCCTGGCCCCGGCGCTCGTGCTGTCGTACGCCTCCGGTCCGGTTGAGGCGCTGCTGGGGGTCGTCCCATGAGCCTGGTGCAGCCTGTCGACAACCTGGCGATGCTGCCTGCGTACCTGGCCGCCGGCACCGCCGTCCTGGTGCTGCTGGTGGATCTGCTGGTGGCCCGGCCCGCCGTCACGGTGGCGGTGGCGGCGCTCGGCGCGGCCGGTACCGCAGCCGGCGCGGCACTGGTCGGGGCGGCCGGTGAGCGGCGCACGTTCTGCGTGGGCGCGGACTGCTCCTGGGTGTGGGGTGGCCGGGCCGCTCTGGTCGGGGCGGTGATCGCGCTGCTCACGCTCGGCGTGCTGGCGCTGTCCGGCCCGCTGCTGCGGGCCGGGCGTACCCCGGTCGGTGAGTACTGCTTCCTCCTCGCCTGCGCGATGACAGGCGGCGTGGTGCTCGGTGCCGCGGGCGACCTGATCACGCTGATCGTGGCGCTGGAGACGCTGACGCTGCCGCTGTACGTGCTGGTCGGCCTGCGCCGGGGCAGCCTCGCCGGTGCCGAGGCGGCGGTGACGTTCTTCGTGGTCAGCGTGGTCGCCACCACTGTGACGCTGCTCGGCGCGGCGCTGCTCTACGCGGTCACCGGCACCCTGCACCTGGACCGGCTCGGCACCACCCTGGCCGCCCGCGACGACCTGACCGACCTGCCGCTGACCACGGTCGCGGTGGCGCTGGTGGTGGCCGGGCTGGCGTTCAAGGTCGCCGCCGTGCCGTTCCACGCCTGGGCCCCTGCCACGTACGACGGCGCGCCGCTGCCGGTGGCCGCGTACCTGTCGACCGCCTCGAAGCTCGGTGGTGTGGTGGCGCTGCTGGCTGTGGTGCAGCGTGCGCTGCCGGGTGACCTGACCGGCCCGGTGCTGGCGGCGCTGGCGGTGCTGACCATGACCGTCGGCAACCTGGTGGCGCTGCGTCAGCGGCGTACCGTGCGGTTGCTCGCCTGGTCGTCGGTGGCCCAGGCGGGGTACATCCTGGCTCCGCTGGGCGCGCTGGCGCTGGCCGCGGGCCGCACCGGCGACGCGCGGGCGGCCGCGTACGCCGCAGCCGTCGCGTACGCGATCTTCTTCGTGCTGCTGGAGCTGGCCGCGTTCGCCGCGGTGGTGGCGTTGCGCCCGGCGGACGGCGACGGCGGCACGCTGGCCGACCTGCGCGGCGCGGCGCGGCGGCACCCGTGGGTGGGCGGCGCGTTCGCGCTGGCGCTGATCGGGCTGGCCGGGCTGCCGCCGGGCCTGGCCGGGCTGTTCGCCAAGGTGACGGTGGTACGCGCGCTGCTGGCCGGGCACGCGGGATGGCTGGCGCTCGTGGTGGCGTTGAACGCGGTGATCGGCCTGGCGTACTACCTGCGGGTCACCGCGTCGCTCTACGCGACGCCGACCGGCGTGGCGACGGTCCGGCCCGCCCGGACCGTGGTGCTGGCGCTCGGAGTGGCCACGGTCGCCGCGGTGGTGATCGGTTTCGCACCGCAGCTCGTGCTGGACGTGGCGTCGCGCTGACCGGTTCCTGCCCGGATGGGCGACCGCTTCAGCCTGCGCACAGCAACATCCAGCCAACTTTCAGCCATGAGCCGGATGGTTGACGGGTACCGGTGTGTTGAACCGGTCAGCGGGCCTCCCGCAAGGGCCCGTGCACCGAAGGAGAGATCGTGCATCACAACCGTCTCAAGACCGCAGCGCTGCTCGGCCTGTTGACCTCGCTGATCCTCGCGATCGGCTACTGGTTCGGCGGTAGCGGCGGTCTCGTCATCGCCGTCGTCGTGTCGTTGCTGATGAACGGCGTCACCTACTTCTACTCCGACAAGCTCGCACTGCGCTCGATGAAGGCGCAACCGGTCAGCGAGGCACAGTTCCCCGAGCTGTACCAGATGGTGCGGGAGCTCTCCACGCAGGCCGGCAAGCCGATGCCCCGGCTCTACGTGAGCCCGACCGCGCAGCCCAACGCGTTCGCCACCGGCCGTAACCCGGAGAACGCGGCGGTCTGCGTCACCCAGGGCATCGTGGAGATCCTCGACTACCGGGAGCTGCGTGGCGTGGTCGGCCACGAGCTGTCGCACGTCTACAACCGGGACATCCTGATCTCCAGCGTGGCGGCCGGCCTGGCCGGCATCATCACCATGCTGGCGAACCTGGCCTGGTTCATCCCGCTGGGTTCCTCGGACGACGAGGACGGCCCGAACCCGGCCGTGCTGCTGCTCACGCTGATCCTCGGCCCGATTGCCGCCACGGTGATCCAGCTCGCGATCAGCCGGAGCCGGGAGTTCCAGGCCGACCAGTCCGGCGCCGAGCTGAGCCGCGACCCGCTGGCCCTGGCCAGCGCCCTTCGCAAGATCCACATGGGTACGCAGGCGCGTCCGCTGGCGCCGCAGGGCCAGCTCGCCAGCACCGCGCACCTGATGATCGACAACCCGTTCAAGCGGGGCGGCGGCATCGCCGCGATGTTCGCCACCCACCCGCCGATGGAGCAGCGGGTGGCCCGCCTGGAGCAGATGGCCCGCAACTCCGGGCCGGTGCAGTTCCAGCGCTGACCCGCGTGACACGACGCCGCCCGCGTCCACCCGGACGCGGGCGGCGCTGTGTCTGGGCCCTGCCGTCAGATCCGGCCGGGCAGCCCGGTCCGGCCGGGCGTCAGGACGCGGCCGGCTCGGGGAGCCGGTCCGGCCGGGCGGCCAGCACCACGGCGAGCAGCACCACCCCCGCCGCCAGGTAGGCCACGGCCGGGCCGAGCAGCACGGCCACGCCGCCGAGCAGGAAGATCCCGACCCCGGAGAGGACGATGTTGCCGGCCACGATCGTCGCCTCCACCTGCCCCATCCGCTCCCGTGGCGCCAGCCGCGCGAACGTGGCCTGGGCCCCGATCAGCCACCCGCCGCCCGCTCCGACGAGCGCGTTCGCCACGGCGAGCGCCCACGCCGGGGCGTCGAGGGCCACCAGCAGACCGGCCAGCAGCAGCGCGGCGCCCAGCGCGCTCGCCGCCACCACCTGACCGGTCACCCGGGCCAGCCAGCCGCGCCGCCCCACGACGAGCACGAACACCGCGCCGCCGAACGACGACGCCGCCAGCACGACCGGCCGCCATCCGCCGGCAGCCAGATCCGGGGCGAGCGTCTCCGGCAGCCCGCCGGACAGGACTGTGGCCAGGGTAAGCAGCGCCACACCCCGCAGCACCGGATGGGCGGCGATGATCCGGATACCGGCGGTGGCGGGCGGCCGTGGACCCCGGTGCTCCTGCCGGCGTACCGGAAGGCCGGCGAGGATCGCCGCCGCGAGCAGGAACGAGACCAGGTCGATCACGAGCGCCACCCGGGGACCGAGCGCCACCGTCACACCGGCCCCGGCGAGCAGGCCGACGACCTGGCCGCTCTGGTTGGCGAACGCGGAGAGCCCGAACAGCGGCAGCCGCAGCGGCGGCTCCACCGCCTCGGCCGTGATCGCCACGTGCACGCTCGCGTACGCGGCCCGGACCGCTCCGAGCAGCCCGGCCGCCACGATCGCCGGCACCGGCTCGGGCACCGCAGCCGGTACGGCGATGAGCACCGCGCCGGCCAGCGAGAGCCAGACCAGCATGGTGCGCCGGGCCGGCACGTCCAGCCAGCCGCTGAACACCGTCGCGACGAGCAGGGCGGGCACCGTGCGGGCGGCGTACACGGCGGCCGGGCCGAGGACCGAGTCGGTCTGGTCGTACGCGAGCAGCAGCAGGGCCGCCAGCCCGACGAAGTCGCCCAGCTCGGAGACACCCCGGGCGACGAGTAACCGGGCGGCGACCGGATGCCGGAACAGGGCCCGGTAACCGGGCGCGGGCGTCGCGGTGCCGGTCATCGATCCGACGGGTCCGTTTCCTCGACGCCGACCGGCTCGTAGTCGGCCCGCTCACGCAGGCGGCGGGCCTGCTCCCGCCGGTAGCTGCTGCGGATCTGCGGATCCTGCCGGCGGCGGCGCAGCGCCACCAGGTCCTCCCACAGGTCGTCCGGCCACTCCGCGATGCCCTGCCCGGTGACCAGCTCGGCCTGCCGGGACGCCGCGAGCGTCGACCGGTGCACCGGCTGGAGGCACATCAGGGGGATGTTCCGGTAGAGCCGCACCACGTGGCCCGGCTCGGTCAGGCGCAGGATGGTCGGCAGGAACGACGTGTACCAGTCGGTCTCCACCACGCCCTCGTAGAGCTGAAGGCCGCGCTGCGCCGGCCAGTTCGGCACCCCGCGCGCCAGCAGGCACCAGCCGGGGGAGGTGCGGGCCACCACCCCGGTCACCATCTCGATCGTGTGCGGGGCGCGCGGGCCACCGGTGGGCACTGCTGGACCGCACGGACCGGCAGTGAACCCCGGAGGGTGGCGGACGCGGGCTCGGCGGGCCGGGCGTCGCCGTACAGCGAGTAGATCTCGACCCGTAGCGGCGCGACAGCCATGCCGCTCATCCGACCTCCGATCACGGCGGCGGCCGACCCGCCGTAGGCATGGACTCCGTTCGATCACCGAACCTACTCGTTCCCGGCGGGTAAGGCAGCCCCGCGCCGGCAGCCCGATGTGACCGACTCGACCACCGCCCCGCCCAGCAGGAGCGTTAGGGTCGAAGGCTGACTCACTCATTACTTCCCGGAGGTGCACACAGTGGCCGCACTGCGCCAGTACCAGGGCGTCTGGCGGATCCCCGGCGCGCCGATGCTGCTGGTTCTCGGCATCATCGGCCGGCTCGGGATCGGCATGACCCCGCTGGCGCTGCTGCTCGTCGTCGAGCAGGTCACCGGCCGGTACTCCCTGGCCGCCGTCGCCGGCGGCATCTACGCGCTCTCCGGCGCCGCGCTCAGCCCGGTCGCCGGCCGGATCGCCGACCGGGTCGGACCCACCCCCGTCCTGCTGCTCACCGCGGTCACCCACCCGCTCGCCCTGATCGGGCTGCTCGTCGCCACCCGCTCCGACAGCGGCAACCTCGGGCTGATCTACCTGGCCTCGGGTGTCGCCGGAGCCACGTACCCGCCGCTCACCGCCGCGATCCGGGGCGCCTGGAACGACCTCACCGCCCCCGCCACCGGCCGGGCACACCTGCGCAACACCGCGCTCGCCGCCGAGACCACCCTCTTCGAGGTCGTGTTCGTGATCGGCCCGCTGCTGGTGGCCGGCTTCGTACTGTTCGCCGACGCCTCCGCCGCGCTCGTCGGCGCCGCCGTGGTCACCCTTGTCGGCACCGCCACCGTCGCGCTCGGCCGGGTCATGCGCGGCTGGCGCCCGCACCCCCGCGAGCACCACGCGCGGGGCCTCGGCCCGTTGCGGCTCGGCGGCTTCCCCGCGCTGCTGCTCTGCGTGGCGAGCCTCGGCATCGCGTTCGGCGCCTCCGGCGTCATCGTCCCGGCCTTCGCCGGGAACTCCGGCGCCGACGACCCGGAGAGCCTGGCCGGCGTGCTGCTCGCCGTCTGGGGCATCGGCAGCGCCATCGGTGGTTTCTGGTTCGGCGTACGCAAGCCCGCCGCCAACATGACCCGCCAGTTCGCCTGGCTGCTCGGCACCGTCGCGGCCAGCTTCGCCGTCTTCGCGGTGATGCCCGGCCCGGCCGCGCTCGGCGTCGCGCTGGTGCTCGGCGGCGCGGCCATCGCCCCCGCGCTCACCCTGGAGAACACGCTCGTCGGGCGGATCACCCCGGCCGGCATGCTGAACGAGGCGTACACCTGGGTGGTGACCATGTCGGTCGCGGCGAGCGCCGCCGGCGGCTCGATCGCCGGCCTGATCATCGACCACGCCGGCGGCGTCTCCTGGGCGTTCGTCTTCGCCGGGGTGGCGGTCGCCGTCGGGGCCGCGGTCGCCGCGCTACCAGGCGGCCCGATCGCCCGGGCCGAGGCCACAGCGGTACGCGCCGAGCAGACGCTCGCCGCCTGACCGCTCACCCGCCGGCGGTCACCACCCGCTCCACCCCGGGCAGCTTCTCCACCGCGGTCCGGATCGGCGCCGGGTCCTCGCCCTGCGCCAGCAGCAGCGACAGGACGACCCGTCCGTCGGCGTCCGGCCGGGCCGCGGCAGTGGTGCCGCGGCAGCGCAGCCCGGTGTCCCCGCGCGCCTGCCCGATCCGGTAGTCGACCTCGCCGATCTGCGGCGCGCCGGCATCGGGCCGGAAGACGACGTCCAGCCGTACCGGAGGGTCGGCCTGACACGCGGCCGACGCCGTGGCGGACGGGGTGGCCGCGCTGCCGGCGGCCGGCATCGGCGTCGCCGGTCCGGACAGCGCCGCCATGCTCGCGGCGCCGCCGGTGACCGTCACCGCGGCCACCCCCGCCAGAACCGCGGCCCGTCGCCGGCTCCTGGCGCGCCCCCGTGCGCGCACCTCGGCCGCCGGGCTGAGCCGCAGCCCGGTCATGTCCTGCTCCAACTCCCGCAGAGCCTCACCAATGCGTGCCGACATCGACTTCCTCCTTGTCGTCGGTCAGTAGAACGGCGAGCGCGGCGCGGCCCCGGGACAGGTAGGACTTGACAGTCCCCTCCGGCATGCCTGTGCTCCGGGCGATCTCCGCCACCGGCAGGTCGTGGAGGTGGTACAGGACGACGACCAGCCGCTGCGCGTCGGGCAGTCTCCGTAACGCCGCCAGCAACGCCACCCGGTCAGGGTTTGGCCCGGGTGCCGGAGTCTCCCGGCCCAGCCGGGCCCGCGCGGCGAACCAGCGCCGCAGGCCGCGCCACCGGTTGGCCGTCAGGCGCCAGACCACCGTCCGCACCCAGCCCTCCGGATCCTCGTACGCCCCGACTGCCGACCAGCGCTGCCAGGCCCGCGCGTACGCCTCCTGCGTCACGTCCTGGGCCTCGGCCAGGTCGCCGCAGAGGGCGTAGACGTGGTGCACGACCCGCCGCGCGGTCGCCGTGTAGAAGGCGTCGAAGTCCTCGGGGCCGTCCATGCCCACCTCCCGTATCCGCTCTCACCACTCGACACCCCGATGCGGCTCCGGCGGTTGCACCCGGATCAGGTCGCTCCGGGTCGTACCCGGTCTGGCGCGTCCACCCGTGCGGACGGGGCGTGCGGTCCGGGCTGGTCGTGCGGGCCCGCCGGCCCGGTCCGCTCCGTGTTCTGCGCTCCGGGGCGGCCGGGGCGTGCGGCGGTCGTCGCGGCGGCCAGACCCAGGGCGAGGATCGTCACCGCGCACGCCAGGAGCGTGGGGCGTGCCCCGAAGGCGGCGGTCGCCGGACCGCCGAGCATCGTGCCCAGCGGCACCGCCAGCACGGTGACCGCGCCGTTCGCAGCCAGCACGCGGGGGAGGTCGACGGTGCCGGCGCGGCGCTGGAACAACGCCGTCGCGGTCGGCTGGTAGGGCGCCCAGACCAGGCCGGCGAGCGCGAACGCGGGCAGCGACAGGACGACCGGCGCGCCCAGGCCGAGCGGGAGCAGCGCGGCGCCGAACAGCGCGACGATGCCGGCGAGCGTGGTCCGCAGCGGCCATCCGCGCAGGTGGCCGGTGAGCAGCCCGCCGAGCAGCGAACCGACGCCGAACGCGGTGTAGTAGGCCGCGAGCGTCCCGGCGGAGGCGTGCATATCGTCGGTGACGTGCACCGGCATGGCGACGTAGAACGGTCCGAAGAGGAAGAAGAACGCGAAGGTCAGCGACAGCAGGCCGAGCAGTGACCGGTCCCGCCCGATGATCCGGAATCCCGACGTACGCGACGGTCCCGCCCCGGCCGGGGCTGCTCGGTCACGGACAGCGGCGGCTTCTCGGTTGCGGACGACCAGGCGGTAGCTGGCGGCCAGCACGGCGAAGCTGACCGCGTCGACGGCGATCACCCACACCGCGCCGGCCCAGGCGATGAGAAGGCCGGCCAGCGGCGGGCCGACGATCGTCGCCGCCTGGCCGAACACGCCGAGCAGCGCGTTCGCGGCCAGGTGGTGCCGCTGCGGCAGCAACTCCGCCACGAGCGTGAAGCGACCGGCCGACCCCCACGGGTGCAGCAGCGAGGACACCGCGAGCAGGACGACGTAGAGACGGACGTCCAGCACCCCGGCGAGGTGGGCGGCGGGGATCGCCCCCAACGCGGCGGCGCGCACTGTCGCGTCCCAGCCGGCGAGCTGGGCCCCGCTCCGGCCACCCAGCCACCGCCCGAGCAGCACCGTGCCGGCCGCCCCCGGCAGCGTGTACGCCGCCACCGCGAACGCGGTCCAGGTGCCGCGCTGCCCGGCCGGGGCGAGTTGCAGAGCCAGCCACGTCACCGCGACAAGGGCGAGCCCGTCACCGAGAGCGGATGTCGCGAGCCCGGGGAGCAGCCGGCGCAGGACCGGTTGACCGAGCACCGGGCGATAGGGGAGGAGCATCGCGGGGGTCATGGCTCCCACCCGACCTCATACCCGGCCCGTACCCCAAGGAAGTCGCCTGACGGCAGAAGAGGCCGTGGCGGTCCGGCCCGCCGGTCGTGGCCGGACCGCGGTCTGTCGCGACGTCGCCGTCACGGTTGAGCAGGTCGCGTTGATTCGCCGCCGTAGAGGGCTGCGAAGACGCGGTGCCGCAGGATCTCGTACTGCCGGCGGCATCGCCCAGGTGGGCCCGGCGGGCGTTGCTGGACCTGACCGCCGACGACGACTTCCGGCGGCTGGAACTGGTCAGCTGTCAGGTCGACCTCGCGGCCGTCGGCCAGTCGATTCCAGTAGTGGTAGCCGATCTTGGCGTCCCCGGCGAGGACCTCGCCCAGGATCAGTTCTCCGCCGAGCAGGTCCTGAATGATCAAGGCGGTCACTCCGCATTGACCACGGGCCGGGTTGCCGGCGTGCCAATCCCGCACATCGTGTGGGTCGCAGGTATCCGCTCCCCAGCCGCTGCGCAGCACCGGCCGCAGCATCTCCAGGTCGATCGCGAGCGGGACTGATGGTTGGGCGCGCTCTTCGGACGTCATCCAGGAAGGGTCGGCCCTCGACCGGGTCGAGAGTCAAGAACATCCCCGCCTCGGGTTCCGGCCTACCGAACGGCGCCGCCAGCGGGCTCGCTCATCTAGCAGTCTGGCCCGGGTGCTGCTGTTCGAGGCGGATCGCAGCGATGCTCGCGCTGAGGCGGAAGCTGCCCGCGCTGAGGGCAGCGAGGCTGCGCGCGAACCGCCGTACAGCAAGCGGTGATCCAATCCGCTAGCCGAACGTGGATGATCCCCGCATCGCCTTTATTCATGGTTGCCTAAGCGGGTGGGTGCGAGGCCGCCGCCCGGCCGTCGGTCGTCAAACACGAGTGACGAACGACGACCGGTGGCGACGAGGCCGGCCCGCGAGGCCAGACGGCGTGACCTATGCCCTGACCTGCCAGGGTGGTCGAGCCTTACCTGTAGTTGGTGAACTGGAGCGCCAGCCCGAAGTCCTCGCCCTTGAGCAGGGCGATGACGGCCTGGAGGTCGTCCTTCTTCTTACCGGTGACGCGGAGCTGGTCGCCCTGGATCTGCGCCTGCACGCCCTTCGGGCCTTCGTCGCGGATCTTCTTGCTGATCGCCTTGGCCTTGTCCGAGTCGATGCCCTGCACCACCTTGGCGTCGATCTTGAAGATCTTGCCCGACTGCCTGGGCTCGCCGGCGTCGAGCGACTTCAGCGAGATGTTCCGCTTGACCAGCTTTTCCTTGAAGACGTCCAGCGCGGCCCGGACCCGCTCCTCGGTCTCCGCCTGGAGGCTGATCGCCTCCTCTCCCGACCAGGTGATCTCGGCACCGGTGCCGCGGAAGTCGAACCGCGTCGAGAGCTCCTTCTCCGACTGGCGGAGGGCGTTGTCGACCTCCTGCCGGTCGACCTTGCTCACGATGTCGAACGACGGGTTCGCTGCCATGCTCATGCTCCTGCTGTCCGGCGGTATGTCCTGGTCCGTCCCGCGCTGACCAGCGTGGGACCTCCTGACGGTACCCGGTTGCGGCAGTGCCGGGGGCAACCGCTATCCTTGCTTCCGCCGCCGCGTTGCGACGCGGTGGGGTGCCCTGGCGGGTTGCCCGAGCGGCCAATGGGAGCGGACTGTAAATCCGTCGCGAAAGCTACAGAGGTTCGAATCCTCTACCCGCCACCAGGTGCAAGAACGGCCCCGTGAGCTGCGGAAACGCGCTCCGGGGCCATTCTCGTTCAGGCCGTGCGGCACTCGCCGGCCCTGTCGGCTTGCGCCGTTAAGCTGAGCCATGATCGAAGCGGGCAGCCGCATGCGCGGTCAAGCGCCTCCGCCGGCCGTCGTCTTCGAGGCGCTGACCGAGCCCGACCGCGATCCGGCACGCCCGTGGCTGCTGTTGCTCGACGACGAACAGCGACCGCAGATCCTGCGCCGCGAACGCCCGAACCTGGTCGTCTGGTCATCGCTGTGGTCGAAGCGCCCCGACGCGCAGGTGCGCTTCGATCTCGCGTCCGACGGGCATCAAGGCACCCTGCTTCGGTGGACGCTGCTGCTCGCTGAGCCTCTACCCGACCCCTCGCTGCTCGGGCATCTGCGTAAGCGGCTGAACGAGCTGATCAACGCGAATCTGCGGTACACCTTCGGCCAGTAGCCGCGCGACCGGTTCGCCGGGCCGCGTCCTCCGGCGTACGGGCCGGTAGATCGATACTGGGTCGTGGATCACGATGAGGTTCGGGTGCTGGCGACCGCTGAGTTCACCAGACGGATGCGCGCGGGCAAGCCCCGAGGCGGGTTCCAACTCGACGACTGGCAGATCTCCGAGCCGTACGAAGCGCAGGTGCGAGGACTCCGCGGAACGGAGCGCTTGCTGGTCGTCGACTTCGTCCCCCGTGGCGAAGCCCGAGCCCGGGGACACTTCAAGCTCAGCGTGGCGGTCGACCCGGACGCCGGCGTGGCGGACATGCTCAGGTGACGTACGCCGAGACGCTGGAGGCCCCTGGTGTGCCCACTGAGCGGTTCCGGCGTGAATGAGGGAATCATCCTCTGGCGTTCATGACAGGGGCAGGTATGGTGGTCAATGCCCGCGGGTCCGGTGGCAAGCCACCGGACGGATCGGCCGAGTCGAGCCGGCCGGGCGACCCGGGGTTGGTGGTGTGGGGTTTCGCGTGACTTGATCCCCTTCGTGGGTGAAGGTGGGAATCCGCAATGGACGAAGCGGCTGACGTCCCTTCACCCCCATGACCTGGCTGCGTGTCGTGGGTAGCCGGGCCGAACGGCGGAACCTGACAGCTACTCGGGCTGGGCGGGTCCTCTCCGCTTTTCTGCTCCCCGGCGTTGTGGCACGATCGGGAAACCTTCACCATCCCTGTGGCAATCTCCCGACAGGAGCAATCATGTCTGGTCGAACGCTGGGCCGGCTGTTTGGCTCGCTCCTCGTGCTCGCCGCCATCGCAGGCGCCTTCGGCATCATCCCCGGCACTGGTAGCGCGCAACTCGCCGACATCGTCTGGACGATGGACGCCCCACGCTGAATCATCGAGCCGTCCGCCGCCCGGCGGACGGCGTCTCGGGTAGGAGGGGCATGGCAGGCCAGGGCCGACCTCGAAGGTCGACGGAACGTGCCTGGCTCGTCACTGCCCCTCTGGCTCTGCTGGCGGTGGTCTGCAGCACCTGCATAGCCCTGGTGGCGGACCACCCGTTCGGTAAGTGGCCGCTCGCCTTCGTGTTCTTCGTCGTCATGGCGGGGATCAGCTTCGCGGTGCTGAACGTCTACGTCCGGCGCCAGTCGGTGGGCGTGACGCTCACCGAGGTGCCACTCATCGTGGCGCTCTACTTCCTGCCCCCGTTGAGTGTCGTCCTGATCTACACACTCTCCGTGCTGATCTGGAGTGCCTCGCACCGCTTCGGTGCGGCGAAGCTCTGGTTCAACGTCGCCAAGGCCGCCGCCGCGACCTCGCTGGCCGGCCTCGTACTCCTGGCGCTGCCGCCGCTGAAAAATGTCGGACCGGGGACGTGGGGCTCCCTGTTCCTCGCCGTCTGCGTCGTGACGCTGGTCAGCCTCGTGAGCGTGGTCGGCGTGCACGTGCTGCTCCAGGGCTGGCAGGCCGGGCGGGACGCGCTGCGCAGCATGCCGACCGCTCTGCTCACCGCCGCCATCAACGTGGCGATCGGTCTGCTCGTCCTGATCGCCCTGAAGACGACGTGGTGGTCGGCGTTGCTGCTCGCCGCCCTCTTCAGCGGCCTGGTCCTGGTCTACCGCTCCTACTCCCAGTTCTTCCGGCAGCACCGGACGCTGGCCGGGATGTACGAGCTCACCCGTCTCCTCGCCTCCGGCACCGAGCGGTCGCTCGCGGACATCCTGCTCGACCGGGTGCGCGCGCTGATGCAGGCCGAGTACGCGACGCTCTGGCTGCCCGCCCAGGGGCGGCATCCCGAGGTGCTGCTCACCGCCCGGGTGGACACGCCGGGCCTGCTGGACCTGGCGCCCACCCCGGCGAGCCTGCGCCAGCAGGTGCACAAGAAGGGTCGTACCCTCTCGATCGGCCGCTGGCTCGGCGGAGATCCGGCGTTGCGGCAGGCCGCGGGGGAGGAGCGGGTCAAGGACGCCATAGTGGTGCCGCTGCGCTCCGGTCAGGCCGTGATCGGCACGCTGGAGGTGACCAACCGGCTCAGCGACATCGGCCACTTCGCCCCCGGTGACATCCCCGTCTTCGAGACGGTCGCCGCGCACGCCGCGGTGGCGCTGGAGAACTCCCGCCTGGTCGACCGGCTGCGGCACGACGCCGACCACGACGCGCTCACCGGCCTGCCCAACCGGCGGCGCCTCACCTCGTCGGTGGCGGAGGCGGTCAAGATCCGTGCGCCGGGCGAGGTGGTGGCGCTGCTGCTCTTCGACGTCGACCGGCTCCGCCAGGTCAACGAGTCGCTGGGCCACGCCGCCGGTGACAAGGTGCTCATGGAGGTGGCCGAGCGGCTGCGCGCGTGCGCGCCCTCCTCGGCGCTCGTCGGCCGGGCCGGCGGGGACGAGTTCCTGGTGACGCTCCGGCTGGAGAGCACCGAGGCGGCCCTGGAGCTGGCGGCCCAGTTGCGGGAGCAGATCCGCGACGAGATGGTCTTCGACTCGCTGACCCTGGACGTCGACACGGTCGTCGGGGTGGCCGTCCACCCGGACCACGGCAGCGACGCGGTGGCCCTGCTGCAACGCGTCGACCTGGCGGCCACCGCGGCCAAGTCGGTGCCGGGCAGCGTCCAGCTCTACAGTCCGGCGCTGGAGTCCCGGTCGCTGCGCCGGCTCGGTCTCGCCGGCGACCTGCAACGGGCGCTCGACGAGGGCGAGCTGGAGGTCTACTTCCAGCCCAAGGTCACGCTGCGGGACCGCCGCCTGGTGGGCGTGGAGTGCCTGGCCCGGTGGGAGCACCCGGCACACGGCAGCGTCGCCCCGGACGACTTCGTGGCGGTGGCCGAGCACACCGGCCAGCTCGGCCGGCTCACCGAGTTCGTGCTCCGGGAGAGCCTGCGGCGCAGCCGCGACTGGAGCCACGGCGAACAGCCGCTGTCCGTCGCGGTCAACCTCGCCGCGCGTACGCTCACCGACCAGCACTTCCCGGCGCTGGTACGCGACCTGCTGGCCGAGTACGGCGTACCGCCGCAGCGGCTGACGCTGGAGGTCACCGAGGCGGGCGTCCTGGACGGCACCGAACGTCCCATACCGACCCTGCGCAGCCTCCGTGACCTCGGTGTCCGCCTCTCGGTGGACGACTTCGGCACCGGTAACTCGTCGCTGGCGCAACTGCGCCGGCTGCCGGTGCACGAGGTGAAGGTGGACCGGTCGTTCGTGCAGGGCATGGCGACCGACCCGGGCGACCTGGCGATCGTCAACGCGGTGGTGACGCTGTCCCAGCAGTTCGGCCTGGCGGTGGTGGCCGAGGGCGTGGAGAGCGAGCTGACGCTGGAGCTGCTCCAGGACATCGGCTGCGAGATCGGCCAGGGCTTCCTGTTCAGCCGCCCTCTGCCGTACGAGCGGCTGGAGGCCTGGTTCGGTGCCCAGGTCGACCCGGAGACGGTGGTCGCGGGGGAGCTGCCGCGCCTGCGAGTGGTGCCCTGACCAGGGCGGACACGCACCTGGGGGATCCGATTTCACCTGCGCGACGCGGTCGTGTACTGTTTCCTCTGCGCGACACCCCCCGGGGTGATCGGGCAGGCCCCCTTAGCTCAGTCGGCAGAGCGTCTCCATGGTAAGGAGAAGGTCTACGGTTCGATTCCGTAAGGGGGCTCAGAGGGTCCGGCTGGACCCGCCACGGCGGTGTAGCTCAGATGGCAGAGCAAGCGGCTCATAATCGCTGTGTCGCCGGTTCAAGTCCGGCCACCGCTACTCTCGTCCTCCGGGCCCAGCCCGGTGGCCGGTGGGACGGGCGCCACAGGCGCCCACTTTGCATGTCCGCGTCGTCAGCGCGTAGGCTGACACGCCGTAGTTGTTCCGTGAGCGAGGAAGGCACTCCGCCGTGGCGAAGGCGACCGATGTTCGGCCGAAGATCACTCTGGCGTGTGTGGAGTGCAAGGAGCGCAACTACATCACGCGTAAGAACCGCCGTAACGACCCGGACCGCATCGAGCTGAAGAAGTTCTGCCCCCGGGACGGCAAGCACACCGTCCACCGCGAGACCCGCTGACCGCTGCCGGCGCAGCCGGTTCGCAGCAGCTTCTCGAACGCCGATCCACCTGACGGGTGGCCTCCGGGCCGCCCGACCGGGCGGATCGGCGTTCGTGTTTTCCGTGTAGGTTCGGCGGCATGTCCCTGGACCCGTCCTTCGTCGGCCGGACGTACCCGCCGACCGCCCCCTATCAGGTGGGCCGAGAAAAGATCCGCGAGTTCGCCACCGCCGTCGGTGCCACCGACCCGGCCCACCACGACCCCGAGGCGGCCCGGGCGCTGGGCCACCGCGACGTGGTGGCACCCCCGACGTTCCCCGTGGTCGTCACGATGGCGGCGAACCGGCAGGTCGTCGAGGATCCGGCGCTCGGCGTCGACTACAGCCGTGTGGTGCACGGCGACCAGCGGTTCGCGTACACCCGGCCGGTGGTGGCCGGGGACGAGCTGGTGTGCGTGAACACCATCGAGGAGGTCACCACCCGGGGCGGGCACGGCTTCCTGACCACCCGCACGGACGTGAGCACCGTGGACGGTGAGCCGGTGGTCGCCGTCTGGTCCAAGATCGTCGTACGCGGAGAGGGCTGAGGACATGGAGCTGCCCACCCAGACGTACCGGGTGACCCGCGCGGACCTGGTCCGCTACGCGGGCGCCTCGGGCGACTTCAACCCGATCCACTGGAGCGACCGCACCGCCACCGGCGTGGGTCTGCCGGGCGTCATCGCCCACGGCATGTTCACCATGGCGCTGGTCGGCCGGGCGGTGGCCGGCTGGGCCGGCGCGCCGGACGCGGTGGTCGACTTCGGCGTCCGGTTCACCCGCCCGGTGGTCGTCCCGGACACCGACGAGGGCACCGAGATCGAGGTGTCGGCGGTGGTCAAGGAGGTCACCGATGCGGGCCTGACCAGGCTCGACATCACCGCCACCTGCCAGGGTGAGAAGGTGCTGTCGCAGGCTCGGGCTCTGATCCGCACGACGCGCTGAGGGTTCGCCCGACGCGCGAGGGGCAGACCGGTTGGGAAAGTCGCACGACTACCCGTACACTGGTCCGCCGTGGGGCAAGTGACCCCCGCTCGGCACAGCGTGTCCGGGTGGAGGTGAGTTGCCGCACAGGGGTGTAGCTCAATTGGCAGAGCAGCGGTCTCCAAAACCGCAGGCTGCAGGTTCAAGTCCTGTCACCCCTGCGCCTCAGGCCTGACCGTTCCGTGGGTCGCGCCGCCCTCACCGGCGGCGTCCGGCCCGTGGTGGTGGCACCGGTGGGGTGGTTCCGAGGCGTTCGGGCCCTCCCGGCCGGTCCGCCGGCCGCGGCCCGTCGCGGGACGGTTGGTCCGGCCGGCGTGACCAACACGCCGCGCACGCCGCCCGGCGTGCGACCCCATACCCGCACGGAGGGCGAAGTGGCCGAGAGCAAGCGCCGCGGCGAGGACGACGGCGACGAGCGTCTGAACGACGACGCGACCGTCGACGACGTGGCCGACGACGACGCCACCGACGCGGACGAGCCGGTCGCCCGGGGTGGCACCGCGACCCGCAAGCGGGCGCAGGCCGAGCCGGCCGAGGGCCGGAAGACCCGCAAGGACACCGAGCGGATCGGGCTGTTCGCCCGCATCGCGCGGTTCTTCCGCGAGGTCGTGGCCGAGCTGCGTAAGGTCATCTGGCCGACCCGCAAGGAGCTGCTGACCTACACGGCCGTGGTGGTCACCTTCGTGGCGGTGATGCTGGCGATCGTGGCCGGCCTGGACTACGGCTTCGCCAAGGCGGTGCTGTGGGTCTTCGGCGAGTCCAGCTGACCTGCGGACAGCGATACTGACGGAAGTGAGCGAGCGTGCCTGAGTACGACGAGACCGCCGGAACCCCGGACGACCAGTCCACGGTGGCGACGGCGGCCAACAACGAGTCGGTCGAGGCCGCCAGCGAGCCGGAGTTCCCGACCACCGAGCCGGCCCCGGACGAGGACTTCGACCCGGTCGCCGAGCTGCGCCAGAAGCTGCGCTACGCGCCCGGCGACTGGTACGTGGTGCACTCGTACGCCGGCTACGAGAACAAGGTCAAGACCAACCTCGAGACCCGGATCACCTCCCTCGACATGGAGGACTTCATCTACCAGGTCGAGGTGCCGACCCGGGAAGAGGTCGAGGTCAAGAACGGCAAGCGGTCGCAGATTCAGGCGAAGGTCTTCCCGGGCTACATCCTGGTCCGGATGGAGCTGACCGCCGAGTCCTACTCCTGCGTCCGGAACACCCCGGGGGTCACCGGCTTCGTCGGCGCCACCGACCGGGCCGACCGGCCGGCGCCGCTGAGCCTCGACGAGGTTCTCAAGTGGCTGGCCCCGGCGGTCGAGACCGAGCAGAAGAAGGCCAAGCCCGAGGTCAAGGTCCTCGACTTCGAGGTCGGCGACTCGGTCACCGTCACCGACGGCGCGTTCGCGTCGCTGCCGGCGACGATCAGCGAGATCAACGCCGACCAGCAGAAGCTCAAGGTGCTGGTGTCGATCTTCGGCCGGGAGACGCCGGTCGAGCTGAACTTCAACCAGGTCGCCAAGATCTGACGTACGTCGGCACCGGCGGCCCGCCCCTCCGGGGGTGGCCGCCGGTGCGCCGTTTCGCCGCCCGCCGACCTCGGCGCGGAGGGTGGCCGACGGCTGCGCTACCCTAGAACGTCGGCTGTCCGCACCGTGCTGACCGTGCGCGCCCGCGGACCGGCGAGAATCCCAGTTCCAAGCCCCAGGAAGAGACATGCCTCCGAAGAAGAAGCTCGTCAAGACGTTCACGCTTCAGCTCCCGGCGGGCCAGGCCACCCCGGCGCCGCCGGTCGGCCCCGCGCTCGGCCAGCACGGCGTGAACATCATGGAGTTCTGCAAGTCCTACAACGCGCAGACCGAGTCCCAGCGGGGCGACATCGTCCCCGCCGAGATCAGCGTCTACGAGGACCGCACCTTCACCTTCGTGCTGAAGACCCCGCCCGCCGCCCGGCTGCTGATCAAGGCCGCCGGTGTGCAGAAGGGCTCGGGCGTCCCGCACAAGGAGAAGGTCGGCTCGGTCACCCGCGCCCAGCTGCGCGAGATCGCCGAGAAGAAGATGGCGGACCTCAACGCCAACGACATCGACCAGGCCGAGAAGATCATCGCCGGCACCGCCCGGTCGATGGGCCTGACCGTCGCCGACTGATCTCGCTCCACCGCTCCACCCGATCTTTCTGTTCGTGGGAGGGCCGCGCACGCCGCGCGCCCGCCAGAGACCACAGGAGTCACCAGAAATGCAGCGCAGCAAGAGCTACCGCAAGGCCGCCGAGGTCATCGACCGGTCGAAGCTCTACACCCCCGTCGAGGCCGTCAAGCTGGCCAAGGACACCACCAACACCAAGTTCGACGCCACGGTCGAGGTCGCGATGCGCCTCGGCGTCGACCCCCGCAAGGCGGACCAGATGGTCCGCGGCACGGTCAACCTGCCGCACGGCACCGGTAAGACCGCCCGCGTGATCGTCTTCGCCGCCGGCGCGAAGGCCGAGGAGGCCGTCGCCGCGGGTGCGGACGAGGTGGGCACCGACGAGCTGGTCGCCCGTATCCAGGGCGGTTGGCTGGACTTCGACGCGGCGATCGCCACGCCCGACCAGATGGCCAAGATCGGCCGGATCGCGCGGATCCTGGGCCCGCGCGGTCTGATGCCGAACCCGAAGACCGGCACCGTGACCATGGACGTCACCAAGGCCGTCTCGGACATCAAGGGCGGCAAGATCACCTTCCGGGTGGACAAGCACTCCAACCTGCACCTGATCATCGGCAAGGCCTCCTTCTCGGAGAACCAGCTGGTGGACAACTACGCCGCGGTGCTGGACGAGGTGCTGCGGGCCAAGCCGTCCGCGGCCAAGGGCACCTACCTCAAGAAAGTCACCCTCACCACCACGATGGGCCCGGGCGTCCCGGTCGACCCGAAGGTCGTGAAGAACTTCCAGGAGGGCTCGGCCGAGGGCTGAGCACGCGTACTCCCGGACGGGGCCCCGCCACCACGACGTGGCGGGGCCCCGTCCGTCTGTCCGGTGTGGCACGCTCGGGCGCATGCGGCTCGACGGCGTCTGGCTCCGCTACCACCGGCACGGCCCGTGGGTGCTGCGGCAGGTCGACGTAGCGATCGGCCCGGGTGAGGCGGCGGTGGTGCTCGGCCGCAACGGCGCCGGCAAGTCCACGTTGCTCCAGCTCGCCGCCGGGGTGCTGCGCCCGGGCCGGGGCCGGGTCACCGACCGGCCGCCGGTCGTCGGCTGGGTGCCGGAGCGCTTCCCCGCCGACCAGCCGTTCACCGTCGGGGCCTACCTGTCCGCGATGGGCCGCGTCGCCGGCCTGCCCGGTCCCGCCGCCGACCGGGCGGTGCACCACTGGGTGGAGCGGCTGGGCCTGACCCGCTTCCACGACGTACGCCTGCCGCGGTTGTCCAAGGGCACCGCGCAGAAGGTCGGCATGGCGCAGGCACTGCTGCGGCCGCCCGGCCTGCTGGTGCTCGACGAGCCCTGGGAGGGGCTGGACGCCACCGCCCGCGAGGCGGTCCCCGAGATCATCGGCGAGGTGCTGGCCGGCGGCGGCGCGGTGCTGGTCAGCGACCACCGGGGCGAGACGGTCCGGCTCCCGGGCGCCCGGCACCTGTCGGTCACCGACGGCACGGTGACCGAGGAGGCGTCGTCGGGCGGCGCGGCCGTCGCCGTGGTCGAGCTGGCGGTGCCGGCCGCCGGGCTGGCCGCCGCCGTCGCCCGCCTGCGCGCCGACGGCCACCAGATCCTTCGGGTACGCGAACCCGCCGTCCCGCCCCCGGCCACGCACCCGGTGCCGGCCTCCGCCGGCCCGTCGGGCACCGGCGGATCGGCCGGCGCGTCCGCCGCCGGTTCCCCGGACCAGGCCGCTGCCGAGGGGGACTCTGCCCGGCCCGGGCCGGCGCCGGAGGTGACCAGGTGATCGCGCTGGTCCGGCTGCGGCTGGCCGGCTTCGTGCGTACCGGACGGGCGCTGGCACCGGTGCTGGCCGGCCTGCTCGTCCTCGGCGTCCTCTACGGCGGAGGCCGGGCCCGGCCGGCGGAGGCCTACGGCGTCTCCGCCGTGGTGCTGTTCCCGGTGCTGGCCTGGCAGACCAAGATCCTGCTGGACGTGGAACCCGACGTGCAGCGCCGGATCGCCCGGGTGGTGGCCGGCCCGGCCCGGGAACGGGCGGCCGGGCTGCTCGCGGCGCTGGTGGCGGGGCTCGCCGTGGTGCTGCTCGCGCTGGCGCTGCCGTGGCCGCTGGGCGGTGTCACCGCTGCCGTCGGGCCGGGGGAGCGGCCGGTGCTCGCCGGGGTGGCCCTGGGGCTCTGGGCGCACCTGCTCGCGCTGCCGGCGGCGGTGGCGCTCGGCGCGCTCGCCAGCCGGGCGGTGACGCGCAGCGCCGGCTACGGGGTCGCCGTGCTGGTCACCGGCGCGGTCGGGGTCGTGGTGCTCGGGCTCTCCGGCTCGGTCGTGCCGTGGCTGGCCCCGCCGGTGATGGCGACCGCGCGGGCGCTCACCGGGCCGGTCGCGGCCGGGGAAGGCCTGCTGCTCACCGGCTGGGCGGCGCTCTGGGCGGCGGTGGCGCTGACCGGCTACGCCTGGGCGCGGCGTGCCCGGGCCTGAGCGATGGGTGACCGGGAGCACCCGGCGCGATTTGGTGCTGCGGCGTACGTCGCGTAACCTGGTGCGGTAGTTCCACCCAAAGACCGCTGGTCGCCGTGCTCCGGCACGGTCGAAGGTCCCGCGACGACGGGCGACCCGCGCAGGGCGGTAAGCGAAACTCGGTGTCACCCACGGTCCGCCGACTGTGCCAGTGTCCCGGCCCTCGCCCCGTGCGCCCTGCGCCGGGGCTTTTTCGTTGTCGTGATGCCTCCGCCGCCGTCGTCGAGCCTCGGCTCGCCGCCGGCGTACCAGCTCCGAGCAACGAGAGAGGAGGGACATGGCGGACAAGCCGATCCGGGCCGACAAGGCCACGGCCGTCGCCGAGCTGACCGAGAGCTTCCGCAACGCGGGAGCGACCGTGCTGACCGAGTACCGCGGGCTCACGGTTTCGCAGCTCACCCAGCTGCGGCGCTCGCTCGGCAAGGAGACCAGCTACACGGTCGCGAAGAACACGCTGGCAAAGCGTGCCGCGGCCGATGCGGGCATCTCCGGGCTCGACGAGCTGTTCTCCGGTCCTACCGCGCTGACTTTCGTTTCGGGCGACGTCGTCGAGGCGGCGAAGGGGCTTCGCGACTTCGCGAAGGCCAACCCGAAGCTCGTCATCAAGGGCGGTGTCTTCGAGGGCAAGGCCATTTCCGCGGCCGAGGTCACGAAGCTCGCCGACCTGGAGTCCCGCGAGGTGCTGCTGGCCAAGCTGGCCGGCGCCATGAAGGGCAACCTGAGCAAGGCCGCGGCCCTGTTCCAGGCTCCGCTCGCCAAGACCGCGCGTCTGGCGGCCGCCCTGCAGGACAAGCGCGAGAAGGAGGGCGCCGAGGCGGCCTGAGGCCACCCGGCGCACCCACGTTCTTAGTTTTCATTGCGAGAAAGGACGCCAGACATGGCGAAGCTCAGCACCGACGAGCTGCTCGACGCGTTCAAGGAGATGACGCTGATCGAGCTCTCCGAGTTCGTGAAGCAGTTCGAGGAGACCTTCGAGGTCACCGCCGCCGCTCCGGTCGCCATGGCCGGCCCGGCCGGTCCGGGTGCCCCGGCCGCCGAGGCCGAGCCGGAGAAGGACGAGTTCGACGTCATCCTCGACGCCGACGGTGGCAAGAAGATCCAGGTCATCAAGGTCGTGCGCGAGCTGACCGGCCTGGGCCTCAAGGAGGCCAAGGACCTGGTCGAGGCCGCTCCGAAGGCCGTCCTGGAGAAGGCCAACAAGGAGACCGCCGAGAAGGCCAAGGCCAAGCTCGAGGGCGAGGGCGCCAAGGTCACCCTCAAGTGACCTTGCTCCACCTGACGCGCGTCCGGCTCACGTGAGCCGGGGCACATCGCGTCGCGGCGGGCGGTGATCCGGGAGACCGGGTCACCGCCCGCCGTGTTGGTGCCACCCGACGGCGAACGGCGTGAGCAGGGCGTACAGCGTCCTCTCATCGGCCGGTCAGCGACGTCTGTCGGTAGCCCGTCGGTGGGAAAGACACCCCGAGCGGTAACCGGCCCTTGACGCGGCACCGGCCTGCCAGGCACGCTGAACATCAGCAAGACCTTCCGCGCTTGCAACGGCCGCCTCTCGGGTAAGGGCAACGGCAGCACCGCCGCCGCGGCTCCCGAGCGGACTGGCAGGAGCGTCGCGTTCCGAGCGGCCCGGTCGACCCGGTTTTCCGAGGTCCCAGGGCTTGTTCCGCGACGACCTGCGGGGTGGGCTGGACAGCGGTTAGCCTCTCGGCTACACTGCTAGTTTGCGCTGCCTTCCGACTTGACCCCTGCTCGGAAATGTCCGATTGTGGATATTTCTGGTGGGGTCATTGGAGTGCACGCGTACCAGCCGTTCTGCAGCACCGGTCCTCGGAAGGACGCATCTTGGCAGCTTCCCGCCCTGCGAAGACCAGTCGTACGTCGAGCGCATTCGCGCCCCGCCGAGTTTCTTTCGGTCGGATCACCGAACACCTCGAGGTCCCCAACCTCCTCGCCATCCAGAACGAGTCCTTCGACTGGCTCGTCGGCAACGAGGCTTGGCAGGGCCGGTCGGCGGACGACCCGCACGCACGCTCGGGTCTCGCGGAGATCCTCGACGAGATCAGTCCCATTGAGGACTTCTCCGGCACCATGTCGCTCTCCTTCTCGGCTCCGCGCTTCGACGAGGTCAAGGCCTCGATCGAGGAGTGCAAGGAGAAGGACCTGACCTACTGCGCGCCGCTGTTCGTGACCGCGGAGTTCACCAACAACACCACTGGCGAGATCAAGAGCCAGACGGTGTTCATGGGTGACTTCCCGATGATGACGCCGAAGGGCACCTTCATCATCAACGGCACCGAGCGCGTCGTGGTCAGCCAGCTCGTCCGCTCGCCGGGCGTGTACTTCGACAAGCAGCCGGACAAGACCTCCGACCGCGACCTCTCCAGCGTCAAGGTCATCCCGAGCCGGGGTGCCTGGCTGGAGTTCGACATCGACAAGCGCGACACGGTCGGCGTTCGCATCGACCGCAAGCGCCGCCAGGCCGTCACCGTCCTGCTCAAGGCCATCGGGTGGTCCGCCGAGCGCATCCGTGAGAAGTTCGGCTGGTCCGAGCTCATGATGACCACGCTCGAGAAGGACCACATCGCCGGCCAGGACGAGGCCCTGCTCGACATCTACCGGAAGCTCCGCCCTGGCGAGCCGCCGACCCGTGAGAACGCCCAGACCCTGCTCGACAACCTCTTCTTCAACCCGAAGCGGTACGACGTCGCCAAGGTCGGGCGCTACAAGTTCAACAAGAAGCTCGAGCTGGACGTGCCGATCACCACCGGCACGCTCACCGAGGACGACATCGTCGCCACCGTGGAATACCTCTGCCGGCTGCACGCCGGTGAGGAGGGCTACGAGGCCGACGACATCGACCACTTCGGCAACCGTCGCCTGCGTACCGTGGGCGAGCTGATCCAGAACCAGGTCCGGGTGGGTCTCTCCCGGATGGAGCGGGTCGTCCGCGAGCGGATGACCACCCAGGACGTCGAGGCGATCACGCCGCAGACCCTGATCAACATCCGCCCGGTGGTGGCGGCGATCAAGGAGTTCTTCGGTACGTCGCAGCTGTCCCAGTTCATGGACCAGACCAACCCGCTGGCGGGCCTGACCCACCGGCGCCGGCTGAGCGCGCTCGGCCCGGGTGGTCTGTCCCGCGAGCGGGCCGGCTTCGAGGTCCGCGACGTGCACCCGTCCCACTACGGCCGGATGTGCCCGATCGAGACGCCGGAAGGCCCGAACATCGGCCTGATCGGCGCGCTGTCCACGTTCGCCCGGGTCAACCCGTTCGGCTTCATCGAGACGCCGTACCGGAAGGTCATCGACGGCCGGGTCACCGACCAGATCGACTACCTGACCGCGGACGAGGAGGACCGGTTCGTCAAGGCGCAGGCGAACGCCCCGCTGAAGTCGGACGGCACCTTCGCCGAGGACCGCGTCCTGGTCCGCCGTAAGGGCGGCGAGACCGAGGACGTCGCGCCGGGCGCCGTGGACTACATGGACGTGTCGCCGCGGCAGATGACCTCGGTCGCCACCGCGATGATCCCGTTCCTTGAGCACGACGACGCCAACCGCGCGCTCATGGGCGCGAACATGCAGCGTCAGGCGGTGCCGCTGGTCAAGGCCGAGGCCCCGCTGGTCGGTACGGGCATGGAGTACCGCGCCGCGGTCGACGCCGGTGACGTCGTCGTCGCCGAGGTCGGCGGTGTGGTCGAGGACCTGTGCGCGGACTACATCACCGTCCACCAGGACGACGGCCACCGCCGGACGTACCTGCTGCACAAGTTCCGCCGCTCCAACGCCGGCTCCTGCGTCAACCAGAAGCCGGTCGTCTTCGAGGGCGACCGCGTCGAGGCCGGTCAGGTCATCGCCGACGGTCCGTGCACCGACGAGGGCGAGATGGCGCTCGGACGCAACCTGCTGGTGGCGTTCATGTGCTGGGAGGGCCACAACTACGAGGACGCGATCATCCTGTCGCAGCGCCTCGTGCAGCAGGACGTGCTCACCTCGATCCACATCGAGGAGCACGAGGTCGACGCCCGGGACACCAAGCTCGGCCCGGAGGAGATCACCCGCGACATCCCGAACGTCAGCGAGGAGATGCTCGCCGACCTCGACGAGCGCGGCATCATCCGGATCGGCGCCGAGGTCGTCCCCGGCGACATCCTGGTCGGCAAGGTCACCCCGAAGGGCGAGACCGAGCTGACCCCCGAGGAGCGGCTGCTCCGCGCGATCTTCGGCGAGAAGGCGCGCGAGGTCCGGGACACCTCGCTGAAGGTGCCGCACGGCGAGACCGGCACGGTCATCGGTGTGCGTACCTTCTCCCGCGAGGACGGCGACGAGCTGCCCCCGGGCGTCAACGAGCTGGTCCGGGTCTACGTGGCCCAGAAGCGCAAGATCCAGGACGGTGACAAGCTCGCGGGCCGCCACGGCAACAAGGGCGTCATCTCCAAGATCCTGCCGATCGAGGACATGCCGTTCCTGGAGGACGGGACCCCGGTCGACATCGTGCTGAACCCGCTCGGTGTGCCGTCCCGGATGAACATCGGCCAGGTCCTGGAGACCCACCTCGGGTGGGTGGCCAAGACCGGCTGGAGCGTGGACGGCGACGACGCCGAGTGGAAGCGCCAGCTCCGCTCGATCAACGCGCACGAGTCCGAGCCGGACACCAACGTGGCCACTCCGGTCTTCGACGGTGCCCGCGAGGAGGAGATCTCCGGTCTGCTGGCGTCGACCCTGCCCAACCGGGACGGCAACCAGCTCATCGGGGGCAGCGGCAAGGCGCAGCTGTTCGACGGTCGTTCCGGCGAGCCGCTGCCCGACCCGATCGCGGTCGGCTACGTCTACATCCTGAAGCTCAACCACCTGGTCGACGACAAGATCCACGCCCGGTCGACCGGCCCGTACTCGATGATCACGCAGCAGCCGCTGGGTGGTAAGGCGCAGTTCGGTGGCCAGCGCTTCGGTGAGATGGAGTGCTGGGCCATGCAGGCGTACGGCGCCGCCTACGCCCTGCAGGAACTGCTGACCATCAAGTCCGACGACGTCCTGGGCCGGGTCAAGGTCTACGAGGCGATCGTCAAGGGCGAGAACATCCCCGAGCCGGGCATCCCGGAGTCGTTCAAGGTGCTGCTCAAGGAGCTGCAGTCGCTGTGCCTCAACGTCGAGGTGCTCTCCAGCGACGGTGTGGCCCTGGAGATGCGCGAGACCGACGACGAGGTGTTCCGGGCGGCGGAGGAGCTGGGCATCGACCTGTCCCGGCGCGAGCCGAGCTCGGTCGAAGAGGTCTGAGGTGGTGATCCGGGGCAGGGTGACCCTGCCCCGGATCCCACTCGTTAGCTAGCAGTACAGACGACGACATAGGGGACATAGTGCTCGACGTCAACTTCTTCGACGAGCTGCGCATCGGCCTCGCCACCGCTGACGACATCCGTCAGTGGTCCCACGGCGAGGTCAAGAAGCCCGAGACCATCAACTACCGCACCCTCAAGCCGGAGAAGGACGGGCTCTTCTGCGAGAAGATCTTCGGTCCGCAGCGGGACTGGGAGTGCTACTGCGGTAAGTACAAGCGGGTCCGCTTCAAGGGCATCATCTGCGAGCGCTGCGGCGTCGAGGTGACCCGCTCCAAGGTTCGCCGGGAGCGGATGGGTCACATCGAGCTGGCCGCTCCGGTGACCCACATCTGGTACTTCAAGGGCGTGCCGAGCCGGCTGGGCTACCTGCTGGACCTCGCCCCCAAGGACCTCGAGAAGATCATCTACTTCGCCTCGTACGTCGTGACGAGCGTGGACGCCGAAGCGCGTCACCGCGACCTCTCGACCATCGAGAACGAGATCCTGGCCGAGAAGCGGCAGGCCGAGAACAGCCGCGACTCGGAGATCGAGAAGCGGGCCGCCAAGCTGGAGGCCGACCTGGCCGAGCTGGAGGCCGAGGGCGCGAAGGCGGACGTCCGGCGCAAGGTCAAGGAGGGCGGAGAGCGCGAGATGCGCCAGATCCGCGACCGGGCCCAGCGCGAGATCGACCGCCTCGACGAGGTCCTCGACACCTTCCGCAAGCTGGAGCCGAAGCAGCTGGTCACCGACGAGCTGCTCTACCGCGAGCTGCGCGACCGCTTCGGTGAGTACTTCACCGGCAGCATGGGCGCCGAGGCGATCAAGGCCCTGGTCCAGAACATGGACCTGGAGGCCGAGGCGGAGAACCTGCGCGAGACCATCCGCTCCGGCAAGGGCCAGCGGAAGATCCGGGCGCTCAAGCGGCTCAAGGTCGTCGCGGCGTTCCAGAACACCCGCAACTCGCCGCTCGGCATGGTGCTGGACTGCGTCCCGGTCATCCCGCCGGACCTGCGCCCGATGGTGCAGCTCGACGGTGGCCGCTTCGCGACCTCCGACCTGAACGACCTGTACCGGCGTGTGATCAACCGGAACAACCGCCTCAAGCGGCTGATCGACCTCGGCGCGCCCGAGATCATCGTCAACAACGAGAAGCGGATGCTCCAGGAGGCCGTCGACGCGCTGTTCGACAACGGCCGTCGTGGTCGTCCGGTCACCGGCCCGGGTAACCGGCCGCTGAAGTCGCTGTCCGACATGCTCAAGGGCAAGCAGGGCCGGTTCCGCCAGAACCTGCTGGGCAAGCGCGTCGACTACTCCGGCCGTTCGGTCATCGTGGTCGGCCCGAAGCTCAAGCTGCACCAGTGCGGCCTGCCCAAGCAGATGGCGCTGGAGCTGTTCAAGCCGTTCGTGATGAAGCGGCTGGTCGACCTCAACCACGCGCAGAACATCAAGTCCGCCAAGCGGATGGTCGAGCGGCAGCGGCCGGTCGTGTGGGACGTGCTGGAAGAGGTCATCGGCGAGCACCCGGTGCTGCTGAACCGCGCGCCGACCCTGCACCGTCTGGGCATCCAGGCCTTCGAGCCGCAGCTGGTCGAGGGCAAGGCCATCCAGATCCACCCGCTGGTCTGCACCGCGTTCAACGCCGACTTCGACGGTGACCAGATGGCGGTCCACGTGCCGCTGTCCGCCGAGGCCCAGGCCGAGGCGCGGATCCTGATGCTGTCGTCGAACAACATCCTCAAGCCGGCCGACGGCAAGCCGGTCACCATGCCCACCCAGGACATGGTCATCGGTCTCTACCACCTGACCCACCTCACTGCGGGTGGCAAGGGCGAGGGCCGGGCGTTCAGCTCGGACGCCGAGGCGCGGATGGCGTACGACAACGGCGAGCTGCACCTGCAGGCTCCGGTCCGGATCCGGCTGCGCGACGTGGTCGGTGTGGACAACGGTGCCGGCGCCGAGCCGTGGACCGCCCCCGAGGGGTGGACCGAGGGCGAGCCGGTGACCGTGGAGACCACGCTGGGCCGGGTCCTGTTCAACGAGACGCTGCCCCCGGGCTACCGCTTCGTGAACTACGAGATCCGCAAGGGCCAGCTCTCCGCGATCGTCAACGACCTCGCCGAGCGCTTCCCGAAGGTGGCCCTGGCGGCCACCCTGGACGGGCTCAAGGAGGCCGGTTTCCACTGGGCCACCTGGTCCGGCGTCACCATCGGCATGGAGGACGTCATCGCTCCGCCGCGCAAGCGGGAGATCCTGGAGCGGTACGAGAAGGAAGCCGACCGGATCGACAAGCAGTACCAGCGCGGTCTGATGACCGCCGAGGAGCGCCGCGGCGAGCTCATCGAGATCTGGACCAAGGCGACGAACGAGGTCGCCAAGGAGATGGACACCGCGCTGCCGCAGGAGAACCCGCTGTGGAAGATGATCAACTCGGGTGCCCGCGGTAACCTGCTCCAGCTCCGGCAGATCGCGGCGATCCGTGGTCTGGTGGCCAACCCGAAGGGCGAGATCATCCCGCGGCCGATCAAGGCCAGCTACCGGGAGGGTCTGTCCGTGCTGGAGTACTTCATCTCCACGCACGGTGCCCGTAAGGGTCTCGCGGACACCGCCCTGCGTACCGCCGACTCGGGTTACCTGACCCGGCGTCTGGTGGACGTCTCGCAGGACGTCATCATCCGCGAGGAGGACTGCGGCACCGACCGTGCCATCCCGATGCAGATCGGTGAGCGCATCGACGGCAAGCTGGTCGTGCACGAGCACGCCGAGACCAGCGTGCACGCCCGGACGCTCGCCGACGACATCAAGGGCCCGGACGGCACCGTGGTGGCCCACCGCGGCCAGGACATCAACTCCATCGGGGTCGACGCGATCGTCGCCGCCGGCGTGGAGACGGTGCGGGTGCGCAGCGTGCTCACCTGCGAGTCGAAGCTGGGCGTCTGCGGTGCGTGCTACGGCCGCTCGCTGCCGACCGGCAAGACCGTGGACGTCGGCGAGGCGGTCGGCATCATCGCCGCCCAGTCGATCGGTGAGCCGGGTACGCAGCTGACGATGCGTACCTTCCACACCGGTGGTGTCGCGGGTGAGGACATCACCCAGGGTCTGCCCCGTGTCCAGGAGATCTTCGAGGCCCGGGTGCCGAAGGGTAAGGCGCCCATCGCCGACACCCCGGGTCGCATCCGGATCGAGGACGGCGAGCGGTCCCGCAAGATCGTGGTCATCCCGGACGACGGCAGCGACGAGATCGTCTACGACAAGATCTCGAAGCGGGTGCGGCTCCGGGCGCACGACGGCGACCACGTCGAGGTCGGCGAGAAGCTCACCGAGGGCACCATCGACCCGCACGAGCTGCTGCGCATCCTCGGCCCGCGCGCGGTCCAGGTCCACCTGACCCAGGAGGTCCAGGAGGTCTACCGCTCGCAGGGTGTGCTCATCCACGACAAGCACATCGAGATCATCATCCGCCAGATGCTCAAGCGGGTGACGGTGATCGACTCCGGCTCGACCGAGTTCCTGCCGGGTGTGCTGGTCGACCGGGCGCTGTTCGAGTCGGAGAACCGCCGGCTCGTCGGCGAGGGTGGCGAGCCCGCCGCCGGTCGCCCGGTGCTGATGGGTATCACCAAGGCCTCGCTGGCCACTGACTCCTGGCTGTCGGCGGCCTCCTTCCAGGAGACCACCCGGGTGCTGACGGACGCGGCGATCCACGCCCGCAGCGACTCGCTGATCGGCCTCAAGGAGAACGTGATCATCGGTAAGCTCATCCCGGCCGGTACGGGCATCAGCAAGTACCGCAACGTCCGGGTCGAGCCGACCGAGGAGGCGAAGGCCAAGGTCTACTCGATGACCGGCTACCCGGAGACCGACTACGGCTTCGGGCCGGCCAGCGGCCAGGCGGTTCCGCTGGACGACTTCGACTTCGGGTCGTACCGCTAAGCAGTAGGCAACGACGAGGCCCCCGGCATCCGCCGGGGGCCTCGTCGCGTCCGGAGTGCCGGGACCGGGGGCGGATCCGGGGCATGATGGAGGCATGACGACCGTGCCCGGGCAGGCGCCCGTCGTGCCGCAGGCGTACCGCCATCCGCACGATCCGGAACCGGTCCGCTCCACGAAGGCCCGCGCCGTCTTCGCGCTCGGGCTGATCGGCGCGCTCACCGGCTTCTTCATCGGCGGGGCGGTGCCGGCCACCATCGCGCTCGTGCTCGCCCGGCAGGCCCGCCGGGAGGCGTACGCGTCGGGTGGCTATCTCACCGGCGCGGACTGGCTGCGGCGCGGCGAGCAGATGGCGCGGACCGGACTGGTGCTGACCGCCGCCGCGGTGGTCGCGGCGGTGGTGATCGGTGTGGTCCGGGCCGCGGACGCGTCGTTCGGCCACGACTTCGCGCCGAACTTCGACTGACCCGGTGGGGGAGCGGGCCCGCGCCCGCCCGCCCCGCAATGATCGGCGACGGTAGCCTGGCCGGTGTCCGCCGCGCGGCGGGCGTGTGGACAGGAGGACCCCGTGACGGAACCGGCCGCGCCGGGAGGCGACCCGACCCGCCCCGGGCCGTACCCGCCGGGTCCCGCGTCCGCGCCGGCGTTCGGGGCGTACCCGGGGGGTCCACCGGCGCACGGGCCGGCGTTCGGGGCGTACCCGGGGAGTCCGCCGGCGCACGGCGGCGGGTGGCCGGCGCCGGGGAGCGCGCCCGGCCACGGTGGCTGGGGCCCGCACGGCGGGCCGGCGCTTCCGCCCCCGCCGGCCGAGACGCCGCGGCCGCCGAAGCGGGTCGACGCGGTGCCGGGTACGCCGTTCGGCGTGGTCCACCTCGACGTGCCGCCGGTCACCTCGGGCCTGGCGATCGGGTCGCTCGTCGCAGGTATCGCCGCGATCGGGGTGTCGCTGCTGGTGTTGTGCTTCGGCCTGGCCGGCCGCAACGTCGGCGGCGCCTGGGCGGCGGGCGCGTTCACCGTGCTGGGCGGGCTGATCGGCGTCGGCGCGATGGTGGCCGGGCTGCTCGCCCGGCGGCAGATCCGGCGGCCGGCGCCGCCGCCGTCGGTGCGCTTCACCGGCGCCGGCCTGGCCGTGGCGGGGATCTCCTGCGGGGCGGCGGGCCTGCTGTTCGGCCTGATCGGGCTCGCGCTGGCCCTGGTGGTGCAGATCACGTGACGCCGCGTCTGCGACGCCTGCGGCCGGTGACCTGCCTTGTGCGGTATGTCCGGGTGCCCGAAGGGCGGGCGGTGTCGGGGCCGCCGGGTCGCGCGGCGGACGAGCCGGTACACTTGTCACTGTAGGTGCCCATCACCGGCGCATCGGCGACCCGGAGACCGGGCGGCGGACCGCACAGCGGTCCTTCCCGACCCATCCGTTTTGACCGGCGCGGCTGTGGTAGGTACTCTTTCCCCTTGTGCCCGGGCCCGCCCGGGCAATGCGTGCGTGCGCTGGAACCGGTCAGCCGGTGATCGCGCGGTCGCACCACCAAGACCAGAAGATCCGGTACGACGCGTCAGCGGCCGGCACCGGAACCGTGACTCGGGCGACACGCCCGACCGCGGGTGCTGGGGAGCCGTCAGGCGGCCCTGGTTGGAATGTAGGAGAGCCGCCCACCCGGACGGCTGGAGCAGACGGCGCGGTCGCCTCGCAGCGGCCGAAGGGAGCGGAGAAACCCGGTGCCCACCATTCAGCAGTTGGTCCGAAAGGGCCGTCAGGCCAAGACGACCAAGACCAAGACCCCGGCGCTCAAGGGTTCTCCCCAGCGGCGCGGCGTGTGCACCCGTGTGTACACCACCACCCCGAAGAAGCCGAACTCGGCGCTGCGCAAGGTCGCTCGTGTCAAGCTCAGCAGCCAGATCGAGGTGACCGCCTACATCCCGGGCGTCGGCCACAACCTCCAGGAGCACTCGATCGTGCTCGTGCGCGGTGGTCGTGTGAAGGACCTCCCGGGCGTGCGGTACAAGATCGTGCGCGGTTCGCTGGACACCCAGGGTGTCCGCAACCGCAAGCAGGCTCGCAGCCGCTACGGCGCGAAGAAGGAGAAGAGCTGACATGCCGCGTAAGGGACCCGCTCCGCGGAAGCCGCTGGTCGCTGACCCGGTGTACAACTCGCCCCTGGTCACCCAGCTGGTGAACAAGATCCTGCTGCGCGGCAAGCGTCAGCTCGCCGAGCGCATCGTGTACGCCGCCCTGGAGGGCTGCCGCGAGAAGTCCGGCACCGACCCCGTCGTCACGCTCAAGCGCGCGATGGACAACGTCAAGCCGACCCTCGAGGTGCGCAGCCGCCGTGTCGGTGGCGCCACCTACCAGGTTCCGGTCGAGGTCCGGCCGTCCCGCGCGACCACGCTCGGTCTGCGCTGGCTGGTGACCTACTCCCGGGCGCGGCGCGAGAAGACCATGGTCGAGCGGCTGATGAACGAGCTGCTGGACGCGAGCAACGGCCTCGGCGCCGCCGTCAAGCGGCGTGAGGACACGCACAAGATGGCCGAGTCCAACAAGGCCTTCGCGCACTACCGCTGGTAACACCTGAGGTTCCGGCGCCCACCCGGCGCCGGAACCGCCACCAGTTGTGTCGAGACGACGATAAGTAGGGATTGAAGTGGCCGCCGCAGACGCGCTCGCCAACGTACGCAACATCGGCATCATGGCCCACATCGATGCCGGTAAGACCACTACCACCGAGCGAATCCTGTTCTACACCGGCATCACGTACAAGATCGGTGAGGTCCACGAGGGCGCCGCCGTCATGGACTGGATGGAGCAGGAGCAGGAGCGCGGTATCACCATCACTTCCGCCGCCACCAAGTGCGAGTGGAAGGGCCACACGATCCAGATCATCGACACGCCCGGCCACGTCGACTTCACGGTCGAGGTCGAGCGGTCGCTGCGTGTTCTGGACGGTGCGGTCGCGGTCTACGACGGCGTGGCCGGCGTGGAGCCCCAGACGGAGAACGTCTGGCGGCAGGCGGACAAGTACAACGTCCCCCGGATGTGCTTCGTCAACAAGCTCGACCGGACCGGCGCCGACTTCTTCCGCTGCGTGCAGATGATGATCGACCGGCTCAACGCCACCCCGCTGGTCCTCCAGATCCCGATCGGCGCCGAGTCCGACTTCATCGGCGTGGTCGACCTGGTCGAGATGCGTGCGCTGACCTGGCGCGGCGAGACCCAGAAGGGTGAGGACTACGCGGTCGAGGAGATCCCGGCCGACCTCGCCGACTCGGCCGCGGAGTGGCGCGAGAAGCTGATGGAGACCCTCGCCGACGTCGACGACTCGGTGATGGAGAAGTACCTCGAGGGCGAGGAGATCTCGGTCGACGAGATCAAGGCCGCCATCCGCCGGTCCACCATCGCCGGCAAGGCCAACCCGGTCCTCACCGGTACCGCCTTCAAGAACAAGGGCATCCAGCCGATGCTGGACGCGGTCGTCGCGTACCTGCCCTCGCCGCTGGACATCCCGGCGATCGAGGGTACGGCCACCGACGGCGAGACCCCGCTGCAGCGGAAGCCCTCGGTCTCCGAGCCGTTCTCCGGCCTGGCCTTCAAGATCCAGACCGACAAGCACCTCGGCAAGCTGACGTACGTCCGGATCTACTCCGGCACGCTCGAGTCCGGTTCTCAGGTGATCAACTCCACCAAGGACCGCAAGGAGCGGATCGGCAAGATCTACCAGATGCACGCCAACAAGCGGGAGGAGCGCAGCTCCGCCCAGGCCGGCGACATCATCGCGGTGCAGGGTCTGAAGCAGACCACCACCGGTGACACCCTGTGCGACCCGGCGAACCCGGTCATCCTGGAGTCGATGACCTTCCCGGAGCCGGTCATCGAGGTGGCCATCGAGCCGAAGACCAAGGCCGACCAGGAGAAGCTCAGCACCGCCATCCAGCGGCTGGCCGAGGAGGACCCGACCTTCCGCGTCAAGCTGGACGACCAGACCGGTCAGACGGTCATCTCCGGCATGGGCGAGCTGCACCTGGACATCCTGGTCGACCGGATGCGCCGCGAGTTCAACGTCGAGGCGAACATCGGTAAGCCGCAGGTGGCGTACCGCGAGACCATCCGCCGCAAGGTGGAGAAGGTCGAGTACACCCACAAGAAGCAGACCGGTGGTTCCGGCCAGTACGCCCGCGTGATCATCAGCGTGGAGCCGCTGCCGCTGGGCAACGACGCCCCGACGTACGAGTTCGCCAACGCGGTGACCGGTGGCCGCATCCCCCGGGAGTTCATCCCCTCGGTGGACGCGGGCGCGCAGGACGCCATGCAGTACGGCATCCTCGCCGGCTTCCCCCTGGTGGGCGTCAAGCTCACCCTGGTGGACGGCCAGTACCACGAGGTCGACTCGTCGGAGATGGCGTTCAAGATCGCCGGCTCGATGGCGATGAAGGAGGCGGCCCGCAAGGCCGACCCCGCTCTCCTCGAGCCGATGATGGCCGTTGAGGTCACCACTCCTGAGGAGAACATGGGTGACGTCATCGGCGACCTCAACTCCCGGCGTGGCATCATCCAGGCGATGGAGGAGCGCAGCGGCGCTCGCGTCGTCCGGGCTCTGGTGCCGCTGTCGGAGATGTTCGGCTACGTCGGCGACCTGCGGTCGAAGACCCAGGGCCGGGCTAGCTACAGCATGCAGTTCGACTCCTACGCCGAGGTTCCGGCCTCGGTGGCCAAGGAGATCATCGCCAAGTCGACGGGTGAGTGACACTCACCCTCGGCTGATCCGATGACGCGAGGGCGGTCGCGGGAGGGTTCTCCCGCCCGCGGCCACCTCGATCGGGTTGCGTGAGACCGGGCCTGTAGGCTTCATCGCCGCAGAACCCACAAAAGCTCTCCGGCCTTCCGGCCGGAAAGGCTGTCGACAGAGTCCTAAGCGCCGAACGGCGCGCCGGGGCGAACGAACCAAGAAAGTCCACAGGAGGACACCAGTGGCGAAGGCGAAGTTCGAGCGGACTAAGCCGCACGTCAACATCGGCACCATTGGTCACATCGACCACGGTAAGACGACGCTGACGGCGGCCATCACCAAGGTCCTGCACGACCAGTACCCGGACCTGAACCCGTACACGCCGTTCGACGAGATCGACAAGGCGCCGGAGGAGAAGGCCCGCGGCATCACGATCTCCATCGCGCACGTCGAGTACCAGACCGAGGCGCGTCACTACGCGCACGTCGACTGCCCCGGTCACGCCGACTACATCAAGAACATGATCACCGGTGCCGCGCAGATGGACGGCGCGATCCTGGTGGTGGCGGCGACCGACGGCCCGATGCCGCAGACCCGCGAGCACGTGCTGCTGGCCCGTCAGGTCGGTGTGCCGTACATCGTCGTGGCGCTCAACAAGAGCGACATGGTCGACGACGAGGAGCTCCTGGAGCTCGTCGAGCTCGAGGTCCGTGAGCTGCTCTCCTCGCAGGAGTACCCGGGTGACGACCTGCCGGTCGTCCGGGTCTCGGCGCTGAAGGCCCTCGAGGGTGACCCGGAGTGGACCGGGAAGCTCCTGGACCTGATGAACGCCGTGGACACCGCGATCCCGCAGCCGGAGCGCGAGACCGAGAAGCCGTTCCTCATGCCCATCGAGGACGTCTTCACGATCACCGGTCGCGGCACCGTGGTCACCGGTCGCGCCGAGCGCGGCATCCTCAAGCCGAACGAGGAGGTGGAGATCGTCGGCATCCGTGAGAAGTCGATGAAGACCACCTGCACCGGCATCGAGATGTTCCGCAAGCTGCTCGACGAGGCCCGCGCGGGTGAGAACGTCGGTCTGCTGCTGCGCGGCATCAAGCGCGAGGACGTCGAGCGCGGCATGGTCGTCATCAAGCCGGGCACCACGACCCCGCACACGGAGTTCGAGGCGACGGTCTACATCCTCTCCAAGGAGGAGGGCGGCCGGCACACCCCGTTCTTCCAGAACTACCGCCCGCAGTTCTACTTCCGGACCACGGACGTCACCGGCGTCGTCACGCTGCCCGAGGGCACCGAGATGGTCATGCCGGGCGACAACACCTCGATGACGGTGAAGCTGATCCAGCCCATCGCCATGGAGGAGAACCTGAAGTTCGCGATCCGCGAGGGTGGTCGTACGGTCGGCGCGGGTCGCGTCACCAAGATCATCAAGTGAGCTGGGTAACCCCGATTAGCGTCGCCGCCGGTCGTGCGGCATACTAGTCAGGTTGCGTAACGACGGTCAGTCGCCTGCGTCCGGTTGAGGCTGGACCTCCGGGAGTCAGACTGTCTCGCGTAGGGTGGTTGGTCGCCATCGGCGGTCAACCACCCTCGCGCGGCGTTCAGGTCGCGGTCCCCGCGATCGGCGCCATGACCCACCGCGTGGTCAGCGAATCGCTCCGGAGTCCCGGGGCGGAGCCTGGCCCACGGGCGCGACACGCCCGACCGCGGGGGTCGGCGGAAGTGGGCCTGTGCCAGCCGGTACAGGCGCCCGCAACACAGCGGCATCGAGAGAAGGAACAGAAGCCACCATGGCGGGACAGAAGATCCGCATCCGGCTCAAGGCCTATGACCACGAGGTCGTCGACTCCTCGGCTCGGAAGATCGTCGAGACGGTGACGCGTACCGGGGCGCAGGTCGCTGGCCCGGTGCCGCTGCCCACGGAGATCAACCGTTTCTGCGTCATCCGCTCGCCGCACAAGTACAAGGACTCGCGCGAGCACTTCGAGATGCGTACGCACAAGCGTCTGATCGACATCATCGACCCGACCCCGAAGACGGTCGACTCGCTCATGCGCCTCGACCTGCCGGCTGGCGTCGACATCGAGATCAAGCTGTAGGGACCGGACAAATGGACAGGCAAGTCAAGGGGATCCTGGGCGCCAAGCTCGGCATGACCCAGGTCTGGGACAACAACAAGGTTGTGCCCGTGACCGTGGTTCAGGCCGGCCCGTGCGTCGTGAGCCAGGTTCGTAGCGCCGACAAGGACGGCTACTCCGCGGTCCAGCTGGCGTACGGGGTCATCGACCCGCGCAAGGTCAAGAAGCCGGTCGCCGGCCACTACGCCAAGGCGGACGTCGCGCCGCGCCGGCACATCGTCGAGCTGCGCACCTCCGACGCCGCGGACTACGCGCCGGGCCAGGAGGTCACGGTCGAGGAGTTCCCGGCCGGCGTCGTGATCGACGTGACCGGCAAGACCAAGGGCAAGGGCTACGCCGGCCCGATGAAGCGGCACGGCTTCCACGGTCTGCGTGCCAGCCACGGTGTCGAGCGCAAGCACCGCTCGCCCGGCTCGATCGGCGCCTGCGCGACCCCGGGTCGCGTCTTCAAGGGCACCCGGATGGCGGGCCGGATGGGTGGCGTGCGCTACACCGTCCAGAACCTGACCGTCCAGGCGGTCGACACCGAGAACAACCTCCTGCTCGTCCGCGGCGCCATCCCCGGCCCGAAGGGCGCGCTGGTCCTGGTCCGCACTGCGGCCAAGGCGAAGGTGAAGAAGGGCGGTGCGGCCAAGTGACCACCGTTGACGTCATCAACGTCGAAGGCGCCAAGAGCGGCTCCGTCGAGCTGCCGGCCGACATCTTCGACGCGCAGGCCAACATCGCCCTGATGCACCAGGTCGTGGTGGCCCAGCTCGCGGCGGCCCGTCAGGGTACGCACAAGACGAAGACCCGCGGCGAGGTCTCCGGTGGAGGCAGGAAGCCGTACAAGCAGAAGGGCACCGGTCGTGCCCGCCAGGGCTCGACCCGCGCGCCGCAGTTCGCCGGCGGTGGCGTGGTCCACGGCCCGGTGCCGCGCGACTACAGCCAGCGCACCCCGAAGAAGATGAAGGCCGCCGCCCTGCGTGGCGCCCTCTCCGACCGGGCCCGCGCCGGCCAGGTGCACGTCGTCGAGGCGTTCGTCTCCGGCGAGAAGCCGTCCACCAAGGCGGCCCTGGCCACGCTGACCAAGCTGACCCAGGCCCGTCGGGTCCTGGTCGTGCTGAGCAGCACCGACGAGCTGAACTGGGTGTCGCTGCGGAACCTGCGCAACGCGCGGGACAGCCGGGTGCACCTGATCGAGGCCGGCCAGCTCAACACCTACGACGTGCTGGTGGCCGACGACGTGGTCTTCACCAAGGAGGCCCTGGACGAGTTCCTGGGCGTTCCCGCCGAGACCACCGAGGAGGATGGCAAGTGAGCACGATCGCCGATCCGCGTGACGTCATCGTCGCGCCGGTCGTCTCGGAGAAGAGCTACAGCGAGCTGAACCGCAACTGGTACACCTTCCTGGTGCACCCGGACGCCAACAAGACCGAGATCAAGATCGCTATCCAGCAGATCTTCAACGTCCGCGTCCTGACGGTCAACACGCTCAACCGCGAGGGCAAGCGCAAGCGGACCCGTACCGGGTTCGGCAAGCGCAAGGACACCAAGCGCGCGATGGTGAAGCTGGCTGACGGTGACCGTATCGAGGCCTTCGGCGGCCCGGTCAGCTGAGGGGTGTAGACAATGGCTATCCGTAAGTACAAGCCGACGACGCCGGGCCGGCGTGGCTCGAGCGTTGCCGACTTCGCCGAGATCACCCGGTCGACGCCCGAGAAGTCGCTGCTGGCTCCGCTGCCGAAGAAGGGCGGACGCAACGCCCACGGCCGGATCACCACGCGGCACCACGGTGGCGGCCACAAGCGCCAGTACCGTCTGATCGACTTCAAGCGGGTCGACAAGGACGGCGTGCCGGCGAAGGTCGCCCACATCGAGTACGACCCGAACCGCACCGCGCGCATCGCGCTGCTGCACTACGCCGACGGCGAGAAGCGCTACATCATCGCGCCGAAGGACCTGAAGCAGGGCGACCGCGTCGAGTCCGGTCCGGGCGCCGACATCAAGCCGGGCAACAACCTGCCGCTGCGCAACATCCCGGTCGGTACCACCATCCACAACGTGGAGCTGCGTCCGGGTGGCGGCGCCAAGCTGGCCCGCTCGGCCGGCGTCGGCATCCAGCTGCTCGGCCGTGAGGGCGCGTACGCGACCCTGCGTATGCCGTCCGGTGAGATCCGGCGTGTGGACGTGCGCTGCCGCGCCAGCATCGGCGAGATCGGCAACGCCGACCAGTCGAACATCAACTGGGGTAAGGCCGGCCGTATGCGGTGGAAGGGCAAGCGCCCGACCGTCCGTGGTGTCGCGATGAACCCGGTCGACCACCCGCACGGTGGTGGTGAGGGTAAGACCTCCGGTGGTCGCCACCCGGTCAACCCGCAGGGTAAGCCCGAGGGCCGCACCCGTCGTAAGGGCCAGCCGAGCGACCGGCTGATCGTCCGCCGCCGCTACGCCACGCGTAAGCGCGGCTGAGGGAGATAAGACATGCCTCGCAGCCTGAAGAAGGGCCCGTTCGTCGACGACCACCTGCTCAAGAAGGTGGAGACGCAGAACGACAAGGGCTCGAAGAACGTCATCAAGACCTGGTCGCGCCGCTCGACGATCATCCCGGAGATGCTGGGTCACACGATCGCCGTGCACGACGGACGTAAGCACGTCCCGGTCTTCGTGACCGAGGCCATGGTCGGGCACAAGCTCGGCGAGTTCGCGCTGACCCGCACGTTCAAGGGTCACGAGAAGGACGACCGGAAGAGCCGCCGGCGCTGACGCCGCGGGCATACGGATAGAGGAACAAGGGGTTACAGCGATGCCAGGAAAGGGCGACGCTCCGGTGCTTCCGGGCGCGCGGGCGGTTGCGCGGCACGTGCGCATCTCGCCGATGAAGGCGCGCCGGGTGGTCAACCTCGTCCGCGGCCTGCCCGCGAAGGAGGCGCTCACGGTGCTGCAGTTCGCGCCGCAGGCTGCGAGCGAGCAGGTGTACAAGGTGCTCGCGAGCGCGATCGCCAACGCGGAGAACAACGAGCGGCTGGACCCCGACGCGCTGCTCGTCAGCGAGGCGTTCGTCGACGAGGGCCCGACCATGAAGCGGTTCCGGCCGCGGGCGCAGGGCCGGGCGTACCGGATCCGCAAGCGCACGTGCCACATCACCGTGGCGGTCGAGGCGGTCGCGGCGGCCACGCCGAAGAAGTCGGCGAAGAAGGCCGCTCCGGCCAAGCCGGCCGCTGAGGAGCAGAGCACGACGGAGGGTGCCGAGTAATGGGTCAGAAGGTTCACCCGACCGGGTTCCGGCTCGGCATCTCGACCGACTGGAAGTCCCGCTGGTTCGCGGACAAGCTCTACAAGGACTACATCGGCGAGGACGTCAAGATCCGCCGCATGATGTCCAAGGGCCTCGAGCGCGCCGGCATCTCCAAGGTCGACATCGAGCGCACCCGTGACCGGGTCCGCGTCGACATCCACACCGCCCGGCCGGGCATCGTCATCGGCCGTAAGGGTGCGGAGGCCGACCGGATCCGCGGCGAGCTGGAGAAGCTCACCGGCAAGCAGGTCCAGCTGAACATCATCGAGGTGAAGAACCCCGAGTCGGACGCGCAGCTGGTCGCCCAGGGCGTCGCCGAGCAGCTGTCCAGCCGGGTCAGCTTCCGTCGGGCCATGCGCAAGGCGATGCAGTCCGCCATGAAGAACCCCGCCTGCAAGGGCATCCGGGTTCAGGTCTCGGGCCGTCTGGGCGGCGCCGAGATGAGCCGGACCGAGTTCTACCGCGAGGGCCGGGTTCCGCTGCACACGCTGCGGGCCAACATCGAGTACGGCTTCTTCGAGGCCCGTACCACCTTCGGCCGGATCGGCGTGAAGGTCTGGATCTACAAGGGCGACGCCGTCCCGGGCCGCGAGGCCCCGGCCGAGGCTGCCCCGTCGCGCGGCCCGCGCCGTGACCGTGGCGACCGGCCGGACCGGCCGCGCCGTGGCCGCTCGGGCTCGTCCGGTACGACCGCCGGTGGCACCGAGGCCGGCCGGGCTGCCGCGACCACCATCGCGCAGCAGGCGGAGACGCCGGCCGGCGACCCGGTCGACAGCAGCGCTGTCGCCGCAGCCGCCTCGGCTCCGGTCGGTAACCAGCCGGCAGAACAGCAGCAGGAGGGCTGACAGATGCTGATGCCGCGCAAGCCCCCGAAGGGCTTCCGCAAGCCGCACCACCCGGACCGCAGTGGCGCGTCCAAGGGTGGTAACCGGGTGGTGTTCGGCGAGTTCGGGATCCAGGCTCTCGAGCCGGCGTACGTGACCAACCGCCAGATCGAGTCGGCGCGTATCGCGATGACCCGCCACATCAAGCGTGGCGGCAAGGTCTGGATCACGATCTTCCCGGACCAGGCCCTCACCAAGAAGCCGGCCGAGACCCGGATGGGTTCCGGTAAGGGTTCGCCCGAGTGGTGGGTCGCCAACGTGAAGCCGGGGCGGGTTCTCTTCGAGATGTCCTTCCCCAACGAGCAGATCGCGCGAGAGGCGATGCGTCGCGCGATCCACAAGCTCCCGATGAAGTGCCGCATTGTTACGCGCGAAGTGGGTGAATCCTGATGGCAGCGGGCGTCAAGCCCTCCGAGCTGCGTGAGCTCTCCGAGGAGGAGCTGGTCACGAAGTTGCGCGAGGCGAAGGCGGAGCTGTTCAACCTCCGCGTGCAGGCCGCAACCGGGCAGCTGGACAACAACCGGCGGCTGCAGGTCATCCGTCGGGAGATCGCCCGGATCTACACGATCATGCGTGAGCGTGAGCTGGGTCTCTCGGCCGCGCCGACTGAGGTGACTGCATCATGAGTGAGAACACCACCGCCCCCGCGCGGTCCCGCCGCAAGGTTCGCGAGGGCCTCGTGGTCAGCGACAAGATGGACAAGACCGTCGTGGTCGAGGTCGAGGACCGCGTCAAGCACGCGCTGTACGGCAAGATCATGCGCCGTACGCGCAAGCTGAAGGTGCACGACGAGCAGAACTCGGCCGGCATCGGCGACCGGGTCCTGATCATGGAGACCCGGCCGCTGTCCGCCACCAAGCGCTGGCGGCTCGTGGAGATCCTCGAGAAGGCCAAGTAGCGAAGGCTCGAGCTCGGCCGGGTCTCGGTCGGGCGCAGGTTCCGCCAGGCTCCGGCCGCCCCGAGCGGCCGGAGAACCGGCAGACATAGGAGATAGACGTGATTCAGCAGGAGTCGCGACTGCGCGTCGCCGACAACACGGGTGCCCGGGAGATCCTGTGCATCCGGGTGCTCGGCGGCTCCGGTCGGCGCTACGCGAGCATCGGCGACGTCATCGTGGCGACCGTCAAGGACGCGATCCCCGGTGCCGGTGTGAAGAAGGGCGACGTCGTCAAGGCCGTCGTCGTTCGGACCGCCAAGGAGAAGCGGCGGCCGGACGGGTCGTACATCCGCTTCGACGAGAACGCCGCCGTCATCATCAAGGACGGTGGGGACCCGCGCGGTACCCGTATCTTCGGCCCGGTGGGCCGGGAGCTGCGGGACAAGCGGTTCATGAAGATCATCTCTCTCGCGCCGGAGGTGTTGTGACCGTGAAGGTCAAGAAGGGCGACACGGTCGTCGTCATCGCCGGCAAGGACAAGGGTGCCAAGGGCAAGGTCATCGCGGCCTACCCGCGGCAGGACAAGGTCCTGGTCGAGGGCGTGAACCGGGTCAAGAAGCACACCCGTATCAGCACCACCCAGCGTGGCGCCAAGACCGGTGGCATCGTCACCCAGGAGGCCCCGATCCACGTCTCGAACGTGATGGTCCTGGACTCCGACGGCAAGCCGACCCGCGTCGGCTACCGGATCGACGACAACGGCCAGAAGGTCCGCATCGCGCGTAGCACCGGTAAGGACCTCTGATGACCACGGCTACCGAAACCAAGACCCTGCCGCGCCTCAAGGAGCGGTACCGCAACGAGGTGGTGGCCGAGCTGCAGAAGCAGTTCGAGTTCGCCAACCCGATGCAGGTGCCGCGGCTGGTCAAGATCGTCGTCAACATGGGTGTCGGCGAGGCCGCTCGCGACGCCAAGCTGATCGACGGGGCCGTCCGCGACCTGGCCACCATCACCGGCCAGAAGCCGCAGGTCCGGCGGGCCACGAAGTCCATCGCGCAGTTCAAGCTCCGCGAGGGCATGCCGATCGGCGCGAAGGTCACCCTGCGCGGCGACCGGATGTGGGAGTTCCTGGACCGGCTGCTCTCGATCGCGCTGCCGCGTATCCGTGACTTCCGCGGCCTGGACGGGCGCAAGCTCGACGGGCACGGCAACTACACGTTCGGCCTGACCGAGCAGTCGGTGTTCCACGAGATCGACCAGGACAAGATCGATCGCCAGCGGGGCATGGACATCACGGTGGTCACGACCGCCACGACCGACGACGAGGGCCGGGCGCTGCTCAAGCTCCTGGGCTTCCCGTTCAAGGAGAACTGAGATGGCCAAGAAGGCGCTGATCCTCAAGGCGGCCGCGAAGCCGAAGTTCTCGGTTCGCGCGTACACCCGCTGCCAGCGGTGCGGGCGTCCGAAGGCGGTCTACCGCAAGTTCGGTCTCTGCCGGGTGTGCATCCGGGAGATGGCCCACCGCGGTGAGCTGCCCGGCGTGTCCAAGGCTTCCTGGTAATAGCCCGGCGCGCTCCGGCGCGTCAGCTGAACTGTCTCTTCGCCGTAGGCCCCGGGCCTGGCCCGGGGAACCCCGGCGAGAAAGGTTGACGAGTTTTCATGACGATGACCGACCCGATCGCAGACATGCTCACGCGTCTGCGTAACGCCAACCAGGCGTACCACGACCGGGTGACGATGCCCTACTCGAAGATCAAGGCGAACATCGCCGAGGTCCTCAAGGCCGAGGGTTACATCGCCACCTGGTCGGTCGAGGAGCCCGAGGAGGGCGCCGTCGGCAAGCGACTGGTCGTCGAGCTGAAGTACGGCCAGAACCGCGAGCGGAGCCTGGCCGGCATCAAGCGCGTGTCCAAGCCCGGTCTCCGGGTGTACGCCAAGTCGGACGGGCTCCCGCGGGTGCTCGGCGGGCTGGGCGTGGCGATCATTTCGACGTCCCAGGGGCTGCTCACCGACCGGCAGGCCCGCAAGCGGAGCGTTGGCGGGGAAGTCCTCGCCTTCGTCTGGTAACGGGAGACAGGTAGAAATGTCGCGTATTGGACGTAAGTCGATCCCGGTGCCTGCCGGCGTCGACATCACGATCGACGGCCGGACCGTCAAGGTCAAGGGCCCCAAGGGCGAACTGAGCCACGTGCTGGCCGAGCCGATCACGGCGGAGCGGGGCGAGGACGGCGAGCTGCACGTCAACCGGCCCAACGACGAGCGCAAGGCCAAGGAGCTGCACGGCCTGAGCCGTACGCTGGTGGCCAACATGATCGTCGGTGTCACCGAGGGCTACCGCAAGAGCCTGGAGATCGCCGGTACCGGTTACCGCGTGACCGCCAAGGGCAAGGACCTGGAGTTCGCGCTCGGGTTCTCGCACCCGGTCCTGGTGCCGGCGCCGGAGGGCATCACCTTCACGGTCGAGAAGCCGACGCTGTTCCACGTGGCCGGCATCGACAAGCAGCAGGTCGGCGAGGTCGCCGCCAACATCCGGAAGATCCGTCCGCCGGAGCCCTACAAGGGCAAGGGCGTGAAGTACCAGGGCGAGGTCATCCGCCGCAAGGCTGGAAAGGCAGGTAAGAAGTGAGCGCCACGCTGCTCAAGCGCCGCCGCGGCGTCGCCGCCAAGCGTGCCGTCGGGCGTGCGCGTCGGCACTTCCGGGTCCGCAAGAACGTCAGCGGCACCGCCGAGCGTCCCCGCCTGGTCGTCACCCGCTCCCTGCGCCACGTGGTGGCCCAGGTCGTGGACGACACCAAGGGTCACACCCTGGCGTCGGCCTCGACCATGGACGCCTCGCTGCGCGGCGCCGAGGGCGACAAGAGCGCCCTGGCCGGCAAGGTCGGCGCCCTGCTCGCCGAGCGCGCCAAGGCCGCCGGCGTCTCGAAGGTCGTCTTCGACCGCGGTGGCAACCGGTACGCGGGGCGTGTCGCCGCGCTTGCCGACGCCGCCCGCGAAGCCGGGCTCGAGTTCTAGAAACCCCGTCACGAGAGAGAAGGAAGGCTGCTGATGCCAGGTCAACAGCGCCGTGGCGGCGGGTCCGGTGGCAACGAGGGTGGTCGCCGCGACAACCGCCGTGAGGGCGGCCGCGGAAACGCGCCCGTCGAGAAGACCCCGCACCTCGAGCGGGTCGTCGCGATCAACCGCGTCGCCAAGGTCGTGAAGGGTGGTCGTCGCTTCAGCTTCACCGCCCTGGTGATCGTGGGCGACGGCGACGGCACCGTCGGTGTGGGCTACGGAAAGGCCAAGGAGGTGCCCGCGGCGATCGCCAAGGGTGTCGAGGAGGCCAAGAAGCACTTCTTCAAGGTGCCGCGCATCGCGTCCTCGATCCCGCACCCGGTGACGGGTGAGGCGGCGGCCGGTGTGGTGCTGCTCAAGCCGGCCTCCGCCGGTACGGGCGTCATCGCCGGTGGCCCGGTGCGTGCCGTGCTGGAGTGCGCGGGCATCCACGACGTGCTCTCCAAGAGCCTCGGCTCGTCCAACCCGATCAACATCGTGCACGCCACGGTGGCGGCCCTGAAGGGGCTCGAGTCCCCGGAGCAGGTCGCGGCCCGTCGTGGTCTGCCGGTCGAGGACGTCGCGCCGGCCGCCATGCTGGCGTCGCGGGCGGGGGTGGCGTCCTGATGGCACGCCTGAAGGTCACCCAGGTCCGGTCCGAGATCGGGACCAAGAAGAACCAGCGTGACTCGCTGCGTTCGCTCGGTCTCAAGCGGATCAACGACGTGGTGGTCAAGGAGGACCGGCCGGAGATCCGCGGCATGATCTTCACGGTCAACCACCTCGTGAAGGTCGAGGAGGTCGAGTAATGACGATCAAGGTGCACCACCTGCGTCCGGCTCCCGGCGCCAAGACCGACAAGACCCGCGTGGGTCGCGGTGAGGGCTCCAAGGGCAAGACCGCCGGTCGCGGTACCAAGGGTTCCAAGGCCCGGAAGAACATCTCGCCGGCGTTCGAGGGTGGGCAGATGCCCATCCACATGCGCCTGCCGAAGATGAAGGGCTTCAAGAACAAGTTCAAGGTCGTGTTCCAGGTGGTCAACCTGGACCGGCTGGCCGAGCTGTTCCCGAACGGCGGCCAGGTCGGCCCGGTCGAGCTGGTCGAGGCCGGCGCGGTCCGCAAGGGTCACCCGGTCAAGGTGCTCGGCACCGGCGACCTCGGCGGCGTGTCTCTCCAGGTCTCGGCGCACGCGTTCAGCGCGTCGGCCAAGGAGAAGATCACCGCCGCCGGTGGCTCGGTCACCGAGCTGTAAGGCGATGTCCATGGCGCCCGTTCAGTTGTTCGCAACTGGGCGGGCGCCATGGTCTACCGGCCACATGTGCGCCGGGTAACATCGGATTCGGTTTATGTAGCCGGGCACATCTGCCCGGACCGGGGCCGGGCTGTTAGAGTCCGTTCCCAGCCATGGATACCGGACACTCCGTCCGGCACCACCCCGCCCCGCCAGGGACTCGTTCACCGGCGGCCCGCGTCGCGCAGGAGGAAGAAGTTGCTGTCCGCCTTTCTCAGTGCGTTCCGTACGCCTGACCTGCGCAAGAAGCTGCTGTTCACAGTAGGCATCATCGCGGTCTACCGGCTGGGCGCCACGCTGCCCAGCCCGGGCGTCTCGTACGGCAACGTGCAGAAGTGTCTCGAGGCCACGCAGGGCGGCAGTACGGGAGTGCTCAACCTGCTGGATCTGTTCTCCGGTGGCGCGCTGCTCCAGCTCTCGGTCTTCGCGCTGGGCATCATGCCCTACATCACCGCGTCGATCATCCTGCAGCTGCTGACGGTGGTGATTCCGCGCCTGGAGCAGCTCCGCAAGGAGGGCCAGGCCGGGCAGGCCAAGATCACGCAGTACACCCGCTACCTGACGCTGGGCCTGGGTGTCCTCCAGGCGTCGGCGTTCGTGGCGCTGGCCCGCTCCGGCCAGCTGTTCAACAACCAGTGCGACCAGTTCCCGATCGTGCCCGAGGGCACCGGCATCCCGAACTGGCTGACCCTGGGCATCCTGGTCATGACCATGACCGCCGGCACCGGCGTGGTGATGTGGCTCGGTGAGCTGATCACCGACCGGGGCGTCGGCAACGGCATGTCCGTGCTGATCTTCACCTCGATCGCGGCCCGCCTCCCCAGCGAGGGCTGGAAGATCAAGACCACCAAGGGCTGGGGGATGTTCCTCCTCGTCATCGCCCTGGTGCTGGTGGTCATCACCGCTGTCACGTTCATCGAGCAGGCGCAGCGCCGCATCCCGGTGCAGTACGCCAAGCGCATGATCGGCCGGCGGATGTACGGCGGCACGTCGACCTACATCCCGCTGAAGGTGAACCAGGCGGGTGTCATCCCGGTCATCTTCGCCTCGTCGCTGCTCTACCTGCCGCAGCTCGCGCTCCAGTTCTTCGATCAGAACGACCCGGGCAAGGTCCAGGCGTGGATCCAGAACCACATCGTGAAGGCGAGCGCGCCGGAGCACATCGCGATCTACTTCCTGCTGATCATCTTCTTCACGTACTTCTACGTGTCGATCACGTTCAACCCGACCGAGGTCGCGGACAACATGAAGAAGTACGGCGGCTTCGTGCCGGGCATCCGCCCCGGCAAGCCGACCGCCGAGTACCTCGACTTCATCCTCAGCCGGATCACCCTGCCGGGCGCGCTCTACCTGGGCATCGTCGCGATCCTGCCGAACTTCTTCTTCATCTGGCTCGACAACCAGCAGTTCCAGAACTTTCCGTTCGGCGGCACCGCTGTGCTCATCATGGTCGGCGTCGGTCTGGAGACCGTGAAGCAGATCGAGAGCCAACTCATGCAGCGGAACTACGAAGGGTTCCTGCGGTAGATGCGACTCGTTCTGGTTGGCCCGCCGGGCGCGGGCAAAGGCACACAGGCGGAGTTCGTCGCCGCGCACCTCTCGGTGCCGAAGATCTCGACCGGTGACATCTTCCGGGCGAACGTCTCCCAGGGCACGCCGCTGGGCGTCGAGGCCAAGCGGTACATGGACGCCGGCAAGCTGGTTCCGGACGAGGTCACCATCAACATGGTGCGAGACCGGCTCGCCGAGCCGGACGCGAGCGAGGGCTTCCTGCTCGACGGCTTCCCGCGGACCACGCCGCAGGCCGCCGCGCTGGACAAGCTCCTCGCCGACCTCGGCACCGCGCTGGACCTGGTGCTGGAGCTGGTCGTCGACGACGACGAGGTGATCCGGCGCCTGTCCGGCCGGCGCACCTGCCGCGGCTGCGGCAAGATCTGGCACGTCGAGTTCGACTCGCCGAGCCGGGAGGGCGTCTGCGACCGCTGCGGCGCGGAGCTGTTCCAGCGGGACGACGACAAGCCGGAGACCATCGCCGCCCGGCTGCGGGAGTACGCCGAGAAGACCGCGCCGCTGGTCGACTACTACGGCGCCCAGGGCAAGCTGGTGGGCATCGACGCGACCGGCCCGGTGGAGGACGTCACCGTCCGCGCCATCGACGCGCTGCGCTCGTACGGCGGCTGAGGTCCCACCCGCCACCCGGCGGATAGAGTGCGAACAGCGGGGTACGTGCGACGTGCCCCGCTGCTCCGCGTACGCGTGACGAAAGGTAACCACCACCATGCGCCGTCCCCAGCTGGACATCCAGCTGAAGACCCCCGAGCAGATCGAGCTGATGCGGGCCGCCGGTCTGGTCGTCGCCCGCGCCCTGCGGCGGATGCGGGAGGCGGTGGCGCCGGGCGTGTCGACGGCCGACCTGGACGCGATCGCCGAGTCGACCATCCGCGAGGCGGGCGCCGTGCCGTCGTTCAAGGGCTACCACGGCTTCCCGGCGTCGATCTGCTCCTCGGTCAACCGGCAGGTGGTGCACGCCATCCCGTCGGCCGAGCAGGTGCTGCGCGAGGGCGACCTGATCTCGATCGACTGCGGCGCGGTGCTGGACGGCTGGCACGGCGACGCGGCGGTCACGGTGCCGGTCGGCGAGGTCGACCCGGCGCTGCTGAGGATGACGGCGGTGGCCGAGGACGCCATGTGGGCCGGGATCGCCGCGGCGGCGCGCGGGGCGGCCTCCGGCAAGGGCCGGCTCACCGACATCTCGCACGCGGTCGAGACGGCGGTCCGCAAGGGCGGCCGGTACGGCATCGTCGACGGCTACGGCGGCCACGGCATCGGCACCGAGATGCACCAGGACCCGCACGTGCTCAACCACGGGCGTCCCGGCAAGGGGCCGCGCCTGGTGCCGGGCCTGGCGCTCGCCATCGAGCCGATGATCACGATGGGCTCGCCGCGTACGGTCGAGCTGTCCGACGGCTGGACCGTGGTGACCCGGGACGGGTCGATGGCGGTGCACGTCGAGCACTCGATGGCGCTGCTGGACGACGGCGTGTGGGTGCTGACCGCCGAGGACGGCGGACGGGCCCGCCTGGGCGACCTGGTGACCAGGCGGCAGACGTCGGTGGACTCACCGGCCTGATCGAGGGCCCCGGCCCCGCCGGATGACCGGCCGCGCCGTGCCGGGCTGGCGATCGGGTGACATGCTTGCTCCCATGGAGGAGCGCAACCGCATGCGGGCGGCCGACGCGGACCGTGAGGCCACCGCGGAGCGACTCCGGGCGGCGTTGAACGAGGGCCGGCTCGACCTGCACGAGTACGACGACCGGCTGCGCCGGGCGTACGGGTCGAAGACCTACGGCGAGCTGGACGAGCTGCTGACCGACCTGCCCGGCGCCGGACCGGCCGGACGCCCCCTGCCGGCGCCCCGCGCGCCAGGGGAGGGCGGGGTGGCGGTCCCGGGCCCGGAGGCCGTGAGCGGGGCGCGTAGCGCCTGGCTGCTGGGGGTCTGGGGCCCCTGGCTGAAGGTGGCCCTGATCCTCACCGCGATCTGGTTCGTCTCGCAGCTGGGTGAGGGCGAGTTCGAGTTCGACGACTACTGGCCGCTCTGGGTGCTCGGCCCGTGGGGCGCGGTGGTGCTCTACCAGACCGTCCAGGGGCTGGCGTCCGGCGCGCCGGAGAAGGACGCCGAACGCCGGCGGCGCAAGCGGGTCGAGCGGGAGGCCCGCCGCCAGGCGAAGCGCGAACTGCCGGAGACGTGACCTGCGTCATATCCGAGCCGTCCGGGTGACTGTCGCGCCGGTCGGTTTGGCGAGCACGTGCGGGTCGGCGTACACTTTCAGATCGGCGCACAGCGTCCACTCCGCCATGCCCACCCTGCGCTTCGGTGGGAGTCGGAGCCGCGGCTGGCGCGGGTTTCCTGATCTTGGTCAGTTCACCCGTGTAAGACGTTGTGGGCCGTCCGGAGTAACCGACGTCAGGACAGCGGAGGACATGCCGAAAAAAGACGGAGCCATCGAGATCGAGGGTCGGGTCATCGAGCCCCTGCCGAACGCCATGTTCCGGGTGGAGCTCGCGAACGGCCACAAGGTGCTCGCTCACATCAGCGGCAAGATGCGCCAGCACTACATCCGCATCCTGCCGGAGGACCGGGTCGTCGTCGAACTCTCGCCGTACGACCTGACCCGCGGGCGCATCGTCTACCGCTACAAGTAAGCCTGACGGCGGCCGGGAGACCCGTGTCCGTCTTCGACGTCCGGATCGCGCACCGCCGCGGCTCCGGGCCAGATGGGAAGTAAGGCAACCGTGAAGGTCAAGCCGAGCGTCAAGAGGATCTGCAACAAGTGCCGGGTGATCCGCCGGCACGGCCGGGTCATGGTCATCTGCACCGACCCGCGCCACAAGCAGCGCCAGGGCTGACGCCCCACACATCACCAGCTCGTCTCAGCCGCGGTCGGGTGCGCAGCGCGTACCCCTCGTGGTTGACCCCCGGTCGGAGGCCGGGGCCCGCTCGGGCAGCGACCGATCCCGGTCGCCGGCGTTCTTGACGCCGGAAGGACAGGGACGGCCGGTAGCGGGGTGGGACGGGTCCACACCTCCGCCACAACATCACGAGGAGTACGCCCGCACATGGCACGTCTAGTCGGCGTGGATCTCCCCCGCGAGAAGCGGATGGAGATCGCGCTCACCTACATCTTCGGGGTCGGTCGCACCCGCGCCCTGGAGACGCTCGCCGCGACCGGCATCTCGCCGGACAAGCGCGTTCGGGACCTCACGGACGAGGAGCTCGTCGAGCTCCGGAACCACATCGAGGGCAACTACAAGGTTGAAGGCGACCTGCGCCGCGAGGTCGCCGCTGACATCCGCCGCAAGGTCGAGATCGGCTGCTACGCCGGTATCCGGCACCGCCGCGGTCTGCCCGTGCGTGGCCAGCGCACCAAGACCAACGCGCGGACCCGGAAGGGCCCGAAGCGGACCGTGGCCGGCAAGAAGAAGCCCGGCAAGAAGTAACTAGGAGCGCACAGACTTATGCCACCGAAGGCTCGTGCCGGAGCCGCCGTCAAGAAGGTCCGGCGCAAGGAACGCAAGAACGTCGCCCACGGGCAGGCGCACATCAAGAGCACCTTCAACAACACCATCGTGTCCATCACGGACCCGACCGGTGCGGTCATCTCCTGGGCCTCCTCCGGCCAGGTCGGCTTCAAGGGCTCCCGCAAGTCGACTCCGTTCGCCGCGCAGCTCGCCGCCGAGGCCGCCGCGCGCCGCGCGATGGAGCACGGCATGCGCAAGGTCGACGTGTTCGTCAAGGGCCCCGGCTCCGGCCGGGAGACCGCCATCCGTTCGCTGCAGGCCGTCGGCCTCGAGGTCGGGCAGATCTCCGACGTCACGCCGCAGCCGCACAACGGGTGCCGTCCGCCGAAGCGTCGCCGGGTCTGAGAGGTTAGAGAGAGATGGCTCGTTACACCGGTGCTGACTGCCGCCGTTGCCGGCGGGAGAAGATGAAGCTGTTCCTCAAGGGCAGCAAGTGCGATGGTCCGAAGTGCCCGTTCGAGTCCCGGCCGTTCCCGCCCGGGCAGCACGGCCGCGGCCGCACGAAGGAGACGGAGTACCTGCTCCAGCTCCGTGAGAAGCAGAAGGCCCGTCGTGTCTACGGCGTGCTGGAGAAGCAGTTCCGCGGCTACTACGAAGAGGCCGTGAGCAAGGAAGCCAAGACCGGTGAGGTCCTGCTGCAGATCCTCGAGTCGCGGCTGGACAACGTGGTCTACCGGGCCGGCTACGCCAAGTCCCGGGACATGGCCCGTCAGCTGGTCAAGCACGGCCACTTCACGGTGAACGGCAAGAAGGTCGACATCCCGTCGTACCGCGTCAAGGAGCACGACATCGTCGAGGTGCGTGCCAAGAGCAAGGAGCTCACCCCGTTCCTCGTGGCGCAGGGTGAGGCCGGCTCGCGGACCGTTCCGGCGTGGCTGGAGGCGATCCCGAGCCAGCTGAAGATCCTTGTGCACTCGCTCCCGGCCCGCCAGGTGATCGACACCCAGGTCCAGGAGCAGCTGATCGTCGAGCTCTACTCCAAGTAAGGGCTCGTTGCGGTGGCCCGTCCTCCGGGGCGGGCCACCGGAACAGTTGTGTCGTGGGCGTCAAATAGCGGGCGCCCCGGAAGAGAAGAGAAAAGATGCTCATCAGCCAGCGACCGTCTCTCTCCGAAGAGTCGATCAACGAGACCCGCTCCCGGTTCACCATCGAGCCGCTGGAGCCCGGCTTCGGCTACACGCTGGGCAACTCGCTCCGGCGTACGCTGCTGTCCTCGATCCCGGGCGCGGCGGTCACCTCGATCAAGATCGACGGTGTGCTGCACGAGTTCACCACGATCCCCGGTGTCAAGGAGGACGTGGTCGAGCTCGTCATGAACATCAAGGAGCTGTGCGTCAGCTCCGAGCACGACGAGCCGGTCAGCATGTACCTGCGCAAGCAGGGCCCGGGCGACGTGACCGCCGGTGACATCCAGCCCCCGGCCGGTGTCTCGGTGCACAACCCGGACCTGAAGCTCGCCACCCTCAACGGCAAGGGCCGGCTCGACATGGAGCTGACCGTCGAGCGGGGTCGCGGCTACGTCACGGCGGCGCAGAACAAGCAGGCGGGCGCCGAGATCGGCCGGATCCCGGTCGACTCGATCTACTCGCCGGTGCTCAAGGTGACGTACCGGGTCGAGGCGACCCGTGTCGAGCAGCGTACCGACTTCGACCGGCTCATCATCGACGTCGAGACCAAGCCGTCGATGGGCCCGCGTACCGCGCTGGCCTCGGCCGGCTCGACGCTGGTGGAGCTGTTCGGGCTGGCCCGGGAGCTGGACGAGACCGCCGAGGGCATCGACATCGGGCCGTCCCCGCAGGACGCCCAGCTGGCGGCGGACCTGGCCCTGCCGATCGAGGAGCTGGACCTCACCGTCCGCTCCTACAACTGCCTCAAGCGCGAGGGCATCAACTCCGTTGGTGAGCTCATCGGGCGTACCGAGGCCGACCTCCTCGACATCCGCAACTTCGGTCAGAAGTCGATCGACGAGGTCAAGATGAAGCTCGCCGGGATGGGCCTGGGGCTGAAGGACTCGGCTCCGAACTTCGACCCGGCGCACGTCGTGGACGCCTTCGGCGAGGCGGACTACGACACCGACGACTACCGCGAGACCGAGCAGCTCTAGTCCGCGCTGCCGCCACACCTGAGGAGCACCAAGCATGCCCACGCCCACCAAGGGCCCCCGCCTCGGCGGCAGCCCCGCGCACGAGCGGCTGATGCTGGCCAACCTGGCCACTGCGCTGTTCCAGCACGGCAAGATCCAGACCACCGAGACGAAGGCCCGGCGGCTGCGTCCGCTGGCCGAGCAGCTCATCACCAAGGCCAAGCGCGGCGACCTCGCCTCGCGCCGCCGCGTGCTGGGCGTCGTCAAGGACAAGGACGTGGTCTACGCCCTGTTCGACCAGATCGCGCCCCGGTACGCCAACCGCAACGGTGGCTACACCCGGATCGTGAAGACCGGTCCGCGCAAGGGTGACGCCGCTCCGATGGCGATCATCGAGCTGGTGGAGGAGCTTCAGGTCGCCGAGCCGAAGGCGAACAAGAAGACCGCCGCCCGCAAGGCCGCGCAGCAGGACAAGGTCGAGGCCCTGGCCCCGGCCGAGGAGACCCCGCGCTCCAGCGCCGGTGACCAGGACGCCGAGCCGCCGGTCTCCGCGTCGGGTGACACCGCCGCCGCCCGTGAGGACAGCGACGAGGCCACCGAGAACGACAAGGCCTGAGATCAGGCTCGACCGGGCCCGGCATCCCCTCGGGGGTGCCGGGCCCGTCGCCGTCGACAGGAGGTACGAGGTGGACGAGCGGACCCGGCTGCGGCTGGACGTCTCGTACGACGGCACCGACTTCTCCGGCTGGGCGCCCCAGCCGACCCGGCGCACCGTGGCCGGCGTACTCGTGCAGACGCTGGACCTGGTGCTCGGCGCGGGCACGGTGACCGGCCTGACGGTGGCCGGGCGTACCGACGCCGGGGTGCACGCCACCGGGCAGGTATGCCACCTCGACCTGCCGACTCCCGTGTGGCGGGAGCACGAGGGGCGGCTGCTGCGCCGGCTGGCCCGGCTCTTGCCGCCTGACGTCCGGGTACGCGCGATGACCGAGGTGCCCGCCGACTTCGACGCCCGCTTCTCGGCCACGTTCCGGCGCTACGAGTACCGGGTCACCGACGCACCGTGGGGCGCCGAGCCGCTGCGCCGCGGGGACACCCTGGCCTGGCCGAAGCCGCTGGACCTGGCGGCGCTGAACGCCGCCGCCGCCGGGCTGGTGGGCGAGCACGACTTCGCCGCGTACTGCCGGCGCAAGGAGAACGCCACCACGCTGCGCGAGGTGACCCGGCTGGACTGGCGGCGCGACCCGGACGGGATCCTGGTCGCCACCGTGCAGGCCGACGCGTTCTGCCAGAACATGGTGCGCAGCCTGGTCGGGGCGATGCTGGTGGCCGGTGACGGGCGGCGGCCGGTCCAGTGGCCGGCCGGCCTGCTGACCCGGCGTGAGCGCTCCAGCGAGGTGACAGTGGCGCCGGCGCACGGCCTCGCCCTGGTCGCTGTGGGCTACCCGGCCGACCCGGCCGAGTACGCCCGCCGCGCCGAGGAGACCCGCCGGTTGCGGGTGCCGGTGGCCGAGGGCTGAGCCCGCCTCAGTCCGTGCCCCGCTGTCCGGCGCTGTCCCCGGCCGACTCCGCGTCGGGCTGACCGGCCGTGCCGGCCGCCGCGCGACGGTCCAGCACACCCCGGTTGAGGTGCAGCTCGACCATGTCGTACATGATCTCGCGGGCGGCCGCGTCGTCGCTCGGGATGCGTTCCCCGTCGGCGCGGGTGACCAGGCAGTAGGCGACGTAGTGTCCGCGTACCTGCCAGGCGACCCGGGCCGCGGCCTTCTCCACCGCGTCGGTGTCGTCGCCGGCCGCCATGCCACGGAACCGTCCCTGGCGCGCGTCGAGCAGCGGCCGGATGCGGTCGCGTACGCGCTGGGCGGTGGCCACGTCGGTGAGGTTGAACAGGCCGGCGGTGATCAGGTGGTCGCCGTCGGGGGAGCGGAGCGTGCCCCGCACGACCTGGTTGCAGCCGAGCCGGACCAGCAGGTCGGCGATCTCGCCGGTGGCCGCTACCTGGCACTTCGTGCTGGCCTGGGTCTTCAGCACCCGGTATGCGGGCTTTCCGTCGGTGACCACCAGATCCTTCGTCGGGAAGACCTCCGTGGCGGTGAGCGACGCCTGGTCGGTGTCCCGGGAGTCCAGGTCGGTGGCACCGGACGGGGTGCTCGACTCGGTCGGCTGCGGGGTCGGCTGGCCGGCTGGGGGCGTGGCGGTGCGTTCGTCGAGCAGAGCCGCGACGGCGAGCCCGGTGAGCGAGAGCAGCAGCAGGACGGCGGCACCGCCGACGAGCGTCTGCCAGAACCGCCCGCCGCCGCGGCGTTCGGCGCGCCGGGTCCGGGGCAGCTCGGAGACGTCGGCGGCGCGGGCGGTGGGGCTGGCCGGGATCGGCACCGTCGGCCGGTTCACCGCCGCCGGTACGGGCGCGGGCATGGGCGGCGCGGGCTGCGGCACCGGGGACGGCTCCCGTGGTGGCGCGGGCCGTCCGGGTGCCGGCGCCGGGGCCGGTGGTGCCGGAACGGGTGCGCGGGTGTCGTCCGCCACCGCCTGCCCGTCGGGGTCGGCCTGCTCGGCCGCGCCGGCCGGCGGCAGCGCCGGTTGCGGGCGCGGCGGCGGGGGCAGCGACGGCGTGGGGAAGCGGGAGCGTGACGGACCCGCGGGCGGAGGCGTGGCTGCGGGCCCGGTGGGGGCCGACCCGGGCTTCGGGTACTCCAGGAAGGCGTCCTCATCGGACTCGTACCGGTACACCATGTGGCATAGAGTAGGACTGATTGTCCCTTTCAGGGGTAATATCGGGAAATTCTGGTGGAGTGGCGTCCGGCCCTGCCCGTGACACCGTCGCCGGAACCGCCCCGGCCCGGTGCGAGAATGCCTGCGTGACCGGCGACCACTACTTCACCGCTGAACCCTCGACCCCGGCCCGCCCGCGCGAGGTCGAGTTCACAGTCGCCGGGCGCGACTACACACTCGGCTCGGCCGGTGGCGTCTTCTCCGCCGACCGGCTCGACCCGGGGACCGCCGTGCTGCTGCGCAAGGCCGACCTGCCGGCCGCCGACGTCACCGGCGCGCTGCTCGACATCGGATGCGGCTTCGGCCCGATCACCTGCGTCCTCGCCACTGTCGCGCCGAAGGCCACCGTCTGGGCGGTGGACGTCAACGAGCGCGCCCGCGCCCTCACCACCGACAACGCGGCAAGGGTCGGCGCCGCCGACCGGGTACGCGCCGTCGCGCCCGACGACCTGCCGGACGACGTCACCTTCACCCAGATCTGGTCCAACCCGCCGATCCACATCGGCAAGGCGGAACTGCACGGCCTGCTGCTGCGCTGGCTGCCCCGGCTCGCCCCGGACGGAGTGGCCTGGCTGGTCGTCGCCCGGCACCTCGGCGGCGACTCGCTGCACCGCTGGCTGATGGAGCAGGGCTGGTCCGTCGAGCGGCAGGCCAGCCAGAAGGGCTACCGGGTGCTGCGGGTCACCCGGTAAACCGGTGTCGTCCACCGACCCGGCTCGGGCAGGATGCCCGCGTGGGATACGTGGACGTGGCAGGAGTGGGGCACATCCTCCCGGACGGGCGTGAGCTGTTCAGCGACGTGTCGTTCCGGGTCGGTGAGGGCGCGAAGGTGGCGCTCGTCGGCCCGAACGGCGCCGGCAAGACCACGCTGCTGCGGATGGTCGCCGGTGACCTGCCGGTCAAGACCGGCGCGATCGCCCGCTCCGGCGGGCTGGGCGTGATGCGGCAGTTCATCGGCATGATCGGCGACGAGTCCACGCTCGCCGACCTCGCCCTGTCGCTGGCGCCGCCGGCGCTGCGCAACGCCGGGCGGCGGCTCGCCGAGACCGAGGCGGCCATGCGGGCGGCCGAGGTACGCGGCAAGTACAGCTCCGCCGCCGCGAAGACCCAGCTCGCGTACGCCGAGGCGCTCGCCGCCTGGGGCGAGACCGGCGGGTACGACGCGGAGGTCCTCTTCGACACCGTCGCCACCATCGTGCTGGACCTGCCACGGGACAGCGCCCGGGAACGGCCGGTCCGCACGCTCTCCGGCGGCCAGCAGAAACGCTTCGCGCTGGAACTGCTGCTGCGCGGCCCGGACGAGGTGCTGCTGCTCGACGAGCCGGACAACTTCCTCGACGTACCCGGCAAACGCTGGCTGGAGGGGCGGCTGCGCGAGTCGGCCAAATCCGTGCTGTACGTCTCGCACGACCGGGAACTGCTGGCGCAGACCGCCGACCGCGTCGTCGCGGTGGAGGGCGGCAGCGCGTGGGTGCACCCGGGCGGCTTCGCGAGCTGGCACGACGCCCGGGTGGCCCGGCACGCCCGCCTCGACGAGCTGCGCAAACGCTGGGACGAGGAACACCAGAAGCTGCGCGAGCTGATGCTGATGTACAAGCAGAAGGCCGCGTACAACGACGGGATGGCGTCCCGCTACCAGGCCGCGCAGACCCGGTTGCGCAAGTTCGAGGAGGCCGGGCCGCCGCCCGTACCCCCGAAGGACCAGGACATCCGGATGCGCCTGACCGGCGGGCGGACCAGCAAGCGCGCGGTCATCGCCGAGCAGCTGGAGCTGGACGGCCTGACGTACCCGTTCGACCTGGAACTCTGGTACGGCGACCGGGTCGCGGTGCTGGGCGCGAACGGCACCGGCAAGTCGCACTTCCTGCGCCTGCTGGCCCGCGGCGGCACCGACCCGGAGCCGGGAAACACTCCAGTCGACGGTGCCGGCGCGCTCGCACCGGTCGCCCACGGCGGCGTGGTGCGGCTCGGCGCGCGGGTCCGGCCCGGGCACTTCTCGCAGACCCACGACCGGCCGGAGCTGATGGCCAAGACGCTCGTCGAGGTGCTGTGGCGCGGCGACGACCACCGGGCCGGCATGGACCGGCACGCCGCGATGGCGGCGCTGTCCCGGTACGAGCTCGCCGGCCAGGGCGACCAGCGGTTCGGCACGCTCTCCGGCGGGCAGCAGGCCCGCTTCCTGGTGCTGCTGCTGGAGCTGTCCGGGGCGACGCTGCTGCTGCTCGACGAGCCCACGGACAACCTCGACCTGGCCTCGGCCGAGGCACTGGAGGCCGGGCTGACCGCGTTCGAGGGGACTGTGGTCGCTGTGACACACGACAGGTGGTTCACCCGTACCTTCGACCGGTTCGTGTTGTTCCGGGGCGACGGCGACGTGGTGGAGACGCCGGAGCCGGTCTGGGACGTGGGGTGATCGACCGGGAGCTGGCCGACCGGCTGTGCGCGGTGGACGGCGTGGTCGCGGTGGCGCTCGGCGGCAGCCGCGCCCGCGGCGACCACCGGCCCGACTCCGACTGGGACCTGGGCCTCTACTACCGGGGTACGCCGGACCTGGCCGGGCTGCGCGCGGTGGCCGCCTCGATCGCCGACGGGCCGGTGGACCTCACCGCACCGGGCGGCTGGGGGCCGTGGGTCGACGGGGGCGGCTGGCTGCGTGTCGGCGGCGTCGCAGTGGACTGGATCTACCGCGACCTGGACCGGGTGCACCGGGTGTGGGCGGACTGCCGGGCCGGCCGCTACACGGTCGAGGCGCAGGCCGGGCACCCGCTCGGCTTCTACTCGCACGCGTACGCCGGGGAGGTGGCGCTTGGGCGGGTGCTCGGCGACCCGAGCGGTGAGCTGACCGCGCTGCGGGCCGAGACCGTCGACTACCCGCCCGCGCTCGGCGCCGCGCTGGTCGCCGGCGGCTGGGAGACCGGGCTGCTGCTCGACGGCGCGGCGAAGGGCGCGGCCGGAGGCGACGCCGGCTACGTGGCGGGCTGCCTGTTCCGGGTGGTCGGCGTGCTGGTCCACGCGCTGCACGGCCGGGCCGGACGGTGGCTGGTCAACGAGAAGGGCATGATCACGTCCGCCGGACGCCTGCCTGGTGCGCCGCCGGACTTCGCCGAGCGGGCGCAGGAACTGCTGGGCGCGGTGGGGCGTACCCCGTCCGAGCTGGCGGCGACGATCGCCGCCGCCCGAACGCTGGCCGCCGAGGTGCTGCCGCTGCCCGGATGACACCCGGGCAGCGGGCATAGGGTGGATCTCGTGAGTGAGATGACCTATCGCCGGCTGGGCGACTCCGGGCTCGTGGTGTCAGTGGTCGGTATCGGCTGCAACAACTTCGGCCGCAAACTCGACCTCGACGGCACCCGGGCGGTGGTGGACGCCGCGCTCGACGCCGGGATCAACTTCTTCGACACCGCCGACATCTACGGCGAGCCGCAGGGCGCCTCCGAGGAACTGCTCGGCCAGGCGCTCAAGGGCCGCCGCGACGACGTGGTGCTGGCCACCAAGTTCGGCATGGACATGAACGGCGCGAACGGGCCGGACCACGGCGCCCGGGGCGCCCGCCGCTACATCGCCCGCGCGGTCGAGGCGTCGCTGCGCCGGCTCGGCACCGACCACATCGACCTGTACCAGATGCACGAGCCCGACCCGGGCACCCCGATCGACGAGACGCTCGCCGCGCTGGACGACCTGGTGACCGCCGGCAAGGTGCGCTACCTGGGCAACTCCAACTTCGCCGGCTGGCAGATCGCCGACGCCGACTGGACCGCGTCGTCGCAGGGGCGTACCCGGTTCATCTCCGCGCAGAACCACTACTCGCTTGTGGAACGCGGGGTGGAGGACGAGGTGATCCCCGCCTGCGAGCGGTTCGGCCTCGGCATGCTGCCGTTCTTCCCGCTCGCCAACGGGCTGCTCACCGGCAAGTACAAGCGCGGTGAGGCGCCCCCGGCTGGTAGCCGACTGGCCGGTGGCGGCCGGTACGCCGAGCGGCTGGCCGCCGCGCGCTGGGACGTCATCGAGGCGATCGAGGCGTACGCGGCCGAGCGCGGCATCACCATGCTCCAGGTGGCCATCGGCGGCCTGGCCGCCCGTCCCGCCGTGACGTCGGTGATCGCCGGCGCGACGACCCCCGAGCAGGTGAAGGCGAACGCCGAAGCCGGGACGTGGCAGCCCAGCGACGAGGACCTCGACGCCTTGGACGCCATCCTCTGACCGTCCCCGCCGGTACCGACGCGCCCGCTCGTGCGTTGGATCCGTCCGCGTGTCGGCGTGCACCCACCGTGGCCGCCCGCGCGCGGAGGCACCCATGGCGTTCCACTCAGAGGCAGCGCTCACGACGGGTGGAACGGCATGGGTGTCAAAAGGGCCTTGAAACACCCATGGCGTTCCACTCGTCGCCAGATTCAGTCGCGAGTGGAACGCCATAGGTGTCTGCGGGCGGGCCTTCTGACGCCCGTGGCGTCTCGGGCGGCCCGGACCGGACCGGCCAGGCGGCGGGTGGCGGGCCGGGGCTGCGGGCACGGATCAGTGGTTCGTCTCGATGGCGCGACGTTCTGCCAGGGCCTGGCGCACCAGGGCCACTGTGGCGTCGGGGCGGCGTAGCACGTCGTCGGCGGTGAACCGGAGCACGACCCACCCGGCCGCGCGGAGCGCGTTCAGGCGCGCCACGTCCCGCCGGAAGTGCGCCCGCTCCCGGTGGTGGTCGCCGTCGTACTCGACCGCGAGGCGGAGAGCCGGCCAGGCCAGGTCCACCCGAGCCACGAAGCGTCCGCCGGCGCGAACCTCGTGCTGGGCGGTGAGCGGGCCGAGGCCGGCGTCGAGCAGGAGCAGCCGCAACCGTGTCTCCATCGGGGACTCGCTCAGCGGCTCGGCCACCGCCAGTACCTCGCGCAGCAGCGGAGCACCCGGCCAACCCGGCCGGTCGGCGGCGTAGGCCCGCAGGGCGGGCAGCTTCACGACCCGGCGACGCAGCAGCGCGTCGACGGCGACCAACGCCTCGACGCGGGTGCCGTGGCGGCCCAGGTCGAACGCGGTACGCAGCGGGGTGGTGACCGGTAGCCCGCCGACGAGGGTGCGATCCTGCTCCGGCAGCGGCGAACGGACCACCCGCAACCGTGGGTGCGGTCGCAGTCGAGCAGCAGGCGGCAGCACCACTGTGACCGGCGCGTCGCGGGTGAGCACGTCCACGCCGTACACCCAGGCGGCGCTGCGCCCGGCAAGCACGGCATCCGGCGGCAGACGCAACGTCACCGCCTCGCACCACATCCGGTGGTCGTCGGCGCGGTATCCGTCCCGGTGCACGTACACGTCCGGCAGCAGGCGGATCCACGCCGGCCCGCGCAGCATCGTCCAGGTGAGCAGCCCTTCGGAGACGACACTGCCGCCCCGGAACGGCACGATCGCCAGGCGGCGCGGAACGCGGGCGGGAACGGCCATCCCGGCAGCGTGTCGTGACGGGACGGTCACCCGCTGCCCCGATCCGGCGGACGGCTGGTTCCTGGGAAAAACCTCACCCGGGCTTCCGTACGGGCGGGAGGCGTCGTACGGTAGGCCGCAAGTGACCCACGGGAGCCCGGTGCGGACCGGGCTGAGAGGGGGGCTGGGAGCCCCCGACCGTCGAACCTGATCCGGGTAATGCCGGCGCAGGGAGGAGCGTTGCCGTGCTGTCCCTGGGACGACTGCATCTCATCACCGACACCCGGCCGGGGCGTGACCCGCTCGCCGTGCTGCGTGCCGCCCTGCCCGTCGCGCGCGCCGACCTCGTCGTGCAGGTGCGCGTGGAGGACGACGCCACCGACCGGGAGGCGTACGAGCTGGCGTGCCGGGTGACCGAGGCGTGCCGGCCGTACGGAGCGCGGTGCCTGGTCAACGACCGGCTGCACGTGGCGCTCGCGGTGGACGCCGCCGGGGGCCACGTCGGCGCGGACGACCTGCCGGTCGCAGCCGCCCGCCGGGTGCTCGGCCCGGACGCGGTGCTCGGCGCGACCGCCCGGGAGCCGGTAGGCGCCCGCGCGGCGGTGGACGCGGGCGCGAGCTACCTGGGCGTGGGCCCGTGCCACGCCACCACCACCAAGTCCGGCCTGCCGGACCCGATCGGCCCCGACGGGGTACGCGCGGTCGCCGAGGCGGTGAGCGTGCCGGTGATCGCGATCGGCGGGGTGACCGCCGCGAGCGTGCCGGCGTTGCGGGCGGCCGGGGCGTACGGGGTGGCGGTGGTCGGCGCGCTCAGCCTGGCCGCCGATCCCGCGCACGCCACCGCCGAACTGCTGCGGGCGCTGACGCGATGAGCCCGGCCGACGTGGCGGTGGTGGGCGCCGGGCCGGTGGGACTCGCGATCGCGTGGCGCTGTGCGCAGCGCGGGCTGCGCGTGGTGGTGCACGACGACCGGCCCGGGTCGGGTGCCTCGTCGGTGGCCGCCGGGATGCTGTCGCCGGTCGCCGAGGCGTACTTCGGTGAGCACGAACTGACCGCGCTCCTCGTCGAGTCCGCCGCGCGCTGGCCCGGCTTCGCGGCCGAGCTGACCGGGGCGAGTGGCGTCGACGTCGGCTACCGCACCGAGGGCACGCTCGTCGTCGGGCTCACCGCCGACGACCTGGCCGAGGCGGGGCGGCTGTGGTCGTACCAACGGGGTTTGAGACTGCCGATCACGCCGCTGCGCCCCTCGGAGCTGCGCGACCGCGAGCCGGCGCTGGCGCCGCGCGTGCGCGGCGGCGCTGTCGCGCCCGGCGACCACCAGGTCGACCCGCGGCGGCTGGTCGTCGCGCTGCGCACGGCCGCCGAGCGCGCCGGGGTGGAGCTGCGTCCGGCCCGCGTCGGCGCGCTGTCCGAGGTGGACGCAAGGATCACTGTGGTCGCGGCCGGATGCGGCGCGGCGGCGCTGACCGGCCTGCCGGTCCGGCCGGTCAAGGGCCAGGTGCTGCGGCTGCGCGCGCCGGGTGGCGGTCCGCCGGGCTTCCGGCACGTGATCCGGGGGTACGCGGACAGCGAGTCGGTCTACCTGGTGCCCCGGGACAGCGGAGAGGTCGTGGTCGGGGCGACGGTCGAGGAGCGCGCGGACACCGCTGTCACCGCCGGTGGCGTGCTGACACTGCTGCGCGCCGCCGCGGAGCTGGTGCCGGAACTCGTCGAGTACGAGCTGGTGGAGGCCGTCGCGGGGCTGCGCCCCGGTACGCCTGACAACGCGCCGATCATCGGGCCGCTGCCCGGGCGGCCGGGCGTGCTCGCCGCGACCGGGCACCACAGGCACGGCATCGTGCTCACCCCGGTCACCGCCGACCTGGTCACCGAACTGATCGTCACCGGCGAGCCGGATCCCGCGCTCGTCCCCTTCACCCCGGACCGCTTCGGGAAGGAGCGCACGTGGAACTGATCGTCAACGGCACCGGCCGGACGCTGCCCGAGGGCGTCACCGTCGCCGAGGTGGTCCGCACCGTCACCGACCGGGAGCGCGGGCTCGCGGTGGCGGTGAACGGCGAGGTGGTGCCGCGCGGCGGCTGGTCGGCGAGCGTGCTGCGAGACGGCGACCGGGTCGAGGTGCTCAGCGCCACCCAGGGCGGGTGAGCAGGATGTCCACGCTTGAGATCGGTGGGGTCACGTTCGGCTCCCGGCTCATCCTCGGCACCGGCGGCGCGGCCAACCTGCACGTGCTGGAGCAGGCCATCCGCGCCTCCGGCACCGAGCTGGTGACGTTGGCGCTGCGCCGGGTGGACACCACGCCCGGCGGGTCGGGCGGCCTGCTCGACCTGGTGGAGCGGTGCGGCGTACGGCTGCTGCCGAACACGGCCGGCTGCCGTACCGCAGTGGAGGCGGTGAAGACGGCGCACCTGGCCCGGGAGGCGTTCGACACCGACTGGGTGAAGCTGGAGGTGATCGGCGACGAGCGCACGCTCCTGCCCGACGGGGTGGAGCTGCTGCGCGCCGCCGAGGAACTGGTGGCCGACGGGTTCACAGTGCTGCCGTACACCTCGGACGATCCGGTGCTGGCCCGGCGGCTGGCCGACGTGGGCTGCGCGGCGGTGATGCCGGCCGGGTCGCCGATCGGTTCCGGGCTGGGCATCGGCAACCCGCACCACATCCGGCTGATCCGGGCGGCCGTGGACGTGCCGGTGGTGCTCGACGCGGGCATCGGTACCGCCTCCGACGCGGCCCTGGCGATGGAGCTGGGCTGCGACGCGGTGCTGCTGGCGAGCGCCGTGACCCGGGCCGCCGACCCGGTGGCGATGGCCACGGCCATGCGGTACGCGGTCGAGGCCGGCCGCCTGGCGTACGGCGCGGGCCGCATCACCCGCCGCTTCCACGCCTTGCCGTCCACCTCGGACGAGGGACGGCCCGACCTGTGACCGCCGTACGCGCTGCGGATCCTGGTACGGAGGCGCCCGTGGAGGGACGGCCGCGTAACAAGATCTACGCCGGTCCGACCGGGGTCGTCGTGCTCACCGATCGACGGGTCGCTCGGGGACCGCTCGTCGACGTGGTCGCTGGTGCCGTCGGCGGGGGAGTGCGCTGGGTGGTGCTGCGGGAGAAGGACCTGCCCCGCGCCGAACGCCTCGCGCTCGCCGTCGACCTGCGCGCGATCCTCGCCGAGGTGGACGGCACGCTGATCGTGGCCGGACCGGACCCGCTCGACGGGGACGCGGTGCACCTGCCCGCGGCCGGCCCGTATCCGCCACCCGCCGTCGGACTCGTCGGCCGCTCCTGCCACGACACCGCCGAGCTGGCCCGGCTCACCACCGAGCACTACGCGACGCTGTCCCCGGTCTACGCGACACAGACAAAGCCCGGCTACGGCCCGGCGTTTCGGGAGTCCGGACTCGCCGCGCTGGTGAAAGCCAGCCCGGTCCCGGTGCTCGCCCTCGGCGGCATCGAAACGGCAGCTCAGGTAGCGGCCTGCGTTGAAGCGGGCGCAACAGGAGTAGCAGTCCTGGGAGCCGTCATGCGCGCCAACGACCCCACCGAAACCGCCACCACGCTGGGCAGAGCCTTCCAGGAGGCGGCCACCCGTGTGGCGCGCACCCACCCCGCGCGATCCGACGAAGGCCCACACGAGAAGGGCTGCGGCCGACCGTGACCACGGAGGGATCAAGCCTGACCGCCCGGAGTGGGCACGGTCGGCCGCAGCCCTGAACCGCAACCACCGGAGAAGACAAGTGACGCCGAAAACAGTTCTGAGCATCGCCGGCTCCGACTCCGGAGCGGGAGCGGGCATCCAGGCCGACCTCAAGACGTTCGCCGCGCTCGGGGCGTACGGCACGACAGTTCTCACCGCAGTCACCGCGCAGAGCACCAGGGGCGTGGACGCCGTCCTGCCGCTGCCCCCGCAGACAGTGCGCGACCAGATGGACAGCGTCCTCGGCGACTTCGACGTGCGCGCTGTGAAGACCGGGATGCTCGGCACCCCGGCCGTCGCCGACGCGGTGGCCGAGGCGGCCCGGGCCGGGCGGCTGCCGCACCTGGTCGTCGACCCGGTGCTGGTCGCCACGAGCGGGCACCGGCTCGGCGTGGTGGAGGCGGTCGAGCGGCTGCTGCCGTACGCGGAGGTCGCGACGCCGAACTGCGCGGAGGCCGCGGCCCTCACCGGAGGCCCGGTGGGCACCGTCGAGGAGATGGTCGCGGCGGCCGAGGCGCTGGCGGCGCGTGGACCGGCGTTCGTGGTGGTGACCGGCGGCGACGTGGACGCCGACGGCGAGTCGGTGGACGTGCTCGCCGGCGGCGGGACGACCCGCCTGCTGCGCGCGCCCCGGGTGGACACCCGGCACAACCACGGCACCGGCTGTTCGTTCTCGGCCGCCGTCGCGGTCCGGCTCGCCGCGGGCGACGCGGTGCCGGTCGCGGTGGCGGCCGCCAAGGAGTACGTCACCCGCGCGCTGACCGGCGCGCGGACCTGGGAGCTGGGCGCGGGACGCGGCCCGCTGGACCACTTCGGCTGGTCCGCATGAGCGACAGGGAGGCTGTCATGCAGGCACGTCGCAAGGTGTACGTGGAAGGGTCACGCCCGGACATCCGGGTGCCGTTCGCCGAGGTGACGCTGACCGGGGACAACCCTCCGGTACGGCTCTACGACACCTCCGGTCCCGGCTCCGACCCGGAGGTGGGGCTGCCCGCGCTGCGCGGACCGTGGATCGCCGAACGCGGGGACGTGGCCCCGGTACGCGGAGCGGGCACGCCGCTGGCCGGAACCCGTCCCACTCAGCTCGCGTACGCCCGGGCCGGGATCGTCACGCCGGAGATGGAGTTCGTGGCGATCCGGGAGTCGGTGTCGCCGGAGTTCGTGCGGGACGAGATCGCGGCCGGGCGGGCCGTGCTGCCGCTCAACGTCAACCACCCCGAGTGCGAGCCGGCCATCATCGGCAAGGCGTTCCTGGTGAAGGTGAACGCCAACATCGGCACCTCGGCTGTCACCTCGTCGGTGGCCGAGGAGGTGGAGAAGCTGACCTGGGCCACCCGGTGGGGCGCGGACACCGTGATGGACCTGTCCACCGGCAAGCGCATCCACGAGACCCGCGAGGCGATCGTGCGGAACGCGCCGGTGCCGATCGGCACGGTGCCGATCTACCAGGCGCTGGAGAAGGTCGGCGGCGACCCGGTGAAGCTGAGCTGGGAGGTGTTCCGCGAGACGGTCATCGAGCAGGCGGAGCAGGGCGTCGACTACATGACCGTGCACGCCGGGGTGCTGCTGCCGTACGTGCCGCTGGCGGTGGACCGGGTCACCGGGATCGTGTCCCGGGGCGGCTCGATCATGGCGGCCTGGTGCCTGGCGCACCACGAGGAGAACTTCCTCTACACGAACTTCCGGGAGCTGTGTTCGCTGCTCGCGAAGTACGACGTCACGTTCTCCCTCGGTGACGGCCTGCGCCCCGGTTCCATCGCGGACGCCAACGACGAGGCGCAGTTCGCCGAGCTGCGCACGCTCGGTGAGCTGACGAAGGTCGCCTGGGAGTACGACGTGCAGGTGATGATCGAGGGCCCCGGGCACGTGCCGATGCACAAGATCAAGGAGAACGTGGACCTCCAGCAGGAGTGGTGCCACGAGGCGCCGTTCTACACGCTCGGGCCGCTGACCACCGACGTCGCGCCCGCGTACGACCACATCACCTCCGCGATCGGCGCGGCGATGATCGGCATGTTCGGCACCGCGATGCTCTGTTACGTCACCCCGAAGGAGCACCTCGGGCTGCCGGACCGCGACGACGTGAAGGCGGGCGTGATCGCGTACAAGATCGCCGCGCACGCGGCCGACCTGGCCAAGGGGCACCCGGGCGCGCAGGCGTGGGACGACGCGCTCTCGAAGGCCCGGTTCGAGTTCCGCTGGTCCGACCAGTTCAACCTGGCGCTCGACCCGGAGACCGCGCGGGCGTACCACGACGCGACGCTGCCCGCCGAGCCCGCGAAGACCGCGCACTTCTGCTCGATGTGCGGGCCCAAGTTCTGCTCCATGAAGATCACCCAGGAGCTGAAGGACTACGCGGCGCGGGGCATGCGCGGCAAGTCCGAGGAGTTCGTCGCCTCCGGATCGCGGGTGTACCTGCCGCTGGCGTGAGCGAGGCCCGGGCGGGCCGTTTCGACCCGGTCCGCCCCGGCCGTCGTTCAGTCGCGGTGGTGCCGTCCGGTCCGCAGCGAGCGGGCGTCGTCGGCGTTGTCGTCCGAGGCGAGACCGGCCACCCAGTCCACGTACTCGTCGTCGGCAGCGGTGGTCGGCTCGGCCGTCCGCTCGGCCGGCTCCGGCTCGTCCTTGGCCCGGTTGCGCCGGAACAGGCCGCGCCGGGGCTTCGACTTCCCGCCGGACGCGTCGGCGTCGTCCGGTCCGGCGTGCCGCCCGCGCCGGGAGTCCGCCTCCGTCTCCGTGGCGGTGGCCTCCGGCAGTGCGGCGGTGGTGTCCGGCAGCGCGGCACCCGCCTCGCCCGGTGCGGCGGTCGTCGCGGGCCGGGCGACAGGCTTCCCCGCCTCGGGCCGGGTGAGTGGCCCTGCCGGGCGGGCGTTCGTGGCGAGCGCGTCCCATCCGGTGCTCGCGCCCGGCTCGGGCAGGCCCCGGTGGCGGGGACGCGGCGCCGGCTCGGCCGGGACGTTCGCCTCCGCGGCGTCCCGAGCCGGTGCGTCCGGTTCGGTGGTCGCGCGGTGCGGGCGGCCCGCCGGGGTGATCGGCCAGGCCGGGCGCACCTCGCCGGGCGCCCCGGTCACGTCCTCGAACATCGGGAACCGGGGCCGGGGCGACGGGACCGGCGCCGGGTCGTCGAAGAAGAAGTTGCGTCCGGTACGCCCCGGCGACGCGACCTCGTTGGAGTCGGCACGGGGAGCCGGGCTGCCGAGGGAACCGTCAGGCGCGCCAGAGTCCGTGCGGTCCGGTGCCGAGGCGGCGCTCGCGTCGTTCCGGGCCGGGTTCGCGGCCTGGGGGATCGGGGCGGTGTCGGTGGCGTCCGGTGCCGGCCGGGTCCGGCGGCCGGTCGCCGTCGGCGCGGCGTCGGACGAGCCGTCCTGGGCGCTGGTCTTCGTCGGCACCGCTTCGGCCTGCCCGCCCGCCGTCGTCGGTGCGGCGTCGGCCGGGTCGAACTCGGGAGTGGCCGGGCCGGTGGCGCGCGGTCCGGCCTTCGAGGCGCGGGGACGCCGGGAGCGGGTGGAGCGGCCGGTGGCTTCGGCCGGCGGCGCGGCGGGGGTGGCGCTGCCCGCGTCGGTAGTGGCTGGTCCGGCGGGGACGGCGCTGTCCGTCTCGGCCGCGACCGGTCCGGCGGGTGCGCCGCCATCCGTACGCGGGCCGGGCACCTGGCCCTCGGCGGTGGCCGGTGACGTCTCGTTCGAGGTGGTGCCCGCACCGGCGCTCGGGGAGGAGACGTCCGCGGGGCGAGGTGCGGTGATGCCGTCGGCGCGTGACGCCGGTCCGTCGATCGGGTCGGCGGACCGGCCGGCGCGGGTGCGGCGCGGCCGGGTCACCCGGGGCGCGGTCGCCGCCGCTTCCGGTGCGGCACCGTCGGTCCCGGCTGCGGAGCCGGAGCCGGTGGCCGACGTGGTGGAGACGGCCCCGCTGTCGGTCGGTGCGGCTGTCGCCTGCCCGGACGCTCCATCGGCGGGTTCGGAACCGGCGACGGCCGGGTCGAGAGTGGTCGCACGGTCCGTGGTGGCCGCCTCGCCGGTGCTGCCCGCGTGGGCCGTGCCCGTGCCCGTGCCCGGGTCGGGGCGGCCCGCGGCGAGGACGTCGATGGCCGAGGTCCGGCGGCCCGGGGGCAGTAGACCCGGCATGGGCTGGCCGTGGCCCGTGTCGGCGACGGCCGAGCGCTCACCCACCGGCCGTTCCGCAACTGCCTGCTGATCGACGGCGGGCAGATCCGCGAGGGCCGGCCGGCCGGCCGCGGGAAGATCGGTGCCGGCCGTCGCCGTGGCCGAGCCGCCGGGCTCCGGCCAGTTCCAGTGCGCGGGCGCGGCGGCGCCGCTCGTCATCGGAGGCTCGGGCGGGGCGGCCGGGACGCCCGGCGCGGACGAGTGCGGCAGCGGCGCGAGGATGTCGGTGGCCTCGACCGCGTCGGGGTCGCCGGTGGCGGTGACCGGGCGGGGCAGCACGGTGGTGGCGGTCGAGCCGAGCGCACCGGCGATCACGGCGATCAGCGCGCCGTAGTAGGGCGCGACCTGGTAGCGGTCGGTCGCCGAGCCGGGACCGGCGGTCAGGTAGGCGAACGCGACGAGCACCGGACCGGCCGCCCCGGCCGCGCCGCCGACCAGCGGCGGCCATTCGGCCCGGCGCGCGAGTACGCCGACCGCGCCGCCGGCCAGCAGAGCGAGCACCGGCAGCAGCAGCATGGACAGGCGTTGGGCCGCCTCCGGATCGAGCCAGGAGGGTTCGAGGACGCCGAGCCGTACCGTGGCGAGCGGGCGGTTGGCGACGATCGTGGGTGCGACGGAGAGCAGCGCCAGCAGCCAGACGATGCCGGCGGTGATCGCCACGCCCCAGCCGAACGGCGGCTTGAGCAGGACGGCGATCGCCGCGCCCGCGCCGACGACCGCGCCGAGGGCGGCGCAGATGCCGGCGGCCCAGACCGGGTCGACGGATCCGCCCAGCTCGGCCGCGCGGGCCGGTTGCATGCACAGCGGGGCGACCACCATCGCGCCCAGCGCGCTGACGCCGGCGATGGAGAGCAGTTCGGTGGTGCCGCCGGGACTGTCGTCGCGGCGGGCGAAGCGCTCGGTGAGGACGGCTCCGGCGACCGTGGCGACAGCGGCGAACCAGCCCACCCAGACGAGCTGGGCGGGCCACCGGTTGACCGAGACGTCCACGAACGCGCCGTCGAGGCGTACGACTCCGAAGCCGTACGCGATCCCCAACTGGCCGGCCCCGGCCAGTACGCTCACCCCGAGCGCCGTGAGCAGCAGCCTGCCCCACGTCCGAAAGGCCATGTCGGGCACGTTACGGCCCGGTGACCCCGATCGCCACCTTGCCGCCGCGCGGCGCGGCGAACCCGCCGGTGTGGCTACTTCAGCTCGACCAGGCGCGCGAGGTAGGTGGTGTCGCCGACGTTGGTGAGCATGTGCACCGCGCCCGGGTCGCGGTAGACCACGCCGCCGGTCGGCTCGTCGGCGTCGATGGTGGTGCCGTCGATCGTCTGCACCACGTTCTTGGCGCCCTGGATGGCCACCACCAGGTACGGGTGGTCGTGGCGGTGCAGCGGCTGCCGCTCACCCGGCTCCAGCCGGATGTGCCAGACGCGTACGCGGTCGTTCTCGTACACGATCTCCTGGCCCACCGGGCCGAGTTCGAGGTCGGCGGAGAGTTCGGTCATCGTGGTCCGTCCAGTCGGGAGAGCACCTCGGCGGCGATGAGCTCCACGTGGTCGAGGTCGTCGAAGTCGATCAGGCGCAGGTGCACCCGGGTGGCCCCGATGGCGGCGAACTCGCCGATCCGGTCGACCAACTGGGCGGGGGAGCCGACCACCGGGTCCTCCGGCGGCAGCGCGCTGGAGACGTGCAGCGGCGCGGCCCGGCGCTGCGCCTCGGCGTCGGTGCGTCCGATCGCCACCACGATGCCGGCGGAGAGTGTCAGCGGCGCGCGGCCGGAGGCGTCCCGCCCGGCGCGGTCGCACGCCTCGCGTACCCGCTCGTACGCGGCGGCGGTCTCGGCCACGCTCTTGAACGGCATGTTGAACTCGTCGGCGTAGCGGGCGGCCAGCTCGGGGGTGCGCTTCGGTCCCCGGCCACCGACGATCACCGGCGGGCCGGGCTGCTGCACCGGCTTGGGCAGCGCGGGCGCGTCGACCAGCCGGTAGTGCTCACCGGTGAAGCTGTACGTCTCGTCGGCCGGGGTGCGCCACAGGCCGGTGACGATCTCCAGCTGCTCGGCGAGCCGGTCGAATCGCTCGCTGACCGGCGGGAACGGGATGCCGTACGCGGTGTGCTCGCGCTCGTACCATCCGGCGCCGATGCCCAGCTCGACCCGGCCGCCGCTCATCCGGTCGACCTGGGCGACCATGACGGCGAGCGGCCCGGGGAGCCGGAACGTGGCGGACGTGACGAGCGTGCCGAGGCGGATCCGGGAGGTCTCCCGGGCCAGCGCGGCGAGCGTCAGCCAGGCGTCGGTGGGGCCGGGCGGCGCCGGCTCGTCCCCCATGGCCCGATAGTGGTCGGCCCGGAAGAAGCCCTCGAAGCCGGTCTCCTCGACCAGCCGGGCGAACCGGAGCTGGTCGTCGTAGTCCGCACCGCGGTGGGGTTCGGTGAACACCGAGACCCGCATGGTCACCGGCCTCCGACGGGTACGCCGGGGGCGTCCCGCTCCATCAGCAGTTCGTGCAGCTCGGCGCTGATCCGCGCGACGTCTTCCAGGTGTTCGTGGCGGCCCAGCGTGCGCGGCCGGGGGACGTTCACCTCGACCACCTCGCGGATGCGCCCGGGGCGCGGGCTGAGCACGACGACCCGGTCGGCGAGCAGCACCGCCTCGTCGATCGAGTGGGTGACGAAGACGATCGTCGCCTTCGTCTCCATGTGCACGCGCTGGAGTTCGCCGGAGAGTTCCTCGCGGGTGAGCGCGTCGAGCGCGGAGAACGGCTCGTCCATGAGCATCACCCGGGGCGAGCCGACCAGCGACCGGCACAGCGACACGCGCTGCTGCATGCCGCCGGACAGCTCGTGCGGGAGGCGCTTCTCGAAGCCGCCCAGCCCGGCCATCTCCAGCAACTGGCGGGCCCGGTCGCGGTGCTCGGCGCGGCGCCAGCCGAAGATCTCCACCGGCAGCAGCACGTTGTCCAGCACCGAGCGCCAGGGCAGCAGCGCCGGCCGCTGGAACAGCATCGCCACGTCGCGGCGGGGCTTCGTGATCGGCGTACCGCCCACGGTGATCTCACCGCCGGTGACCGGGAGCAGGCCCGCGATCATGCGCAGCAGCGTGGACTTGCCGCAGCCGGACCGGCCGAGGACGGCGACGAACTCGCCTTCGGCGACGTCGAGGTCGATGCCGCGCAACGCCTCCACCCGTCCCGAACGGCCGTCGAAGGTGCGGGACACCCCGGACAGTCGGATCATCTTCCGCCGGCTCCCTTCCACGTCGTCCGAATGCGAGCCGGGCTAGCGTAGCGGACGGTGCTTATAGCACTGTCCGGGGTGGACGTCAGTCCGCTTTCCGTCACGCAACTTCGTTTCCGTTCCGCAACCGGGACGGCGGCGGCAGGTCATCCGGCTTCTCGTACGCTGTTGCGCGCGAAGAGTCCCCTCACGACGGTCCAGTCGGCCGAACCCACTTGCCGACCCCGTCGGACCCACGACCCGACCGGCGAAGAAGTCCTGGTCGGAAAGGACATGGTGCACTGATGAGAAGGCTGACCCGTACGGTCGCCGCCGCGGCTCTGGCCACCGCCCTCGCCCTGGTGGGCGGCTGCAGCAGCGACTCGGACAAGTCCGAGAGCGGCGGCGGCAACGGCGCGGCGCTGGAGAAGGTGACGTACCTCACCTCGTTCGGCAACTTCGGGCGTGACTCCTACGCCTGGGTGGCGAAGGACAAGGGCTTCTTCAAGGAGGCCGGTTTCGACGTCGACATCAAGCCCGGTCAGGGCACCGGCTCCGTGATCCAGACCATCACCGGCGGCCAGGCCGACTTCGGCCCGATCGACCTGACCGGTGGCATCCTCCAGCTCGGCAACGGCCAGGCGAAGGACTTCGTGGCGGTGGCCGCGATCCAGCAGCGCACCATGGCCGCGATCGTCACGGTCGAGGGCAAGAACATCGCCACCCCGAAGGACCTCGAGGGCAAGAAGCTCGCCGACACCCCGACGTCCGTCGTGCGCAACCTCTTCCCGACGTACGCGCGCCTCGCCGGCATCGACGGCAGCAAGGTGACCTGGGTAAACGGTGAGGCGCAGGGCCTGATCGGCATGCTCGGCTCGGGCTCGGTGGACGGCATCGGCCAGTTCGTCGTCGGCCAGCCGACGGTGGAGACGGTGACCAAGAAGAAGCCGGTCGTCCTGCCGTACAGCAACGTGATGCAGGACCTCTACGGCAACGCGCTGATCACCTCGTCGAAGATCGCCAAGGAGAAGCCGGAGATGGTGAAGAAGTTCACCGCCGCGCTGCTCAAGGGCCTGGAGTACTCGCTGGCCAACCCGGACGAGGCGGCCGAGATCCTGAAGAAGAACGTGCCGGCCGCCGTCCCGGCCGCGGCGTCCGCCGAGCTTCAGCTGATGGCCGCGTACGTGCGGTCGAGCAACTCCGGCACCGCGATCGGCACGCTGGACAGTGGCCGGGTGGCCAAGAGCATCGCGCTGCTCCAGGGCGCCGGTGCGCTGAAGCAGAACCTCACCCCGGACCAGATCATCGACTTCAGCCTCGCGCCGAAGGCCTGACCGGCCCGCTCGGGCCAACGGGGGTGCGACCCGCCGGACACCCCGGTGGGGCGCACCCCCTTCGCGTGCCGGTCACACCGACCGGCGCAGAGAGGAGGACACGTTGACACAGTCGACCGAGGCCCGGCCGGAGGCGCTGCCGCGCCCGGCGGTCCGGCGCGGGGTCGCCGTACGCCCGGCGGCGGTCGGGCTGCCGGCGCTCGGCCTGGTGATCGCGGTGGCGGCCTGGTGGCTGGTCACCTCGGGCCTGAACCTGGTGCACCCGGCCGCGCTGCCCCCGCCGCAGGCGGTGGGGAAGTCCCTCGCCGGCACCACCGAGGTGCTGCTGCCCGCGCTGGGCATCACCACCTGGATGACGGTGTTCGGCTTCCTGCTCTCGTCGGTGGCCGGGGTGCTGATCGGGATGGCACTGGCCGCCTCCAGCCGGGTGGAACGGATGTTCGCGCCGCTGCTGGTGGCGGTGAACGCGGTCCCGAAGATCGCGTTCGGGCCGCTGCTCGTGGTAGCCGTGGGCTGGGGGCAGAAGCCGATCCTGACCATGGTGTTCCTGCTCTGCTTCTTCCCGATCGTGCTCTCCACCGCGACCGGGCTGACCACCACCCCGGCGGATCTGGCGGAGCTGGGCCGGTCGCTCAACGCCTCGTGGTGGCAGTCGTTCCGCAAGGTGCGCTTCCCGGCGGCGCTGCCGCAGATCTTCGTCGGTCTGAAGGTGGCCATGCCGCTCGCCGCGATCGGCGCGGTGATCGGGGAGTTCTACTCGGACCGCCCGGGCCTGGGTTACCAGATCCTCCAGTACAACGGCGTCGGCGACACCGCTACCGCGTGGGCGGCGATCGTGCTGGTGGCGCTGATGAGCATCGTGCTCTACGCCGCGCTGAGCCTGGTCGAGCGCCTGGCCCTGCCCTGGGTGCGGGCCACCACCTCAGCCCGCTGAGAGCACCGACAAGAGCACCCGGCGTCGACCGAGCACCCAGAGGGAAATCTCAACCCACGGGTGCTGGCCGCCCACGACAGGTGTGGCCCCACCGCAACCGGCGCAGGGATCAAGCTTGACCGCCCGGAGCCGGGTGGGGGGGGGGGCCCCCCCCCCCCCCACCCACCCAAAAGCCACCCCGCCCCCCCAGCCCCCCCCCCCCCCCCCCCCGGGGCCACC